>JAGHIE010000024.1 GCA_017887325.1 Oscillospiraceae bacterium | reverse complement strand
CAATAATATTAGGAAGTATTATTTGTATGATATCATCTAAATGCAAAGAAGATGCATTATCAATCACATTCTCAACAGCATTAATATTAGCACCAATACTTGCATATACATCAAAAATATATATTGTTAAATATATTTCAATCACACCACTACTTTCAGGAGATATATTTTTACAAGACAGCATTTTATCGAAAATTGTATATATAATTTTAGGAGTATGTGCATTAATTTTAAGCATATATGTGATAGACCAATCTTGGAAAAGTGGAATGAATAAAAGATATATTTAAAGCAGAAAAACTCGTATCATTTAGATACGAGTTTTTTATGTGAAAATACATGGAGTGTTTTGCAAAACTTGTCTTATTAAAAATATGGTAGTATAATATTTTTTATATTATAGAATGGGAGAGTAATTGTGATAATAAAAAAAGAAAAAATAAAACAAATAGGACAAAAGTGGCTACTTGCATCTCCAACAATATTAGTTTCATTTACTTTGTTTTTAACCATATGGAACTTCTTTGGTGTATCAAATGTAATTATGCCACCATTTTTAACATTGATATTTAAAATAAAACATACTCAAGACTTTCATTTAAAAGAATTGATTAAAATGTATGCCATAATGATGTTAGTTGCACTTTTATCTTTTGTTGCAACACTAACTATTCCTTTGGCAATATTATTAAATGTAGTTGTACCATTTTTATTAGTATATATACTTACTAATAAGTTTAATCCAAAATCATATTTTATATATGGTATGGAATTTGTTATGTTGCAGTTAATGCCAATAAAGTTATCTGCTATGCATACAAGGTTTTTAGCTTTACTTTACAGTTTTACAATAATAACCATCGCATTATATGTTCATGCGTTTATTGTAAAGAGAAAAAGACATTATGGAACTATTAGAAAAGCTGTAAAGAATATATCTTTACAACTAAAAAAGGTTGCAAATAACGAAAATTGTAAAAAAGAGAATAGTGAGCTATCATCTATGATGTTTCATATGAACCAAGTTGTTTATTCTTCGAGAAACTACTCATATTTAGTTAATGGTTATGGCAAAGTAAACTATCTGTTTATGATGGCTTTTCAAAGATTTCATTATTTTGTAGACCATTTTTATGGTGAAAAGTGGAGTGAAGAAGAAAAATTATTTTTACTTAAATTAAGTGATATATTTAATTTAATGGAAAAAGAAGTAAATACAAAAGATAATACTATTTCAATTAAAATGATAGAACAGTTGAGAAAAAATTGTAAATTTAAAAATACATCAGTACAACAAGCGTTAAATGAAATGTTAGTTTTAATTGGATATTCTTTAGAGCAAATGCAAAAGGTATCAATGTATCAATCTCAAAAAGAGTGGAAAATTCAAAAAGATAGCAAACAAGCTAAAAGGTTAAAAGAATTTCTAAAACTAGATATTTTCCAAATAAGATTTGCTTTAAGGTTATCAGTAGTTTTGGGAATTTCTTTTGCATTTTGTAGAATAAGTGGACTAAATCATTCATATTGGTATCCAATGACATCGTTTTTCATGCTTATGCCCTCTGCAGAAGAAAGCAATATGAAGATAAAAAATCGTATTATAGGAACAATGGCAGGTGTGTTTTTATCATTTATTTTAATGAGTGGATTAAAAACACCATTAGAACATATTGTGATAATATTTTTAGCTACTTGCTTTATGTACTATGTTCCTGTAACTTCTTGGACAATGCCTATGTACACAACTTGTTATGCTATGGTTTTAGCTACCATGAATTTAAAACTTGAAGACGCATTGATTATGAGAATAATATATGTATCAATGGCTGCTATCACTACTTTTTTAGCAAATCATTATCTATTGCCCAATACTGCAAAGTCAGGATTTAAAAATAGTATTAATGAACTATTTGATATTGATGTAGATATGATTAAATTAATGAGAAAAAGTAATAAAAACACAGACAAAAAAGAGTTTATAAATATGACAGTACATTCAAGATTATTAACTAATGATATATTAATGTATGTTAAAAAGAATATGAAAAAAGAAAAACAAGATTTTTATATTCAAATGATTAATATAAATCAAAAATTAGTTAGTGAAATAGTACAGTTAAGCAGTTATTTATGTAACGAAAAAATTAATATAAATGTTAGCGATAATGATATGCTAGAAGAACTTTTTACTAATTTTGAAAAGATTATATACAATATTAGACAAGGATTTTTGAGCGATGAATTAACAAGTTTTGTAAAAGTTGATATGAAAAATTATGACTTAGACAACTTAACAGACATGATGTATTTTAATACTTTAGCTATTAATTGTGCAGAAAGTTTGGAAAGTTTAGCAAATTTAAAAAATAGTAAGGCGACTATATAAAATATACAAAAAATACATATATATTTCATTTTTTATATATTAAATTTATAAATAATCTGTGGTATATTGAACGAAAGGAAAAAATTATTTTATAAATTTAGGAGGAATGAAAAATGAAAGGTTACGCAATGCTACAAATCAGAAAAACTGGTTGGATTGAAAAAGAATGTCCAGCTTATGGTCCACTAGATGCTATTGTTAAACCAATTGCAGTATCACCTTGTACATCAGATATTCACACTGTTTGGGAAGGTGCTATTGGTGAAAGACATAATATGATTTTAGGCCACGAAGCAGTTGGCGAAGTTGTTGAAGTTGGTTCTTTAGTTAAAGATTTTAAACCAGGTGATAAAGTTATTATTCCAGCAATTACTCCAGATTGGGGTTCTTTACAAGCACAAGGTGGATATTCAATGCATTCAGGTGGAATGTTAGCTGGTTGGAAATTCTCAAACTTTAAAGATGGAGTGTTTGGTGAATATTTCCATGTAAATGAAGCTGATGCAAATATGGCTATTTTACCTGACGGAGTAGACCCAGCTAGTGCAACAATGTTATCAGATATGGTACCAACTGGTTTCCATGGAGTAGAACTTGCTGATGTTCAATTTGGTGATAGTGTTTGTGTAATCGGAATAGGTCCTGTTGGATTAATGTCTGTTGCAGGTGCAGCTTTAAGAGGTGCTTCAAGATTATATGCAGTTGGTTCAAGACCAAATTGTATTAATATTGCAAAAGAATATGGTGCAACAGATATCATAAATTATAGAGAAGGCGACATTGTAGAGCAAATTATGGAAAAAACACATGGTAAAGGTGTAGATAGAGTTATTATCGCTGGTGGTGATAATGATACATTTGCTCAAGCTATAAATATATTAAAACCAGGTGGAGTTATTGGTAATGTTAACTACTTAGGTGAAGGCGATTCCATAAAAATTCCTAGAGTTGAATGGGGTTGTGGAATGGGCCATAAAACTATTAGAGGTGGCTTGATGCCTGGTGGTCGTTTGAGAATGGAAAAATTAGTTTCATTATTAGAAACAGGCAGACTAGATACTTCAAAATTATTAACACATAAATTTAATGGTTTTGATAAGATTGAAGACGCCTTGATGTTAATGAAAGAAAAACCAAAAGATTTAATAAAACCAGTTGTTATAATTTAATTTGATAAAATAAAAATGGTTTAGAGATTTTCTCTAAACCATTTTTTTATAATTATTATTCAAAAAATATTTTCATATCTTCTTCAACAGTTGTGATACCTGCAATACCAAAATTGTCAACTAATACTTTTGCAACATTAGGTGATAAGAATGCAGGTAATGTTGGACCTAGATGAATATTTTTTACACCTAAATATAGCAAGGATAATAAAACAATAACAGCTTTTTGCTCATACCATGCAATATTATAGATAATAGGTAAATCATTGATATCTTCTAATCCAAACACTTCTTTAAGTTTTAATGCTATAACTGCAAGAGAGTAAGAGTCATTACATTGACCTGCATCTAAAACTCTAGGGATACCACCAATATCGCCTAAATCAAGTTTGTTATATTTATATTTTGCACAACCTGCAGTTAAAATTACTGTGTCTTGTGGCAATGCTTTTGCAAAGTCTATATAGTAGTTTCTTGATTTTGCTCTGCCGTCGCAACCTGCCATTACAACAAATTTTTTGATAGCGCCTGATTTTACAGCATCAACAACTTTATCTGCTAAAGATAAAACTTGATTGTGTGCAAAGCCACCTATAATTTGACCTGTTTCTATTTGTGTAGGAGGAGCACATCTTTTTGCGTGTTCTATAATTTCGGAAAAGTCTTTTATTTGTCCAATTTCACCTTTAATGTGTTTACAGCCAGAGAAACCACTTGCACCAGTAGTATAAATACGGTCTTTATAAGAAGGTTTAGGAGGTACGATACAGTTAGTAGTCATTAAAATAGGACCGTTAAAACTTTCGAATTCTTCTTTTTGTTTCCACCAAGCATTACCGTAGTTTCCTACAAAGTTTGGATATTTTTTAAATTTTGGATAGTAATGTGCAGGTAACATTTCAGAATGAGTATAAACATCTACGCCACTACCTTGAGTTTGTTCTAAAAGCATTTCTAAATCTCTTAAATCGTGACCTGATACTAAAATTGCAGGGTTATTTCTAACGCCGATATTAACAGATGTTATTTCTGGATTACCGTATGTTTGAGTATTGGCTTTGTCTAATAATTCCATACCACAAACACCATATTTACCAACTTCCAAAGTTATAGAAATAAGCTCATCTACTGTTAAACTATCATCTAATAATTTAGCTAAAGTTTCTTGCATGAAAATGTCAATATCTTCATTTGTGTATAATAAAACATTTGCATGTTTACTATATGCACTAAGACCTTTTAAACCATATGTGATAAGTTCTTTTAAACTTCTTATATCTTCATCAGTTGTTGATAATACACCAACTACTTTACCTTTGTTATAAAATTCTTCAACACTTTCTTCTTCCCAAATACAAGCATCTGGAAGGTTATTTTTATCATCAAGCATATTTAAAAGTTCTTTTTTAACTTTTAAAGTTTCTTTAATTTTGTTTATGATAGCAACTTCGTCAAAATTTGCGTTAGTAATAGTTATAAATAAGTTTAGTGTGATAAGATTATTTATTTTACTTTCAACAGATTTGCCTTCTTTTCTCAATTTTGTAGTTATAGCAGATAATCCTTTAGTAACATAAACTAATAAATCTTGCATAATAGCAGTTGTAGGAGTTTTTCCACATACACCAGCTACTGTACAACCACTACAATTTGCAGTTTCTTGACATTGATAACAAAACATTTTATATTCCATATTTATATTTCCTCTCATAGATAATTTTTTAATTGTTACAAGAGAATAATATCATAGTATAAAAAATAAAACCGTAACATATGTTACAGTTTATAAATATTCTTTTATTTTATCAAAATTATTTATGAAAATCTTTTTGCCAACAATTTTGATTAAATTTTCATTTTTCATTTTCATAAGTTCTCTTGATAAAGAAGGTCTTGCAACATTTAAAAAATCAGCTAAATCTTCTCGATTCATTTTTAAAGTAAACTCTCCGTTTGAGCTGTGGTTGGACAATAACAATTTGCAGATTTTTTGTCTTAGGTTATTGCTTGATAATATATTTAGTTTTTGGTTTAGATAATATGCTTTTTGTGCAAATATTGACATTAGATTTGATATCATAGTTTTGTGAAAATTGCAGTTGTGACTACAGTTAGAGTATAGATATTCTTTAGGAATTTCTATCACGACAGAATTTTCTACAGCTACAGCATAGTTATCATATGAAGATTTATTTAAAAATAAAAATATTTCACCAAAAAGCTCTCCACCTTTACTTATGGTTGCAATAACTTTTCTTTTTCCATTGAGTTCATCTCGGCATATATTTATTTTACCATCTACTAACAAAAATAGTTTTTTAGGAATATCGCCACTAAGAAAAATAAAAGACTCTTTTTGATATTTAACAGTTTTAGATTTACTACATGATAAAATAGTTTCTATTTCTTTAGGGGTTATATTTGAAAAAAGTGGGCTGTTTTTAATTTTTTCTATCACAAAAAATACCTCCCTTAAACCTATTTTTATATGATATAATGCAAATTTAAAAAAATCAATAGGAATAAAATTAAATGTATTAACTTATATAACAAAAACATACTAAAAGATAATACAAAATATGTTATATTTTGTATAATATATACATTAAATATGATAATTTTGTTAAAAAAACTTATTAAATTTATTAAAAACTAATGTTTTTATAGTTGTATTTAAAAAAATTATATATATAATTAATATATGAGTATGATATAACATACTTAGAAAGTCGTTAAGGCTAAGAAGGGAGTATTTTATGAAGATTAAAGCTTTTAAGAGAATGTCAGCATTAGCATTAAGTGCGTTGATGTTGGCAGGAACAATGACTTTTACTACAAGTGAAGTAAAAGCTGGTCTTAACTATTGGCCAGAAGATTTACCAATACCAAACTATTGGTATTACAAAAATGAAACACTTCAACCATACGGTACTTGCTTGCAAATTGGTGAGTTAAGAAACTGGAGTCCAGATAATGACCCAGATGCAAGATATAACCGTGGTGCTATTCCACTAAGAGACAGATGGATGGGTCCTAATGTAAACCCATTAGCATCAAGAGATGCTAAAGTAATGCCTTTGGCAGTATCTAATGCAAGGGCTAGTGAAGCTCCATCTCAAGGTGGCGACGGAGATTTCGTTTATGCATTCAACAATTTCCAATATGTAGATACATACAATTTCTGGGGTGGTGCTTCTGCAGAAGGTCCTATCGCAATTCCATCACCAGAACATATTGACTCAGCACATAGAAATGGTGTTGCAGCAACAGGTACAATCTTTATCCCATGGGGCGATGAAGCATATGGTAGTAGATTTGTTAGAGAATTAGTTGAAAAAGCAGAAGATGGTTCTTATCCATGTGCAGATAAATTAATCGAAATTGCACAATACTATGGATTTGACGGATATATCTTCAACGCTGAATCAGGTACAAGTGTACCAGGTTTTAAAGAATTCTTAGCATATATGCAAGAAAAAGCACCAGAAAACTTTAGAGTATCATGGTATAACGGTTCTGGTTCATTATCAACAGGTTCTATCAAATCTTGGATGCAAGATGGCGATACAAGAATTAATGACGAAT
>JAGHIE010000002.1 GCA_017887325.1 Oscillospiraceae bacterium | reverse complement strand
TTTATCATATTCCTCCTTAGCTCAGTTGGTAGAGCATGCGGCTGTTAACCGCAGGGTCGTTGGTTCGAGTCCAACAGGGGGAGCCAAAGTTAAAGCTGTAAGATAATTCTTACAGCTTTTTTGTTTTTATTTAAAATAGAAATAATAAGAAAATACTTATAAATATGATTTCTTAATAAAAAATGTCGAAAATATGTATTTCATTTAAGATAGAATGTATTTTATTAAAAATATAGGTTACTGATAAATAAATGTGATATAATGTTGACACACTTAAATATGGAGGTAGTAGTAATGAAAAAATTCTTAGGGAAATACGGCAATTTGTTTGTTGCCTTAGCATTTGTGTTTACAACTTTTAGTGTAAATACAACTTGTACATATATATTACATCAAGAAAAATTACCAACAGAAGCTAAAAAATTACGCAAATTCTAATGTTTAAAATGTATATTGATAGGTTTGTAAATATACTTGTAAAAAGTGGGAAGTGTAAAGAAGAAGATAAAGCAATTGTAAAGTATGGATTAATTGTATTTTGTGAGATATTAATTAATGTACTTACAACAATAGTAATTGGTTTAATATTTAATATGTTCTATGAAAGTATTATATTTTTATGTGGTTTTTCTTTTTTACGTTCCTATACAGGTGGTTATCATGCAGAGAAAGGGTATATATGTTATATTTTTTCTACTGTAATTTTAATTTTAGCTTTAGTAGTAAATAAGCTTATTTTAGATATAATATATATAGAATTTGTTTTATCTATACTATTAATTATATCTGTTGTTATTATTCTATTGTATGCACCGGTTGATAATAAAAATAAAGTTTTAGATGAGGACGAAAAGATATATTTTAAAAAGAGAATTAGATTAAATTTAATAGTAGAAATATTTTTAATTATAGCTTTGTTTTTATTAAATTATATATATTTATCAAGTATATTAGTCATATCAATTTTTATTATTTCTATTTTAGTAGTTTTAGGAAAAGTTTTATAAAAAAGAATTATGTTAATGATTGTATTATTTAATATTTTAGAAATTTGATTTAGAAAAAATAAATAGCGTATGAATGAAATTCAAAAAAATTAAATACAGAAAATAAAAACACTAGTTATTAAAAGTATAGCTAGTGTTTTTATTTTAACAACTTTAAAATAATATAATAAAACAAAATGCAAGAAAAAAGTTGTTTTTTTTCTTTATTTGGAGTAAACTAGTAAATAGTAAACTTTGATAAGGGGGAGTACTTTGCGTTCAAATCAGTTAAAAATGGGTGTGATGTTATCATACCTTTCAATAGCTATAGGAGCATTGATTACATTATTTACTAATCCAATAATAAATAATTTAATGGGTAAGACAGAACTAGGAATAAGTAGTGTAATAGTAGCTGCTACAGACTCATTGACATTGTTGCAAATGGGTATGGGAACAGCTTATATAAGATTTTATTCCAGAAGTTTAGCAAATAGAGATAAAAAATCTATGGCTAAAATTAATGGTATGTTTTTAAAAATATATGGACTAATGTCTATAATAGCATTAGTATTAGGGATTATATTAACTTTAAATGTTCAAATGTTTTTTAAAGATCCACTGACAACAGAGCAGTTGACAAGAGCTAAAATAGCCTTTTTTATTTTGACTATAAATACAGCTATTTATTTTCCTAGTACAGTTTTCGATTCTAACATAACAGTTAATGAGAGATTTATCTTTGCTAAAATAATATTTATATTAAAACAATTTATTAATCCTCTAGTAATGATACCTTTGATTGCAACAGGTATAGGAAGTGTCGGAACTGCTTTAGCAACAACTATTGCATCTCTATTTTGTACAGTATTGAATGTATGGTATTGTTTTACAAAATTAAAATTTAAAGTATCATTTTCCAAAGTAAGTATGCAACTATTTAAAGATATATTGACTTTTACTAGTTTTGTATTCATTACTGTATTAGTAGAAAAAATAAATTGGGTATTAGATCCAATTTTGTTAGGAAAATTTGCACCAGTTGAGCAAGTAAGTGTGTATAACAATGCAGATAAATTAGCACAATATTTTAATACATTAGCTGTAACAGTATCAGCAGTATTTGCTCCTACTATACACAGAATGGTTGCACAAAGAAGAAGTAATACAGATTTATCAAGATTATTTATTAAAGTAGGTAGAATTTCTTTTATAATATTATCTTTGGTACTAACTGGATTTATCTTTTTTGGAAAAATATTTATACATTATTGGGCAGGTGCAGAACTTAGAGATTATAGTAATTTAATATACATGACTGTAATATTGTTATTCTTATCAAAATTGACTCCTGCAATACAAAGTTTAGGTTTACAAGTACAACAAGCAAAAAATATGCACAGAGTACCAGCTTTTATCTATTTATTTACATGTATTTTAAATGTTATATTTACAATACCTTTAGCAATAAAGTTTGGTGTTATCGGTGCAGGATTAGGAACTTTGATATCTGTAATAATAGGTAATACAATAGTTTTAAATATGTATTATCAAAAATGTATTAAATTAAATGTAAAACTTTTCTGGAAACAAATGATAGGACTAATACCTGCAATGTTACCAGCAATAATATTTGGTGTGATATTGAGTACAGTATTTAATATGAAAGATTTATTTATTTGTTTATTTGGTGGAATAGCATATGTATGTATGTATTTTATAGGTTTTATATTATTTGGGTTTAACTCAGATGAGAGAAGAATGTTACAGAATACAACAGAAAAAATATTTAGAAAAATATTTAGAATATAAAAAAAGCACACTTATGTGTGCTTTTTTTATTAGATAATTTTGTTATATACAAGAATTATAAATATACATGTTAATATTAATAAAACTGATATTATTATAATAGGGATACTCTTGTTATTTTTGTTTGAAGAAATATTGTGATTACTAATTATTTTATTTTTATATAGTGAATTAATAACAGGTTTATATATTAATAGTATAATACAACTGTTTAATATACTTTTAATTAAATTAAAAGGTAAAATTATAGGAACTAACATATCTATAACAGCACTTCTAGGAACACCTAGATAAAAAGGTGTGATAAGATAATTCCAAATCAACATAAATCCTGTCATACTAATAGAAGCAAGAGATAAGCCTAATATTATAGATTTATTATTAGAATCTTTTTTATAAAAAACAGTAGCAATCAATGAGAAGATACAGCTAGCAAAAACATTCATTAAAAGACCTATAGGTCCAGAGTCAGAAACAGTTACCATTTCTACTAAAGAAACAATAACTGAAACAAGAATCGAATGCAGTGGTGAAAAGATAAACCCAGATATCACTATAATAACATCTTTGGGATCATAAGTTAAAAATGAAACAACTGGAACTCGAATAAAAACTGTACTAATATATGCAAGAGCGCACATTAAAGCCATTAATACAAGTTTTTGTGTAGTAAATGTTTTTAAATTTGTGTTTGTGTTTAAATTGTTCATAAAAAAATACCTCCTAAAAATGAGGTCTGTTTCAAAAACAAAACCCTAGAAATTTACAAATTTCTAGGGCAAATAATTACATTATAGACTATAACATAACACAAAAAGTTATAGCAAAAAGCAATTGTTTCTTTCATCCGGACTTTAACCGTTGGTTTTGGAATTACACCAAATCAGCTACATTACATTTGTAATATAGGTCGTGGACTATACCACCAGTGGAGAATTTCACTCCGCCCTGAAACAGACTTTAATATTATAATATAAATATATACAAAAAATGTCTAAATGTCAAGAGTAAAATTTATTATACAAAATATAAAAAAAATGATATAATTATATAAAACTGTTTGAGAGGTAGTTAAATGATAAAACAAAATGATATAGAAATTCCAGAATTTGAATATTTATTTAATAATGGATATTTTATAAATATATACACTGGAAGTAAAAAGGGATTTAATTATAAAATAATACCAGATAAAGAAAAAGGAATAACTGTTTTAATATGGGAAGGCATTTATTCTTGTGATAATAGTGAGATAAAAAAAGAAGAATGTTTTGAATTAAGTAAAGATGGACATGAAAAGATGGTGCAATTTATTTTAGATGAGTTAGATAATTTTGAAAAAAAATAGGAAACGGAGAAAGCTATGTTAGAGAAAAGATATAACGAATTAAAAAAAGAAATAATAGAGATGGAATATGATTTTTTAAATGATATGCAGAAAAAAGCAGTATTTACAGTAAATGGTCCGTTATTGATTTTAGCAGGTGCAGGTAGTGGAAAAACTACAGTATTAGTAAATAGAATAGGCCATTTACTAGAATATGGAAATGCTTATTATGAAGACACATTTACACCTATTATTGATGAAGATGATTTAGATTTTCTACAAGATTATATAGACCAAAAACATGATAATAAAGAAAGAGTATTAAGCCTTATAGGTGCAAGAACACCAAATCCTTGGAATGTACTTGCAATCACTTTTACAAATAAAGCAGCAAACGAATTAAAAGAAAGATTAGAAAAACGATTGGGAGATATGGGCAGTAGTGTTGCATCAGGAACATTCCATTCTATTTGTGTAAGAATATTAAGGCGTGAAATAGAAAATTTAGGATATACCTCTTCTTTTACAATTTATGATACAGATGATAGTATAAGAGTAATAAAAGATTGTATGGAAAGTTTGGGAATGGATACAAAGATGTTTGCACCAAAAGCTATTTTAAGCCAAATATCCAACCAAAAAAACTCATCAATTAAGCCAGAGCAAATGTTACAAGAAAGTGGTTCTGACTTTAGATTAAAGAAAATAGCAGAAGTATATGAGTCATATCAAAAAAGATTAAAAAATGCAAACGCAGTTGATTTTGATGATATTATAATGTTAACTGTAGAGTTGTTTGAAAACTTTCCAGATGTATTAGAACACTATCAAAATTTATATAAGTATATTTTAGTAGACGAGTATCAAGATACAAACCAAATTCAATACAAATTGGTTAGCTTACTATCTAAAAAACATAAAAACTTATGTGTTGTGGGTGATGATGACCAAAGTATTTATAAATTTAGAGGAGCAACAATAGAAAATATCCTAAGTTTTGAAAATCAGTTTGAAGATGCTGTTGTAATTAGATTAGAGCAAAATTATCGTTCAACACAATCAATACTAGATACTGCAAACCAAGTTATAAAAAATAACATAGGTAGAAAAGGTAAAAACTTATGGACTAAAAATGGCCAAGGTGAAAAAATAACAGTTTTTCGTGGAAAAACAGATTACGAAGAAAGTGGATTTGTAGGACAAGAAATAGAAAACTCTGTTGCAAGAGGAAGACATTTCTCAGACCATGCTGTATTATACAGAATGAATTCTCAATCAAACACAATAGAAAGAGAGTTAGTAAGACGAGGAATAGCTTATAGAATAGTTGGTGGAACAAAGTTCTTTGATAGAAAAGAAATAAAAGATATTTTAGCTTATTTTCATGTTATGGAAAATCCATCAGACTCTGTAAGACTAAAAAGAATAATAAATGAGCCTAAAAGAGGAATTGGTGCAGCTACAATAAAAGCAGTCGAAGAAATATCTTTACAAACAGGTGTTTCAATGTTTGAAATAATGAAAACATCTGATACATACAGTGTTTTAGCGAAAAAAAGTAAATCTTTAATAGAATTTGTTAATATGATAGAAGAATTATCAGATATATCTTTAACAATGGATTTAGAAGATGTGTTAGATGAAGTAATGGATAAAACTGGATATAACTTATACTTATCAGCTCAAGGAGTAGAAGGACGAGTAAGATTAGAGAATATAGAAGAGTTAAAATCAAACTTGGTTAAATACTCACAAGAAAATGAAGAACCTTCTTTGTCTGGATTTTTAGAAGAAGTAAGTTTATTTACAGATTTGGATAATATGAATGATTCAGATGATAAAGTAACATTAATGACATTACATTCAGCTAAAGGCTTAGAGTTTCCAGTTGTATTTATAGTAGGCATGGAAAACGGAATTTTCCCTGGATATGCGTCTTTACAATCAGATGAGGAATTAGAAGAAGAAAGAAGACTTGCATATGTAGGTATAACAAGGGCTAAAGAAAAGTTATATGTAACAAATGCGTATGAGAGAATGATGTTTGGTAAAAAAAGTATTAATGACCCATCTATGTTCATAAAAGAAATGATGAGTGATGTTGTAGAAGTTAAAGATAATACTTTGACATTATTTAACAAACCTCAAGTTTCAAGACAAGAAATTAGAAAACCACTACAAAAAGAATATGCTAGTGTAGGAACAAAAGCCTCAGCACCAAAAGCAGATATAAATTATACTGTAGGGGATAGAGTTTCTCACAAAGTATTTGGAGAAGGTAAAGTAGTTGCTATGACATCAATGGGTGGAGATATTATGGTAGAAATATTATTTGATAAAGTAGGAACTAAAAAGTTAATGGCAAATTTTGCAAAAGTAAATAAGATATAAGAAAAAAGCTGGTTTTAACCAGCTTTTTTCTATATAATTATATAAAATATCTATAAATTATAAAAAAATTTTTAAAAAACTATTTATTTTTAATATATTGTGTGCTATAATGAATATGTAGTAAAAATACTTACTAAGAAATGGAGGAATAACAATGAAACAAAACATTATAATTACAATAGGAAGACAAAATGGTAGTGGTGGTAGAGAAGTTGGAAAAAAATTAGCAGAAAAACTTGGTATTCCTTTTTATGATAAAGAACTAATTCAAATGGCAGCTAAAAAATGCGGTATAGATGAAACTATTGCAAAAGAAAATGAAGAAACAGCAACAAATAGTTTACTATATTCTTTATCAACAGGTGCTGCAACTATTTGGAATTCTGGTATACTTTTAGAAAGTGATTTACCATTGACAGATAGGATTTATATTGCACAATCTGAAATAATAAGAAAATTTGCTTCAGAGGGAGATTGTGTAATAGTAGGTCGTTGTGCAGATGAAGTATTAAAAAACAATCCAAATTGTATAAATGTATTTATACATGCAGATATAGATTACAGAGTTAACAGAATGACACACTTACATAATTTAACAGAAGAAAAAGCAATAAAACAAATTAAGAGAATGGATAAAAAGCGTAGTAATTATTACAACTACTTTACAGATAAAAGGTGGGGCGACTTACAAACATATAATGTAACTTTAGATACATCTAAATTCGGTATAGATTTGACAGTAGATATATTAGAAAAAATCTACAAAGATAAAAAAGCTAGCCAAAAAGTATAATAATAAATTATTGTCACAAAAAAAGTAGACACTTATTAGTGTCTACTTTTTTCTATAATTTAAATTAATTATTTAATAGAATTTTCGTAAGCTTCGATCATTTTCTTAACCATTTGACCACCGATAGAACCAGCTTGTCTAGAAGTTAAGTCACCATTGTAACCTTCTTTTAAGTTTACGCCAACTTCTGTTGCAGCTTCCATTTTAAATTTATTCATAGCTTCTTTTGCTTCTGGAACAACTAATTTATTACTACTTTTACTATTATACATAATTAAAAATCTCCTTTAAATTTAAATATATTTTGCGTTTGCAATAATAGTGTTGTCAATATATAAATAAATATTAATGGAAAATATAGTAAATTAAAAAAATAATAAAATTTGTGACTTAATCACAGAATATAAAAATAAAAGTAGTATAATAGAATCATAACAAGGAGGAATAAAAAATGAATTTTTTAAATTTTTTTCAAAATAAAAACACATTAACAGAAGGTTTAGATAAATATAAATCAGATAAAAACGGAATATTATTAGATGTACGAACAAAAGAAGAATATGCTGATGGTCATATACCAAATAGTATAAATATTCCATTATCTAATATCGAACAAATTGATTATAGTACAGATAAAAATTTATATGTTTATTGCCATAGTGGAGCAAGAAGCAGTCAAGCTTGTAGCATTTTAAAAGATATGGGATATAATGCAATAAACATAGGAGGAATTTGTCTATATCAAGGTGAAATAGAAAGATAAGAAAGGTGATAGTAATGAAAGTTTTAGTAGTAGGTGGAGTAGCAGGTGGAGCAAGTGCTGTTGCAAGATTGAGAAGATTAGATGAAAATGCTGAGATTATAATGTTTGAAAAAACAGGATATATTTCATATGCAAATTGTGGATTACCATATTATTTAGGTGAAGTAATCACAGAAAAAGAAAAACTAACTTTACAAACACCAGAAAGTTTTGGAAAAAGATTTAATGTAGATGTAAGAGTAAATCAAGAAGTTTTAAGCATTGATAGAAATAATAAAACAATAGAAGTAAAAAATCTTTTAGATGGTAATTGTTATACAGAGTCATACGATAAACTTATATTATCACCTGGAGCAAAAGCAATAAAACCTAATTTTAAAGGTGTAGATGATGAAAGAGTAAAAACATTAAAAACAGTAGAAGATACATTTTCAATTTATGATTATATAGAAAAAAATAATGTGAAAAATGCAGTTGTAGTTGGTGGAGGATTTATTGGATTAGAGGTTGCAGAAAACTTTATACATCGTGATATTAAAACAACTTTAATACAATTAGACCCACAAATTTTGATAAACATAGATTATGATATGATAGTTCCAGTTCATAAATACTTAATTGATAAAGGTTTAGATTTGAGAGTAAATAAGGCTGTAAAAGGATTTGAACCTAACAATGAGCATATAAAAGTTGAGTTAGAGTCTGGAGAAAGCTTAGAAACAGATTTAGTAATTATGGCTATTGGAGTTGCACCTGAAAATAATTTGGCAAAAGAAGCTGGATTAAAATTAGGATTTAAAGGTTCAATAGTAGTCAATGAAAAAATGCAAACAAGCGATGAAGATATATATGCAGTTGGAGATGCAGTAGAGATAGAACAAAAAGTTTTAGGTAAGAAAACGATGATATCATTGGCAGGACCAGCTAATGAACAAGGAAGATTGGTTGCTGGTTCTATTTTGGGTAAAGAAGTTAAGTATTTAGGTGCAATGGGAACATCTATAATTAAACTATTTGATTTAGCAGTTGCATCTACTGGAATAAATGAAAAAGTTGCAAAAGAAAATGGTTTTGATTATGAAAAAGTTGTAATATACTCTATGTCACATGCAAGTTATTATCCTAATGCAAAGGATATATGCTTAAAAGCAATATATGAAAAGGGAACCAATAAAATATTGGGTGCACAAGCAGTTGGTTTTGACGGAGTTGATAAGCGAATAGATGTATTATCAACAGCTATAAATAATGGAATGAAAATAAATGAACTTATTGATTTAGATTTATCATACGCACCACCATTTGGACTTGCAAAAGACCCTATAAATATTTTAGGATATGTTTCAGAAAATATAATAGACGGAGTTGTAAAACAATACCATTGGCATGATATTCCTGATTTAATGGAAAGGGAAGATGTAGTTTTATTAGATGTTCGAACACCATTTGAATATAAAAACGGACATTTTAAAAATACAAAACATATTCCATTAGATGAATTAAGAGATAGAATAAACGAAGTAGATAAAAGTAAAAAAATATATGTAAACTGTCATAGTGGATTGAGAAGTTATTTAGCTTGTAGAATATTAAGTCAAAATGGATATGATTGTTACAACTTATCCGGTGGATATAGATTTGCATCATCAATGTTAGACGATGAGTTAAAAGTGTTAGACCTATATCCATGTGGAGTGTCAAAATAAGATAAAAAACACACTACTTAAATTAGTAGTGTGTTTTTTATTTATTCAACAATTTTTTTATAACATTCAGGTCTTCTATCTCTAAATAGTCCCCATTCTAATCTTTGATTTGCAATTTTTGCAAAATCAAATTCAGCTATTAAAACAGCATCACCTGTTTTATCAGCTTGTTTTAAAATTAAACCTGTTTCATCACAAATAAAACTGCTTCCATAAAAAGAAAGGGAAGAAGTTTGATTATTGTTTTCATCACAAGGTGAAACAGACTCTACACCGTATCTATTTGCAGCAATAACAGGTATAATATTAGCTCCAGCATGTCCTTGCATAACTCTTTGCCAGTGACCACTACTATCACAATTAAGTATAGGTTCACTACCAATAGCAGTAGGGTAAAGAATAATGTCAGCGCCATTTAATGCAAGACATCTAGCAGTTTCAGGGAACCATTGGTCCCAACATATACCAACACCAACTTTGCCATAAGCTGTGTCAAAAACTTTAAAACCAGTATTACCAGGAGTAAAATAAAATTTTTCTTGATAAAAATGGTCATCAGGAATATGAGTTTTTCTATAAACACCTAAAATATTTCCATCAGCATTTATCATTGCAACAGAATTATATAAAACATTACCATCTTTTTCATAAAAACAAATAGGCATAACAATAGATAATTCTTTACAAACCTGGGAAAATCTTTTTACAGCTTTATTTTCATTTAAAGGTGTAGCATATGAGTAGTAATCATATTGTCTTTCTTGACAAAAATAATTTCTTTCAAACAATTCTGGTAAAAGAATTATTTTTGCACCTCTACTATGAGCTTCTCTAACAAGTGTTTCAGCTTTTTTTATATTTTCATCAGGATTATTAGAACATTGCATTTGTATACCTGCAACACAAACTAAACTCATATTAAAAATCTCCTTTCGGAATTTGTTGTGTAATGCAGTGGATATTTCCACCACCTTGTAAAATAGCACGGCTATCAATACCTACAACTTTGTGATTAGGGCATAATCTTGACATAATATCAATTGCTCTTTTATCACTTTCTATATTTTCACCACCAAATTGTGGTAAAAGGATAGTGTTATTACAAAAATAGAAATTCACATAACTTGCAGCTAATCTATCTCCAACATTTCTAACATCTTCGCCTTCTTCAAATTCATAAGCGTTACAATCATCTTCAGAACAGCAAATAGGATTATCTGGAATAGGTAACTTGTGAACTTTAATTTTTCTATCCTGTGCATCAGTTGTATTTTCTAAATAATCTAAACAAGCTTTAGATAATTCATATTGTGGGTCATTTTTGTTATCAGTCCATGCCAATACAACTTCAGCAGGCGCAATAAAACTGCAAACATTGTCAACATGTTCGTTTGTTTCATCATTGTATATACCTCTAGGTAACCACAAAACTTTATTAATAGATAAGTATTCTTTCAAAATATTTTCTATTTCTGTTTTTGTTAGCTCAGGATTTCTACCTTTGCTTAGTAAACAACTTTCAGTAACAAGTAAAGTACCTTCACCATCAGAGTGGATAGAACCACCTTCTAAAACAAAATGTTCAGCATTGTAACATTTACAATTTAAAGTATCACATAATTTTTTTGCAAGAGCATTATCTTTTTCCCAGTCTGCATATAGTCCGTCGAAATCTCCACCCCAAGCATTAAAATTCCAACTAATTCCTCTAACTTCTTTATCATTAGTAACAAATGTAGGAGCAGTATCTCTAGCCCAAGCGTCATTGCTGTCTATTTGAAAAATGACAACATTTTTATTATCATTAAAAATATTTTTAACTTGTTCATTGTGTTCTTTTAAAGTTAGTAAATATACAACTTCATTTTCAGAAATAGTATTGATAACATTGCAAAAAGCATTTTGAGCGTCTGTTGGATTTTTTCCCCAACTACCAGGTCGAGTAGGCCAAATTAAAATAGTTGCTTGATGTTTAGAAAATTCAGCAGGCATATAAAAGCCGTCATTTATAGGTTTAGAGTTTAAATAATTCATTTTAAGACAATCTCCCTTTAAAATCATTATAGCTAAATTTCTTAACTATTTCACAATCACCATTTTTATGTAACAAAGCAATATCTGGCAAAGTAATACCATTAAATGTATTATTTTTAACCATAGAATAAATAGCCATATCTTCAAAAACTAATCTGTCATTAATTTTTGGCATAACATCAAAACTATAATCTCCAATAACATCACCTGCTAAACATGTTCTAGAAGACAACCTGCAAGTAAAAGCTTTTTCATTAGGTTTACCGCTATTTTTCAAAGGAGGTCTGTAAGGCATTTCTAAAACATCAGGCATATGACAAGCAGCAGAAGTATCTAAAATTAAAATAGGTAAGCTGTTATCTACAATATCCATAACGGTGGTTATTAAGTAACCAGCATTTAAAGCAACAGCTTCTCCTGGTTCTAAATAAACTTCTACATTATATTTTGATTTAATATATTTAATTAAATCTTTAAGCATATCTAATTGATAGTCATCTCTTGTTATATGATGACCTCCACCTAAATTCAACCATTTAATTTGAGGTAAAAACTCTCCAAATTTTTCTTCAACAGCTTTAAATGTTTCAACTAAAGGAACAGCATCTTGTTCACATAGTGTGTGAAAATGTAACCCTTCAACACCTTTAGGTAATGTATTAGGAAAATTAGCTCTTGTAATTCCAAGTCTTGAACCTTTTGCACAAGGGTCATAGATTTCGTGTCCTTCTTGAGTTGAATGTTCTGGATTAATTCTAAGACCTACACTTACATTAGAATTTTCCCAAATATCTCTGTGTAGTTCTAATTGATTAATAGAATTAAAAGAAATGTGGTCACAGATTTTACAAATTTGAGTCATTTCATCTTTAGTAAAAGCAGGACTAAAAACATGATTTTCTTTACCCATTTCTTCATGTGCTAGTAAGGCTTCATAAAGCCCACTAGCAGTACAACCAGAAATATACTTAGCAATTAAAGGATAAACTTTAAACATAGAAAAACATTTTTGAGCTAAAAGTATTTTACAACCAGTTTCTTGTTCTACATTTTGAAGAATTTTTAAGTTTTTTTCTAATTTGTCTTCATCAACTAAATATACAGGAGTGTTTAATTCATTAATTTTCATATCTTACTCCACAACAACAGGATTTTCGTCAACAACCCAAGGTAAACCATATTTGTTTAACATATCCATGTATGGATCTGGGTCTAATTCTTCTAAGTTTACAGTACCAGTTTTATTCCAAACACCACTAACAACTAAAGCAGTACCAATCATAGCAGGTACACCAGTTGTATAGCTAATAGCTTGACTTTCAACTTCTTTGTAACATTCTTGGTGGTCACAAACATTATAAATGTAGATAGTTTTTTCTTTACCGTCTTTAATACCAGTAAAGATACAACCAATATTTGTTTTACCAACAGTTCTAGGACCTAAAGAAGCAGGGTCTGGTAAAAGAGCTTTTAAAAATTGGATAGGAACAATTTCTTTACCTTCAAAGTTTATAGGAGTAGTTGATAACATGCCAACATTTTCTAAACAGTTCATGTGAGTTAAATAACTTTGACCAAATGTCATAAAGAATCTAATTCTTTTTACGCCAGGGATGTTTTTAGCCAAAGATTCGATTTCTTCATGGTGAAGAAGATACATGTCTTTTTGTCCAACTTGTGGAAAATTATAAACTCTTTTAATTTCCATAGGTTTTGTTTCAACCCAGTGTCCGTTTTCCCAGTAACTACCATTAGAAGAAACTTCTCTTAAATTTATTTCTGGATTAAAGTTTGTAGCAAATGGATATCCGTGGTCGCCACCATTACAGTCTAAAATGTCGATAGTATGAATTTCATCAAAATAGTGTTTTAAAGCATAAGCTGAAAATACACTTGTAACACCAGGGTCAAAACCAGTACCTAAAAGAGCAGTTAAACCAGCATCTTTAAATTTTTGGTCATAATTCCATTGCCAGCTGTAATCAAATAGAGCAGTAAAGCCTTTTTCTTCACAGCGTTTTTCATAAATTTTACGCCACTCAGGGTCATCAGTATTTTCAGGCTCATAGTTAGCAGTATCTATGTAATGAACACCACAAGCTAAACAAGCGTCCATAATAGTTAAATCTTGATAAGGTAAAGCAACATTCAAAACAGTAACAGGGTTATATGATTTAATTAAAGCAATAACCTCATCAACATTATCAGCATCAACTTTAGCAGTAGTGATTTTTGTAGCAGTTTTGTTTTCTAATTTTGCTTTTAATTCATCACATTTAGATTTTGTTCTGCTAGCGATACAGATTTCAGAAAAAATTTCACTTAATTGACAACATTTTTGAATTGCAACTGAAGCAACTCCACCACAACCGATAATTAAAACTTTACTCATAATTAATTCTCCTCTTCTATTAATAAATCTTCAACATAACGAGGCAACATAAAAGCACCGTTATGTAAATTTGTTGTATAATACCATGTTTTGATATTTCTATCATTCCATTTTTTAGCATCTAAATCTTTTAAAGGGTGATATTTTTTAGATGCAAATCCAAACAACCAATATCCAGAAGGACAGGTTGGAATATGTGCTTGATAAACTCTACTTATAGGAAAACTGCGATAAGCTTTTCTATGCATAGCTCTACAAGTTTCTTCATCTTCATCAAAGAAAGGACTACCATGTTGATAAACCATTATTCCATCATCGTGTAATGCTTTATAACAGCTTCCGTAAAATTCTTTAGTGAATAAACCAGCAGCATGACCTAATGGGTCAGTGCAATCGTTTATTATTAAATCATATTCATCAGTTTTAGAGCGTAAAAATTTTAGTCCGTCTTCATAATAAATATTTACTCTGCTATCTTGTAAACCACAAGCATTATCAGGAAAATATTTTTGACAAACATCAACAAAAAGTTTGTCGGGTTCAACAACATCAATTTGCTCTATTTCCTCATAGTATGATAATTCTCTGGCAACACCACCGTCGCCACCACCAATAACTAAAACCTTTTTAACACAAGGGTGAACAGCCATAGGAACATGAACTATCATTTCGTCATATGTAAACTCATCTTTTTCAGAAAAAATGACACTACCGTTAGAAGTTACAAATTTCCCAAATTCTAAAGAGTCAAAAACATCAATGCGTTGAAAATCGCTAGTTTCACTAAATAAATGTTTTTCTATTTTTATAGACATTTTAACATTATCAGTATGATGTTCACTAAACCAAAAATTCATATTTTAAAAGTCCTCCTTTAATACATTTAATCTTGAAATATCTTCACTTTCAGGACCTTGCATAGAGCAACCTTTTTCTTTAGCAAATTCGATATAATCGATAATTTGTTTTGTAATAACTTCACCAGGGGAAAGGATAGGAATACCTGGGGGATAACACATAACAAATTCACCACAAATTTTTCCTTCAGTTTCTTTTATAGGGAGAGAAATTTTTTCTCCGTAAAAAGCTTGTTGTGGAGTAGCAACTACAGTAGGAGAGATGTATTCAGCCATAAAAATATTCTTTTTAGGTTTAGAATACAAACGCTTAATGTCTGCTAAAGCACCAACAAGTCTTTCAATATCTTGAATTCTGTCACCGATTGATATATAAGCTAATATATTACTTATATCACCAAACTCAATTTGAATATCATATTCATCTCTTAATAAATCATAAACTTCTATTCCAGCAAGACCAATATCTCTTGTATATACAGCAAGTTTAGTAACATCAAAATCATAAATACTATTGCCGTTTATTAATTCTGCACCATAAGCATAATATCCACCAATAGCATTAATTTCTTCTCGTGCATATTGAGCCATTCGAGCCACTTTTTCAAAAGATTCTTTTCCACGCAAAGCCAAGTTTCTCCTAGATATATCTAAACTTGACATAAGCAAGTAAGAACCACTTGTTGTTTGTGTTAAATTTATTATTTGTTCTACATAACTAGCATTTACATTTTCACCAAGTAAAAGTAGAGAACTTTGAGTTAAACTACCTCCAGATTTATGCATAGAAACAGCAGCCATATCAGCTCCAGCTTCCATTGCAGAACATGGTAAATTTTCACTAAAGTAAAAATGTGTACCATGAGCTTCATCAACTAAAACTAACATATTGTGTTCATGAGCAATTTTAACCAAGGATTTTAAATCAGAACAAATTCCATAATAAGTAGGGTTATTTACTAATATGGCAACAGCATCAGGATGTTTATTCATTGCTTCTTTTAAATCTTCAATTTCCATACCCAAAGGAATACCTAAATTTTTATCTACTTTAGGGTCAATGTAAACAGGAATAGCACCACATAAAACCAAAGCATTAATAGCACTTTTGTGTACATTTCTAGGTAATATGATTTTATCACCAGCTTTACACGCAGATAAAATCATAGCCTGTACAGAAGATGTAGTGCCACCAACCATTAAAAAAGAATGACTAGCGCCGAAAGCATCAGCAGCAAGTTCTTCAGCTTCTTTTATTACAGAAACAGGGTGGCAAAGATTATCCAAAGGCTTCATTGAGTTTACATCAATACCAACACAGCGTTCTCCAAGTAATTCGACTAATTCTGGGTTACCACGCCCACGCTTATGACCTGGAACATCAAAAGGGACAACTCTTTTACGCCTAAATTGTTGTAATGCTGTGTAAATAGGGGCATTTTTTTGTTTGTCTAAATTCATCGGTATCAATCCTTTCCCAAACTAAATAAAATTAGTTTATTATTTTTAAGCACACAGAAAAATTGGAAATAAAAAACAGATAGTGTAAGCTTGACGCTACACTATCTGTAAAATTACCATATAAGAATATTTTATATTTATACGAATTTATACAAAAAAACGCAAAATAATTATTATAAAAATACAGCATAAAATCCAATTACTTCTCTAGAATTTATGAGCAAATATATTATCCTACTCTTCTATTGAATCTTTCACAAGTGGTGTGCATCAACACGGTTATAAAGTAACCAACTTATAAAGCGAGCTTTTAACTCTATCAATAAATGTGACTAAAAGTCACAACTTCGGCAACGACCAGCCCCGTCCGACGAGCTTTTTACAGTAAACTGCTAGGTCAATATATTTGCATAAAAATAATTGTTTTATGCATCTCGAAGTTATTATATCACTTTTGAAAAAAATGTCAATAGTCAAATTAAAAATATAAAAACGTAATATATAAATTATATTAAACAAAGTGGGATATGGGTATAATAATTAAAAATAAAGTTTACTTATATATAAGTTTATGATATAATGGTATGAAAATATTTTTTTGAAAGAGGGATTGTGGCGTTGAAGACTGATGTAAAAAATTTTTTGAAGTATAGATATTTATTATTTAATTTAATTTCAAGAGATATAAAAGTTAAATATAGAAGGTCGGTATTGGGTTTAGTATGGAGTATATTAAATCCATTATTAATGATGTTAGTAATGACAGCCGTGTTTTCTCAAATTTTTAAATTTGATATACCTAATTTCCCATTATATTATTTAATAGGTTCAACAGTTTGGGGATTTTTCTCAGAAGCTACAAACAGCTGTATAATGTCAATATTATCTGCAAGTAGTTTGATAAAAAAAGTATATATACCTAAATATATATTTCCATTAGAAAAAATAGTATTTGCATTTGTAAATATGTTATTTTCATTTATAGCTGTTGCAATAATTTTTGCAATAACAGGAACACCTTTAACATGGACAGCATTGTTAATTCCTGTTCCTATGATTTATACATTGATTTTTTCAGCAGGTATGGGATTATTATTGTCAGCACTAACAGTATATTTTAGAGATATTTTACATTTGTATGGTGTTATATTAACAGCATGGATGTATTTCACACCAATATTTTATCCAATAAATGCTTTACCTGAATTTATGCAAAACTTAATAAAGATAAACCCATTATATCATTATGTTTCTTATACAAGAGATATTTTAATGTACAATACAGTACCAAGTTTAGAAACAAATCTAATATGTATTATATATGCATTAGTATCATTATTTGTAGGTATAGTTGTGTTTAAAAAGCTACAAAAGAACTTCATTTTATATATATAAAAAACAAGGAAGGACTTTTTGAATATTATGAGTAAAAATGTAATAGAAGTAAACAATGTCACAATGAGATTTAATATGTCTAAAGAAAATTTAGACAGCTTAAAAGAATATTTCATAAAACTAGTAAAAAGACAATTGTTTTTTGAACAATTTACAGCATTGAGCAATGTTAGTTTTAATATAGAAAAAGGCGATGTGTTTGGTATAGTAGGTTTTAATGGTGCTGGTAAAAGTACAATATTAAAAGTTATATCAGGTATATTGCAGCCATCAGAAGGAAGTGTAAAAATAGATGGAACAATTGCACCTTTAATAGAGTTAGGTGCAGGTTTTGATATGGAGCTAACAGCTAGAGAAAATGTTTATTTAAATGGTACAGTATTAGGATTATCACCGGATTTTATAGACACAAAATATGATGAAATAATAGATTTTGCAGAGTTACAAGATTTCCAAGATGTAGCAGTAAAAAACTTTTCATCTGGTATGCTTGCAAGGCTAGGATTTGCAATTGCAACAGTAGTTACTCCAGATATATTAATAGTTGACGAGATTTTATCAGTAGGTGACTTTTTATTCCAACAAAAATGTGAAAATAGAATAAGCGAAATGATGAAGAACGGAACTACTGTAATAATAGTATCACACTCAATAGAACAAATAGAAAAATTATGTAATAAAGTAATTTGGTTAGAAAAAGGAAAAGTTAAAATGCTTGGAGAAACCAAAGAAGTATGTGATGCATATAAATCTGTTACAAAATAATAAATTTGGAGGCAAATTATGAGTTTAAAGCAGAAAATTGCTTCAAATAGATTGATGATGTTGTTTATAAAAGGGTTTAAATATTTGATAAAAAAAGGCCCTTTATTTGTGTTAGCACAAATAAGAAATAAAATAGTTTTTAAAATAAGAAAATACACAAGAAAATATGGGGTATTGTCTTCACAGCAAATAAAATATCAAAAAGAATATAATTTTGATAAAAATACTAAATTTAGTATTCTTGTTCCACTTTACAATACACCGATAAAATATTTAACAGATATGATTGATTCGGTATTAGAACAAACATATGATAATTGGGAACTATGTTTGGCAGATGCGAGCGATAAAAATACTGAAGAAATAAGTAATATATGTAAAAATTATTGTCAAAAAGATAGCAGAATAAAATATAAAAAGATTGAAAACAAAAGCATTCCAGAAAACACTAATGTATGTTGTGATATGTCAACAGGAGATTATATAGTGTTATTCGACCATGATGATATTTTATCAAAAGGAGCATTATTTGAAATAGCAAAAGTTATTGATGATAAAAACTCTGATTATATCTATACAGATGAAGCTTTGTTTACAAATAAAATAAAAAAACCATTAGCAGTTCATTTTAAACCAGATTTTTCTCCAGACACACTAAGATCATATAATTATATATGTCATTTGTCAGCGTTTAAAAGAGATTTGTTCTATGAAGTAGGAAAGTTTAGAGAAGACTATAATGGAAGTCAAGACTATGATTTGGCACTAAGATTGAGTGAAAAGGCAAAAAATATAGTACATATAGATAAAGTGCTATATTTTTGGAGAGTTCACCAAAATTCTGTTTCTTCGGGAGCAGATGCTAAACCATATACAATTATTTCTGCTAAAAAAGCTTTAAAAGATCACTTAGAAAGAGTTGGTTTAAAAGGAGAGGTTTTGGATAGTAAAGACCCATCAACATATAAGATAAAATATGATATAATGGGAAATCCAAAAATTTCTATATTAATACCTAATAAAGATCATATTAATGATTTAAAAGTATGTTTAGATTCAATATATAAAAAATCAACATACAAAAATTTTGAAATAGTAATTGTAGAGAATAATAGTGAAGAAAAAGAAACTTTTGAATATTATGAAACTATAAAAGAAAAGCATAAAAATTTAAAAGTTATAAATTATAAAGGTAAGTTTAATTACTCAAAGATCAACAATTTTGGTGTTGAACATTGTACAGGTGAGTATATATTATTGCTCAACAACGATGTAGAAGTTTTAACAGATAATTGGTTAGAAGAAATGTTGATGTTTGCCCAAAGGGAAGATGTTGGAGCAGTAGGGTGTAAGCTATATTATCCAGACGATATGATACAACATGCAGGTGTAATTGTTGGTCTAGGTGGAGTTGCAGGACATTCACATAAACGCTTTGACAGAAATTCTTCGGGATATATGTTTAGATTAAATGTCGCACAAAATTTGTCAGCATGTACAGCAGCTTGTTTAATGATGAAAAAATCAGTGTTTAATGAAATAAATGGATTTGATGAAAAATTTGAAGTTGCATTTAATGATGTTGATTTGTGTTTAAGAATTAGAGAATTAGGCAAACTTATAGTATATACTCCTTATTCAGAGTTATATCATTATGAATCAATAAGTCGTGGTGATGAAGATACTCCAGAAAAGATAAAAAGGTTCCAAGGAGAAATAAATAGATTTAAAGATCGTTGGAAAGACTTTTTAGAAAAAGGAGACCCTTATTATAATTCTAATCTAACTTTAGATAGAGAAGATTTTTCTATTAAATAATACAAAATTTTTAAAAATTAAACTTTACAATGAAAGATAGATATTGTATCATATATATGATATAAAAAAGAAGTGACTGGGAGTTGAAAAAAGTGAGTTTAAAATATAAAAGAATTTTACTTAAATTAAGTGGTGAAGCACTAGCAGGAGAAAAAGGTTTTGGCCTAAACTATGATGTAATAACAAACATTTGTAAAAGTATAAAAGAATGTGCTGAACTAGGAGTACAAATAGCTATCGTTGTAGGTGGCGGAAACTTCTGGAGAGGTCGTTCAAGTGGTAGCATGGATAGAACAAGAGCAGACCATATTGGTATGTTAGGTACTACTATGAATGCATTAGCAGTTGCAGATGTATTAGAAAGTTTAGGAGTAGATGTAAGGGTTCAAACAGCTATCGCAATGCAACAAGTAGCAGAACCATACATAAGAAATAAAGCAGTAAGACACTTAGAAAAAGGAAGAGTTGTAATCTTTGGTTGTGGAACAGGTAATCCATTCTTTTCAACAGATACAGCATCAACTTTAAGAGCAGCAGAAATAGAAGCTGATGTTATATTCAAAGCTACAATGGTAGATGGTATATATGACAAAGACCCACACAAATATCCTGATGCAGTAAAATTCGACGAACTAACATTCACAGATGTTTTATCTAAAAACTTAGCTGTAATGGACTCAACAGCAGCATCAATGTGTAAAGATAATAATATTCCAATAGTTGTATTTAATTTAAATGATCCTAGCAATATAGTAAAAGCAGCTAAAGGAGAAATAGTAGGAACTACTGTTACTGAATAATTGTTATTAAAGGAGACAAATATTATGAAAACTGTAATCGAAAAAGCACAAACTAAAATGACAAAAAGTATATCAGCTTTAGAAAACGAATATGCTTCAATCAGAGCAGGTAGAGCAAATCCTGCAGTTTTAAATAAAATATCTGTAGATTACTACGGAGCAATGACACCAATCCAACAATTAGCAGCAATTTCTGTTTCAGAAGCAAGAGTTTTAGTAATTCAACCTTGGGATATGTCTGCTTTATCAAGCATTGAAAAAGCAATTCAAACATCAGATTTAGGAATTAACCCAACAAACGATGGTAAAGTTTTAAGAATTACATTCCCACCACTAACAGAAGAACGCAGAAAAGAAATCGTAAAAGATATTCATCGTATGGCAGAAGAATGTAAAGTTGCAATTCGTTCAATTCGTAGAGATGCTAATGAAAAATTAAAAGCTATGAAAAAAGACAATGCAATTACAGAAGATGATTTGAAAGATGGAGAAAAACAAGTACAAAACATCACAGATAAATTCTGTAAAAATGCAGATGAATGTGCAAAAGTAAAAGAAAAAGAAATTATGGAGTTATAATATGCAAAAAGATTCAATGCCACAACATATAGGCATTATTATGGACGGAAATGGGCGTTGGGCAAAACTAAGAGGATTGCCACGCTCAGCGGGACATAAAATAGGTGCTAAGGCGTTTAAAAACATAGTAAGGTATTGTAACAAAATAGGTGTTAGATATTTAACAGTTTATGCATTTTCAACTGAAAACTGGGTTAGACCTAAAGAAGAAGTTATGGGAATAATTGAACTTTTAAGAGAATATTTAAAAGATGCTCATAATTATAAATCAGAAAATATTAAATTGAGATTTATAGGTGATTTAACACCATATGATGATGAAATAAAAAATTTAATAAAAGAGTGCGAAGAAGAAAGTAAAAACTATACAGGTTTAAGGTTAAATGTAGCTATAAATTATGGTGGAAGAAGCGAGATTGTAACAGCTGTAAAAAAAGTTTGTCAAGATATTATGCAAGGAAATAAATCTATTGATGATATAGATGAAAAAATGTTTGCAGATTATTTATACACAAAAGGTCAACCAGACGTTGATTTAATAATTAGACCTAGTGGAGAATATAGATTATCAAACTTTTTAATATGGCAATCAGCATATGCAGAATGTGTTTTTATGGATAACATTTTGTGGCCAGATTTTAACGAAAAGAGTATGGATAAAGCTTTAGAAGAATATCAAAAAAGAAATAGAAGATTTGGTGGTATATAAAAGCCATTAAAAACTTTTAGAATGGAGATTTTATAGATGAAGTCTAGAATTTTGACAGCTATTATAGGTATGCCTATTGTTTTGATAGTATTCTTTTTTTACAATACAATAGCATTAAATATAGCTATTTCTGCAATAAGCATTATTGCAGTATATGAAATATTACACACAACAAAATATGTAAAAAATCCTGCGTTATTGATAACTAGTATGTTATTTGCAGGAGTTGTTCCATTTACTCAAATGGGTGTTTTGAAAGAAATGTTTACAGTAATAGTAATGGCGTATATAGTTATTTTAATTGTGATATTATTTGCAAAACATTCCACATTAAAATTTGAAGAAATTGCAATTTCGTTTACTTGTGCTTTCTTAGTACCATATGCATTTTCATCAATTGTATTTGTAAGAGAAATTCAAACACAAACAGCATTACATTCTATAATAATGATATTCTTGTGTGCATGGATTTCAGATACAGGAGCATATTTCACAGGTTTATTATTTGGTAGACATAAATTAGCACCAACAATAAGTCCTAAAAAGACAATAGAAGGTGCTATAGGTGGTATATTCTTCTGTATTATAGTGAATATAGCATTTACATATATATATGCAGATGTAGTTTCAAAAGGAGACATACAATTGCAAGTACAATTAGCTGCATTATTAATACTTTCATTTGTAGGTTCAATAGTTGGAATATTAGGAGATTTAACAACATCAATTATAAAACGCCAATGTGAAATAAAAGACTTTGGACATATAATGCCAGGTCACGGAGGAATATTAGATCGTTTTGATAGTATATTGTTTATAGCTCCGTTTTTATATATAGTGCTTCAAGCATTTCCAGTTATTAAAGTAATTTAAAAATAAAGCTAAGAGCGAGGTTGAAGCTAAAATTTCGACCTCGCTTTAATTTTTATATATGGAGGTATAAAAGAATATGGATAAAATTATTAGTATATTAGGTTGTACAGGTTCTATAGGAACACAAGCATTAGATGTTTGTAGAGCACATAATTTTAAAGTTTGTGGATTGTCAGCACATAGTAATGTAGAATTATTAGAAAAACAAATAAGAGAATTTAAACCTAGAAAAGTTTGTGTATATAATGAGCAAAAAGCTGAAGAATTAAGAAAAAATATAGCAGATTTAGAAGTTGAAGTTTTAGCAGGTATGGAAGGACTTTGTCAGTTAGCAAAAATGGAAGAAGCAAATATAGTTTTAAATTCTGTTGTAGGTATGATAGGATTAGTTCCAACATTGGAAGCATTAAAAGCAAAAAAAGATGTTGCATTAGCTAATAAAGAAACATTAGTTACAGGTGGACAAATAGTTATACAAACAGCTAAAGAAAATGGTGTTAATATATATCCAGTTGATAGTGAGCATTCAGCAATATTCCAAGCATTACAAGGTAATGAATGTAATAAAATAAAGAAAATATGGTTAACAGCATCTGGTGGACCATTCTTTGGAAAAACACTAGATGATTTAAAGAAAGTAACAAAAGCAGATGCACTAGCACACCCAAACTGGAGCATGGGACAAAAAATAACTATAGACTCTGCTACACTAATGAATAAAGGATTAGAATTAATAGAAGCAGTATGGTTATTTAATTTAGACCCAACACAAGTTGAAATAGTTGTTCACAGAGAAAGTGTAATTCATTCAGCAGTTGAATATGAAGATAATTCAGTCATAGCACAACTAGGTGTTCCAGACATGAAAATTCCTATTCAATACGCATTGACATATCCTAATAGATATCCTTGTCCATGCAAAGAGTTATCAATTTTTGATTATGGAAAGCTTACTTTTTATAAACCAGATGTAGAAACTTTTGTATGTTTAAAAGCTTGCATAGAAGCTATAAAAATGGGTGGATTGATGCCAACTGTTGTAAATGGAGCAAATGAACAAGCTGTTGCTTTATTTTTGGAAGGTAAAATATCTTTTGTAGATATAGGAAATATAGTATATAATTCATTAAATTTAATAGAAAACAAGCATAATTTTACAGTTGAAGACATAATAAATACAGATAAGATAGCAAGAGAATATGTATTATCTCAAGTTAAATAATTAATAAAGCAGGTGGCAAAAGACTATGCAAACAGCAATTATAACAATATTAATGTTTATAGCAATTATCTTAATACACGAGTTTGGGCATTTTATAACAGCAAAGATGTTTAAAGTACAAGTAAATGAATTTTCAATAGGTATGGGACCAAAACTTTTTCAAAAAAAGGGAAAGGAAACAGATTATTCAATAAGAGCACTTCCAATAGGTGGATATGTTAGTATGGAAGGTGAAGATGATGAGTCTGATAATCCAAGAGCATTTTGTAATCAAAAAGCATGGAAAAGATTTATCATTGTTTCAGCTGGAGCTATTTTGAATCTATTATTAGGTTTAATATTAGTGATATGTATTATAGCACCAAAAGATAGTGTTGCAACAAATACAATAGCACAATTTAGAGAAAATAGTATATCTCAAGATAGTGGATTACAAGTTGGAGATACAATTAAAAAAATAAATGGTAGAAGTATTTTTGTTGAGTCTGACATAGTAAATCAAATTTTGAGCAGTAGTAGTTCTAAAATTGATTTTGTAGTAGAAAGAGATGGTAAAAAAGTACAATTAAATGATGTTGAATTTAAAACTGAAAAAGTAGAAAATTCTGAAAAAGAGCAATTATATATAGATTTTTTAGTAGCAGGTAAGAAAAATAATATAATTAATACGTTAGATTATTCTTTTAGATATTCAGTTTCATTGGGAAGAATGATATGGTTTTCATTTATAGACTTGATAACAGGTAAAGTTGGTTTTGACCAATTATCTGGACCAGTTGGAGTAGGAGAAGCAGTAGGGCAAGCTATTCAATATGGATTAAGCTCAGTATTATTGCTGATAGCATTCTTAACAATAAATATAGGTATTTTTAATTTATTACCTATACCGGCATTAGATGGAGGAAGAATATTCTTTATACTAATTGAAATGATATTTAGAAGACCAATAAACAAAAAGTATGAGGGATATATTCATTTTGTAGGAATAGTTTTATTGTTAGGATTAATGTTAGTTGTTACATTAAAAGACATATATAATCTATTTTAAAATAGGAGAAAAGATATGAGAGATGTTAAAAAAGTAAAACTAAACGATTTAACATTTGGTAATGGAAATATATATATTCAATCAATGTTAAATAAAAAAGATACAGACATAGAAGGAAATATTGCACAAGCAATAGAATTAGAAAAAGCAGGTTGTGAAATAGTAAGAGTTGCGATACCAAATATGGAAGCTGTAAAATTAGTGGAAAAAATCAAAGAAAATATTAGTATTCCATTAGTAGCAGATATACATTTTGATTATAGATTAGCATTAGCTTGTATAGATAGTGGTATTGATAAAATAAGAATCAATCCAGGTAATATAGGCAGTGAAGAAAACGTAAAGAAAGTTGCAGTAGCTTGTAAAAATAAAGGTATTCCAATAAGAATAGGAGTAAACTCAGGAAGTTTAGAAAAGAATATTTTAGCAAAATATGGAAAAGTTACTCCAGAGGCATTAGTAGAAAGTGCTTTGTATCATACAAGTTTATTGGAAAAATATGATTTTGATGATATAGTAATTTCTATAAAATCTTCTAATGTACCATTAATGGTTGAGGCATATGAACAACTTGCTACTAAATGTAACTACCCACTACATTTAGGTGTAACAGAAGCAGGTACAGAGAGAATGGGTATAATAAAATCATCAATCGGAATAGGAAGCTTACTATTAAAAGGTATTGGTGATACTATTAGAGTGTCTCTAACAGCAGACCCTGTAAAAGAAATTTATGCAGCAAAAGACATATTAAAAGCTATTGGAAAAAATAAAGATGGCGTACAATTTATATCTTGCCCAACTTGTGGAAGAACAAAAATTCAGTTAATAGATTTAGCAGAAAAAGTAGAAAAAGCACTAGCTGATTGCAAAAAGAATATAAAAGTTGCAGTTATGGGTTGTGTAGTAAATGGACCTGGAGAAGCAAGAGAAGCTGATATTGGTATAGCTGGTGGAGATGGCTGTGCAGTTCTTTTCAAAAAAGGTGAAATATTAAGAAAAATAAAAGAAGAAGATATAGTTGATGAATTGCTAAAAGAAATTGAAATGATGTAGTTTTAAGGAGAAATAATGAGCAATACAGCAAAGGATTTATTTTTAAAATACTTAGTAAATAAAGATAAATACGAAAGTTTATTAGATAGTGGAGAAATATTAAGATTATCTGTAGATAAAGAATATAAGGAACTTTTTGCAACTATAAAGTTTGAGGATATAGTTGATAAGCAAACGCTATACTCTTTAGAAGCAGAGATAAAAGAACAATGTAAATTTAATAAATTCAAAATATATCCTAAATATTTACCTACACTATTTAGTGTGGAATATTTTCCACAGATGATTTGCGAGTTAAAGAAAACATATAGCGTATTGAATGGGTATTTTGATGATAGTAAAATAGAATATAAAGATAAGGTTTTAACAATAGAGCTTACAAAAGGTGGAGGAATTATACTTGAAAAAGCAGGTATAAAAAAAGCGATATCTCAGTTGATACATGATGAATTTTCTTTAAATGTATATGTTGAATTTACTGGCAAAATAGAATTAAGCAGAGAAGAAGCAGAACAATTAATACCAGAATTAGAACCAGTAAATTATGTACCACCAGCACCAGTTCAACCAAAAGAAAAACCAAAACCAGAAAATAAAGATAAGAAAAAGTGGAAAAGAAATACTCCATCACATAAAATTGTAGAAGTAGCTATTGATAATTTACCTTTTAAATGTAAAAATAGCGAGTTAATTTTAGGTGATGAGATAAAAGAAAAACCAATAAGCTTATCTCAAGTATCTGTAGAAACTGGTAGATGTGTTGTTTGGGGAGAAGTTTTTGCATTAGAATTTAAAGAAACTAAAACAGGTGAATATATAATAGTTAATGCAGATTTTACAGACTATACTGGTTCGAATACTTTAAAAATCTTTGATAAAATAGAGTACAAAGAAAACTTTGAAAAGATAAAAGTGGGTTGTGGAATATTAGTATCTGGCATACCTATAAATGATAAATACAGTAAAGAAGTTGTTATTGATGCAAAATCAATAGTTGTGTTTAATAAAGAAGGTAGAAAAGATACAGCAAAAGAAAAAAGAGTTGAGTTACATATGCATACAGATATATCATCTATGGATGCAGTAACTCCGGCTAAAACTTTGGTAAAAACTGCATATGAGTGGGGTCATAAAGCAGTAGCGATAACAGACCATGGTGTTTTACAAGCTTTTCCAAAAGCAATGCAAACAGTTGATGATATAAGAAAAAGTGGTGGAGATTTTAAGGTTATATATGGTGTAGAAGCGTATTTTGTTGATGATAGAGCAGATTTTGTCGTTGGTAAAGATAATCGTAGTGTAGACGGTGAATTTATAATATTTGATACAGAAACAACAGGTCTTAATGCTTCATCTGAAAGACTTACAGAAATAGGTGCTGTGAGAATAAAAGATGGAAAAATCTTAGAATCATTTAATACTTTTGTAAATCCAGAAAAACCAATTCCTCCAAATATTGTAAAGTTAACTGGTATAACAGATGAAATGGTAAAAGATGCACCAAGTGAAAGAGAAGCACTAGAAGAATTTTTAAAATTTGCAGGAGATTGCCCACTTGTTGCACATAATGCTCCATTTGATATGAGTTTTATTGAAAGTGCTTTGAGAAGACTTGAAATAGATAAAGAGTTTACTTCAATAGATACAGTAAAAATATGTAGAAATGTATTACCAGAGCTTAAAAAACATAAATTGGATATAGTTGCAAAACATCTACAAGTTGGAGAATTTAATCATCATAGAGCTTGTGATGATGCTGACGTGTTAGCAAAAATATTTATAAAGCTTGTAGAAAAAATGAAAAATGAGTATGGTGTAGAAAATGTACAAGATATAAATACTCATTTAGGTGGAGTAGATGTTAAAAAGCAAAAAACATACCACCAAATAATACTTGTAAAAAATAATACAGGTCTAAAAAATTTATATAAATTGGTTTCATATGCACATTTAAAATATTTCTTTAGAAAACCTAGAATACCAAGAAGTGAATTGATTAAGCACAGAGAAGGTTTGATTATAGGTAGTGCTTGTGAAGCTGGTGAACTTTACAGAGCTATTGTTGCAGATAAATCTTGGGAAGAGATAAAAGAAATAGCTGATTTTTATGATTATTTAGAAATACAACCAATATATAATAATGAATATATGGTTAGAGAAAAAATGGTATCAAGCATGGATGATATCATAGAATTTAACAAAAAGATTGTAAAACTCGGTGAAGAATTAAATAAACCAGTTGTTGCAACTTGTGACGCTCATTTTCTAAATAAATCAGATAGTATATTCAGAGAAATATTAATGGCAGGTATGAAATATAAAGATTATGCAAATCAACCACCATTATATTTAAGAACAACTGACGAAATGTTAGAAGAATTTTCTTATTTAGGTGAAGAAAAAGCGTATGAAGTAGTAATTACAAATACAAATAAAATAGCTGATATGGTAGACAAAGACATCAGAGCATTCCCTTTAGGAACATTTACACCTAATATTGAAGGTTCTGAAGAAGAATTACAAAGTATTTGTTATAAGAGGGCATATGAACTATATGGTAATCCATTACCAGAATTAGTAGAAAAAAGGCTTGAAAGAGAACTTACTTCTATCATAAAACATGGGTTTGCAGTACTTTATATGATAGCACAAAAATTGGTACACAAATCTGTTGAAGACGGATATCAAGTTGGTTCTAGGGGATCAGTTGGGTCATCTTTTGCAGCATCAATGGGTGGTATATCAGAGGTTAATCCACTACCTCCACACTATAGATGTAAAAAATGTAAATATAGTGAATTTTTCACAGATGGTAGTGTTGGTTCTGGATTTGATTTACCAGATAAAAATTGTCCAAAATGTGGTGAACCTATGATAGGTGACGGACATGATATACCGTTCGAAACTTTCTTAGGATTTAAAGGGGATAAAGCTCCTGATATAGACTTAAACTTTGCCGATGAATATCAATCACAAGCACATAGATATACTGAGGAATTATTCGGTAAAGACTTTGTGTTTAAAGCTGGTACAATAGGTACTGTTGCAGATAAAACGGCATACGGCTTTGTTATGAAATATCTAGAACAAGAGGGCAAAGTTGTACATAAAGCAGAAGAAAACAGATTATCAATAGGATGTACTGGAGTAAAAAGAAGTACAGGACAACATCCAGGGGGAATGGTTGTTATTCCGTCTAACTATGAAGTTTATGATTTTACAGCAGTACAGCACCCAGCAGATGATGTAAATTCTGGAATGATAACAACACACTTTGACTTCAAGAGTTTGCATGATACAATACTAAAACTTGACGAATTAGGACATGTAGGACCAACTCACTTTAAGCATATAGAAGACTTAACAGGTGTAAGCGTACTAGATGTTCCAATGAATGACCCAGAAGTATATAAACTATTTACATCTACAGAGCCTTTGGGAGTTACACCAGAGGATATATATAGTGAAACAGGTACTTTTGGACTACCAGAAATGGGGACTCCGTTTGTAAGACAAATGCTTATAGATGCACAACCTAAGAATTTTTCTGATTTACTACAAATTTCAGGACTATCACATGGTACTGATGTATGGTTAGGAAATGCTCAAGATTTAATTAAAAATGGAACTTGTACAATTAGTGAAGTTATAGGAACTCGTGACAGTATCATGGTTTACTTGATACAAAAAGGATTAGATCCAGATATGGCATTTAAAATAATGGAGATTACTCGTAAAGGTAATGCTAAAAAATTACTAAATGAAGACCATTTAAAAGCCATGAGAGAAAATGGTGTACCTGAGTGGTATATTGATAGTTGTATGAAAATTAAATATATGTTCCCTAAAGCCCATGCTGCAGCATATGATATAGCTGCTGTAAGATTAGGTTGGTATAAAGTTCATTATCCTTTAGAATTTTACGCTGCATATTTCACTGTAAGAAACGGTGACTTTGACGCTATTGAAGCTGTTGAAGGAAAAGCAAGTGTAAAGAGAAGATTAGAAGAGTTATTACATAAAGGCAATGACAGAACAACTAAAGAAGATGACGAGTTAAATATCTTGCTTATTATAAATGAAGTAATATGCAGAGGATTTGAGTTTTTACCGATAGATTTATATTTATCACATTCAAAGAAATATTTAATAGAAAATGGTAAAATAAGACTACCATTCTCATCTTTAAAAGGTATAGGAGAAGCAGCTGCAGAAAACTTATATAAAGCAGGACAACAAGGAGAATATATATCAATAGATGAAATAAAAACAAGAGCAGGTGCATCAAAAACAGTAATAGAAGCATTAACAGAAATGGGTTCATTAGATGGATTGCCAGAAACATCACAAATAACATTATTTTAAAGATAAGCACATAAAAGCTATATATAAAACATAATATTTAATATCGTAAGGTTAATTTAGAGATAATAATTTATTTTTAAATTAACCTTTTTTATTTACTAAATGATAGGGGATATTAAATATTATGTTTTTAGAAAAGTTTAGTTGTTGGTTGGAAAGAGTAAATGGAGTATTAAATTCAGTAGTTTGGGGTCCAATGATGCTTATACTAATGATTAGTATAGGTGTATATTTTACTGTTAGATTGAGATTTTTCCAAATTAGAAAATTTAAATTTGTGATGAAAGAAACTATAGGAAATATGTTTGATAAAAATCAAAAAAATAAGGAGGGTATATCCCCATTTAAATCTGCAACAACAGCACTTGCAGGAACAATCGGTACAGGAAATATAGTAGGAGTTTCAACAGCATTAGTAGCAGGAGGCGTTGGAGCAGTTTTTTGGATGTGGGTAAGTTCTTTTTTTGGAATGATGACAAAGTACGCAGAAATAGTTTTAGCTTTACATTACAGACAAAAAAATGATAAAGGAGAAATAGTTGGTGGACCTATGTACTATATAGAAAAAGGATTGGGATTAAAATGGTTAGCAGTCTTATTTTCTATATTTTGTGCATTAGCAGGTTTTGGAATAGGTAATATGACTCAAATAAATTCTATGTCTGAAAGTTTAAATACAGCATTTGGAATAGATAAACTCGTAGTAGGAATAGTAGTCTCATTAATAGTTGGTTTAGTGATAATAGGAGGAGTAAAAAGAATATCAAATGTTACAGCCACAATAATTCCAGTGTTTGGTATTTTATATATTATAGGTTCATTGATAGTAGTTTTTGTAAATATAGAAAAAATACCATATGCCTTTAATGAAATATTAAAAGAAGCTTTTAATATAAAATCAGCAGGAAGTGGAGTTTTGGGATATGGTATTATGAAATCTATACAATATGGATTTTCAAGAGGAGTATTTTCAAATGAAGCTGGATTAGGTTCAGCGCCAATAGCACACTCTGCTAGTAATGCAAAAACAGAAGTGCATCAAGGTTTGTGGGGTATATTTGAGGTGTTTTTTGATACTATTGTTATGTGCACTTTGACAGCATTAGTGATAATAACAACTGGAGTATTAGATGATGGATTAAATGGTGCAAACTTGACTACAATTGCTTTTTCAAAAGTATTTGGTGATAGTGCATTTTTAATATTATCAATATCAATTAGTTTATTTGCATTCGCTACATTAATAGGTTGGTGCTACTATGGGGAGAAAAGTATAGAGTATATTTTCAAAAAAAGTAAAAATGCAACATTGATATATAGATTTGTATATATTATTTTGATAATAGTTGGAGCAATTATGCAGTTAGATTTAGTTTGGGGTATAAGTGATACAATGAATGGGTTTATGGCAATACCAAATTTGATTGCGTTGGTGTGTTTGTCAAAAAAAGTTATAGTAATAACAAATAAGTTTGAAGATAAGGTGTAGCGTTTTATAAAAATATATGGTATAATAAATGACAGAATATTTATATTAAAGCTTAATTTTTAAATATTTATACAAAATATTTAAAAAACTGAATAAAATTAAGAAAATCGAAGAAAAACGGATATAATATAGTACAAACTCTAATATTGTTTAAAATTAAATATATTTAGAGTTGTACTTAAGTATAAGAATGTGTTATATTGTATTCATTGCATATACATTTGTTTCTAGGTGGTGTACAGAATGAAGAAAGAATCTCAATTGATTTTAGTTGATTCAAATGTTATTCCGGTAGTGTTTTTAAAAGTTTTAGAGGCAAAAAAGTTATTATCGAAAGGAATTGCTAAAAATTCTTCGGAAGCCTGTAAAATAGTTGATGTTTCGCGAAGTGCTTTTTATAAATATAAAGATAGCGTATTTTTTTATGAAGATAAATATGGAGCGAAAACAATTACATTATATTTAAAATTAAGTGATGAACCAGGGGTATTATCATCTGTTTTATCATTATTGTATAGACATAATGCCAATGTATTAACAGTAAATCAGAATATACCTATTGATGGGGCAGCAGATGCTACTATTACAATAAGAATATATGAAGATAAAACAGATTTAAGTAAAATGAAATCTGATTTTGATGAGTTAGATGGCGTTGTAGAATTTAAGCGTATTTAGTTAGGATAATAAAGAGGGGATAGCAATGATAAATATAGCAGTTTTAGGACACGGAGTTGTAGGTTCTGGTGTAGTTGAATTATTTAATACAAATGGAGAGTTCATAAACAAAAGCACATCTGAACCTATATTTGTAAAGAAAATACTTGATTTAAGAGAATTTGATGTACCATATAAAGATAAATTTACAAAAGACTATGATGAGATAGTAAATGATGAAGAAATATCAATAGTGGTAGAAGTTATGGGTGGAGTACATCCAGCGTATGAGTTTGTAAAAAGAGCGTTGGAAAATAAAAAGAGTGTTGTAACTTCAAATAAAGAATTAGTGGCACAAAAAGGTGCAAAGCTTTTAAAATTAGCAAAAGAAAATAATGTTAATTTTTATTTTGAAGCAAGTGTGGGTGGAGGTATTCCAATAATAAGACCATTACACTTATGTTTATCAGCAAATAAGATAAAACAAATTTCTGGAATTTTGAACGGTACAACAAACTATGTGTTGACAAAAATGATTAAAGAAAATATGGATTTTGATACAGCATTAAAACAAGCGCAAGATTTAGGATATGCTGAAAGAAATCCTAGTGCAGATATAGATGGACATGATTCATGCAGAAAAATTTGTATCTTAGCTTCATTAGCTTATGGTAAGCATATTTATCCAGAACAAGTAAATATAATTGGAATAAGTAAAATAACATTAGAAGATGTAGAATATGCAAATTTAAATAATAGCGTAATAAAATTAATAGGAACAGCAAAAACATTAGAAAACTCTGATAAGATAGAATGTTTTGTAACACCAGCTATGGTAGATAATAAAAGTAGGCTATCAAGTATAGAAGATGTATTTAACGGAATTTTAGTGAGAGGCAACGCTTTAGGAGATGTTGTTTTTTATGGTAGGGGAGCTGGAAAATTACCAACAGCAAGTGCAGTTGTAGCTGACATAATAAATGTAGCAAATGCTGATAAAACAACAGCAACACTATCATGGGAAGATACAGATGAAAATTATGTTATAGATTATTCTGAAGTTGTTGCAAAGAACTTTTTAAGAATAAAAGGAACAGATATATCCAAAGAAATGGTTGAAGATATATTTGGACAAGTTAAATTTATAGATAATGAAAAATTAAAAGAAATAGCATTTATAACAGATTTGATAAAAGAAAAAGATTTATCAGATAAGATTAAGCTTTTAGAAGATAAAGGTGCAGAAATAATCAGTGTAATAAAAGTGTTAGATTGTTAGATTTAATGAGAGGTAGATATAAATGCTAAAAATACAAATACCGGCAACAAGTGCAAATTTAGGAGCAGGCTTTGACTCCTTAGGATTAGCAGTTAATTTATATAATTATGTTTCATTAGAACAAAGTGATGAAGTTTTAATAAGTTCTAGTGATGGTAGTGTTGTACCAACAGGAAAAGATAATTTAATATATTCTTCAGCAGAATATTTATTTAATGAATGTGGTAAAAAGCTAGAGGGGTTAAAAATAATACAAGAAAACAACATACCTATGACAAGAGGATTAGGAAGTAGTTCAGCTTGTATTATAGCTGGGATATATGGAGCAAATATAATGCTTGGAACACCATTTAACACAGATGAACTTGTAAATATAGCATCTAAGTTAGAAGGACATCCAGACAATACAACACCAGCATTACTGGGCGGTATAGTTACAGCTGTATGTGAAAATGGAAATGTATATTGGGTTAAACAAGAAATTTATAGACATTTAAACTTTTATGCAGTTGTACCGTCATTTGAATTAAGTACATCAATGGCTAGAAATGCTTTGCCAGAAACAGTATCACATATGGACGCAAGATTTAATTTATCAAGAGCTGCGTTATTTTCTTCTTCTTTATTACAAGGAAAATTTGAAAATATAAGAGTAGCAGTTAATGATAAATTACATCAACCATATAGAATGAAATTAATTCCTAATGCAGACAAAGTTTTTGATAAAGCGTATGATTTAGGTTCTTATGGAACATATATCAGCGGAGCAGGACCAACAATCATGTCTATTGTTAGTGCAGAAAATAAATTATTTGAAAGCGAAATGAGAACATTTTTAGACACAATAGGACTTAGTGATTGGAAAATATATAAATTATCCATAGATAATAGTGGTGCTAGAGTAGTTTTTTAAGATAATATTATTGCTTTTTTGTAAAATTTATCATATACTATAATGTGAATGCTAATTTGATATTTTAAATTGGAGGTAAAGGGAAATGGGATTAATAGTCCAAAAATTTGGAGGGACATCTGTAAAAGATGCAGAAAGAATATTTAATGTTGCAAGAATAGTAACAGAAACATATTCAAAAGGAAATAATGTAGTTGTAGTAGTTTCAGCTCAAGGTGATACTACTGACGACTTAATAGAAAAGGCTGCAGAAATAAATCCTAATCCATCAAAAAGAGAAATGGATGTTTTATTATCTACAGGCGAACAAATTTCTATATCATTGTTAGCAATGGCTATTGAAAAATTAGGATTTCCAGTAATATCTTTAACAGGATGGCAAGCAGGTTTTGTTACAAATTCAAACCATGGAAATGCTAGAATAAGAAAGATAGATAAAGAAAGATTAAACTTAGAATTAGATAAGAGAAATATCGTAATTGTAGCAGGTTTCCAAGGCTTAAATAGATATGATGATATTACTACTTTAGGTAGAGGTGGTTCTGATACAAGTGCAGTTGCATTAGCAGCAGCATTACATGCTGATTTATGTCAAATATACACAGATGTAGACGGTGTTTACACAGCAGACCCAAGAGTAGTAAAAGACGCAGTAAAATTGGACGAAATATCTTTTGATGAAATGTTAGAATTAGCATCTTTGGGGGCACAAGTTTTACATAATCGTTCAGTTGAAATGGCAAAAAAATATAATGTTAATTTAGAAGTATTATCAAGTTTAGAAGATAAACCTGGTACAAAGGTTAAGGAGGTTACTAAAATGGAAAAAATGTTGATTAAAGGGGTAGCTTGTGATAATGATGTAGCAAGAATTGCTGCAATAGGATTACCAGATGAACCTGGAATTGCATTTAGACTATTTTCAATGTTAGCTAAAAGTAAAGTAAATGTAGATATTATTTTACAATCAATTGGAAGAGATAATAAAAAAGACATTAGTTTTACAGTGCCATTGTCACAAAAAGAAACAGCAATTAAATGTTTAGAAGATGTAAAAGACTTATTAAAAATTCAAGACATTAACGCTGATGATAATGTATGTAAAGTATCAATTGTTGGAGCTGGTATGCAATCAAATCCAGGAGTTGCAGCAAAAATGTTCGAAGCATTATTCGAAGCTGATATCAACATTAGAATGATTTCAACAAGTGAAATTAAAATTTCTGTATTAATAGATAAAGAAAAAGGCAAAAGAGCAATGGTTGCAATACATAATGCTTTTGATTTTTAATAGAAATATAAAATAAGAGTTAAGGTGTAGTTTTTCTACACCTTAATTTTTGCTAGTAAAGAGGGATTTAATTGATAAAATTAGTAGGATTTGATTTAGACGGTACAGTGTTAAATTCTTTGGAAGATTTAGCAAGTGCAATAAATTATGCTTTAGAAAAAGAAAATTTACCAAAAAGAAGTATAGAAGAAGTACAAAGATTTATAGGCGACGGAGTATATTTATTGTTGCAAAGAGCTTCTGGTATAACTGATGATGAAAATAAATTGAAAAGATTAAAAGAATTATTTGATGAATATTATTCTAAACATTTTTGTGATAAGTCTGTTATATACGATGGAATAAAACCTTTATTAAAAAAATTAGAAGAAAATGATATAAAAGCAATAATATACTCAAATAAACCAGCTGAATTTGTAAGAGCTATTATAGATACTTTATTGGGTGAATTCACTTTTTATGCTGTTTTGGGTCAATGTGATAGTTATGACAAAAAACCAGATGCAAAACAATTTAAAGAATATCAACAAAAACTAGGTGTATTAGATACAGAAGTAATGTACGTAGGAGATAGTGATGTGGATATAAAAACAGCAAAAAATGCTAATGTTATATCAGTAGGGGTTACATGGGGATATAGAGATAGAGAAGTTATTGAAAAAGAAAACCCTGATTACATTGTTAATAGTGTTGATGAGTTATTACAGATTATACAACAATAAATAGTAATATAATATTGTTGTTTGAGAAGATAAATTGTGATATAATAAATCAAAATGAAAAAGTAAGGGCAGGTGAAGATGTTGAGTTATAGAATAAATTTTGAAAATTATAAAGAGAATTTTAGTGTACCTGCAATTATTTTAGAAAATAATTTAAAAGAGGTAAATGGAGATTATTTAAAAGTAATTTTGTTGATATTTAAAAATTCTGATAAAGAATATGGTATAAATTTATTATCAAAATTGCTTGATTTGCCAGAAACAACAGTTAAACAAGCTATAAGCTTTTGGATAAGTAAAGGTGTGTTAAAAGATATTGAAAACAATAATATAGGAAGAACAATAACACCTAATATAGTGACTGGAGAAACAATAAAACCACAAAATAATGTTATGGTAGATAGTCAGATGAAGTTTTTGTTTGATAGTGCACAACGAATGTTGTCTAGAGTAATGACATCTACAGATATTCAAATACTAAAACATATATATCAAGATTACAATTTGCCTATAGATGTAATATTAATGGTAATAGGGTACTGTGTTAAGCAAGGAAAAACAGGAATAAAAATTATAGAAAATGAATGTTTGACATGGTATAATATGGGTGTAACTAACAGTGCAAGAGCAGAAGAATATATGTTACATAAAGAAAAACAATCTGTTTTTGAACAACAAGTTAGAGAAATATTTAATATGGGTGATTTATCATTCAAAGCTAACGAGCAAAAATTTATTGATAAATGGTACAATAAATTTAGATATGGCAAGGACATAGTGGCTTTGGCTTATGAAAAAGCAAAAACATATGTTGTTAGACCAACTATTCCATATGTTAATACGATACTAGCTAATTGGAATCAAAAAAGTTTTAGAACTTTAGATGATATATTAGATTCTGAAAATTTTGGATATAAAAACAAGATAAATGAATCTAAAGATATATCTAATAAAAGTCATTCTTTTGATTTAGATGAATATGAAAGACAATTAAGACAAACACCTACACTTGATTAAGGAGTTATGTTTAATGAATAAAAAAGAGCTTTTTGAGAAGGCAGAAAACGTCATAGACAGAAGACGACAAATAGCAAAAACTCAAGCAGAAGATAGAAGATTAGAAGTTTACGAAAAAATACCTGTAATTAGAAAATATGAAAGAGATTTAGCTAATGACATGGTAGATATAACAAGATTGATTTTGGAAAAGAAAAAAGATTCAAGTAGTATGTTATACCAGATAAGAGATAAGAATTTACAAACTCAGCAAAAAATAAAAAATGAATTACTAATAAATGGTTATCCTGAAGATTATTTAGATGAAAAATTTACTTGTAAACTTTGTAATGATACGGGAATATATAACGGTGAAAGATGTTCTTGTGTATACGAAATAATAAAAAAGATTGCAACAGATGACTTTAATAAAAATACAGGAATAAAGCTATGCGATTTTAATGAGTTTGATACATCATATTATTCTAATACAGAAAGCACTTTGGGAAATATAACAGATAGACAACATATGGCAAATATATATAGATTTTGTTATCAATATGCAGATACATTCAAAGTTAATTCTCCTAGCATAGTTATGTTGGGTAATACAGGTTTAGGCAAAACTTTATTATCTTTGGCGATAGCTAAAAAAGTATTAGAAAAAGGCTATACAGTTGTATATGGTTCTTCTCAAGATTATTTTACAAGAATACAAAATGAAAATTTTGGCAAATCTAAGTCTAATGAAAGTACAATGGATATAATAAAAGAAGCAGATTTATTTATATTAGATGACTTGGGTGCAGAGTATGAAACATCATTTAACTCATCAATATTTTATAATATAATAAATACGAGATTAAATTTTGATAAACCTATTATTGTAAACACTAATTTAAATTTACAAGAAATTAGAAATAGATACGAAGATAGAGTATTGTCAAGATTGATGGGACAATGTAAGACTCTACAATTTGTCGGAAAAGATATTAGACAATTAAAAAACAAATAAAAAAACTTATCGCTAAAAGCGATAAGTTTTTATTTATTTACAAAATTTTTCAACATAACTATTTATAGAGTTAGAAATAATTCTAATAGCATCTTCTCTGCCAGAAGTTTCATTTACTGCTGTTTCTTTGCCTTCTAAAGCTTTATAAACTGAGAAGAAGTGAGACATTTCGTCAAAAATATGTCTAGGTAACTCATCAATATTTTTATAGTGATTGTAAGTAGGGTCATTAAAAGGAATTGCTATAATTTTTTCGTCATTTCTTCCGTTATCAATCATAGAAATAACACCAATAGGATAGCATCTTACTAAAGTTAAAGGTTCGATAGGTTCTGAACATAATAACAAAACATCTAATGGGTCTAAGTCATCACCATATGTTCTAGGAATAAATCCATAGTTAGCAGGGTAGTGAGTAGAAGTATAAAGAATTCTGTCTAAAATTATAAGACCAGTTTCTTTATCAAGTTCATATTTCTTTTTACTACCTTTAGAAATTTCAATTACACAAACAAAATCTTCAGGTGTAATTCTCTTTGGATTTATATCATGCCAAATGTTTTTCATAACAAATATCCCCTTTCGTTATAAAACAAATTTTGCTGTCACCTTATTATACTATAAAAAGACTATAAATACAAATATTATTTATAAAAAAAGAGAAACTATAAAAGTTTCTCTTTTTTATTATTCTATATTTCAGCTTCGTTGCTACCACAGCAGTTTTTATATTTTTTACCTGAACCACAAGGACAAGGATCATTTCTGCCGATTTTTTCTGAATGAACAGGTTGTTGTTTAACACCATCAGCACTATCACCATGAACAGCATTCATTGGTTTTGCAACTTGTTCTCTTTTAATTTCGTCATTAACTTCAACTTTTAAAGTTAGAAGAAGTTTGATAGTATCAGTTCTAATACAAGCAATCATATCATCAAACATATCAAAACCTTCGATTTGATATTCAACAACAGGATTTTTTTGTGCGTAAGAACGTAAGTGGATACCACGTTTTAGTTCAGCCATGTTATCAATATGTTCCATCCAATAACGGTCAACAACTTTTAGAAGAATAACTCTTTCAAGTTCTCTTAAACGGTCAGAACCGATGATTTCTTCACGTTCAGCATATTTTTCTTTAGCTCTATCAAGAATGATTTTAACAATATCTGATTTTTCAACTTTATCTAATTCTTCCACTGTATAGTTGAAATCATCTTCTTTTGTTAAATAGCCTAACAAGTGATCTCTTAATCCTACTAAGTTCCAGTCATCTTTGATAACTCCTTCAGGGATATAAGTATCAACAATATCACTAACCATTTCTTCCATCATATTTAGGATAAAGCCGTGAACATCTTTACCATCTAAAACCATATCTCTTTGAGTATAGATAATTTCTCTTTGTTTATTCATAACATCATCGTATTGTAAAACGCTCTTACGAATAGCAAAGTTTCTACCTTCAATTTTTCTTTGAGAACTTTCGATAGTTCTAGTTAGTGATTTAGTTTCGATAGGTTGGTCTTCTTCAATTCTCAACATATCCATGATATTTTGAATTCTTTCACCACCGAATAAACGCATCAAATCATCTTCTAATGAAATGAAGAACTTACTAGCACCAGGGTCACCTTGACGACCAGCACGACCACGCAATTGGTTATCGATACGACGGGATTCATGGCGTTCTGTACCAATTATATATAAACCACCAGCTTCTAAAACTTTCTTTTCTTCTTCTTTAATAACGCTAGAGAATTTTTCTAATAAGTCTTTATAAATTTTTCTAGCAATTAAGATTTCTTCATTATCAGTATCACCAAAACCATCAGCTTCAGCTAAAATGTGGTCTGGACAACCTTTTTTCTTCATAAAGTCTTTTGCTAAGTAGTCAGCATTACCACCAAGTTTAATGTCAGTACCACGACCAGCCATGTTAGTAGCAATAGTAACAGCACCAAATTTACCAGCTTGAGCAACGATATGTGCTTCTTGTTCATGGAACTTAGCATTTAATATGTTATGTTTAATACCTTTTTGTTTTAATAGTTTACTTAACAATTCAGATTTATCGATAGTAACTGTACCAACAAGTACAGGTTGACCTTTTTGATGACATTCAATAATTTGTTCAATAACAGCATTGAATTTAGCTTTTTCAGTTTTATAAACAACATCTTCATAGTCAATTCTTTGTACTGGTTTGTTAGTTGGAATTTCGATAACATCTAAGTTGTAGATTTCTCTAAATTCACTTTCTTCAGTAAGAGCAGTACCTGTCATACCAGAAAGTTTAGCATATAATCTAAAGAAGTTTTGGAAAGTAATTGTAGCAAGAGTTTTAGATTCTCTAGCAACTTTAACATTTTCTTTAGCTTCAATAGCTTGATGTAAACCATCATTATAACGACGGCCAATCATAATACGACCAGTAAATTCGTCTACGATTAAAACTTCACCATCTTTAACAACATAGTCAATATCTCTATGCATTACACCATAAGCTTTAATAGCTTGGTTGATATGGTGTTGTAAAGTGATATTTTCAGCGTCCATAAGGTTGTCAATGTTGAAATATTGTTCAGCTCTCTTAACACCTTTAGGGGTTAAAGTAGCTGTTTTAGCTTTTTCATCAATGATGTAATCAGCATCAATATCATCTTGTTCTTCTTTAGCGTCAACTTCAACAACTTTATAAGGAACTAAAGTTTTAGCAAATCTGTCAGCAAAAGTATAAAGTTCAGTAGATTTATCGCCTTGACCAGAAATGATAAGAGGAGTTCTAGCTTCATCTATTAAAATAGAGTCGATTTCGTCGACAATTGCAAAGTTAAATGGTCTTTGAACTTTTTGTTCTTTATAAATAACCATGTTATCTCTCAAATAGTCAAACCCAAATTCGTTATTTGTACCATAAGTGATATCAGCATTATAAGCCATTTTCTTTTGTTGATTGTTAACACCATGTATAACTAAACCAACAGAAAGGCCTAAGAATCTAAAAACTTTACCCATCCATTCAGAGTCACGTTTAGCAAGATAATCGTTTACAGTAATAATGTGAACACCTTTTCCGGATAAAGCATTTAAATAAGCTGCAAGAGTAGCCATCAAAGTTTTACCTTCACCAGTTCTCATTTCAGCGATACGACCTTGGTGTAAAACAATACCACCAATAATTTGAACAGGGAAATGTTTTAAACCTAAAACACGCCAAGCAGCTTCTCTACAAGTAGCAAAAGCTTCTGGTAAAATATCATCTAAAGTTTCACCATTAGCAAGTCTTTCTTTCAAAATATTAGTTTGATTTTGTAGTTCACTATCAGACATTTTGGTATATTGTTCATCAAGAGCAAGAACTTTATCTCTAATAGGATAAATGTGCTTTAATTCTCTTTTTGAATATGAGCCAAATACTTTTTCAAATAATCCCATTTTTCCACCTCGAAAATTTATTTAAATACCTAAAAATTGGTAAAAGTTATCATAAAAATATAGTATAATAATTGACAATAACTCCATAATAGTATAGTACAAAATGAATAATCTTGCAATAGTTTTAACCATAAAAAACATATATTACAAAAAATGTGATAAATATATATTTAAAGTAAACAAATATTATAATTTCAATAAAAGACAAAACATAACTATATATGTATAGACAAATTTTTTATATTATGATAAAATAGTCACCGTATTTTGAAAAGAATACAGTCAGTCGCAACCTCCTGACTTAAAAGAAAACTACGAAAGAAGGAAAACTTAATATGAAAAACAACAAAACCAAGAAAATGGTTAACATTGCCATGATAGGTGCATTGTATGCAGTTATAACATTGGCAATATCTCCGATTGCTTATGGTCCGGTACAATTTAGGGTTAGCGAAATGCTAACAGTCTTACCAATGTTTACACCACTAGCAATACCGGGTTTAACATTGGGATGTATTTTATCAAATTTGATAGGAGCATTAATGGGACTAAATCCAACAGGGTACATAGATGCAATAGTAGGGTCATCTGCTACATTAATAGCATCTATTATTTCTTATTACATAGGTAAAAGTGGTAAAAATTGGATAAAATATGTTTTTGTACCACTTCCACCAGTACTATTAAACGCTTTAATAGTAGGAGCAGAGTTAACTGTTTTATTTAATGGAAATGATGTATTTACAAAAGCTTTTATAGTAAATGCTACAAGTGTTTTTATAGGAGAACTTGTTGTATGTTATACATTAGGCTTATTATTAATGATTACATTAAATAAAAATAATTTATATAAAAAAATATTTATTAATTAAACAACCTTAAAACAATGCAAATATGTTTTGTAGGTTGTGATAAAATATTAATAATATTTGTATTGTTTTTTTCAAAAATACTGATACAATAGTTATATAGTAGTAATTATTAAAAAGGAGATTGAGTTTATGAGTGGATTTAAAAAATTTCTCAAAGTTTTAAGTGTTATAACACTATTATTAGTATTAGTAAAATCTTCACTAGAAATATTCTATTATATAAATAGTTTGTATGGTAAAAAATATATAAAAATATCATTAGATGAAGAATAAAAGTTGATATTTTAATGGGATACAGTTTTGTATCCCATTTTTTAATAAAATAATACTTGATAAAATAACAAAAAACAAGTATAATAATGAGAGACATAAAACAGAAAACAAGTTTTTTTGTCAATGATAAAGCGTTGTTTGTGTTAATGTTAAAAAGTTAACACATTAAAACCGAAAGGAGTATTCAAATGATTTATTCACATGAAGTAGAAGCAATGTGTCCAGTTGCACAAGGCGTTAATCATGGCGCTGCACCAATCCCAGAAGAAGCAAAATGGGTTAAAGCAAAACAAATTACAGATATTTCTGGTTTAACACACGGTGTTGGATGGTGTGCACCTCAACAAGGTACATGTAAATTAACATTAAACGTTAAAGAAGGTATTATTCAAGAAGCATTAGTTGAAACAGTTGGTTGTTCAGGTATGACTCACTCAGCTGCTATGGCATCTGAAATTTTACCAGGCAGAACAATTTTAGAAGCATTAAACACAGACTTAGTTTGTGATGCTATCAACACAGCTATGAGAGAATTATTCTTACAAATCGTATACGGTAGAACACAAAGTGCTTTCTCTGAAGACGGTTTACCAATCGGTGCTGGTCTAGAAGACTTAGGTAAAGGTTTACGTTCTCAAGTAGGTACAATGTATGGTACACTTAAAAAAGGTCCTCGTTACTTAGAAATGGCTGAAGGTTATGTAACAGGTATCGCATTAGATGAAGACAACGAAATCATTGGTTACCAATTTGTAAACTTTGGTAAAATGATGGACTTCATCAAAAAAGGTGACGATGCAAACACAGCTTTAGAAAAAGCTAAAGGTCAATATGGTCGTGTAGCAGATGCTGCTAAAATCATTGACCCACGTGAAAAATAATTGAGGAGGTACTAGTATAATGGCTTTATTTGAATCTTATGAAAGAAGAATTGATAAAATTACTTCTGTTTTAAATAGTTATGGTATTGCTTCTATCGAAGAAGCTGAAAAAATCACAAAAGATGCTGGTTTAGATATTTACAACCAAGTAAAAGCAATTCAACCAATTTGCTTTGAAAATGCTTGTTGGGCATATGTTGTAGGTGTTGCTATCGCAATCAAAAAAGGTTGTACAAGAGCTGCTGATGCTGCTGCTGCAATCGGTGAAGGTTTACAAGCTTTCTGTATTCCTGGTTCTGTTGCTGACCAAAGAAAAGTTGGTTTAGGCCATGGTAACTTAGGTAAAATGTTATTAGAAGAAGAAACAGAATGTTTTGCTTTCTTAGCAGGTCACGAATCATTCGCTGCTGCTGAAGGTGCTATCGGTATCGCTGAAAAAGCTAACAAAGTTAGAAAAAAACCTTTAAGAGTTATCTTAAATGGTTTAGGTAAAGATGCTGCACAAATCATTTCTAGAATCAATGGTTTCACATACGTTGAAACAGAAATGGATTATGCAACAGGCGAAGTAAAAGAAGTTTTCAGAAAATCTTACTCTGACGGTTTAAGATCTAAAGTTAACTGCTACGGTGCTAATGATGTAACAGAAGGCGTTGCTATCATGCACAAAGAAGGTGTAGACGTTTCTATCACAGGTAACTCTACAAACCCAACTCGTTTCCAACACCCAGTTGCTGGAACATATAAAAAAGAATGTATCGAACAAGGTAAAAAATACTTCTCAGTTGCTTCTGGTGGTGGTACAGGTCGTACATTACACCCAGATAACATGGCTGCTGGTCCTGCTTCTTATGGTATGACAGATACTATGGGTCGCATGCACTCAGACGCACAATTTGCTGGTTCTTCATCTGTACCTGCTCACGTAGAAATGATGGGCTTAATCGGTATGGGTAACAACCCAATGGTTGGTGCTACTGTTGCTTGTGCAGTTGCTGTAGAAGAAGCTATGAAAAAATAATTTTAATATTATTATATAACGAAAATTGCCGATAAACACTGAGTTTATCGGCTTTTTTCTTTTGTCTTTATACCACCTTTTATAGTTTGGTTATCTAAGTCTACATTATCAAGTTCTAATATAGCAAGTTCTTGTGGTCTAAATCCTGTATATATTCCTATAAGCACCATATCAACAAAAGGAAATTGTAGGTTGTTCCATATATCTGACATTTTCATATTGTGTAGTGGGGTAGAGTGATTATAATCACTTTTCCAAGTTCTAACAGCTGAGGGAACAATATTTTGAAAATGTTCTTCACTCCATCTATCATACAACTCAGAGAATTTTATATCACTGATAACATATTTAGTTGTATTATAATAACCTAATGCATCCATAGCTTCTTGTTTAGTAGCAAAATAGCCTATTGTAATATATTCTTGTTTAGCTTTTTCGTGCTTGTGGACACTACCAAATCCATTTGCTAATCTAATAAATATACTCCTTTCTGTAAAATTAATGCCCAGTATTTCTACTGGGCTTGTTTTGTTGTGTCATTTGGGTTATTAGTGTGTTTATTTATTAATTATTTTTTGCTGGAATTAATTTTACAACAACACTACCACTAACTGAAAATTCAGTATCTTTTGGTAATTCAACATTTAAAAATTGATTATTGTAGAAACCATAACCATCATCAATTCCAAAAACTTCATTAACTCCACCTTGATATAAATTTGAAGAACTAATATTACCAGTACCTGAAACTGCCACTATTTTGTAAGCACCAGCAGGGAAATCTGTACCTGCTACATAATTACCAGCACTTAATTCAACAGCTGCATTTTCGTCGTATGTACGACCCTTGAAATTAGAAGTAACTTCTTTAAATGTTAATTTAATAACTAAGTCACCATTTGTATATATAGTTGTATTTTTAGGTAATTTTAATCCATTAAATGAAGCGTTATACATACCAGTTCCATCATCTATACCAAACATTTCGTTTACACCACCATTGTAAACATTTGAAGATATAAGATTACCAGTACCTGAAACAGCTACAACATCACATACACCACTTGGTATATCAACTCCAGCTGTATAGTTACCAGCAGTTAAAGTATATTCTTTAGCAACTGCAGATAAATCTTCTTTTGGTTCTTCTTTTTTGCTTTCTTCTTGTTTAGCTTCATCTTTTTGAGCATTATTCTCATCTTTTGAAGCATCACTACTTTGTGAAGTAGAAGGTTTATCATTATTTGAATTTTCTTTACTTTCACCTAAATTTGCACCAACGCCAATAATTAAAACAGCGATAATTACCCAGAACCACCATTTTTTATAAACTGGTTTTTTAGGCTTACTGGTTATGTCTGGAGTAGATGAAACATTATTTTCGTTAATTTTGTTTTCACTTGATATAGTGTTCCAATTTGATTTTGGTTCGTTAGTTTGATTTGAAAACTCTCCATTATCTGTTCCACATTTACTGCAGAACCTACTATTGATTTTTTCGCCACAATTTTTGCAATACATTTTCCATTTCTCCTTTAAAAAAATAAATTTATTATACAACATCACTTTGAAAAGCAACAGCTTTACCAAGGATGCGTATTTCATTTAATTGGTCCCCACTATATACCATAGTTTTATAAGCAAGATTTTTAGCTACTAATTTAACAATATTAGCTTCTTTGTCGTAGTAAAATCTTTTGAGAGTAGATTTATAATCTATAAGTACAACTTAGAGGGATCTTTTTCTTTCTATTTAAATATAATATATATGTTAGAGTAAAAATGTCTGTTTCTTCATTAGTTTAACTAACTAGCTAGGGTACCATTGAATAGTAAAATTATTTATACACAATGATTTTATTAAATATTTTTGTGTGTAATCTAACTATTTTAGGTTTTATTCTGCTAGTAAGTAATTTTTTGGTTTTCTTTAATATAATAATTATTAATATATTAACTATATGATAATACAAATGATTTAAATATGCAACATATCTTTAAAAATAATAAAATTAGACTAATTCGAGTTAAGAACTGGCAAATTAAAATGGCATTTATGATATAATAAATATAATAACATACCAAAAAATAGACACAATATAAATATCATATTAAATGAAAAGTCATCTCTAATAAGATATATTAGAGGTGACTTTTCATTTATTTTAGTCTACTAATTCAAATCTATATTTTTGTTTAATATCAGGATATTTGTTTCTATCAACTTCTGAAGCAAACATATCATAAGGTCTAATATATATAGAGTAATCGCCATATAATGCTTGATATACAACATAAAGTTCACCAGTTTCTGAATGTTTTGCTATATGAAGCACTTTATAATATTTATCTTTGAAGTGTTTATATTTTCTATCTGTTTCTATTATTCTCATAACATTATCCTTTTTACTTATTTTCTTCTAAAAAACTACTCATAGCATCTTTTAAAACTTGTGCTTGAGATACACCTAATTCAGAACATTTGTTTTTAAATTCTTCAACAAGTTCTTTAGGAGCAGAGAAGTTTATTCTTGAATAAACCTTTTCGTTGTATCTGCGTTTTACTTCTGTTGATGTGGTTGTTTTTCTTTTTTCTGTCATAAAAATTCTCCTTTTATAGTATTTTAAGATATATAAAGTTGTTTTTTATAATCATATACAAGAAAACTAATTTTTTATACTTTTTTGTTTTTAGTATTTTTGAGGTTTATTTTTGATAAAAATAACCTAATTATTTATTTAACAGGGTTTTTACAACAAGAGATTTTTAAAGGACAAATATCACATTTAGGACTTTTTGCAACACAATATTCTCTACCAAATAAAACAAGTCTATGACAAAAATCGCCACTTTCTTCTGGTGGTAAAATTTTTCTAAGTTGATTTTCGACAGATAGAGGATTTTTACTCCCATCGGTTAAACCTATTTTACCACAAATTCTAATGCAGTGAGTATCAGTGACTATTGATGGTTTATGATATATATCGCCTAAAATCAAATTGGCTGTTTTTCTTCCAACACCGGATAAAGATAGAAGATCTTCCATATTATCAGGTACAGTATAATTAAATTTTTCTATTAAATCTTTAGATAAACTTATTATATCTTTGGCTTTAGTTTTACCTAACCCACAAGGACGAACAATTTGTTCAACATCTTCTAAGTTAGCATTTGCAAAATCATCTAATGAACGATATTTATCAAATAGTACGTCGGTAACAATATTAACTCTAGCATCAGTACATTGAGCAGATAATCTTACAGCTATTAATAGTTCGTATGGATGTTTATAGGTTAAAGAGCAAATAGCTTCTGGGTATAATTTTTTAAGTTCTTCTATAGCAATTAAAGCTCGTTCTTTTTTTCGCATATTAATATCCTTTCTGATATATTTTATTTTAGTTATTATACCATTAAAGTCTAAATAAAACAATAAATATGAATAAATAAAAAATTTACTATTATAGATTTGAATATTAATAAATGGTATGATATACTAATTTAAAAAAGAAAAAGGCGGTAATTATTATGGACAAATACAAAGGGATAGATTGTCCTATATGTGGAAAGCCATTAGATAATGGAGAAGTAATAGCAATATGTCCGGATTGTGGAGCTCCTTATCATAGAGAATGTATACTTAAAGAAGGAAAATGTGTATACCAAGATTTGCATGAGCAAGGAAAATCTTGGGAAAATCCTAAACAAAAGTATGAGGAACATACACAAAATATGGAAAGCAGAAGATGTAGCAGATGTGGTACACTGAATGATCCTAGTTGTATTTTTTGTGAGGTATGTGGAACAATTTTAAATAATACAGAAGAAGATAAAAACACATCTAATAATGATACAGGATGGAAAACACAAAGCAATATACCTCCTAATTTTATGGAATACAACCCTTATAATAATCCTTTTGGTGGTATAGATCCAGATGATGAGATAGATGAAATTCCAGTAAAAGATTGGGCGATTTATATAGGACAAAATACATCATATTTTATACCAAAATTTAAAAAAATGAGTTTAGGTGAAAAAGTTGTATCATTTAATTTATCATCAGCAATTTTTGGAGGATTCTACTACCTATATAGAAAAATGTATTTATGGGGTGCTATACTTTTGATAATTAATTTAATGATGTCACTACCATCTTGGTTTGTTAGATTAGGAACTTTATTATTACAAGTACAACCAGATTTAGACTATGCTAAAGTGTTTACTAGTAATTCTATGATAATGGTAGCTAATATTTGTAGTATTTTAAATTTAGTGTTGGTATTAGCAACTGGATTATTAACAAATAAATTATATAGAGTACATTGTAGAAATAATATTAATAAGTTAAAAAAATTAGATTTATCAAGAGAACAATATGTAGAAAAACTAAATCAAAAGGGTAGTATATGTAAAAAGTTAATACCTATATTGTTGATAGGTTATTTAGCAATATCACTAATAGCATCAATGATTTTAGTATTTGGAATTGTATAGATTTAATTGTTGACAAAATATAATTAAATTGGTATACTGTAATAGTTATCCTTGTCCTATACACGAGATATAGGGCCAGAGTCCAGAAGGAGGTGCTAGTAAATGGCAAAATTAGAACAAAACTATGAGTCAATTCTTGTTTTAAGTACTAAATTAGGTGAAGAAGGTATCAAAGCTACAATTGAAAAATTTACAGCTATGATTTCTGAAAACGCTACTTTAGAATCTGTTGACGAATGGGGTAAACGTAGATTAGCATACGCTATTAACTACGAACACGAAGGTTACTATGTAATGTTCACATTCAAAAGTGTTCCTTCATTCCCAGCTGAACTTGACCGTGTTTACAAAATCACAGATGGCGTAATGCGTTCTATGATTATTGCAAAAGAAGACTAATTAGGAGTGATTTTTTATGTTGAATAAAGCAGTCCTAATGGGAAGGCTAACAGCTAACCCAGATTTAAGACAAACACCTAATGGTGTTTCTGTTGCAACATTTTCTTTAGCAGTTAATCGTAATTACAATAGAGATGTAACAGACTTCATCAATATTGTAGCATGGAGACAAACTGCAGACTTTGTTAGTAGGTATTTTACAAAAGGACAATTAGTAGTTGTTGAAGGTTCAATACAAACTAGAAGTTATGAAGATAAACAAGGCAATAAAAGAGTTGCTTTTGAAGTAGTTGCAGAACAGGTTTATTTTGCAGAATCAAAAAATAGTTCAAGCAGAGCTTTGAACGATATGCATATTCCAGCACCAGCAGAGATAGATGAACCAGCAAAAGGTACAAGTTTTTCTGTTGGCAACATTGATGAATATGAAGAAATTGAAACAGATGATGAAGATTTACCATTCTAATAATATTAGAATTATACCTTAAGTAAGGAGGGACTTATAGCATGGAAAGAGAAAGAAACAACCGTGGTGCAAAACGTCCACGCAGAAAAGTTTGCGCATTTTGTGTAGATAAAGTTTCTACAATCGATTATAAAGACGTTGCTAAATTAAGAAGATATTTATCTGAAAGAGGTAAAATCGTTCCAAGACGTGTAACAGGTACATGTGCTCGTCACCAACGTGCTTTAACAACAGCTATTAAACGTGCTCGTCACATCGCTTTATTACCATATGTAAGCGAATAATAGTGCTTGATTAGCAAAGATAAGACATCTACTTTTGTAGATGTCTTTTTTGTTTTTTATCTATTGATTATGTAAAAAAAATATGATAACATATAAAGTGGCTTTTTAAAAAGAAAAAAGAGGTATAATATATGGAAAATCAATTTTCTAGAACAGAATTATTGTTAGGAAAAGCAGGAGTAGAAAAGTTAAAGAATGCCAAAGTAGCCATATTTGGAGTTGGTGGAGTTGGTTCTTATACTGTAGAAGCTCTTGCAAGAGCTGGAATAGGTGAATTTTATTTATATGATGATGATAAAGTTTCAGTAAGTAATATAAATAGACAATTAATTGCAACACACGATACTGTTGGAAAATATAAAGTAGAAGTGATGAAAGATAGGATTTTAAGTATAAATCCAGATGCAATAGTTCACTATAAAGCAATGTTTTACACAAAAGAAAATGCAGATATGGTAAATGTCGAAGATTTTGATTATATAGTAGATGCTATTGATACTGTTTCCGCTAAAATAGAATTAGTACAAAGAGCGAGTGAAAAAGGTGTTAAGATAATAAGCAGTATGGGTGCAGGAAATAAACTTGATCCGACAAAATTTGAAGTATCAGATATATATAAAACATCAGTTTGTCCACTTGCTAGAGTTATGAGAAATGAACTAAAGAAAAGAAGAATAAAAAAATTAAAAGTTGTTTATTCAAAAGAAGTGGCAAGAAAACCAATAATAGAAGATCAAAGCGTGTATGATCAGATGTGTAAGTCCACTAGCATAGAAGAAAGAGGAGCTACACAAAAAAGACAAGTTCCTGCAAGTATATCATTTGTGCCGTCTGTAGTGGGATTAATTATAGCTGGAGAAGTCATAAAGGATATATCACAAATACACTAATATATAGGAAAATGAATGGTTATGAAAAAGATATATGGGATAATAGTTCTAATTTTTATATTGAGTACAGTTTTAATATCTTGTAAAAGTATAAAAGCTACACAAACAGATAAAGTTGTAGAAAATACAACACAAGAAAATACATCTGAAGTTGTTGATAGTAATAATAAGCAAGAACAAAGTAAACCAAAAGAATCTAATGTTACAATAAATGGTGATTTAGTAACAATAAAATTACCAAAGGAATATCAATATGAAGGAGAAGTTGGAGAACTTACTTCAGAAAAGATACAAAGTGGTTTTATTGAATCTAAATTAAATGATGATGAGTCAATAAGTTATACAATGAACAAGAAAGATTATGATTCTTATGTAAGTGAATTTAAAGAAGGTATAATATTTAGATTTAAAACAATACAAAAATCAACAACATATAAAACTATTAAAAAGTTTGATTTTAATTCAGAGTTAACAAAAGCGGTTTTTTGGGTAGATAAAGATAAATACTATGGAAGTGGAGAAGAAATAGCAGCGAAAAATGTTGCAAGAGAGATGGCATATTATCAAATATTTTCTGGAGTATTTGAAGATGATGTTGATGTAGAAGTAAAAATATTGGATAATAACGACGATAAGATATTAGAGAAAATAATATATTAAAAATAAAAAGGATTTCTAAAACGAAATCCTTTTTATTTATTATAAATTTTTGTGTTATATAAAATAAGAAAAAGATATATTAAAATAAATTATTAACAATATATAAAATTTATGTAGCAAATAATAGTAAAAAATATATTAAATTAATATATAATTTATATAAATGCAATAAAAAAGTGTAAAATTGTAGATAAATAGTTAATTTTATGGTAAAATAATTCTGTTTCAAATTATAAATTATAAAAAACGCTATGACGAACCTAAAGACAACCAGCGCCATAGCGTTAAATTGTGCTGTTATGATTTATAATATTGATAATACGGACTCCACGTTTTTGGGAGAATTTAAAAGGAAAGAATGAGGGTACAAAAATGAATAAAGAAGGAAGTATCTATCAATTAGACGGTAAAGTGCCGTTGACCAAAGCTATTCCATTAGGAATACAACATGTTTTAGCAATGTTTTTAGGAAATGTATCACCACTTATTATTATATGTGGTATGTTAAAAATGGATCTTTCATTAAAAACAACATTAATTCAAAGTTCTATGTTTATTGCAGGTTTAGTTACATTAATCCAACTATATCCAATTTGGAAAGTTGGTAGTAGATTACCAGTAGTAATGGGAACAAGTTCTGGTTTTATAGGAACAGCAAAAGCTGTTGGTTCTTCATATGGATATGGAGCTATAATTGGGGCAAGTTTAATAGGTGCAATATTAGAAATTATTTTAGGTTTCTTTATTAAACCTTTAAGAAAATTATTCCCACCAGTAGTAACAAGTTTAGTAATTATTTCAATTGGTTTATCATTATTACCAGTAGGTATCAACTATTTTGCAGGTGGTAGTGGTGCAGCAGATTTTGGTGATCCAAAACATCTATTAGTTGGTACAATTGTAATAGTTACAATAATTATCCTAAAACAATATACTAAAGGATTTTTCAGTGTATCATCTATATTAATAGGTATCATAGTAGGTTACATAGTAGCAATATGCTTAGGTATGGTAGATTTTACACAAGTAAAAGAAGCAGCATGGATTAGTTTCCCAAAAATTATGCCAGTAAAAATGGAATTCCATTTAGATGCTATTATAGCAATGGGTATAATGTTTATAGCTACAACAGTAGAAACAATTGGTGACGTATCTGGTATAGCTAGAGGTGGATTAGATAGAGAAGCTACAGAAAAAGAATTAACAGGTGGCGTATTAGCAGATGGTGTAGGTAGTTTTATAGCTGCAATATTTGGTGTATTACCAAACACATCATTTAGCCAAAATGTTGGTTTAGTAGCAGTAACAAAAGTAGTAAATCGTTTTTGTATAATGACAGGTGCAGTATTTTTAATACTAGCAGGTTTTATCCCTAAATTATCAGCATTATTATCAGTAATGCCACAATCAGTATTAGGTGGTGCTGCAGTAATAATGTTTGCAATGATTTTTGTTAGTGGTTTACAAACATTAACAAAATTAAATTTAAATGGTAGAAATGGTATGATAGTTGCACTAGCAATCGGTATTGGTGTAGGTGTAGGTAATGTACCACAAGCATTAGAACAATTACCACAATGGGTATCACAAATTTTTGCTCAAAACGGAATCATTATGACATTTGTAATAGCAACAGTGTTTAACTTAATATTACCAAAAGATAAAGAAGAAGTAGAAACTGTTTCTGAATAATTTATATGGTTAAAAATGTTTTATAATTAGCTGATTACAAGTAATCATATTTTAATAAATAATATTATTAAATGATGTTCCCATGTATGTAATATTTATATACAATAAAAGAGCAAAAAGAAATAACGGTAGAGTTATTCTTTTAGACGAATTAGGAAAAATAGAAAAAAGACATCTATAATTTATTTGTATATATTATAGATGTCTTAAACTCGAAAAAATGGTTGTCGGCGTCATAAAAATGTGATGTAGAGTAGTTAAATATAATAAAAATAGAAAAGATATTTTATTATATGGTTTAGATAAAAATATATCTAAATCTATCTAAGCTATTTTTAAAAATTCGTAACAAATAAAGGGGAAATATATGATACATTTAAGAAAAAGAGTTATTAGTGCAATGATGGCATTAGTTATGGTATTAACAATACTAACAGGTTGTGCTAATAATCAAAAAAGTGAAACAAATTCTGGAGAAGAATCAATTGTAGTAACAGACCAAATAGGTAGAGAAGTAAAAATAGAAGGTGAAGTAAAAAATATAGTATCATCTTATTATTTATCATCATCATTACTAATTGCACTTGGCAAAAAGGATAATGTTGTAGGTATAGAATTAAAAGCTGATACAAGAGGTATTTATAAAAAAGTTGCACCAGAATTTTTAGATTTACCAGGAGTAGGTTCAGGTAAAGGAATTAATGTGGAACAAGTTGCAAAACTAGATCCAGATGTAGTAATAATTCCAAAGAAATTAAAAGACTCAGTTGAACAATTTGAACAGTTAAATATTCCAGTTGTAGTAATAGACCCTGAAACATTAGATAACTTTATTGATTTTGTAGAATTGATGGGTAAAGTTGTTGGAGCAGAAGAAAGAAGTAAAGCTTTAATAGAAGAATACGAAAGAATCTTTGAAGAAGTAAGAGAACTAACAAAAGATGTTAAAGATAGACCGACAGTATATTTATCATCTGGTTCTGATTTTTTAAGAACATGTACATCTAAAATGTATCAAAACGAACTAATTGATATAGCTGGAGGCAAGAATGTATCTAGTGATTTACAAGATGGATACTGGCAAGCAATATCAGCTGAACAATTAGTTAGTTGGAATCCTGAAAAAATCTTTACAGTTTCTTATGCAGAATATGCAAACGAAGATATTGTAAATGATGTACGATTCAAAGATATTGAAGCTATTAAAAATGGGGAAATAAAAACTTTCCCATCAAAATTATTAGAGCCTTGGGATTATCCAACACCTTCATCAATTTTAGGTGTGTTATGGTTAACAAGCCAATTACACCCTGAACTATACAGTGAAGAAGATTATGTAAAAGAAGCTAAAAATTTCTATAAAACATATTTTAACATGGATGTAACAGAAGAAGAATTAGGCTTATAAAAGTTTATATTAAAAAGGTAATTAATTATGAATAAGAAAAAGTTCTGGATTGTTTTATTTATATTGATAATTTGTGTAATATTTTCAGCTTGTTTAGGAAGGTATACTTTATCCTTAAAGGATATATTTAGTATATTAGTTGGAAATCATACTTCAGAAGTTGAAGTAAATTTATTTTACAATATAAGACTATCTAGAACTTTTCTTGTTGTAATTAGTGGTGGTGCATTGGCATTATCAGGAAGTATATTTCAAACTATATTTAGAAACCCATTGGTATCTCCTGATGTTTTGGGAGTATCAAGTGGATGTTCAGTAGGTGCAGTGCTCTCCATTGTTCTACTTGGTGGAGGTGTCATAATAACACAAAGTATGACATTTTTGTTTGGAGTTATGGTTGTACTATTTTCGATATTTTTATCAAGATTTGTAAAAAATGATAGAATATTAGGTTTGGTATTAGCAGGTATTGTAATGGGTAGCATTGCTTCATCTATCATAATGATGTTAAAATTAGTAGCAGACCCTAACAGCCATTTACAAGCTATAGAGTTTTGGTTGATGGGAGGATTTAATAATGCTACATGGAGTCAATTTAATATAATATTTTTACCAATAATGTTGATAACTGTGATATTATATTTATTGAGATATAAAATTAATATAATGTCATTAGGAGATGAAGAAGCAAAATCGCTTGGTTTAAATGTAAAAGTTGTAAGAATTATTGTTATATTACTAGCAACTTTATTAGTTGCATTAGTTGTATCATTTGCAGGTGTAGTGAGTTGGGTTGGTTTATTGTCACCACATATAGTGAAAATGTACTCTAAAGATGATATAGTAAATAATTTTTCATTATCATTTTTAACAGGATCAATATTACTGATAGTTTCAGATGTTTTAGCAAGAACATTGTTTACAATAGAATTGCCAATAAGTATTGTTACAAGTTTTATAGGAGCTATATTTTTAATAATATTATTGATTAAAAATAAGAGGGAGGCATTATGAGTATAAGATTAGAGAATGTATCTGTAAAATTTTCAGATAGAACTATACTTAATAATCTTTCTATAGAACTTTTAGAAAATGAAATAACATTTTTATTAGGCGTAAATGGTGTTGGTAAAACGACTTTGATACGTACAATTATGGGATTTGAAAAGAAAGTATGTGGAAAAATATATTATAATGATATAGATATAGACAAAATGACTTATAAAGAAAGGTCCAAAATGGTTGCATATATTCCTCAGATAATTGAAAGAAGATCTAGTTTTAGAGCTCTTGATTTTGTGTGTATGGGGAAAAATAACGATTTGTCAATTTTTTCTAAACCTAGTAAGAAGGATATAGAATTAGCAAAAAATATTTTGGAAAAGCTAAATATAGGATATCTAGAAAATTCATATATAGATAAAATAAGTGGAGGAGAACTCCAAATAGTATATTTAGCAAGAACATATATGCAAAATGCTAGTTATATGGTTTTAGACGAACCAACTGCTTCGTTAGATTTTAGCAGACAAAATGACTTTTTAGATATATTAGAAAATTTTTCTAAGAATTATGGTTATGGTTGTTTTTTAAGCACACACAATCCAAATTTAGCATATGAGTATGCAGATAGGATATTAATGATAAAAAATGGAAATATATTTAGTGACTTAAAAAGAACACAAACTAATTATAAAGATGAGTTAAAAAAATCTTTGACTAATCTTTATGAAAAAGAAGTTAAGGTAATAACAGATGATAATAAAAGTCTGTTTTATATATAAAACACTAAAGGGAGAATGAGTATGTTTACAGCAGATAATTATATTGTTGCAAATAGTGTGGAAGAAGCATATGAGCTAAATAAAGCTAGAAACAGCACAGTAGTAGGTGGTATGCTATGGTTAAAGATGTCTAATAAAAAGTTTAAAAATATCATTGATTTAAGCAAATTAGAATTAGATAAAATTGAAGAAACAGAAGAAGAAATACAAATAGGAGCAATGGTATCTCTAAGAGAGTTAGAAACAAATGAAATTTTAAAAGCTAATTTTGGAGAAGCTTTTAAAGAAAGCGTAAGACATATAGTAGGTGTACAGTTTAGAAACTGTGCTACTATAGGTGGTAGTGTATATGGTAGATTTGGATTTTCAGATATTTTAACATTATTAATGTCATTAGATTGTTATGTAAAAGTTTATCCAACAGGAATTATACCAATAGAAGAATACGCAAAACAAAAACAAGAAAATGAGATATTAGAAAAGATAATAATTAAAAAACACAATTATAATATTTCATATTTGACACAAAGATTAACAAAAACAGATTTTCCTATATTAGCATGTTCTGTTGCAAAAATTGATGATAAATATAGAGTATCAATAGGTGCAAGACCTATGAGAGCAGTTTTAGTAGAAAACGAATTATCATCAAATCCAACAGAAGAAGAAATTGTGAAATTACAAAATCACATAGAAGAAACAGTAAAATTTGGTAGTAATATGAGAGCTAGTGGAGAATATAGAAAGCTACTTGCAAAAATATTAACAAAAAGAGCAATAGAAAATATAGGGGGCTAGTATTGATATGGAAATCAAAGTAAAGATTAACGGCAAGGTATATCAAGATAATATAGATGCAGATATGTTACTATTAGACTATGTTCGTTCAAAAGGTTGTTATAGTGCAAAAAGAGGTTGTGAAACTGCAAACTGTGGACTATGTACTGTATGGTTAGAAGGAAAACCAGTTTTATCTTGCTCAGTTCTTGCTATGAAAGCAAATAATAAAGAAGTTACAACATTAGAAGGTTTAGAAGAAGAAGCAAAAGAATTTGGTGCATTTTTAGCAGATGAAGGTGCAGAACAATGTGGATTTTGCTCACCTGGATTTATAATGAATGTACTAGCAATGAAAAACGAATTAGAAAATCCAACAGAGGAAGAAATTAAAGAATATTTATCTGGTAACCTATGTAGATGTACTGGTTATATGGGTCAACTAAGAGCAATAAAGAAATATTTAGAACAAAAATCTAAAGGAGAATAGTAATGAGAGTTGTAAATAAACCTATAAGAAAAAAGGATGCAATGATGCTTGTTACTGGTAAACCTGTGTATACTCAAGACATTGCTCCAAAAGATTGTTTAGTGGTAAAATTATTAAGAAGTCCACATGCTAATGCTTTTATAGAAGATATAAATACAACTATAGCGATGAAAGTACCAGGAATAGAATGTGTACTAACATATAAAGATATACCACAAAAAAGATTTACAATGGCAGGACAATCATATCCAGAACCTAGTCCATATGACCATTTAATATTAGATAAACATTTAAGATGTTGTGGTGACCCAGTAGCTATCGTTGCAGGGGAAAATGAAAAAGCTGTTGATAGAGCATTAAAATTGATAAAAGTAAAATACGATGTAAGAGAACCATTATTAGATTTTACAAAAGCAAAAGATAATGAAATTCTAGTACACCCTGAAGAAGATTTTAAAGCTTTATGCGATGTTGGTGCAGATAATAAAAGAAATTTATGTTCTACAGGTAATTTTTCATATGGTGATGTAAATGCAGAATTTGAAAAATGTGCTCACATTGTAGAAAGAACATATCATACAAAAGCTAATAGCCAAGCTATGATGGAAACATTCAGAACATATACTCACATGGATTTATACGGAAGATTAAATATAGTAAGTTCTACACAAGTACCTTTCCATGTAAGAAGAATTTTAGCTAATGCTTTAGATATACCAAAATCACAAATAAGAGTAATAAAACCTAGAATAGGTGGTGGCTTTGGAGCAAAACAAAGCGTAGTTAGTGAAGTATTCCCAGCGGTTGTAACAATCAAAACAGGAAAACCTGCTATGATGATTTTTTCAAGAAGTGAAAGTATGACTAATGGTAGTCCAAGACATGAAATGCAAATCAGAGTAAAAGTAGGTTCTGACGAAAATGGTGTAATAAAAGCTATAGATATGTATACACTATCAAATGCAGGTGCATATGGTGAACACGGACCAACAACAGTAGGATTAACAGGACATAAATCAATGAGTTTATATGCAGGAGCTAATGCATATAATTTTGATTACGATGTAGTTTATACAAATACTATGGGTGGTGGTGCATATAGAGGCTATGGTGCTACTCAAGGTATATTTGCATTGGAAAGTGCTGTTAATGAATTAGCATTAAAATTAAATATGGACCCTGTAAAATTGAGAGAAAAGAATATGACTGCAGAAGGACAAGTTATGGAGTCATATTATGGGGAATTATGTGCAAGTTGTGCTTTAGATAGATGTATGGAAAAAGCAAAAGAAATGATAGGATGGGACGAAAAATATCCATGTAAAGATATGGGTAATGGAAAAGTTCGTTCTGTTGGTGTTGCAATGGCTATGCAAGGCTCTGGTATTTCAAATGTCGATGTTGGTGCAGTTGAAATTAAATTGAATGATGATGGGTTCTACACATTAATGATAGGTGCATCTGACATGGGTACTGGCTGTGATACTATTTTAGCGCAAATGGCAGCAGAATGCTTAGAATGCGATATAGATAATATCATAGTAAATGGTGTTGATACAGACCAATCACCATACGATACAGGTTCTTACGCATCAAGTACAACTTATATAACTGGTATGGCAGTAGTAAAAACTTGTGAAAAAATAAGACAACAAATTTTAGCAGAAGGTGCAAGACTATTAAAAACAGAAGTTGAAAACGTAGATTTTGATGGTCAAAAAGTATACACTTTAGATAACAGTAGTAGTGTAACATTAAGTGAAATAGGTTACTCATCATATGTAGCAGGTGGAGGATGTATTACAGCAAGTGAATCTAATTTCTCACCAGTATCACCACCACCATTCATGGTAGGTATGGTAGAACTAGAAATAGACAAACTAACAGGACAAGTAGAAATTATAGATTATGTTGCAGTAGTAGACTGTGGTACAGTTGTAAATACAAATTTAGCTAGAGTACAAACTGAGGGTGGTATTGCACAAGGTATAGGTATGGCTTTATATGAAGATATACAATATACAAAAGAAGGAAGAATGATAAATAATTCATTTATGCAATATAAAATACCAACAAGACTTGACGTTGGAAAGATAAGGGTAGAATTTGAAAGTAGCTATGAACCTACAGGACCATTTGGAGCAAAATCAATAGGTGAAATAGTTATTAATACACCATCACCAGCAATCTCAAATGCTATATGTAATGCAACAGGATTAATAATGACAGAGTTGCCTATGACAGCAGAAAAAATAGCAATGGGGATCTTAGAAAATGAAAAAAATTAATTTGATATTATTAGCAGCTGGAGACAGCGAAAGATTTGGAAAAGAAAATAAGTTGATAACACAAATAAAAGATACAGCAATGATAGAACATGCATTAAAACTTACTACAGCTTATGAATGGAACAAAATAACAGTTGTAACAAAGTATCAAGAAGTATTTGAAATGAGTAAAAAGTATAATGCAACAGTTGCGTGGAATTTAAGATCTGATTTAGGAATATCATATTCAATAAAATTAGGATTAGATAATGGTCCAGATGCAGATGCATTTTGTTTTTTAGTGTGTGATCAACCATATTTAACAGAAAACACAGTAAAATCTTTAATAGAGTTATTCAATACAAGTGATAAAGGTATTGCATGTGTTAGATGTGGAGATAGAACAGGAAATCCTGTTGTATTTGATAGCAAGTATTTTGATGAGTTAAAATCTTTAAAAGGCGATGTTGGAGGCAAAAAAGTAGTTTTAGATAATATGGAAGATGTTGCTTTTTTAGAAGTATCAGATAAAAAAGAGCTAGAAGATATAGACTATAGATAATAAAAAAGAAACAACTAGAATTTCTAGTTGTTTCTTTTTTTATACAGATTTGTAAGCACCTAATACTTTTACAAAATCATAATTATAATATAAATCTTGTATCAATTCTTGAATATTTTTATCATCTAAATTTCCTTTAAAGTTAATAAAGAATAAAACACCAAAATCTTTGTCACCAATAGGTCTTGAAGAAATTTTAGTCATATCAATACTATAAAGAGAAAACTTTGTTAGCATTTTATTGAGTTCACCAGCTTTATTAGGTGTTTTAACACAAATACTGATTTCATCAAAATCATATTTTGAATGTAATTTATTTGATACTACAATAAATTTAGTATAATTTTCAGAATTATTTTGAATATCATCTTTTAGTATTTCTAAATCATACAATTTAGCACAATCTTTTGAGCATATAGCACCAATATGTTCAGGTGAATTTTTAACAAATTCTGCTGCAAGAGCAGTATTTGGATACTGATTTATAGATATGCCATCAGTTGACTTTAAAAAGTTAGAGCATTGATTTAATGCTTGAACGTAAGAGTAAATTCCTGTTAAATTATCAAAATTAGTTCCATTTTTTACAGCAAGACAATGTTCTATTTTTAATTTGAACATATTATTTATGTATAGATTATATTGGCTTAATAAATCATAAACATCAGTAACAGAACCAGCAGTAGAGTTTTCTAAAGGCACAACAGCAAAATCAGCAGTTTTGTTATTGATAGAATCGAAAACATCTTTATAATTATCACAAAAATCTATGTTAGAGTTAGGAAATAATATTTTAGATACAGTATGTTGGTAAGCGCCTTTTGTACCTTGACAAACAACATTTATATTTTTGTTATCAATTAAGTCTTGGGTAGTAAAAGAAATTTCTTTTTTATCACCTATAAAATTAAGTTGATAGCATTTACTAGTTTCCATTAAATTTACAAAGAAAGATTTAACATATTCATGTATATTGTCTGGAGAGTTTTTTAATTTGTTATTTATAACTTCTTGTTCTCTTGCAGAATTTAAAATAGGAAGATTATTTTCTCTCTTATATTCTGCAACATTTTTAACCACATTCATTCGCTCTACGAATAGTTTCAAAAGTTCTTTATCTATTTCATCAATTTTTTTTCTACATTCTTCTAGATTCATAAAAATAACCCCTAAATATTAATATCTATTTTATAATTATACCAATGTAATAATTTTTTGTAAATAAAAATATATTTTTAATACAAAACAGACTGAAATTTTTACATTTTAGTAACCAATTAAATTAGAATATAAAGTAAACTAATACTATATGATATATCAATTTTATGAGGTAGAATATGTTTGGATATATAAAGCCATATAAACCAGAAATGAAAATGAAAGAGTTTGATACATATAAAGCAATATATTGTGGCTTATGTAAAAAGCTGGGAGAAAAGTATGGTTTTTTTGCAAGAATGACATTGAGTTATGATTTTACTTTTTTAGCTTTGGTGTCTTTGGGAATGTCACCTCAATGCAGTGGTTTTAGGAATGAAAAATGTATGGTTAATCCTTTTAAGAAAAAGCCATGTTTAGCACCATGTGACGACCTAGATTTTGTGGCATCATCAGCTATGGTAATGTTTTATTATAAATTAAAAGACAATTATCTAGATGGAAATCTAAAAGATAAAATATTGTCTTTATTGGCAATGCCTTTTGCAAATAGTGCTAGAAAAAAAGTTTTAAAAAAATACGAAATACTGGATACATTATTTAGCAAATGTATGAAGGATCAAAAAACAGTTGAAGAAAGCAAATCTATTAGTGTAGACAGATCAGCTCAACCAACAGCAGAAGCTTTAGCGGGTGTGTTTGAATTATTGTCAGATGATAAAGTACAAAAACAGGTATTGAATAGACTTGGATATCTAACTGGAAGATATGTTTATTTTATAGATGCTTTAGATGATTTAGAAGATGATATAAAGAATAATAATTACAATGTGTTTTATAATAAATTTGTTGCAGAAGAAAATACTAATATAGATGATATGAAACAATATGCTAAAGAAACAATAAATTTAACTGTAGGACAGATTGCTAGTTGTTATGAATTATTAGATTTAAATAGATACAAAGAGATATTAGATAATATAGTGTATTTAGGTTTACATAATAGCTTAAATACAGTTATTAATAAAAGTAAAGAAGATAAGAAATAATTAGAATGGAGAAAGTTTTAAAATGGTAAATCCGTATAAAGTATTGGGAGTTGCTCCAACAGCAACAGATGAAGAAGTAAAAAGAGCATATAGAGAATTAGCAAAAAAATATCATCCGGACAATTATAATGATAGTCCTTTGAAAAGTGTAGCTGAAGAAAAGATGGCAGAGGTCAATGAAGCTTTTCAACAAATAATGTCTGAAAGAAAAATAGAAAACAGCAGTGGACAAAGTCAAGGATATAATTCCTATAATAATTCATCTTATTCTTCTAACACAAGTGGAAAATTAAGAGATGTAAGAGCAATGATACAACAAGGTAGACTAGTTGATGCAGAGGAAGTGTTGGACGGTATTCCAGCATCTGCTAGAGATGCAGAATGGTACTTCTTAAAAGGAAGCATCTTTTACAACAGAGGTTGGTTAGAAGATGCGATGAACCATTTTTCCACAGCATGCAGACTAAACCCACATAATCCAGAATATAATGCAGCTATGAACAGAATGATGTGGCAACGCCAAGGAAATTTTGGTGGTGGGTTTAATACAAACACAAATCCATATAGAACTCAACAAAATGTTGGAGGTTGTTCTGCTTGTGATATGTGTAGTGGTTTAATATGTGCTGATTGCTGTTGTGAATGTATGGGTGGCGACCTAATTGCTTGTTGCTAATTAGAGGTGATAGTTAATGAAACAAAGTTTTAAGTTAGTATATTCTGGTATGATGTGTGCATTGAGTTTATTAGTAATGTTTTTAAGTTCATTGATACCGACTGCAGAATATGCTATACCAGCTATAGCAGGTATATTTTTAGTAGCTATAGTAGTGGAAGCCGGTTTTAAATCAGCAGTACTAGGCTATGTAGTAGTTTCTATATTATCAGCATTAATAGTACCAAATAAACAAGCAGTAATTGCATTTATTGTGTTTTTAGGTTTTTACCCTATATTAAAAGGTAGATTTGAAATGTTTAATAATAAAATTAAAGAGTGGACAGCTAAAATAATAACATTTAATATTTGTATAGTGTTTGGTTATTATTTATTGGTAACAGTTGTGGGAATTAATAATGTCTTAAATACTTTTGATAATATTTATTTAATATTATTGGCTGGATTACTTGTAGCAAATGTAGTTTTTGTTATATATGATTTTGCCTTGAGTAGAGTTATAAGTTTATATATATTGAATATAAGAAAAAAATTAATAAAAAAATAAAAATACCTCTCAAAAGAGAGGTATTTTGTTATTTTTTAAGCAGATTATTTTTACAAGTAAGTACTTCATTAACCATAAGTTCATCTTCTGAGTTATCAATAATGAAATCAAGGCATTTAATGGCTTCTTCGAAATGTTTTGTTTGGACAAAAATATCTGATTTAACGCAAAGTAGACCACAAATTCCTTCAATATCATCATCTTGTTGAGCAAGGTCAATTGATAAGTTACATATTTCCATAGCTTTTTCATATTGTTTTGTTTGTAAATAAAGATTGAGAAGATTATCTAGAGTGTCTATTTCATCACCTTCTAATTCTCTTAATTTTTCAAATATTTGTATTGCTTTATTAAAACAGAATAAACTTTCAAGCATAGATGCGATATTAAAAATTGCGTCTATGTTTTTATTTATATGAAAAGCTGTATTAAAGTATATTAATGCTTTGTAAAAGTTTTCGTTTTCTATTTCATTATCACCAGCATCCATAAGCTCATCATAAGATAAAGCGTTATTTGGCATAACTAGTGATAAGTTTTTATCATCATAAACTATATTAGCTTTTTTAAAATTGATTGTATCAATATATTCTAAGATATTCATAATAGAATTAATATCAGATTTCATATTTTCTGTTACAACAAAATTTCTAAGTTCTGTTGGTATTAAGAAACAATCACTACTTTTGGCTTTAGCAAAGTAATGTAACTCTCTACCGATAGAATATTTATCAAGTTCAACTTGTTCTTTGTTGTAAATTGTAGCATTTCTATAAAATCCAACAATAACAGGTTCACTATCAAATTCGTTTTTAGATAGAAAAATAACAGTTACATCTTTTTTTGAATTTTCTAAAATTTGAGGTTTATTGAACATATCTCCATAGCAAAAACCATTGTAATCTAAAAAGTTATTGCTATATATTTCTTCGTTTTCACCATCATAAAAGTCTAACCAACCAATATCACAAAAAATTACAGTCATTAAAATACTTCCTTTCTTTATCTATATTCAATAGCGATTACATATGGTGGATGATTTTTATTTATAAAATCATATTTTATAACATTGTATTTATTTCCAGAAAGTTGTCGAACAAATTCTTCAATTGCATTTGCTTCTTTAAAACCTTCACTATGACCAGGGTATAAAACTAAAACTAAAATACCTTCTTTTGACAATTTTTCTAAAGAAGATTTTACAGCTTTTAAAGAAGTGTTTGTTTGTGTAGTGATAGTTTTGTCACCATTAGGTAAATAACCAAAGTTAAATAATCCTATATCTATTTGTTCATCTATATAATTAGCAAAATTGCTGTGATTATCTAAAATCAACTTGTAGTTGTGTATATTATTATCATTTAATAGTTTTTCGGTGTTGTTTAATGCTTGTTGTTGTATATCAAAAGAATAAACATTTGTCTTGGTATGATTACATAAAAACAATGTATCAAAGCCATTACCCATAGTAAAATCAACGCAAATACTATCGTCATTTATTTTAGATAATATTAAGCTTTTAGCAAAATCAAGTATAAGTTCCATTACTATTCACTCTTTCTAAATTTACAACCTTGGTAAGAATTTCGTCTTACCATTTCTTTATCAATTTCATTCATAACAACAAACTTCTTTAAACTCCACAAAGGACCAATTAACTTTTCTTTGTCACCATCACCAGTAATTCTTTGTATAATAACATTTTCTGGTATAAGTTCTAATTGGTCACAAATAATTTGCACATATTCATCAAGTTCTAATAATTTAAATTCATTATTTTCTAATTGTTTTGCCATAACAGTTTTCTTCAAAACATGTAGCAAATGTAATTTTATAGAATGCACACCCAAATTAGCAACTTTTCTAACATTTTCTATCATCATGTCTTTTGTTTCACCAGGTAATCCATTTATCAAATGAACACATACATTTATATTTCTTTGTTTTAACATATTAAAACCATGTAGAAAATCCTCATAAGTATGACATCTGTTGATTTTTTCTCCAGTTTCATCAAAAGTGCTTTGTAATCCTAACTCAACAATTAAATAAGTTCTTTTTGATAATTCTTCAAGATAGTCAGCTATTTCTTCGTCTATGCAATCCGCTCTAGTAGCAATACTTAATCCAACAACATTATCAAAAGATAAAACTTCTTCATAACATTTTTTTAAAACATCAATAGGTGCATATGTGTTGGTTCTAGCTTGAAAATAAGCTATATATTTTGCATCAGGCCATTTTTTATGCATATTATTTTTGATTTTTTCAAATTGTATAGATAAAGGTTCACAAGGATTTCCAGCAAAATCACCACTACCTTCATCGGAACAATAAGTACAACCACCATATCCTTTTGTACCGTCTATATTAGGACAAGTAAATCCAGCATTTAACGATACTTTAAAAACTTTAGAGTTAAATTTATGTCTTAGATGATAATTCCATGTGTGGTATCTTTTATTATCATCAGAAAAGGGAAATTTATTTTCCATATATCCTCCATATATATTTATATTAAAATGTACATTGTTTTTTAAAATAAAATTATTATCAACGACATATATTATATCATATAATTGTAAAACATAACAATTATAATAATAAAAATAAATTATTTGATAAAAGTGAAAAATTTTAGTATAATTAATTAGTTAAGGATTATATTTCAGTTTTGGAGGAAATTATGATATATAACGAAATAAAATTAGAGTTAGAAAAATTAAATATAGAATATAAATTAAATGAAAGATTAGATAAACACACATCTTTTAAAATAGGTGGAGAGTGTAAAATTTTAATTATTCCTAAAAATAAAGAGGAATTAAAAAATATAATAAAAATACAAAAGCAAGTAGAAGATAAGAATAATATAAAAGTTAGAAGATTAATCATAGGTAATGGTTCAAATATGCTAGTTGAAGATAGTGGATTTGATGGAATAGTAATATTACTTAATAGTGAATATGCTCATATGGAATTAGTAGATGAAAACACTATATATGCAACTTCAGGAACTAGTTTAATGAGATTATGTAAATTAGCTAGAGATAATTCGTTAAGTGGTTTAGAGTTTGCATATGGAATACCTGCTACTGTTGGTGGTGCAATATACATGAATGCAGGTGCATATGATGGTGAAATGAAAAATGTTTTGGTAAAAACTTGTCATATCGATAAAAATGGTGAAGAAGGATTTTTTGAAGGTGACGATATGAAATTAAGCTATCGTCATAGTGTTTATACAAATTCTGATTTATGTATCACTGGTGGATATTTTAAATTACAAAAAGCAGATAAAGATCAAATTAATGAAAAAATGCAAGATTTGATGAATAGAAGGAAAACAAAACAACCTCTTGAATATCCAAGTGCTGGAAGTACTTTTAAAAGACCACCAAATGCCTTTGCTGCTAAATTAATAGAAGATTGTGGATTAAAAGGAAAAAGTGTTGGAGGAGCACAAGTGAGCGAAAAACATAGTGGATTTATAATTAATAAAGGAAATGCTACTTGTGAAGATGTGAAAAACTTAATAGAGTATGTAAAAGAAGAAGTATATAAGAAGTCAGGAATACAATTAGAATGTGAAGTTAAGATAATAAAGTAAAGTTTAAAATGGGGAGTAAACAAAATGGAACTTGTAATAATAACAGGAATGTCAGGTGCAGGAAAATCTAGAGTTGTGGATACAATGGAGGATATAGGTTATTATTGTGTAGATAATATGCCTACAAAGTTAATAAGTAAGTTTACACAATTAGCAGATCAATCAAATGGTGCTATATATAAAATGGCATTAGTTGTTGACTCTAGAGCAGGTGATATGTTTAAAGAGTTATCTAGTGAGTTAGATGAACTTGATAAAAAAGAAATAAACTATAAAATATTATTTTTAGATTGTCAAGATGCAGTATTGTTGAGAAGATATAAAGAAACAAGAAGAAAGCACCCTTTATTAAATGACAAAAACCCTTCTTTGGAATATGCGATAAAAGAAGAAAGGTTATTATTAGAAGACGCAAGAAAAAGAGCAAATTATATAATAGATACTACTTATTTAACAACTTCTCAATTAAAAGAAAAAGTAAATAATATATTTTTAGATAATATCAGTAGTAGTATTTTAATCAATACAATGTCATTTGGATTTAAATATGGATATCCAAGTGAAGCAGATTTAGTATTTGATGTTAGATGTTTGCCAAATCCATTTTATATTCCAGAATTAAAAGAAAAAACAGGATTAAATCAAGAAGTTAGCGATTATGTTATGAAGTGGGAGCAATCTCAACAACTATATGATAAATTAAAAGATTTAATAGATTTTTTAATACCACTTTACATAAATGAAGGAAAAACTCAATTAGTAATAGCATTTGGTTGTACAGGTGGAAAACATCGTTCTGTGACTTTTGCAGAAAAATTATATTCACATTTGAAAAAGAAAAATAAGAGAGTTATTGTAAATCATAGAGATATAACAAAATAAATAGATAAGGAAAGATAAAAATTGACATATTCTCAATTTGTAAAAGAAGAATTATGTGTGGATAAGTTCACATGTGATAATTGTAATAAAGCTTTTGTAGATGGTTTGTTATTATTTAGAAATGTTAGTGAAATAGGTGTTTTATTCCAATCACATAATGAAAATATAGTTGATATTTTAGCTCAAAAAATAGTTGAAGTAACTGGAGTAATGGTTAAAAAGAATAAAACTCGTGTTGGAAAGTCTAAAAGATACATATATACATTAAATTTAGAAATGACTGAAGATATAGACAGGTTTTATAAAGATTTTGGCTATGCAATAACATATAGAATAGATAAAAAATCTATAAAGAAAAGTTGTTGTAAATCAGCTTTTATGAGAGGTGTTTTCCTTTCTTGTGGAGTTATAGTAAATCCAGAAAAAGAATACCATTTTGAGTTTAAAATACCAAATGAAGATTTAGCAAATCAATTGTTTGAGTTTCTAAGTAGTATGCCATTAAAATTTAAAAAGACAAAAAGAAAAGATAATTATATTGTTTACTTAAAGGGTAGTGAAGAAATAGAAGAAGTTTTAACATTTATGGGAGCTACTAAAAGTGCTTTAAAAATTATGGATATAAAAATTTTAAAAGAAGTAAGAAATAATGTTAATAGAGTAACCAATTGTGAAACTGCAAATATAGGAAAAACTGTAAAAGCTTCTATGCAACAAGTGGAAGATATAAACTATATAATTCATAAAAAAGGAAAGAGTTATTTAAGTGATGATTTAAAAGAAGTTGCAAAAGTAAGACTTGAAAATCCAGAAATGTCATTAAGAGAGTTATGTGAAGTTATTCCAAGTGGAATTTCTCGTTCTGGACTTAATCATAGACTAAAAAGATTAAGTAAAATGGCTCAAGATTTAAGAGAAGAAAAGGTAATGTAATGATATAAATGGGAGGTGCTGAATGAGTAATTTTGTTCATTTACATGTACATAGCGAATTTAGTTTATTAGATGGTGCTTGTAGAATAAAGAAATTAGTACAAAAAGTAAAAGAATTAGGACAACCTGCAGTAGCCATAACAGATCATGGCAATATGTATGGTGTTGTAGATTTTTATAAAGAATGTAAAGCAAATGGAATAAAACCAATAATAGGTTGTGAAGTTTATGTTGCACCTAGAACTAGATTTGATAAAGTACATAAGATAGATAATTCTCCAAGTCATTTAATATTATTATGTAAAAATAAAACAGGGTATCAAAATCTTATAAAATTAGTTTCAAGTGCGTATATAGAAGGGTTTTATAATAAGCCTAGAATAGACCATGATTTATTAAAAGAGCATTCAGAGGGACTGGTATGTTTATCTGCTTGTTTAGCAGGTGAAATTCCAAAAGCTTTAAGAAACAATGATATTGAAAAAGCTGTAGAAATAGCTAAATTTTATAAAGATATTTTTAAAGATGATTTTTATATAGAGTTGCAAAATCATGGAATAAAAGAACAACAAAGAATTCTTCCTATGTTAAATAAAATTGCTAAAGAATTAAATATAGAGTTGGTCGCAACTAATGACTGTCATTATGTAAACAAAGATGATGCGAAAACACAAGCAGTATTAATGTGTATACAAACAAATACTGTGTACGGTCAAGATAATATACTAGAATTTGAAACAGATGAATTTTATGTAAAATCATATGAAGAAATGAATGATTTGTTTGAAGATTATGATAGAGCTTTGGAAAATACAGTTAAAATATCAGAAAAATGTAATTTTGATTTTGAATTTGGTGTTACAAAATTACCATTATTTATAGCTCCAAATGGTATGGATAATAAAGAATTCTTTTATTCTCTATGTTATAAAGGATTTGAAGAAAAGTACGGTAGTAATGCCAGTGATGAATTAAAAGAAAGACTGCAATATGAACTTGATATAATAACTCAAATGGGATATATAGATTACTTTTTAATAGTGTATGATTTCATAAACTATGCAAAGCAAAACGATATTCCAGTAGGTCCAGGTAGAGGATCTGGGGCAGGAAGTATATGTGCGTATTGTATAGGAATAACTGGAATAGATCCAATAAAATACAATCTGCTTTTTGAAAGATTTTTAAATCCTGAAAGAGTTAGTATGCCTGATTTCGATATAGATTTTTGTATTGAAAAGCGACAAAAAGTAATAGATTATGTAATAAGTAAGTATGGAAGTGACCATGTAGCACAAATAATAACATTTGGTACAATGGCAGCTCGTGGTGTTTTAAGAGATGTTGGAAGAGCAACAGGAATGCCTTATCAAGATGTAGATAAGATTGCTAAAATGGTTCCTACTGAATTAAATATCACTTTAGAAAAAGCTTTAGAAAAATCTAAAGAATTTAAAGCTTTATACGATCAAGATCAAAAAGCTAGAGAACTAATAGATTTATCAATGAAATTAGAAGGTATGCCAAGGCATTCTTCCACTCATGCTGCTGGAGTAGTTATAACTAGAAATGAAGCAGATACATATGTACCATTACAAAAAAATGATGATGTTATAGTAACACAATTTACAATGGTTACATTGGAAGAGTTAGGTTTGCTTAAAATGGACTTTTTGGGACTTAGAAACTTAACTGTTATAAGAGCTTGTGAAGAACAAATAAGAAAAACGGATAAAGATTTTGATATAAACAAAGTTTCTATGGATGATAAAGAAGTTTATGATATGTTATCTGCAGGAGAAACTGATGGTGTGTTCCAATTGGAATCATCTGGGATAAGACAAGTATTAACGCAATTAAAACCACAAAGCTTAGAAGATATTATAGCTGTTATTTCTTTGTATCGTCCTGGTCCTATGGATTCTATACCAAGATATGTTTCAAATAAACATAATCCTGATAAAATAACATATAAAATACCAATGTTAAAAGATATTTTAGATGTTACATATGGTTGCATTGTATATCAGGAGCAGGTTATGCAAATATGTCAAAAATTAGCTGGATATTCATATGGTAGAGCTGACTTAGTAAGAAGAGCCATGGCTAAGAAGAAGGCTAAAATAATGCAAGAGGAAAGACATAATTTTATTTATGGAAAAACTAATGATGATGGAACTGTGGAATGTGTTGGTGCAATTGCAAATGGAGTAAGTGAAGAATTAGCAATAGAAATATTTGATGAAATGTCAAGTTTTGCTTCATATGCTTTTAATAAATCACATGCAGCAGCGTATGCAGTTATATCATACCAAACGGCATATCTAAAGAAAAAGTATCCTAGTGCATATATGGCGTCTTTATTAACAAGTGTTTTATCAAATACAGATAAAATTAACGAATATATAGATTATTGTAAAAGTAAAGATATAAAGGTGTTGCCACCAGATATAAACAGTAGTGATATAGGTTTTACACAATTTGGAAATGATATTAGTTTTGGTTTGTTGGCTATAAAAAATTTAGGTAAAGGTGTAATACAAAATATAATTAATGAAAGAACTATAAATGGTAAATTTACATCTTTACAAAATTTTTGTGAAAGAATGTATGGTAAAGATATAAATAAAAGAGCTATAGAGAATTTGATAAAATCTGGAGCTTTTGATAGTTTTCCTAATAATAGAAAAGAAATGTTAAGTTCTTATGAAAAGATAATGGATATTGTTAGTGATAATGATAGGAGAAATATTAAAGGGCAAATTAGTTTGTTTTCTATGTATGAAGAAGATGATGCACAAGTAAATGAGTATAAGATATTGCCACAAGAAGAATTTACAGTTGATGAATTACTTTCTATGGAGAAAGAAACTGTTGGATTGTATGTCTCAGGACATCCTTTAGAACAATTAAATATTAATTATGATAAATTAAAATTAAAAAATATTAATTATTTAAAGGATAAGGAAAATATAAAATTAGACGGTGAGTATGTCAGAACTTTAGGTATAATTCAACATAAGAAAGTTATGACAACTAAGAGCAATACAACTATGGCATTTATTCAAATAGAAGATAAATTATCTTCTATGGAGGTTGTGGTGTTTCCTAATGTTTATTCAAAAAGTTATGATGTATTACAAGAGGGAAATATTGTTTTAGTTGGAGGGAAATTATCAACTAGTGAAGATGAAACAGCAAAAATTATATGTGATAACATAATTAATTTTAAATCTATACAAAATAGTAATTCTAACTTTGAAGAGTATGAGAAAATTTATATTAAATTTTCTAGCAAAGATGATGTTAATATATCTAAGGTTAAAGAAATTTTAAGTAAAAAAATAGGAAATACAACACAAGTGTATTTTTTCTTTGAAGATAGTAAAAAATATTATAAGATACCTAATTTGAAAATTAGTCTTGATGAAAACTTGGTGAAAAATATTCAAAACATTGTCTCAGATAAAAATGTAGCTTTAAAATAGTTGACAGTTTTCCAAAATATGATAAAATATATATGGACAATAATAGAAATTATTATACAAAGAGAGGTTATTTGATATGGCTGATAAACAAAAAACAATAGGGGTTTTAACTAGTGGTGGAGATGCACCTGGAATGAATGCTGCCGTTAGAGCTGTTGTAAGGGCTGCTATAAAAAAAGGAATGCGTGTAATAGGAATTAAAAGAGGATATAATGGTTTAATCAATGGTGACATGGTAGAAATGAACATGAGAAGTGTTTCTGACATTATCCAAAGAGGTGGTACTGTTTTATACACAGCTCGTTGCTTAGAATTCAAAGAAGAAGCAGGAGTATTAAAAGCTAAAGAAACTTGTATAAAAACAGGTATAGATGGCCTTGTAGTTATTGGTGGAGATGGTTCTTTCAGAGGAGCTGCTGATTTATCAAGACATGGTATTCCATGTGTAGGTATTCCAGGAACAATCGATAATGATATTTCTTGTACAGACTATACAGTAGGTTATGATACAGCTATGAATACAGCTATGGAAATGATCGATAAAGTAAGAGATACATCACAATCTCATGACCGTTGTAGTGTAGTTGAAGTTATGGGACGTAGAGCTGGTTATATAGCTTTAAATACAGGTATTGCTTGTGGTGCAACTTGTATCTTAGTTCCAGAATTAGAATACAAAATAGAAGAAGTTATAGAAAAAATTAAAACTGCAAGAAAATTAGGCAAACAAAACTTTATCATCTTAGTTGCTGAAGGTGTTGGTGGAGTTAATGAAATTGCAAAACAAATAGAAGAAGCAACAGGAATTGAATCTAGAGCTACTATTTTAGGACATGTACAACGTGGTGGTAACCCAACAGTTCGTGACCGTGTAGCTGCAAGCCAATTAGCATATCGTGCAGTTGAATTATTAGATGGTGGAATTGGTAATCGTGTTGTAGGTTTCCAAAAAGATGAAGTTGTAGACTTTGATATTCAAGAAGCTTTAAGTATGAAAAAAGAATTCCCAATCGATTTATATAATATTGCAAATGATATTTCTTTCTAATTGATAAAAAAAGAATTGAACCTAAAAGGTTCAATTCTTTTTTTTATTCATATTTTGCGATTAAAAGTTTTGTTTTAATTCCCATTTCTGTAAATTTCTTTTCATGCTCAGTTTGAATATTATTTGGATAATCTGAGTTATGTAGGTCATATGTTATATAAGTTATTTTAAAACCGGATTCTTTAAAATAATCTAAACTATGTTCAAATAATAAATCACTATCTGTTTTAAAGTGTATTTCAGAACCTTTTCTTAAAAAGGTTTTATATTTTTCTAATTGTCTTGTATGAGTTAATCTTTTTTTATAATGTCTTTCTTTTGGCCAAGGGTTACAGAAGTTTATATATATTCTGTCAACAACATCATTTTCATCCATAATATCTAATATTCTTTCAATATCATATGCTGTAAGAACAACATTATCAATATCTCTATTTACTTTTGCAAATTCTGATTTGATATGTCTACAAGCACTTGCTAATATAATACTTTTCATATCTATTCCTAAATAATTAATATTAGGATTATTAGCTGCATGTTCAGCTATAAAATTGCCTTTTCCACAACCAAGTTCTAGATATAATGGTTGTTTTCTTTTAAATTTTGAATGCCAGTTACATTTTTGAAATGGATCGTCAAAGAAGAATGGAGAACTATCTAATTCAGGTTTAGCCCAAGGTTTGTTTCTCATTCTCATAAAGTTATCACCTCTACACATAAAATAGTAGTACCTAAAATTTGCTAGGTACTACTTTATCGGAATAATTATATCAAAATAAATGAATAATATCAAATTATTTTGAGTATAGTTTTATTATTTCTACAATAATATCTCTAGTAGCTTCCATTCCTTCTACTGAAATGTGTTCGTATGGTCCGTGTGCAGCGAATCCACCTGTTCCTATATTAGGACAAGGTAATCCCATAAAGCTTAATCTTGCACCATCTGTTCCACCTCTGATAGGAGCAATTAAAGGTTTTATATTCAAGTTTTCCATAGCTTGTTTAGCAATTTCTACGACTTCAAAACAATTTTCTATAATTTCTCCCATATTATAGTAATAATCTTTTAATTCTAAAACAACAGTATTTTCGCCATATTTTTCATTTAACATATTGGTTATATGTTTTATTGTTTCTTTTCTTCCATTAAATAAATTTTTATCATGATCTCTTATTAAAATTTCTAAGTATGCTTCGCTTACAGTACCTTTAATTTCATCTAAATGGAAAAATCCTTCATATCCTTTAGTGTGTTCAGGAACTTCAAATCGAGGTAACATATTCATAAATTCGATAGCAACGTTTCCTGCATTAATCATAGTATCTTTAGCACTTCCTGTATGCACAGAAAAACCTTTAATTGTAACTTTAGCACTTGCAGCATTAAAACTTTCGTATTCAAGTTCTCCTTCTTGTCCACCATCTATAGTGTAAGCATAATCACAACCAAAATTTTTAACATCAAAATAGTCAGCACCCGCACCTACTTCTTCGTCAGGTGTAAACCCCACACATATTTTACAGTGTGGAATATCATTTTCAATTATAAACGCACATGCACTTAATATTTCAGCTATACCAGCTTTATCGTCTGCGCCTAATAAAGTTGTACCATCAGTTGTAATAATAGTTCTGCCTTTTAAAGCTTCTAAATGAGAAAAAAGTTGTTTAGATATAACTAATCCATTAGGTAAGTTTATGTCATTACCATCATAATTTTCTATTACTTGAGGGTTAACATTTTCTCCACTAGCATCTGGTGCTGTATCCATATGAGATATAAAACCTATAGTTTTTTTATCTTCATATCCTTTTGTTGCAGGTAAAACACCATAAACATATCCTTCTTTAGTTATTCTAATATCTGATAATCCTAAATCTTCTAATTCTTTATACAATATATTAGCAAATTCTAACTGCCTTTTTGTTGTAGGAACTGTTGTAGATTTATCATCAGAAGTAGAGTGAATTTTTACATATTTTAAAAAACGATTTTTAACATTCATTTGTATACCTTCTTTATATATTATTTTACTATAAGATGATAACAAATAAAAAATATAATGTCAAATAAAGATATAAAAAATTTATATTAAAAATAACTTTTTTAGGAAGACAAAAGAATGATATTGTGATATCCTACAAAAGAGGTGATTAAAATGTTTGATAGAGAAAAATATAATAAAAAAGTAGAATGGTTTGTAAAAGATAGATTTGGTATGTTTATTCATTGGGGAATTTATGCAATTCCAGCAAGAGGAGAATGGATAAAAACTGCTGAAAGAATAAAAGATGAAGATTATGATAAATATTTTAATGAATTTGATCCAAAAGATTATAATCCAAAGGAATGGGCAAAATTAGCTAAACAAGCAGGAATGAAGTATGCAGTAATGACAGCAAAGCATCACGATGGATTTTGTTTATTTGATAGTAAATATACAAACTATAAGTCTACAAATACAAAATGTGGTAGAGATTTAATAAAAGAATATGTAGAAGCTTTTAGAGAAGAAGGCATAAAAGTAGGATTATATTATTCTTTGTTGGATTGGCATCATGAAGACTATGTTGTTGATGGCGACTGGCATCATCCTATGAGAGATAATGAAGAATATAAAAAACAAAATAGAGACTTTAAAAAATATTTAGAGTATATGCATAATCAGATTGAGGAGTTATGTACAAATTATGGAAAGATAGATATCTTTTGGTTTGATTTCTCATATAATAATTTAAAAGGTGAAGCTTGGGAAGCAACTAAACTAGTAAGAATGATACGAAAATATCAACCAGATGTTTTAATAGATAATAGGTTAGAAGTAAGTGGAGAAGGTTTTGGTTCATTAGTTACTTCAAATCCAACTGAGTATTGTGGAGATTTTGTAAGCCCAGAACAAATCATACCACCAAAAGGAATTAAAGATGAAAACGGTAATAATGTTGTTTGGGAATCTTGTATAACAATGAATAATAGCTGGGGATATACATCAAGAGATAAGAATTTTAAATCAAGTGAAATGCTTATAAAAAAATTAATTGAATGTGTAAGTAAAAATGGCAATTTGCTTTTAAATGTTGGACCTGATGCGAAGGGAAATATTCCTAAAGAATCTCAAAAGATATTAAAAGAGATTGGTGAGTGGATGAAGTATAATTCTGATAGTATATATGGCTGTAGAGGTAGTGATATAGATAAGCCAGATTATGGAAGAATAACACAAAATGGTAAAAAAATATACTATCATGTAATGGAACCTCAAATAGGTTTTATTCCATTAACTAATATAAGAAAAAATGATGTAGAAAGAATAAGGCTTTTAGAAACAGGTGCAGAATTGAAGATAGAAGATAACTGGATTGTAAATAACTATCAAGATATAGTATTTGTTTCTTTAGGAGAAAGTCCAGAGCTACCTAATAAAATAGATACAGTAATAGAAGTTACACTAAAATAAATAATAAAAAACCCACAGAATTCTGTGGGTTTTTTATTATTTATTTTGATGTTTTAATTTTTCAACTTCTTTAAAACCTTCTCCCCAAATTTCTCCTACTTCTCCAACTACTAAGAAAGCTTTAGGGTCAATTTCATGAACAATATTTTTAACAGAAGTGAATTGAGCACGTCTTACAACACACATTAAAACTTTCATTTCTTGTTTACTGTAAGCACCGTATCCTTGTAATAAAGTAGCTCCTCTGTCTAAATCCTTCATTATTCTTTCAGCAATTTCTTCATTGTGTTTAGAAATAACTGTAATCATACTACCTTTATCTAAACCATAAAGAACACCATCTATTATTTTAGTTTGTACATAAAGTGATACTAGACCAAATAAACCAGATTCAATATCTTTAAAAACAATGATAGAAGCTATTAAAACAACACAGTCTACTAATAATAAAGCTCTACCTATTTGTATATGAGGTAGTCTTAGCTGTAATAAATAAGAAACGATATCTACACCACCTGTAGTAGAACCACGCATAAAAACTAAGGCTAAACCTCCACCCATAAATATTCCGCCAAATAGAGAGCTCATAAGTCTATCTCCAGTAAATACAGGTATATATTTTACTACAACAAAATCTAATAATACTGTACTAATAACTAAAGTTCGTAATGTTTTTAAAGTGAAAACTTTCCCCATATATCTCCATGCTAAAAATATAAGAGGAATATTTATAATAAAACCAGATAACCCTAGTGGTAAATTCCATAAATAATTTAACATTAACGATATACCAGAAACACCACCAGGTGCTATATTGGCAGGTTGCGAGAAAGAGTAAATTCCGATGGCTAATAATAAAGACCCTAGTATATCGAATAAAACATCGATACATAGTCTTTTGTAATCAAATTTTTTCAATTTTCTGACCTCCTCTAAAATAGGATACAAGAAAATTATAACAATTATTAGCAATCATTGTCAATGTAATATTATTTAATATTATTTATAATATCAAAAACTTGTGAAATATCTAGACCTTTATGTTGTATAGTTTGATATAGATTTTTTAAATCTGATTCTCTTTGTTGTTTTACTAATTCTTTTCTTTCTTCTTTCATTGTAGCTATTTTGTTTTCCCAAGCATTAATTTGAATATCCATTTTTTCAATTTGTTCTTTAATTGTTTTCTTTTTTGCCATATTAAATTCCTCCATTAATTTTTAATATTATTGTATACAAAAGTTAAAAATATATACATATTACAAAGTTTAACTAGATTAAATTTTAACAATTTTTATTTAAATTAGTAATTAAATTTTGTTAGCATATAAATATAATAAAATATACTTGAAAGGAGTAATTTTATGAGTTTTAGTATGATACAATCTGCTTATAAAAGTAGTAATGGTAAAAATATGATAAATTACTATATATATAAAGATGATAATGTAAAAGCTAAAGCTATAATACAAATATCACATGGAATGTGTGAGTATATAGCTAGGTACGAAGAATTTGCTAAATATTTAACTAAATATGGATATATCGTTTGTGGAAATGATCATTTAGGACATGGAAACTCAATTTCTAAATATGATGAATTAGGCTTTTTTGGAAAGAACGGTGAAGATTTATTAAAGGAAGATTTATATAAGTTAACTAAAATAATGAAAGATAAATATCAAGATATACCAATAATATTAATGGGTCATAGTATGGGATCTTTTATAGCAAGATACTATATTGAAGAGTATAGTAAAGATATAGATGGTTGCATTTTGAGTGGAACAAGTGCTGGCTATGTTCTTTTACCTTTAGCAAAAAAAATTGCGAAATATACACAAAAAGTATGTGGACCTTATCATAGAAGTAGATTTGTTAAAATGCTTGCCGATATAAAAAGTACAGCAAGATATAAAAATGGATATATAAAAGAATTTGATTGGTTAACAAGAGATAGAAATATAATAGATAAGTATAAAAATGATAGAAGATGTAACTTTAATTTTACATTGGATGGTTACTGCGCATTATTTTCTGTTCTTGAAAAAGTAAATAGTAAAGACTGGGGAAAAAACACTAGAAAAGATTTACCAATATTAGTTTTTTCAGGAGATAAAGATCCTGTTGGTGATTTTGGTAAAGGTGTAAAAAAGGTATATAATACTCTAAAAGATTTGAATTTTAGTGATTTAAAATTAAAGCTTTATCCAGATGGACGACATGAAATGTTGAATGAAATAAACAATCAAGAAGTGTATAAAGACATATTAGAATGGTTAGAATGTAGATATAACTCATAAATGTTTGTTAATATTTAATAAAAAATATATTAAATCTATTTATTATATAGACAATTGATATAAAATGTGATACAATATAATTACCAGATAGGAAAGTTTAAAATATTTGGTAGTTCTATTATCCGAGGAGGTATTATTTATGATTAACATTACAGCAAGAGGATTTGAATTAAAACAAGGACATAAAATTGGTATTGAAAAAGAGTTAAAGAGAGTAGAAAAAATGCTTCCTGAAACAGCTAGTTTTGATGTTACTATCTCAAAACAAATTGACAAATTTAAATGTGATATAACTGTAAAAGATACAGGTAGTTTTATTAGGGGTGAAGCAGTTGCTGAGAGAATAGAACCAAGTATAGACTATGCCGTAGATGATTTAAAGAGAAAACTAAGAAAATTAAAGACAAGTTTAGTTGATAAAAAGAGAAAATCTGGTATAGATACATTGGCTGAGGCTATGGATGATTTAGGATATGTGATAGATTTAGATGAAGCTTTGGATTATCCATCACAAGATATAAAAAGAGTAAAGAATGTATCCTTACAAATGATGACAGATGACGAAGCTATAGTACAAATGGAAATGTTAGGACATTCATTCTTTGTTTATATGGGAGAAGATGGATTGACAAGAGTTGTATATCAAAGAAAAACAGGATATGGTTTATTAGTTTGTGATTAATATTTGCTAATGTAACCCCCTCCTAATTTTAGGAGGGGGTTTATTATGGAAAGGTTTATTAAAGTATATGAATATAAAATTACCTGATGAAGTATTTTTTGTTTTAGATAAAATAGAATCTTATGGATATGAAGCGTTTGCTGTTGGAGGATGTGTTAGAGATATGTTATTAAAAAATATTCCTACTGACTTTGATATTACAACAAATGCTTTACCAATACAAATAAAAGAAATATTTAAAAGTTTTTCATTTATAGATATAGGAGAAAAATATGGAACCATAACCATATTTGTTAATAATATACCATTTGAAATAACTACCTACAGAAAGGAAATAAGTTATGTAAATAATAGATTTCCTAAAGAGGTCATTTTTTCAAGTTCTGTATATGATGATTTGAAAAGACGAGATTTTACAATGAATTCTATATTGTGTAGCAAAGATAATAATATTATAGATATTTATAGTGGAGTTGAGGATTTATCAAATAAAATTATAAAGAGCATAGGTGACCCTAATGTAAGGTTTAAAGAAGATGCATTGAGAATTTTAAGGTGTATAAGATTTTCTGCACAGTTAAAATTTAATATAGAAAAAGATACAGAAACTTTTATGATAAAAAATAAAAGTTTGTTAAATAATATTTCAAAAGAAAGAATACAAAGTGAGTTTAATAAAATAATATTAAGTAATGATGGTTTTAAAATAATTGAAAAATATTCAATTATTTTTGATGAGTTTATACAAGACTTTTCTAAAAAAATTTTTTTAAGTTATACTGTTATTGAGAAAGACTTATGTATTAGATTAGCTGTGATTTTTTCACAATATCGATATCAAGAGCTTTTTGATATATTAAAAAAATTAAGATATGATAATAAAACGATAAGGGCTGTATTAACTTTAAATAAAACTAATTTATTAGAATTAGGTAATGATAAAGTTAGTATAAAATATTTAATTTGTGAACATGGTTTAGAATTTGCAAAGAAAATTATTTTGTATCATTTTTATATTGGAAAAATCAATGATATTCAATTGTATTATAATAATATAAATTATATTTTAAAAAATAACGAATGCTATTCTCTTAAACAATTAAATATAAATGGAAAAGATTTAAAAGATAAATTTAATCTGCAAGGTAAAGAAATAGGAAATATTTTAAAAAAAATACTATCATTGGTTATAGAAGAAAAAATAAAAAACGATAGAATGGAAATATTATCTAAAGTATTAACGATTATTGACGAAAATAATAATATATGATATTATTTTAGCTAATGATTACTAATTTAAATAATAATTATGGGGTTTAAGTTGTATGAAAAATAATAACAGTAATATTTTTAATTATTTTAACTTTATAATAGGTGATATATTAGCCATACAAACCTCTTTAATAATAGCTTATATTATTAGACATGGAATAAGTTCTCCATATCAAAATAATTTATATAGAAATATGGCTTTATTTTTAATAGTTGATTATCTATTTGTAATATTTTTCTATGAAGGGTATAAAAAAATATTTAAAAGAGGATATTTAGAAGAGCTTATAAATGTCGTTTCTACATGTGCTATTGTATCAATGGTTTCTGTATTTTTTACATTCGTTACACAAACAGGGGAACTATATTCTAGAATTACATTTATTTTGTTTTCGATTTGTAGTATTATATTGACCTATATAACAAGAATAGTGATGAAAAAGGTTGTAGCAAGTAATTCTAGAGTGAACAGAAACACTCGTTCGATAGTATTGATTACTAACAGAGAAAAAGCTTATGATTTACTACAACAGGTAAAAAAATATAGATATGAAAATATAAAGTTGAGTGGGTTTGTCATAATAGATGATGATATGGTAGGAAAATCTATTGATGGAGTGCCTGTGGTTAGCAATAGATATGGAGTTAAATCTTATTTGTTACTAAATTGGGTTGATGAGGTTTTTCTACTTTCATCAAATGATATATATTCAGAATATTTTGAAGATGAATTACAGAGTGTATGTAATGATATTGGTGCTGTGTTTCATAAATCTATTTATAGTAAACCTTTGGAAGAAAATTTATCTATAAATAATGTTTTTGGATATACTGTTTTAACTCAATCAGTAGTTAATGTCAGCATAAGGGATATAGTTGTTAAGAGATTATTTGATGTTTTGGGTGGTATAGTAGGTTGTATAATAACATTAATATTAACTATTATTATTGGCCCTATTATTTATATATCATCTCCCGGAAATATATTTTTCTCACAAAAAAGAGTTGGAAAAAATGGTAAGGTATTTAAAATATATAAATTTAGAAGTATGTATATGGATGCCGAAGAAAGAAAAGCTGAATTAATGAAACAAAATAAAGTAAAAGATGGCATGATGTTTAAAATGGATAAAGATCCTAGAATTATAAAAGGAATAGGTACTTTTATTAGAAAATTATCTATAGATGAATTTCCACAATTTTTAAATGTTTTAAAAGGTGATATGAGTTTAGTAGGTACAAGGCCACCTACAGTAGATGAGTGGGAAAAATACAATTTATATCACAAAAAAAGATTAGCTTTAAAACCAGGACTTACAGGTATGTGGCAAGTTAGTGGAAGAAGTAATATAACAGATTTTGAAGAAGTAGTAAAATTAGATGTTAAATATATTAATAATTTTAGTTTGAAATTGGATATTAAAATTTTATTTAAAACTATATTGGTTATATTTAAACGAGAAGGTTCAGCATAAAAAAAGGATTGAAATTTAATTTCAATCCTTTTTATTTTTTATTTGTTTGTAGCAATATTAATAGCTTGTTCTAAATCATTTATGATGTCATCAATATCTTCTATGCCAATAGATAATCTAACAGTATCTTCGGAAATACCAGCATCTATAAGTTGTTGAGAAGATAATTGGCTATGAGTTGTAGTTGCAGGATGAATAACAAGAGACCTAACATCACCAACATTTGCTACATGTCTAAATAATTTTAAGCTGTTAATAAACTTTTTACCAGTTTCTCTACCACCTTTTAATCCAAAAGTAAATACACTTCCACAACCATTAGATAAATATTTATCAGCTAAATTTTTGTATGGACTATTTTCTAAGCTTGGATAGTTAACAAATGAAACATTTGGGTTACTTAATAAATACTCTGCTACTCTTTTTGCATTATCACAATGCTTTCTCATTCTTAGAGATAGAGTTTCTATTCCCATAATTAGCATGAAAGCATTAAAAGGAGATAAAGAAGCTCCGATATCTCTCATGATTAGAGCTCTTAATCTTGCAATAAAAGCAGTTTCTTTTAAATCTGCAAAAACAATACCGTGATAGCTTTGGTCTGGTTCATTGTATCTAGGAAATCTTTTATTGTTTTTATATACAAATTTACCAGAATCTACAACAATACCACCCATTACAGCAGAATGACCACCTAAAAACTTTGTTGCTGAATGTATAACAATATCTGCTCCATAATGTATAGGTTTGCATAAATAAGGTGTAGTAAAAGTAGAATCCACTATAACAGGAATTCCGTTTTTGTGAGCTATTGAAGCAACGGCTTCAATGTCAACTACTGATGCATTAGGATTACCTACAATTTCGAAAAAGAACGCTTTGGTTTTATCTGTAACAGCATTTTCCCATTCATCTAAATTATTTGGATTTACAAACTTAACTTTTATACCTAATCTTTCTAGTGTAACACCAAATAAGTTAATTGCCCCACCATAAATTTGATTAGAAGAAACTATTTCATCTCCATTTTCTGCTAAATTGATAATAGTGTTAAATATAGCAGCATGTCCAGTAGAAAAAGCTAAAGCCCCTACTCCGTCTTCTAGCTCAGATATTTTCTTTTCTAAAATATCATTTGTTGGATTTTGAAGTCTAGTATAAATGTTTCCTTCTTCTTTTAATTCGAACAGACTTTGTGCATGATCGACATTGTCAAATTGATATGCGTTAGTTAGATATAGAGGAGGGACAACTGAGTGAGTAGATTTCTCAATTTCGTACCCTGAATGTATAGCCTTTGTATCAAACTTATAATCTTTCATAATAAACACACCCTCTAAAAATTTAATATTTATTATTATATCAAAAATAATAAAAAAATAATATATAAATTTTATGATTTATTTAATAATAAAATAGAAGTTATTATTAAATAAATCATAAAAAATACGATTAGTATATTGTTTTTTTGACAATATATGTTATAATTTACAGTGAGTAATTTTGTGAAAGGGTTTATTATATATGATTTTGGCAAAAAAAAGAAAAATATTTTTTACAACTATATTGGTTTTGTTTATTTATATTTTTAGTTTATTTAATATATCAGAAGTTTCAGCAGAGGTGACATACGAGCCAGAAGATTTTAAAGTTTTAAGTCAATCTGCTTATTTAGTTAATAATGATAATGGACAAGTTTTATATAAAAAGAATGAAAAGGAAAAATTACCACCGGCTTCGCTAACAAAAATAATGACAGCGATAATAGTTTTAGAAACTTTACCTGCAGAAGATTTGGAAAAATCTATTCCATGTTATAATGATATAATGACAGATTCATATTGGTATGAGCAAGGGGCGTCCATGTCTGGATTTTATCCAGATGAAGTTATATCTATAAAAAATATGATATATGCTTTATTAATTCAATCAGCATGTGATATGGGCGATGTGTTAGCAAGATATACAGCAACAACTTATATGAATGGAGATATAAATACTTTTGTTGATAAAATGAATGAAAAAGCAAAAGAACTTGGTGCTAATGATACACATTTTGTTAACACACATGGATTAGATGCTGAAGGACAATATACAACTGCATATGATATGTATTTAATAACAAAACATGCATTAACTATACCTAATTTTCTAGAGTTTACAGATACAGATGTGTATTATATTGCTCCAACTAATATTCATTCAGAAAAATTTCCATTAATAAATACAAATGAAATGATGTTTTCAGGTAGTGATTATTATTACGAACCTATTATTCCAATTAAAACAGGTACAACAGGTCAAAATACTCAAAATTTAATAACATTAGCAGAACAAAATGGATATACCTATATGGGAATTGTATTAGGAGGTAAATACGCAACAGAAACAGGTGAAAGAGCTTATGAAACATATAAAGATACAAAAAATTTATATGAGTGGGCTTTTAATGATTTTTCTTTAAGAACTATAGTAAAAAAAGGAGATACTTCTTCAGGAGTGGAAATAGGGGTTAGATTGTCAACAGCTTATGACTATGTTATAGGCGTTCCAGAAAAGACAGTTGAAGAAATTATTCCAGATACACTTGATGTAAATGAAGTGAAAAGGGTTGCTAAAGTCCCTGAAAAAGTAGATGCTCCTATAAAAGAAGGTCAAGTTTTGGGGACTATGGATTTAATGATAGGGGATGAAGTTTTAACAAGTGTTAATATAGTTTCAACTAAGGATATAGAAAGAAGTACTATCCTATACATTTTTGATCAAATAAGAAAGATTTTTTCTTCAACTATAGCTAAAGTTATAGGAATTGTTTTACTTTTATTTATTATTTGTTATATACTATATTTAGTAGATAAAAATAATAAAAGGAAGAAAAAAATGAAATCTCGTAGTGATTCATACAGAAGAAATAAACCAAGATATAAGCAAGAATATTATAAGCCAAAAGATTTTAATAAATAGTAATATATATAATAAAGCTGTAATCTAAATTGTTTAGATTACAGCTTTAAAAATATCTTGTAAAAAGAATAAATATCTGATACAATTAAATAGAAAATACTAAGGTTATAGGTGGTAAAATGAAAGAATTAAATATAGTTTTAGTAGAACCACAAATACCACAAAATACTGGAAATATAGCCAGAACTTGTGCTGCTACTGGAGCTAGGTTACATATTGTAAAACCGATGGGGTTTACAATAGATGATAAAAAATTGAAAAGAGCTGGGTTGGATTATTGGTATTTATTAGATATAACTTATTACGAAAATATCCAAGAATTTTTTGAAAAGAATGAAGGTCCTTTTTACTATTTTACAACCAAAGGACAGCATATTTACTCTGATGTGGAATATCCAGATAAGGCTTATATAGTATTTGGTAGAGAAGATGCAGGATTAGATGAAAAATTATTATATGATAATCCTGATACATGTGTTAGAGTTCCTATGATAGGAGAAGCAAGAAGTTTAAATTTATCAAATACAGTAGCATTGGCTGCATATGAAGTTTTAAGACAATGGAAATTCCCAGAGTTGTTGGTAAAAGGTCAACTCACAAAATTTAAGTGGGAAGAATAATAAATTTATTTAAAAGAGAGGATTTTTTATGAGTAAGTGGAAACTTATTACAGATTCTGGTTCTGATATTCCTTTAGATTTAGCTAATGAGTTAGGAATAGAAATTTTACAATTTCCTGTAATTGTTGGAGATAAAGAATGTATTGCAGGTGTAGATTTTTCAAATGATGAATTTTATAATATCTTAATGAATGAATCTAAAATACCTACTCATTCACAAATAACATCTATTCAATTTGTAGATAAGTATAAACAATATGCAGAAGAAGGAGTAGAGCATATTATTTATGTTTCTATAAATAGTAAAGGTTCTGCAACACATAATAATGCTATTATGGCCAAAGATATGTTTTTTGAAGAAAATCCAGAATACGCTGGAAAAGTAGAAATTACAGTTATTGATTCTAAAGCGTATTCTATTGCTTATGGTTACCCTGTTATTGAATCAGCTAAGAGATTAAATGCAGGAGCTTCTTGTAAAGAAGTTATAAATTATTTAAATGATTGGTTTAACAGTGTTGAAATATTTTTTGCACCATATTCTTTAGAGTTTGTAAAAAAATCTGGTAGAGTAAGTTGTGCAGCTGCTTTTGTTGGTGAGTTACTAGGATTTAAACCTATTATAACTTTTGTCGATGGAGAAGTTAAAATTATTGAAAAAGTTAGAGGGGAAAAAGCAATAATTCCAGCATTAATAAAAAATGCTAAAAATAGAATGATTCCTCAAACTCCTTTTATCTGTATAAAAGGTTGTTTAGAAGAAGAAGGAAAGAATTTAGAAAAAGAAGCTATAAAAGCATTTGGAAATAATTCTCAAGGACTTTATAGTGCTGGTCCTGTAATAGCAATAAATGCTGGACCAAAAGTTGTTGGTATTGTTGTAAAATGCAGTCCAAAACATTAAATTTAAAATAAATACTTGCAAAAAAATGTTTTTTGTTATAAAATATGTTTGTTGAGTTATGATTTTATTTAAAATTGTTAAAGTTATAACAAGGATATAAGTGAAAAGGAGAAATTTTAATGGCTACTTTAAACAAAAAAACTATTGAAGACGTTAATGTATCAGGAAGAAGAGTTTTAGCTCGTTGTGATTTTAACGTTCCTTTAAAAAATGGTGTTATTACAGATGAAAACAGAATTGTTGCTGCATTACCAACAATTAAATATTTAATAGAAAATAATGCAAAATTAATTCTTTGCTCTCACTTAGGTAAACCAAAAGGTGAACCAAAACCAGAATTATCTTTAGCTCCAGTTGCTAAAAGATTATCTGAATTATTAGGCAAAGAAGTTGTTTTTGCTGCTGATGATACAGTAGTTGGCGAAAATGCTAAAAAAGCTGTTGCAGAAATGAAAGATGGAGATGTTGTTTTACTACAAAACACAAGATATCGTCCAGAAGAAACAAAAAATGGTGAAGAATTCAGCAAAGAATTAGCAAGTTTATGTGATGTTTTCGTAAACGATGCTTTTGGTGCTGCTCACAGAGCTCACTGTTCAACAGTTGGTGTTTCTGAATATGTTCAAGAAGCATGTGTTGGTTACTTAATGGGTAAAGAATTAGATTACTTAGGTAACGCTGTTGAAAATCCACAAAGACCTTTTGTTACAATCTTAGGTGGAGCTAAAGTTGCTGACAAATTAAATGTTATTGAAAACTTATTAAACAAAGCTGATACATTAATTATCGGTGGTGGTATGGCTTACACATTCTTAGTTGCTAAAGGTTATACAGTTGGACAATCTTTAGTTGACTTAGAAAAAGTAGACTACTGCAAAAATATGTTAGCTAAAGCAGAAGAAAAAGGCGTTAAAATTTTATTACCTGTTGACTGCACAATTACAAAAGATTTCCCTAACCCAATTGATGCTGAAATAGAAGTAGAAGTTGTTGCTGCTGATTCTATTCCAGATGAAAAAATGGGCTTAGATATTGGTCCAAAAACAGCTGAATTATTTGCTAATGAAGTTAAATCTGCAAAAACAGTTGTATGGAATGGTCCTATGGGCGTATTTGAAAACCCAATTTTAGCAAAAGGTACTATTGCTGTAGCTAAAGCGTTAGCTGAAACAGAAGCTATTACAATTATCGGTGGTGGGGATTCTGCTGCTGCTGTTAATACTTTAGGATTTGGTGACAAAATGAGCCACATCTCAACAGGCGGTGGAGCATCTTTAGAATTCTTAGAAGGTAAAGAGCTACCAGGTATTGCTTGCGTAAATGATAAATAAATTTTGATATAAGGGTGGCTAGAATGTATAGTTGCTACACAACGATATGTAGCAACTATTTAGCCACTTTTTTTATAAATATAAGGTAATATAATAAGTTTGAAAAGAGGTTATATATATGAACAAAACATTAAGAAAAGCAGTTATTGCTGGTAACTGGAAAATGAACAAAAATAGAAAAGAAGCACAAGCTTTAATTACAGAATTAAAACCATTAGTAAAAGATGCTACATGTGATGTTGTAATCTGTGTTCCTTTTACAAATTTAGAAACTGCATTAAGAGAAACAGAAGGCACAAATATTAAAGTTGGTGCTGAAAATGTTCACTTTGCTGCTTCTGGTGCATATACAGGTGAAATTTCTGCTGATATGTTAACAGAAATGGGTGTTGAATATGTAATCATCGGTCATAGTGAAAGAAGACAATATTTCGGTGAAACAGACGAAACTGTAAACTTAAGAACAAAAGCTGCTTTAGAAGCTGGTATGACAGTTATTTTATGTGTTGGTGAAATGTTAGCTGACAGAGAAAATGGTATTACAGAAGAATTAGTTGCATTACAAACAAAAGTTGCTTTAAAAGATGTTACTAAAGAACAATTATCAAGAGTTATTATTGCATATGAACCAGTTTGGGCTATTGGTACAGGTAAAACAGCTACTGCTGACCAAGCTCAAGAAGTATGTGCTGTTATTCGTAATGTAATTGCTAATGTATATGATAAAGAAGCTGCAGACGCTATGACAATCCAATACGGTGGTTCAATGAACGCTGGAAATGCAGAAGAATTATTATCTAAACCAGATGTTGACGGTGGTTTAATTGGTGGAGCTGCTCTTAAAGCACAAGACTTCTCAGTTATAGTTAAAGCTGCTACAAACGGTTAATTTTAGATATTTATCTGTTGAATAGTGGAGGAAAAAATAATGAAAAAACCTTTAGCTTTAATCATTATGGATGGTTATGGTAAAAATAATTCTGAATATGGAAACGCAATAGCTGCAGCAAATACAAAAAATTTAGATCGTTTTGTAAAAGAAGGCGCATTAACATATATTAATGCATCAGGTTTGGCAGTAGGTTTACCAGATGGACAAATGGGTAACTCAGAAGTAGGACATACAAATATTGGTGCTGGTAGAATTGTATACCAAGAATTAACAAGAATAACAAAAGCAATTAAAGATGGTGAGTTTTATCAAAACCCAGCTTTAGTAAAAGCTATGGACAACTGTAAATCAAATAATAGTGCTTTACATTTAATGGGATTATTATCTGACGGTGGTGTTCACAGCCATATTGAACATTTATATGGTTTATTAGAACTTGCTAAAAAATTTGGTTTAGAAAAAGTATATGTTCATGCATTTATGGACGGTAGAGACGTTCCACCAAGTTCAGGTAAAGAGTTTGTAGAAAAATTACAAGCAAAAATTGATGAAATTGGCATTGGTGCTATTGCTACTGTAAATGGTAGATATTACGCTATGGACAGAGATAATCGTTGGGATAGAGTTGAAAAAGCTTATTCTGCAATGGTATATGGTAAAGGAAATACAGCTGCTAATGCTGTTGAAGCTATGGAAAAATCATATGCAGAAGGTGTTACAGACGAGTTTGTAGTTCCAACTGTATGTGTAGAAGATGCTAATATTAAAGCAAACGATAGTGTTATTTTCTTCAACTTCAGACCAGACAGAGCTAGAGAAATTACAAGAACATTAGTTGATGATAATTTTGATGGTTTTGAAAGAGTTGGCGGAAAAGTTCCAGTAGTTTTTGTTTGTATGACACAATACGATGCAACTATGCCAAATGTTGAAGTTGCATTTAAACCACAATCATTAAACAATACTTTTGGTGAATATATAAGCAAACACGGCTTAACTCAATTAAGAATAGCTGAAACTGAAAAATATGCTCATGTTACATTCTTCTTTAATGGTGGTGTTGAAGCAACTTTTGAAGGCGAAGATAGAGCTTTAATCAATTCTCCTAAAGTTGCAACATATGACTTAAAACCAGAAATGAGTGCATATGAAGTTTGTGATGAAGTAATTAACAGAATTAATTCTGATAAATATGATGTTATCATATTAAACTATGCAAACTGCGATATGGTTGGTCATACAGGTATATTTGATGCTGCTAAAACTGCTGTAGAAGCAGTTGACGAATGTGTTGGTAGAACAGTTGATGCAATTGTTGCTAAAGGTGGCGTTGCAATGATTACTGCTGACCATGGTAATGCTGATCAAATGTATGAACCAGATGGTTCTCCATTTACAGCTCATACAACAAATCCTGTACCATTTATTGTATATGGAATGGATTGTAAATTGAAAGAAAATGGAAAACTTGCAGATATAGCTCCAACAATGTTAGAAGTTTTAGGTTTAGAAAAACCAGCTGAAATGGATGGAGAAAGTTTATTTGTAAAATAATAAATTATTGTTAAATATAAAAGACATAGGAAATTTTCCTATGTCTTTTAGTATATGATAAAAGGAGTTTTTATGAATTTTAATAAGATAAATTTTGATACATGGAAAAGAAAAGAGTATTTTGAACACTATTTTACAAATGTTCCGTGTACATACAGTATGACTGTAAATATTGAGATTAGTAATTTATTATCAACAATAAAAACTAAAAATATTAAGTTGTATCCAGTAATGATATATTGCATATCTAAAGTTATAAATAATCACATAGAGTTCAAAATGAATTTAGATAAAAATAAAGATGTAGGATATTATGATAAAGTAAATCCTAGTTATACTATATTTAATAAAGACACAGAAACTTTTTCTTCTATTTGGACTAATTATAGTGATGACTTTGATGAATTTTATGATGAATGTTTAAGTGATATAAATAAATATAAAACATCTAATAACTTTTGTCCTAAAGAAAATATAGAAAATGTATTTAATATATCATGTATTCCTTGGGCTTCCTTTACTAGTTTTAATCTTAATTTACAAAAAGGATATGACTATCTACCTCCTATAATTACAATCGGAAGATATTTTTCTGATAATATGTCTAATAAGGTATTTTTGCCAGTAAATATTCAAGTACATCACGCAGTATGTGACGGATACCATACGTCAAGATTTTTTAATGAATTACAAGATTTAATTAATAATATTGTGGTGTGATTTATATGAATACATATGAGTTGATATATGAAGTTGTGAAAAAAATTCCATATGGCAAAGTTGCTACATACGGACAAATAGCTATGTTGGCTGGAAATAGAAAATGGTCGAGAGTTGTTGGTTATGCTATACACAATAATCCAGATCCTAAAAATATCCACTGTTATAGGGTTGTAAATAGGGATGGGTATGTGGCAGACTCCTTTGCATTTGGAGGAAAAGAAGTTCAGATACAATTATTGCAACAAGAAGGAGTAGAGTTTATAGAATATGGTAGAGTTGATTTAAAAAAATATCTATGGGATGGAAAATAGATTTTTAGTTTTTAATTTATTAATATTTTGTACTTGATTTAGTAATTATGAAATTTTATACTAATATTAGCACTTAAAGGTGTAGAGTGCTAATATTAGTATAACTTAGAGGTGTTTTTTAATGGAAACAAAACAATTTAAGGCAGAATCAAAAAAACTTTTAGATATGATGATTAATTCTATATATACACATAAGGAAATATTTTTAAGAGAGTTAATATCAAACGCAAGTGATGCTATTGATAAATTATATTTTAAATCTTTAACAGATCATAATATAGATATGTCTAGAGAAGATTTTAAAATTATGTTAGACGTAAATAAAGAAAAAAGAACAATAGTATTAGAAGATAATGGTATTGGTATGACTTTAGATGAGTTAGAAAATAATTTAGGTACTATTGCTAAAAGTGGATCTTTAGATTTTAAAAAAGAAAATGATTTAAGTAAAGATGATATTGGTGTAATTGGTCAATTTGGTGTTGGCTTTTATTCTGCATTTATGGTAAGTAAAGAAGTTATTGTAGAAAGTAAAGCTTACGGAGAAGAAAAATCATATATATGGTGTTCTAAAGGCGTTGATGGATATACAATAGAAGAAAGCGATAAAAAAGAAGTTGGAACAAAAATTACACTAGTTATTAAAGATAATACAGATGAAGAAAATTATGATGAATTTTTAGAACAATATAGATTACAAGGAATAATAAAGAAATATTCTGATTATATAAGATATCCAATAAAAATGAATGTTTCTAAACAAAGGCTAAAAGATGGAACTGGTACTGGCGATGTTGCAGCAGAATATGAATCATATACTGAAATTGAAACAATAAATAGTATGGTACCTATATGGAAAAAACAAAAAAGTGAATTAACACAAGAAGATTATAACAATTTCTATAAAGATAAATATTTTGATTTTACAGATCCTTGTTTAACAATACACTCAAAAACAGAAGGAACTGTGACTTATAGTTCTCTTATGTTTGTGCCTTCAAAAACTCCTTATAATTATTATAGTAAAGAATATGAAAAAGGACTACAATTGTATTCTAATGGTGTATTAATAATGGATAAATGTGCTGATTTGTTACCAGACTATTTTGGATTTGTCAAAGGACTAGTAGATTCAGAAGATTTGTCATTAAATATATCAAGAGAAATGTTACAACACGACAGACAATTAAAACTTATATCTAAGAGTATACAAAAGAAGATAAAATCAGAATTATTAAAAATGTTAAAATCTGATAGAGAAAAATATGAAGAGTTTTACAAAAATTTTGGATTACAACTTAAATTTGGATTATATGAAAATTACGGCATGAATAAAGATGAACTTAAAGATTTAGTGATGTTCAAATCATCTTTAGATAAAAAATACGTGACATTGTCAGAATATGTATCAAGAATGAAAGAAGAACAAAAAGATATATATTATGCGTCAGGTGAAAGTATTGAAAGAATTGATACATTACCACAAACAGAATTAGTAAAAGATAAAGGTTTTGAAATTTTATATTTTACAGATGATGTAGATGAGTTTGCAATTCAAATGATGCACGAATATGATGGAAAAACTTTTAAATCAATTTCTTCTGAAAATTTAGATTTAGAAACAGAAGAAGAAAAGAAAAATTTAGAGCAACAACTAAATGATAATAAAGATTTATTTGAGTTTATGAAAGATAGTTTATCTGGTAAGGTAAAAAATGTTGTTTTAACACAAAGATTAAAATCTCATCCAGTTTGTTTAACAGCACAAGGAAATATTTCTTTAGAAATGGAAAAAGTTTTAAATGCAATGCCAACAAATGAGCAAAAAGTTAAAGCAGATAGAGTGCTAGAAATAAATGTAAATCACAAAATTTTTGAAAAATTAAAAGAGTTATATAATACAGATAAAGAAAAATTAAAGAAATATACTGAATTATTGTATACTCAAGCATGTTTGATAGAAGGATTTGATGTAGAAGATCCAGTTGAATTTTCAAATATAATTTGTGATTTAATGTTAGATTAATTTAGTATTTGAGATAGACCTAATAAATTAGGTCTATTTTTTTATAAAAAAATATAGAAATATTAATATTTATATAGTATAATTTTTTATTACGCTTAAAATTGACAATAAGGGGATATATTAGTAATGAATTTTTATACTTTAATGCAGTGTGATGCATTAACATTAAAAAATATGATAAAGAAACAAACTGAAAAGAAAAAGAAAAGAAAAATTATATTAGCTTTTATTTTGAAAAATATATTATGTATAGCATTTTGTATGATAGTGGTAATATTATATAGTATATTATTTGGAACTGAAAATAGCATAGCAGGAGTTGTGGTATTAATAGCTGTACTTGTTTTTAGATTTGTTGATCTAGGTGTAAATAAAGTTAATGGCGTAATTAATGTTGGAATAATATTTTTAATATATACATTTTTTCCTTATCTTTCCAATAAAGTAAATTTTGCTTTGGGATTTTTTATAGATTTATTAGCTATTACTGTTTTATTAATATTAAGTTGTCATAATATGTTAATGTCAAATCAATCTACTGTTATATTGTCATATTTATTATTACAAGGGTATGATGTTACCCCAGAACAATTTAAAAACAGAGCTATGTCATTAGTTTTTGGAGGTATTGTTGTTTGCATAATATATTATGTAAAACATAAAAATAAAAAATATAGAAGAAGTATAAAAGATTTGTTTTTAGAATTTAGCTGTTTATCTTTTAGAGGTAGATGGCAGATTAAATTGGCATTATCATTATCTACATTAATTTTATTTGGTAGAATATTAGGACTAGAGAGAATTATGTGGTTAGGAATTGCTTGTCTATCTGTATTACAACCTAGTGTAGAAAAAATGAATATACGATTAAAACATAGACCTATGTATGTAGTTGTAGGTTGTATATTATTTATATTGGGGTCTTTTATTTTACCAACTCCTATTTTTGAACAAATTGGTATTCTAGGAGGTTTAATGACAGGTTTTTCAGGTACATATCAATGGCAAACAGTATTTAATTGTTTTGGAGGACTTTCTAATGCTGTTTCTAGTTTAGGGTTGCCTATGGCAATTTTATTAAGAATAGTTTATAATACATTAGGCAGTATTTATGCTGTTATTTTTAGTAAAATATTTGACTTGTTTATTAGTAAGTTGAGTTGTGAAAAAACGAAAGGTTTAATGAGGAAAATTTAATGAAGAAAAATATACTTTTAATAGCAACTGGAGGAACTATAGCTTCAGGAAACGGCTTAAATGGATTAACTCCAGTATTAACATCTGAAGAAATAGTAGCAAAAATTCCAGAAGTAAATAAATTTTGTAATATTGAAACTATTCAAATTTGCAATATTGATAGTACTAATATTTCGGTTGAAATATGGATGGAACTTGCTGATATAATAAAGAATAACTATGAAAAATATGACGGTTTTGTAATATGTCATGGAACAGATACAATGGCTTATTCATCAAGTGCTATATCTTATTTGATACAAAATTCAAGAAAACCAATTGTTTTTACAGGTTCACAAAGACCTATTCATTTAGAGGATACAGATGCAAGAATTAATTTATATGATGCAATTTTATATGCGTGTGATGATAATTCTAGTGATGTTGTAATAGTTTTTAATGGCAAGGTTATAGTTGGAACTAGAGCTAAAAAAATGAAAACAAAAAGTTATAGAGCGTTTGATAGTATTAATTATCCTGTTATAGCTATTATTCAAGATGGATATATAATTAGATATATTGATAATTGTAAAAAAAATATTGAAACAAAATTTTATAATAAAATATCAAAAGATGTATTTTTGTTAAAAATTACTCCAGATATGAATTCTGATATACTAGATATAATTTTTGACAGATATAATCATATTATTTTAGAAAGTTTTGGTACAGGTGGAATACCTGATTGTATTTCTGATAAAATAACAACTTTGCTCAAAAAATATGGAATAGAAAATAAATTGATAATCGTAACAACACAAGTTATACAAGAAGGTAGTGATATGGAAGTATATAGTGTTGGGAAAAAAGTAAAAAAAGAAAGTAATATTTTAGAAGCTTATGATATGACACTAGAAGCAGTTTTAACAAAAACAATGTGGATTTCAGCTATGGAAAATTTATCATATAATGAAAAAAGAAAGTTGTTTTATACAACAGTTAATAAAGATATTTTGTTAAAGAAATAGCTAATATATATTGATAATAAGCATAAATTCTGATATAATTATAGATTGAAAGTTATGTAAAATAGGAGGTAAGTTTATGAAAATTGATATAAAACATATAGCAAAATTGTCAAGATTAAAAGTTGATGATAGCGAAATTGAAAAATTCGAAAAAGATATGGAAAATATAGTTTCTATGATAGAAAATTTATCTGATTTAGAAGATACAGGCTCTTTATTAGACAAAGATAATTCTATGGTGTTAAGAGAAGATGTAGCACAAAACAACTTTAAGAGAGATGAACTAATGCAAAACGCTCCTCAAACAAAAGCAGGTTGTGTTGTAGTTCCTAAAGTAGTAGAGTAAAAGAGAGGTATTTTTATGGAGTTATTTAGATATACAGCAACAGAAATATCTGATATGCTAAAAAACAAAGAATGTTCTTCTGTTGAAGTTACAAAATCAGTTCTTGATAGAATTGATGAAGTAGAAGATAAAGTAGGATCTTTTGTAACAGTAACAAAAGAACTAGCTTTAGAAAAAGCAAGAGAAGTAGACGAAAAAATTGCAAAAGGTGAAAGTTTAAGTAATTTAGCTGGTATACCTATCGCTATTAAAGATAATATTTGTACTAAAGGTGTAAAAACTACTTGTTCATCTAAAATGTTAGAAAACTTTGTACCTCCTTATAATGCAACTGTTATAGAAAAATTAAATAATTGTGACTATGTTCCAGTTGGTAAACTTAATATGGACGAATTTGCTATGGGTTCTTCAACTGAAACTTCTTATTTTAAAAAGACTAAAAATCCACATAATTTAGATTGTGTTCCTGGAGGATCTTCTGGTGGTAGTGCATCAAGTGTTAGTGCAGGAGAAACTATGTTATCTTTAGGATCAGATACAGGGGGATCTATTCGTTTACCTGCATCTTATTGTGGTGTAGTAGGTCTAAAACCTACATATAGTTCTGTATCAAGATATGGTCTTATAGCTTTTGCTTCATCTTTGGATCAAATTGGACCTATAGGAAGAAGTGTAAGTGATGTCGCTATGTTATATTCTGCTATTTGTGGTAGAGATAATTTAGATGCTACATCAGCTATTAGAGAGTATCCAGATTTTAGAGCAAATTTAAATACTGATATTAAGGGAAAAGTTATCGGTTTACCAAAAGAATATTTTGGTAAAGGTGTTTCTGATAATGTTAAAGAAGCTGTTTTAAATTTATCTAAAGAATTAGAAAAACAAGGTGCAATATTAAAAGAAATCTCATTACCAAGTACAGATTATGCTTTAAATGCTTATTATATTATTTCTTCAGCTGAAGCGTCTTCAAACTTAGCTAGATTTGATGGTGTAAAATATGGATATCGTGCTAGTGACTATAATGGATTAGTTGATATGTATGAAAAAACTAGAAGTGAAGGCTTTGGCGATGAAGTAAAACGTAGAATTTTATTAGGAACATTCGTATTAAGTTCTGGTTACTATGATGCTTATTATAAAAAAGCAAAATTATTACAACAAAAAATATCAGCTGAGTTTAACGATGCTTTTGATGCATGTGATGTAATTTTAACACCAACTGCACCAGATGTTGCATTTAAAATCGGTGAAAATACAAATGATCCATTAAAAATGTATGCATCAGATATTTGTACAACAACAGTAAATATTGCTGGATTACCTGCATTAAGCATTCCTTGTGGATATGATAATAATCTTCCAATAGGTGCTCAATTAATAGGTAGAAAATTTGGCGAACAAACATTGTTAAATACAGCATTTGCTTATGAATCCCTAGTTGGTGGATTTAATAAAATACCTGATATTAAATAGTGAGGATAATTAGTTATGAAAGAATACGAAATAGTTGTTGGCTTGGAAGTTCATGCTGAATTAAATACAAATTCAAAAATATATTGTAGTTGTAATAATGAATTCGGTTTAGAAGTTAATACTCAATGTTGTCCTATATGTATGGGTATGCCAGGTACTTTGCCAACATTAAATGAAAAAGTAGTAGAAAAAGCAGTTAAAATGGGACATGCTTTAAATTGTTCTATCAATAGAATATGCAAACAAGATAGAAAAAATTATTTCTATCCTGACTTACCAAAAGCTTATCAAATATCTCAATTTGATGTACCACTTTGTGAAAATGGTTATGTTGATGTTCTTGTAGATGGTGAAGAAAAAAGAATAGGTGTTACAAGAATTCATATTGAAGAAGATGCTGGTAAATTATTACATAGTAATAACTTTGATGGTTCTTTAGTTGACTTTAACCGTTGTGGAGTTCCTTTAATCGAGATAGTTTCAGAACCAGATATTAGAAGTTCATCAGAAGCTAAAGCATATTTAGACGCAATTAGAGCTATATTACAATATTTAGATATTTCAGACTGTAAAATGCAAGAAGGTTCTATTCGTTGCGACGTAAACGTATCAATAATGGAAAAAGGTACTAATAAATTTGGTACAAGAGTTGAAATGAAAAATGTTAACTCATTTAGTGCCGTTGTTAGAGCAATAGAATATGAAGCAAATAGACAAATAGAAGTTTTAAATAACGGTGGAGAAATTACACAAGAAACTCGTCGTTGGGACGATGCTCAAGGTAAAAATATATTATTGAGAAGTAAAGAAGATGCTCATGATTACCGTTATTTCCCAGAACCAGATTTATTAACTATTGTATTGGAAGAAGATTATGTAAGTGAATTAAAATCTCAAATTACAGAACTTCCTAATAAAAAAATAGTAAGATTTGTTAGAGATTTTGGCTTAAGTCAAATTGATGCTATTACAATAGTAGATAGTATCGAAAAATGTAAATTATTTGAAGATACAGTTTCAGAAAACAAATGTTCACCAAAATCAATTGCAAATTGGATATTAGGTGATATTTCTAAATTTATGAACGATAGTAAATTACAAATTTCTGAAACAAAATTAACTAGTCAAAAATTAGCAGAATTAATAGAGCTTATTGAAAGTGGTAAAATTTCTAATGCAGCTGGTAAAAAGGTATTTGATATATTGTTAAATGAAGATAAATCAGCAATGGAAATTGTCAAAGAAAAAGGTTTAATGCAAATTTCTGACGAAAATGAATTAGAAAAAATAGTTAATGAAGTTATGTCAAATAATGAAAAATCAATTACTGACTATAAAAATGGAAAAACAAATGCTTTAGGATTTTTAACTGGACAATGTATGAAAGCTACTAAAGGTCAAGGTAATCCTGCTAAATTAAAAGAATTGATTTTAAAATATATAGATGAACATTAATTAATCATTACAATTAATAAATATAATTTGGGGTAAAGGAAACAAATAACTTTTACCCCAAAAAAAATAATAATAATACTTCGTTAAATTAAAATTTAACGAAGTTGAGGGGGCTAAGATATGCAGTATTTAGATTGTCCGCAATTAGTTAGAGATTTTTTGTCTTATATGGAATTTATTAAGGGTCGTTCTAAAACAACTGTAAATGCTTATTATACTGATTTAAAAACATTTTTTAGATTTATAAAAAGAAATAAAAATTTAGTAGATAATGATACAGATTTTAACAAAATAGATATTTCTGATATTAATATAGATGTTATAAAAACTATAACATTATCAGATGTTTATGAGTTTTTGCTATTTGTATCTTCAGAACGCTCTAATAATGCGAAAAGCCGTGCTAGAAAAGTTTCTTGTTTAAAAGTTTTCTTTAAATACCTTACAAATAATCTAAATTTACTTAAAGAAAATCCAGTTGAAAATCTAGAATCACCCAAAATAGCAAAAACATTACCTAAATATTTAACTTTAGAAAACAGTATAGAATTATTAAACGCAGTTGATGGAGATTATAAAGAAAGAGATTTTTGTATTATAACTTTATTCTTAAATTGTGGGATGCGTTTAAATGAATTAGTTGGTATAAATTTAGATGATATAAGAAATGATACTTTACTACTTCGTGGTAAAGGAAATAAAGAAAGAATGATATATTTAAATCAAGCTTGTATAGATGCTCTATCTGATTATTTAAAGTATAGAAATTCTAACTTTTCAAAAATAAAGCCAAGTAGTAAAAATGCTTTGTTTATAGGTAGAAATGGTAATCGTATTGGGGCTAGACGCGTTGAAATGATTGTTAGTGATACATTAAAAAAAGCTGGATTAGATGGAAAAGGATACTCTGTTCATAAATTAAGACATACAGCTGCAACTATGATGTATCAGCATGGAAATGTTGATGTTAGAGTTTTACAAGAAATATTGGGTCATGTAAATTTAGGAACTACTCAAATTTATACACATATATCGGATAATCAAATAAAAAAAGCTATAGATAGTAATCCTCTATCTAATATTAAAAGAAAATAATTTTTAAAATACACCAAAAAAGTATTGATTTTATTTTCATTATAGTTTATTATAGTTATATTATTTTAATAATATAGGAGTTGATATTTAGTGAAGAAAATATTAAATAGTCTTCCGTTTAAGCTGTTAATAGCAGTTCTAGTTGGTTCTATTATAGGCTTAATAAGTAATGAAACTATAATGAATATTATGGTTACAATAAAATATGTATTAGGACAAATTATAACTTACTGTGTTCCTTTAATTATAATTGGATTTATTGCACCATCTATTACTAAATTAGGTAAAAATGCGTCAAAAGTATTGTTTTTTGCATTAATAATTGCATATGTATCAACTATTGGCGCTGCATTTATGTCTGCTTTTGCAGGATATAATATAATTCCTCATTTATCTATTGTTTCTGATGTTGATAAGATAAGAGAATTACCTAAAGTAGTATTTGAATTAAAAATACCACCAATAATGGAAGTAATGACAGCTTTGGTGTCATCTATTTTAATTGGTTTAGCAGTAACATGGACAAAAGCTACAAGAATAGCTAATTTTTTAGATGAATTTCAAAAAGTTGTTTTATCAATTGTATCAAGAGTTATAATTCCAATACTTCCCTTTTTCATAGCTTCTACTTTTGCAGGACTAGCTTATGAAGGAACTTTAACAAGACAGTTGCCAGTATTTTTAAAAGTTATTGTTATTGTTATGTTAGGACATTTTATTTGGTTGTTTTTATTATATTTTATTGCAGGTATTTATTCTAAGAAAAATCCTATAGAAATTATTAAATACTACCTCCCTGCTTACCTAACTGCTGTAGGAACAATGTCATCAGCAGCAACTTTGGGAGTAGCTCTAAAATCTGCAAACAAATCACCTGTTTTAAGAAAAGATATGGTTAATTTTGGTATACCACTTTTTGCTAATATTCATTTATGTGGTTCTGTTTTAACAGAGGTGTTTTTTGTAATGACAGTTTCTCAAATATTATATGGCAAGTTACCAAGTTTAACTTCTATGATTATTTTCTGCTTGCTTTTGGGAATTTTTGCCATAGGTGCACCAGGAGTTCCAGGAGGAACAGTAGTTGCATCTTTAGGTATAATTACAGGAATTTTGTCATTTGATGATACAGGGACAGCTTTAATGTTAACAATATTTGCTTTACAAGATAGTTTTGGAACAGCATGTAATGTTACTGGTGATGGAGCTTTGACTTTAATATTATCAAAATTTGCTGATAAAAATAATATAAAAGTTGAAAATTGTGAAGTTATTGAATAATAAAAAAAGACTCAAATCGTTTATAGCGATTTGAGTCTTTTTTAACATGTTTTTATTAGTGACAACCTGAGCAAGAAGAACAGCTACCACCACAAGAATGTTCTTCTACAGCCGCACAAGTTTCAGGATCTTCACCATTTACAGATTTCATAAGAATAGTTGTAATTTGGTTCATCATATCATTTAAATCTTTGTTTGCTTTGTTAAAAGCTATCATGTTTTCATTAGCCATTACAGAATTATATAATTCTTGTAATTCTGTATTGCATTTAGAAATTTTTTCTTCATCTTTTTCTTCTGCTGACATAGCAACATTTAATTCAACTCTTTTTAAGTTGAATTTTTCGATTAATTGTTGTAAATCAGCATCGTTATCATTTGCTTCTTTTGCAGCATATAGAGCTTTATATTCTGCACTTTCTTGGATTTCTTTTCCCATTTGTCTTGCCATTTCAATTATAGTCATAGTTTTAACTCTCCTTCTAAACATATATTTTATATAATTAAAAACTATTCACAAATTTTACCTAATAATGCCCAATTTAAAGCTTGAGTAATCTCAACATCAACAAATTGGCCAATTAAAGACTTATCACCTTTAAAATCAACGATTATAAAGTTATCAGTTCTTCCTGTAAGGTAGTCTTCTCCAGACTTCCCTTCTCCGTCAACTAATACCCTAACAGTCTTCCCTACATATTTTTTGTATTTTTCAACACCAATGTCTTTTTGTACATCTAAAAGATATTGGAATCGTTCAGATTTTTCTTTATTAGTAATAGGATCTTCCATTTCTGCTGCTTTTGTTCCTACTCTTTTTGAATAAATGAATGTAAATAAACTATCATATTCAACTTCTTTTATTAAATCTATTGTACCTTTAAAATCTTCTTCTGTTTCGGTAGGAAAACCAACAATAATATCAGATGTAAAAGATAAGTCAGGAATTTTAGCTTTAGCATAATTTATAAGTTCCATATATTGTTCTCTGTTGTAGTGTCTATTCATGAGTTTTAATATTCTATCACTACCACTTTGAACCGGTAAATGTAAATGGTTACAAACTTTATCACATTCTGCAATTGTATCTATTAATTCTTTTGTAGCGTCTTTAGGATGAGAAGTCATAAATCTAATTCTAAAGTCACCATCTAAAGCATTTATTCTTCTTAATAATTCAGAGAATGTAATTTCTTCATCTAAGCCTTTTCCATATGAATTAACATTTTGTCCCAATAATGTGATTTCTTTATATCCTTCAGATATAAGCTGTTTAATTTCATTCAAAATTAATTCAGGTTCACGACTTCTTTCTCTACCTCTTACATATGGTACTATACAGTATGTACAGAAATTATTACAACCATACATAATAGGAACCCATGCTTTAATAGTTCCATCTCTTTTAATAGGTAGATCTTCTACAATAACACCATCACTATCAGGTACATTAAATACCCTTTTATCCATAGTTAAAGCGTTATATATATTTTGTGGTAATTCATGAACAACATGAGTACCAAATATTAGATCAACATAAGGAAAACTTTTCTTTAGTTTTTCAACGATATGTTTTTGTTGCATCATACAGCCACATAAACCAATAATCATGTTAGGATTTTTCTTTTTTATGTGTTTTAAAGCACCAACATTACCAAAAACTCTGTCTTCCGCATTTTCTCTAATAGCACAAGTATTATAAATAACTAAATCGGCATCACTTGTACTATTGGTGAAGCCATAACCCATTAATGCCAACATACCCTTGATTTTTTCACCATCAGAAATATTTTGTTGGCATCCATAAGAATGTACATGTGCCATAGGCATAGTATCTTTATATCTATCTTCAAGTATTTTTCTTACTTTTTCTGTAAATACTTGTTGCTTTTTTAAATCTTCTTTACTAACAACAATATTTTCTCTTTTACTCAAGAATTTATTCCTCCATCATTGATTATTTAATAATATAATCCAACCAATATATTTTAGCATTTGCAAATAAAAATATCAAGTAGTTATTTATTAAATATATTTTTGGATATTTTTTCAATTATTTTTTTTCGTTTAATTGTATTTTCTTCATCAAAAATATATTGATTATTATTAAAAATAACAACATCTCCAAGTTTAACATTATAAGTAAATTTAGATATATCTTCTTTTATATGAGTTAAATCGTCTGTTTCAAGTATTACTGTATTATTTATTATTCTCTCTACAATTAACATTTTATATTCATTCCTTTTGCTTTTCTACAGTTAAATCTTTTCCATTAGATGTAAAAACTATATCACCATTTAAATCACTTCTTAATAAAATTCCATTTCTTTTTATAACTCTATCTATAGCTTCATTATGTGGATGGCCATATTCATTATCGTAACCACATTGTGCTACATAATATTTAGCATTTATTTTATTAAGAAGTTCGTCTATATTGCCATATTTTGAACCATGATGACTCAAAGCAAAAACATCAGCAGTTAAATCATAACCTGTATTTATAAGGCCAATTTCAGACTGTTTTTCCATATCTCCAGTAGATAAAAATGCTGTGTTTCCATAAACAAATTTAACTGCAATCGACATATCATTTAAATTATCATAAACACCAGTTGGACCTAATATATACATAGTTCCTTGATTAAGTTCATATTTATTTCCTACACTAGCTGGAATAACAGTTATATTTTTTTCCACAATTAAATTTAAAAATTTCTCATATATTCTAGTAGTTGGTGTAATATTGCTAGGTAAATCTGGCATGATAACATTGTCTACTCTAATATTTTCAAAAACATTAACTAATCCACCTATATGGTCTGAATGTGGGTGTGTTGCTACAACATAGTCTAATTTTTGTATATTAAGATTTTTAATATAGTTGGTAACCTTTTCACCAGCGTATGTTTCTCCACCATCTATAAGAACATTTTTATCATCTGATTGTATCAGAATAGAACTACCTTGTCCAACATCAATGTAGTGAACTTTGCTAGTACCATTTACATTTTTGTCTATTTCGATATTTTGATTAGTATATGAAATAATTTGTGTATATAAAGATTGCCATGTAGGAATATATTCAGATATACTTTTATACGAATTTACAGTTATTATTATACAAAAGAAAACAACTATTAATAACAAAGTATGTATTTTACTTGTTAAACTTTCTTTCTTTTTGTTTGATTTTTTGTATTTCCTTTTTGCCATTTTCCCTTACCTTTTAATTTTGCATTTCTGTTTGTTACAATTCTTTTATTATTTTCTTTGTTCTTTTGAGGGGTATCATCACTTACTAATGCGTTTTTACCATGTCCAATTAAATCAAATCTTTTAGCTTTTTTAAGAGCTTTTAATACTAATTCCTTATTTTTAGGATTAAAATATTGCAGTAGTGCTCTTTGCATAGCTTTTTCTTGAGGATCAGTTGGAACATACACTTTTTCCATTGTATATGGATCTAATCCTGTATAATACATACAAGTTGAAATAGTACCAGGTGTTGGATAGAAATCTTGTACTTGTTCTGGATGTATTTTTTCTTTTTTTAAGAAACAAGCTAACTCAATAGCTTCATTTAATGTTGAACCTGGATGAGAAGACATTAGGTATGGAACTAAGTATTGTTCTTTATTTGCCTGTTTTGTTTTTTCGTAGAATTTTCTAACAAATTTTGTATATGTTTCTATATGAGGTTTTCCCATTTTATCTAAAACAACATTACTGCAGTGTTCTGGTGCAACTTTTAATTGTCCACTTACATGATACTTTATTAATTCATCAAAAAATGATTCATCTTTATCTTCTACCAAATAATCATATCGTATACCAGAACGGATAAATACTTTTTTTACTCCATCTATTGCTCTTAATTTTCTCAACATTTGCAAGTATTCTTCATGATTTACTTCAAGAGCTTTACAAGGAGTTGGAGCTAAACATTTTCTATCTTTACACAAACCATGTTCTATTTGTTTTTTACAAGATGGTTGTCTAAAGTTAGCAGTAGGACCACCAACATCATGAATATACCCTTTAAATCTAGGATTATGTGTCATTTGTTCAGCCTCAATTAAAACTGATTTTTCACTTCTTACAGCAATTTTTCTTCCTTGGTGAAATGCTATTGCGCAGAAATTACAAGCACCAAAACAACCTCTATTATGTGCTATTGAAAATTCAACTTCTTCAATAGCAGGTACTCCACCAAGTTTTTCATAACTAGGGTGATACATTCTCATATATGGTAATGCATAAACCCTGTCAAGCTCTGAAGTTGTAAGAGTTCTCATAGGAGGATTTTGCACTAACATCATATCTCCTTGTCTTTGAACTACTGTTCTACCATAAACTTCATCTTGTTCAAACATTTGTAGTTTTGTTGCTTTTGCATAACTTTTTTTATCAGTTGATACTATATCAAAATTAGGACATTCTACTGATTTAAAAGGAGTGTTGCGAGGTTCTGTTAAATAGCAAGTTCCTCTTATATCTGTCATTGTATCAACAGTTTTACCTTCTTTAAATCTTTTTGCAATTTCTGTTATTTGCAATTCACCCATACCATACATCAATAAATCAGCTTTTGAGTCACAAAGAATAGAGCGTCTAACTTTGTTGTCCCAGTAATCATAGTGTGCAAATCGTCTTAAAGATGCTTCTAAACCACCAATTAATACAGGTATATCAGGGAAAATTTCTTTTAGTTTATTTGAATATACGATAACTGCTCTGTCTGGTCTTTTACCAGCTTTTCCGCCAGCAGTATATGCATCAGTACTTCTTAATCTTTTAGCTACTGTATAATGAGATACCATTGAGTCAATATTTCCAGATGTTACTAAAAAAGCATATTTAGGTTTTCCTAACTTAAAAAAATCATCATTTGTTTTCCAGTTTGGCTGAGAGATTATTCCCACATTAAAACCTTGAGATTCTAAAACTCTTGATATAATAGCTATACCAAAAGAAGGGTGATCTACATAAGCATCTCCAGTAATGCAAATAAAATCTAATTGTTCTATATTTCTTTCTATCATATCTTTTTTAGATATTGGTAAAAATCCTGCCATAAATCCTCCTATTTATTACCATTGTTTTCTAATTCTTGTTGTTTGTTTAATTTAAGTTCATACCAATCATTTTTACTGATTAAAACTTGTCTAGGTTTACTACCTTCAAATGGACCTACAATACCTTTAGCTTCCATTTCATCAATAAGCCTAGCAGCTCTAGCATAACCTACTTTTAATCTTCTTTGTAAATAAGAAGTTGATGCTTGTCCAGCTTCTACAACTAAATCAATAGCTTGAGGAATCAATTCATCTTCATTATCACTAGAAGAATTTGTGTTTGTATTATTTTTTTGAGGTTCTTGGGTAGATTGTTTTTCTATTTCATTGATGATATTATCGTCATATTCTGTTTTTGCTTCGTTTTTAACGAATTTAACAACAGACTCTACTTCTTTATCACTAACATAACAGCATTGAACTCTAATAGGTTTTGGTGAACCAGAAGGAGCAAATAGCATATCTCCTCTGCCCAATAATTTTTCTGCTCCACCAGAGTCGATAATAGTTCTAGAGTCTACTTGTGATGATACAGAAAAAGCTATTCTTGATGGAATATTTGCTTTAATTACGCCAGTAATAACATCAACTGATGGCCTTTGTGTAGCTATTACTAAATGCATACCAGCAGCCCTGGCCATTTGTGCCAATCTACAAATATAATCCTCTACTTCCTTAGGTGAAGCCATCATTAAGTCAGCTAACTCGTCTATTATTATTACAACTTGTGGAAGTGGTGATATTTCAGGGTTTTCTTTTGCTAAATCATTATAACCATTTATATCCCTAACTTGATTGTCAGCAAATAATTTGTATCTATTTAGCATTTCAGTTACTGCCCAACCTAATGCGCCAGCAGCTTTTCTCGGATCTGTTACAACAGGTACTAGTAAATGTGGAATACCATTATATATACCGAGTTCAACAACCTTAGGGTCTATCATAAGTAATTTAACTTCTTCTGGATTTGATTTGTATAATATACTCATAATAAGAGTATTAATACAAACAGATTTACCAGAACCAGTAGCACCAGCAATTAACATATGTGGCATTTTTGCTATGTCAAAAACAATTTCTTTACCAGAAATATCTCTACCTAAAGCTACAGCTAATTTACTATCAAAGTTTTTAAAAGAATCTGAATCTATTACTTCTCTTATAGAAACCATTTCAGTTTTTTTATTTGGAATTTCTATTCCAACAGCAGCTTTATTGGGTATAGGAGCTTCAATTCTAACTCCTCCAGCTGCTAAATTTAAAGCTATATCATCAGCTAAATTTGTAATTTTGCTAATCTTGACACCTGCAGATGGTTGTAATTCATATCTTGTTACAGTAGGACCTCTACTTATATCAATAATTCTAGTTTCTACACCAAAACTTTTTAATGTATTAACTAAAACTTCTGCATTTGCTTTTAACTCACTACTTAAATCTTGATTAACTTTGTTTACAGGAGCTTTTAATAAGCTTAATGGTGGTTTTTTATATTCTACAACTTTTTTTTCTTGATTAATTTGATTTTCTATTTCTTTTGAAAGTTGTTCTTTTTCTTCTTCTTCAAGTTTTATTTTTTCAGAACTTTCGGTTGTTTTATTATTTTCAGCTAAATCATCTATTTTAATAGGATTTTTTTCTTTTATAGGCAATGCTTTTTCTATTAAATCATCTAATTGTTTTTCTTTATTTACTTCTTGTTTTGGCGGTGTAGTATCTTTATATTCTTTAACTGTTTCTAAAAATGTTTCAGCAGGTGACTTTTCATCAATAGTTTTGTTTATTTTAGTGTTTAAAGCTTTATCTAATTCACTAAAGTCTATATTATCATTTTTATTAAATTTTGACTTTAATTTTTTGAATGGACCTATAGGAACATCTATATTATAATCTGTGTTTTTGAAATCAATATTTTTGTGTTTTTGTATTTCTTCTTGTTCTTGTCTTTCTTCTATTTCTTCTCGTTTTCTAACATATTCATTTTCTATGTGTTCGACTGGTTTAGAAAAGATTTTAAATGCATCAACAACAGTATTTCCAGAGAAAAGAAGAATTAATACAATTGCTAATATAATATAGATAATTGTAGCACCAACTCTGCCACAAGCAGCCATGAGAGGCCATCCAATAAGTGAACTTATCAGGCCACTACTATGTAGCTTTTCTCCATTTGTATATAAATTAATTAGACTATCAAAAAAGTTTTCTCCAGGATATTCACCGATAAAAGTAGTTTGAATAAATCCACTTAATACAGCTAGTAACAGACCAGCTTGTATAAGTTTAGGTTTAATACTATTGATATTCTCATCAATATTCACTTTTATTGATATGTAAATTAACAATAAAGGAAGAAGATATGATGTAAATCCAAATATTCCTAAAATTATATTATGTAATATATTCCATATATTTTGACCTGGAACAAGTACTAAAGAACCCAATAATAATGATATGCCAAATAAAATTATTGCACTAATTTGCATTCTATGTTTTTGATCTTTTTTACTTGTAGATTTTTTAGAGCTTGTATTTTTTTTATTATAAGTTCTTTTAGTTGTTTTATTTTTAGTACTTTTGTTGTTTGCCATTATTATTTCCTTTCCACATACTTTTAAGGTATATAGCTTTACAACCATATACCTTTTATTAAACATACTTATACTATTATATTTTACCTTTATTCTTTGATTTTATCAACTATTTTAAAAAAATATTTATATTTTTTGATCTACAAATAATGATATTTTATTTGTTTTTTTCAATTAAATTGTATAGACATTCAATGGCATCAGATAATCCTCCTAGATTATCAATAAGACCTTCTTTTACGGCAGCATTACCATTAAGCACTGTTCCCATATCCATTGCAAGTTCTCCGGTATTCATCATAAGATTAGTAAATCTTTCTTCTTTTATTTTAGAGTTTTTAATAACAAAGTTTACTATTCTATCTTGCATTTTTTCAAAATAAGAAAAAGTTTGAGGTACCCCTAATACTAAACCACTCATTCTTACTGGATGAATTGTCATTGTTGCAGATGGTACTATAAAAGATTGTTTTGCACTGACAGCTAAAGGAACACCTATTGAATGTCCTCCACCTAATACAATAGAAACAGTTGGTTTTTTCATACCAGCAATTAGTTCTGCTATTGCAAGACCTGCTTCAACATCACCACCGACGGTATTGATTAATATTAATAATCCTTCGATATTTGTGTCCTCTTCAATTGCCACCAATTGAGGAATAATGTGTTCATATTTAGTTGTTTTATTTTGTGATGGTAATATATAATGTCCTTCTATCTGACCTATTATGGTTAGGCAGTGTATCATATGTTTGCCTTTTGTTGTAACATTAGACATATCTACAATGCTATCGTTAACATCATTTTGTTCTTCTTGTTCTTCATTTATTTCATCTTCATTATTTTTTAATTCATTAATCATATTTTAAAATCTCCCCATATTTTTTATTATTATTGCCCTATACAAATTAATTTATTCTATATTGATTTGATTATTTGGGGAATATTCGTTTATTTTAGATATAGCTTCTTCACTTTCTCCAATTACACTTGTATAATATTCAGGAACTTTACCAACAATAATTGTTTCAGAAATAGGAATATCAATATTAATATTTTCAGTATTTGTATAAAATCCCAACATAGTAGTAATTTTTAAAGATAAATTTATATTAAGTCGATGTATTGTTTGATTTATTCCAGTTGATTTAAATTCACTAATAATTTTTGTATTTAATTTTCCTATTGGTTTCGCATTCATAGTAATTTTAGGTCCTCTGGCATACAAAAATTTAGAAGATGTTAAACTACCTAAATTAATATCAATTTTAATAACATCTAGTTCTTGTAATTTATCTACAATTTTGTTATTTATATTACTTTGAAGTTGATTGATATAGAAATTATCTGTTTGAACAGATGTTATTTCTTGATTATCATTGTATTTTATTTGTACTAATTGATTATATTTAATTTCAGAGTTTTTAATTTCTTCAGTTACAACATCAGATATAATTTTATTTGCTATGATATTACTATTATGATTACTTATTTGTTTGATATTATTTCTAATATTTGCTTCTGCGTAGGATATAATAAAAATAAATAATAAAAATATAGTTATTAGTTTTAATTTTAATTTTATTTTTTTATATTTTTTCATAACGGTATTTCCCTACTTAAAAATAATAATATTTGTTTTGTTCATATTTTGTATATTGATTTTAATACATTTAAGTGTTATTATAAGAATAAATAAGTGTTATTATAAGAATAAACATAGAGTATAAAAGTATATTTTATGTTTGGATACATAAATAGATAGAAAAACATTAAAATATGTTAAAAGATAGGAGATTTTATTATGAGTATTTTACACATTAAAAACACAGATGAATTTAATAAATTAATTTCAACTTCAACAAAACCAGTATTAGTTGATTTTTGGGCAGATTGGTGTGGACCTTGCAGAATGTTAGCACCTATATTAGAAGAAGTTAGCAATTCTATTGGAGAAGAAGCTGTAATAGCTAAAGTTAATGTAGATGAGGCAAATGCTTTAGCAAGTGAATATGGTATTATGACAATTCCAACATTGATTCTTTTCAAAAATGGTGAAATTGTGAATAAAACAGTTGGAGTACAACCTCAATCAGCAATTGAAGATATGATACAAAATGCTTAATAAATTTATTATAAAGAACCCTACTTAAGTAGGGTTCTTTTATTTTATTTTATATTATCATATCTAAATATAATATATCCATTTGTATTATTATTGTTATTAACTATATCTATTTGTGTGTTTAGTTCGTTTGTTTGAGAAAATTTGTACCCAGCTAATCCTACCACTAAATCTACTTTGTTATTTTTGCATAGATTTTCCCATTTTTGTAAAATTGTTTCAAAAGGTGCAATTTTATCATCACAGGACCAATAAATTTGAGGAGCAACATAGTCTATATATCCTGTTTGAGTACACCATAACTCAAGTTGAGTATATTGAGTTGTATCAGATTTAGGTTTATCGGTATAATTTCCAGCAGGGCTTATTCCGAATAAAATATTTTTATCTATTTTTTTTACTGTATTATAAATTTTCTGAACAAGTTCAGTTGTACTATTTTGTGCAGTAATTTCATTGCAATTAAATTGTTGTGGTGATGGTACGTAGAAATAATCATCGATTTGTATTCCATCAATATCATAGTTAGAACATAATTCATTTACACCACTAACTATAAGGTCTTGTACTTCATTATTGCTAGGATTTAAATACCAATAATTTTCATGTTTAACCATATACTCTGTATTCTTATACCATTTTTTTATGCTGTAATTATCTGGAACTTGTTCCATTAATTCGTCTGTCATTACCCTATATGGATTTATCCATGCATGTATTGATAAATTTCTTTTATGAGCTTCTTGCACCATTATTTTTAGAGGATCATATGAAGGTTTTTTTGAAACAGTACCTGTAACATATTTAGACCAAGGATAATATTGAGAATTATAGTATGAATCTGAATGAGAACGAACTTGGACTATTACGGTATTAATTTTTTTAGAAACTAAATTATCAAATACACTAACTATATTGTTTTTGAATTCTTCTTCACTTTTTTCAGTCATTAACCATCCATATTCTAAATAGGATATCCAAACACCTTTAATGTTATCATAGTTTATTTTTTTACTATCAGTCTTAGAGGTCTCTTCATAATTAGTAATGGCACTATTATTTAATTTTTTTTCTTGATTTTTTATAATTGAACTTATGTTATTACAAGAACAGAATAATGTGATAAAAATAAAAAAATATGATATTAACAATAGAAATCTTTTCATTTAAACACCCTCAATTTTGTTATATATGTATTTTGTTATCATATATATGAAGATAAGTATAAATATATAACAAAAAAGAGAACACTTTTTCGTGTTCTCTTTTAAAAACTAATTTTTATCGATTTCTACTTTTATATTAGCTTTGTAATTAGGTGTTTTAATTGTAAATCCATCACCTTTACGACTTTCCTTGATTTCTATAGAGTCAGATTTTAATGAATCAAATCTAAAATCTAGTGCATTATCTTTCAAATCAATTAATATATTATCAAGTAATGCTTGACTTTTATCTTCTTTAGATAAATCTTGTTCTAATAGTTTGTCATTTATTTTATCCATATCAAACTCTATTGTGGTGTGATTCATATATTCATGTTCAACACTATCTAAATCAATATTTAAACTTCTTAAGAATTCATCAACTTGAGCTGATGCGTCATCATATGAGGACTTAGGAGCTTCTGCTTCACTTGTATTTTTTTCCTCATCTATAATTTTGGATATGATATTATCTGTCATTGTTTCAACAGGAATATTTTCATCGATATTTTCTTTTTCATATTCATCAACAGAGCTTAAGTTATCACTGTCATTAGAATCTTCGTCATAATCATTTATAATATCACTAGAATGAATTATTTCAGATACAACTTCCGGTTCTTTCTTTTCAAAATTAAGATTAATTTTTTCTGTTGAAGCAACATTATTATTATCAGAATATCTATCTTTTAATCTAACTAGTCGATCTTGGTATATTGCTTCATCATCATCATTAAAGTCATCTTTATTAAATTTTAAATTGAATTTTTGATCATCTTGAGTGTCTATAGCTTGTACTTCTTCTGAATTATCAGATGATAATATTTTAATAATAAATAAAATTAACAGTAATATTACAAACAAAGATATAGGCATAATAACAAACTGTAGTAAACCTAAATTGGTAGATACTTTATTAATTAAAGAACCAACATAAGAAATTTGGTATACAGCTTGTGATTTAATAGAAGATAATGGAACTTCTATGGAATCTTCTGTAATAACATTTTGAATAAATACATTTTCTGATTGGCTATTATCTGAACTTTTCATAGTTCTGCCTAAACTAAATTTACCATATACAGAATTATCAACAGTAGTATTACCTGTTTCATATACTAATACTTCTGTTCCTGTTAAATTAGAAACATCAATAGATTTTAAAATTACCATACTACCTTTCGGAACAATATCATTAAATTTATCACTGCTTACGGTAATAAATTCTTTTCCAAATATTGTTGGTATTGTTCCTGAACTATTTGCTTTCTTTATACTTGAATTAAAAACAAAATAAAAAGATGTTGACAATATAGAAAAAATTAAAGCTATTACAGCTAGAATTTTTATTATTCTAGTAATAATTTTCTTAGTTTTACTCATACTTAACCTCCAAATACAATAAGATTTTGTATTTTGTAATTACATATCAATATATATTATGCTTTTTTTTTGTCTAAAAGTCAAGCTTTATGTAATAAAAAGAAGATTAGTCTTCAAAAAATAATGATAATAGTTTATTCTTTTTTCTATGCTCAAAACTATTTTTATCATAATCTTTAATTAAAATAATGTCTTCACCTATAATTTCTATTTTGTCACAAGAAATAACGATATCTTGTGTTTTTTTAAATAACCCTAAAAAGCTATTCTTGCCATAACATATAAATGACTTGATAGTATATGAATCACTATCAATTACTAAATCATCTACATATCCTATTTTATATCCATCTTTTACACAGATAATTTCTTTCTTTTTTAAATCTTCAAAATTAAATAACATAAAAAACACCCATCATAAACAGATTTAGAGACGAATATTCTTCGTCCCTATCAATAAGAATAATCATATTTAATTGTATGTTTTAAATGTAAAGATTATTACTTTAATTCAGCTATTGTAACACCTGCTTCACCTTCACCGAAAACACCTAATCTAAATGATTTAATATTTTTATGTGATTTTAAGTGAGCATGAATAGCTTTTCTTAATGCGCCAGTACCTTTTCCGTGAATTATTGTTATATAATCTAAATGGCTCATTAAAGATCTGTCTATAAATAAATCAACTTCTAATAAAGCTTCTTCAACTGTTTGACCTCTTAAGTCTAGTTCATTAGCACCACTTTTTACAGCTTTCTTACTTATAGTTCTCATAACTTTTGTGTCAGGTTTATATGGATTTTTTTCTTCGATCAAGCGTAAATTAGAAAGCTTTACACGCATTTTCATGATACCAACTCTAACTTCAACGGTATCACCAGATTTAGGTAAAGATGAAACTACCCCTTTTTTATCAATATCATAAACTAATACAGAATCACCTATTTTAAGTTTTCTAGGTAATTTATATCCGTCGTTAGTCCTTTTAGAAACAGGGTTTGCTTCACTGTGTAAAGCATCTACCTTTCCTCTGATTTTTGATTTTGTAGAAGATAATTTGTTTATAAAATCATCATTTTCTTTTTGTTTTTTTATTTCATCAAGTTCTTTTATTATGAGTTCTGATTGTAATTTTACATTTTCAACTATTTTACGAGCTTTATCTCTTGCATTTTCAATTATATGATTTTTTTCTTTTTCTATCTTTGATTTTTCTTCTTCCATACTTTTAAATCTAGTATTAAACTCAAATAATTTTTGGTTATATTCATTAAGTTTTTCTTCATACTCTTGTCTAGATTTTTCAAGATTATCAATGATATTTTCTAAATTTTTATCTTCATTTGAAATAAGTGTTTCTGCATATGTTAAAACATTTTCATCCAATCCAAGTCTTCTAGAAATTGCAAAAGCATTTGATTTTCCAGGAACTCCTATTAAAAGTTTATATGTTGGTTTTAATGTTTTTACATCAAATTCACAACAAGCATTTTCAACGTTTTCTGTTTCAATAGCGTATGTTTTTAATTCAGAATAGTGTGTAGTTGCACCAACAATACATCCTTTTTGTTTTAGGTTTTCTAAGATAGAAATTGCAATTGCGGCACCTTCTATAGGGTCAGTACCAGAACCAAGTTCGTCAACTAATACTAGTGTTTTATTATCAGCATTATTTAGTATAGAAATAATATTAGTCATATGAGATGAAAAAGTAGATAGATTTTGTTCTATACTTTGTTCATCACCTATATCAACTAAAACTTTTTTAAATATAGATATTGTACTATCATTTCCAACAGGAATTAATAGTCCACACATAGTCATAAGAGAAAGTAAACCTATTGTTTTTAGTGTTACTGTTTTACCACCTGTATTAGGACCAGTAATTACTAAAGTACTATATGTATCTCCTAAAGACACAGTAATAGGAACTACTACATTTTTATCAATTAATGGATGACGAGCTTTGTTTAAAACTATTTTCCCATCAGAAACGATATTAGGCATAGTTGCATCCATTTTTACAGCTAAATTAGCTTTTGCAAAATACAAATTAAGTATAACTATAACTTCGAAATTATTAATTATATTTTCACTATTTTCTGCACAAATAGCAGATAGCTCATATAAAATTCTTTCAATTTCTTGTTTTTCTTTGATTTGTAAAACTTTTATATCATTGTTAGCTTCTACTACACTCATAGGTTCAACAAATAAAGTTGCACCACTAGAAGAAGTATCATGTACTAAACCAGGTATTTCTGATTTATATTCAGCTTTAACAGGAATAACAAATCTACCATCTCTTATGGTAATAATGTTATCTTGCAATGCTTTTTGGTACTTTGAAGATCTAATAATCTTATCCATACTTTCTTTAGCTTTTGCTTGTTTAGATTTTATTTTTCTTCTAATATCAGCTAATTCGTTACTAGCAAAGTCGTCAATTAGTTCATCAGATATAACTATTGATTTTATTTTCTTTTCTAAATTAAAGTTTGGTTCTAAATGAGAAAAAAGTTCTTTAAGACTATTATCTATACTTTCACATTGTCTATACCATTCTAATAAAAGTCTAGTTTGTCTTAAAACATCTGCTATATTTAAAAAGTTACGTAAAGTTAACATACCTCCGGCTTTAGCTATTTTTATAAATTCTTTTGGGTTTTTTAAATTGCTAAAAGTAGGAGAACCATATTGAGATGATAGTAATAAAGCATCATTTGCTTTATTAACTTCATCCTTAACAATACTTAACGCTGTAAATGGTTTTATTTTTAGTGCTTTTTCATAGGCATATTCACAACAAGTTAATTCTGCTAATTCATGTAATATTTTATCAAGTTCTAACGTTTTACAATATTTTTCATCTATATACATAATACCACCAATTCTTTTTATGTATTATAATCATTGTTTAATTGTGCATACATTTTTTTATACATATCTAATGATTTAAAAGTTCTTTCTATATGCGATAACACAAAATATTCAGTAATTAAATTTAATTGTTGTAAAGTTTTACTCTTTACATTAAAATTGAATATTTTATTATCTTCAGAGTATATAATATGTCTCATTGCAGATACAACAGGTAGAGGTGCAGGTATAGAAATAATTGTTTCAGGAATCATTTCTATACATTTAGAACAGATTAGTTTTGATTCTACTGGTAGAAAATACATAAGCTTGTCCTCATATATTCCACATTGGTTACAACACACTAAATCTGGCATAAATCCAGCTAAAGAAAGAATTTTTAATTCAAAAATAGATTTTAATAATCTTTCATCTTTTTTGTTTTTTTCTAAAAGAGATAATGTGTTTAATAATAATCTTAAGTAAACCCAAGAGCTGTCGTTATTAAGAGTTATAGATGCAGTTAAATCACATAAATATACAGCTAAAGAAAGCTTTACAACGTCTAATCTTAAATCATAAAACAAATTTTCAATTTCTGCGCTATTTATAGAATTATATTTTTTACCTTTGAATATGCAGAATTCAGCATAACATAATGGTTGTGTAGAAGCTGCTAATCTACTATTTTTTTGTTTTAATCCATTTGCAATGGCTTCTATAATACCATAATCTTTAGATAGGATTGTTATTACTTTATCATTGTCACCTATATTTCTTTGATTTAATACAATACCTTTTGTTTTGATAATCATAAAGTATTTACCTTTCTAAAAAATCATTTAGTTTTACATATTCAATATAATCTATTATTTTTCCAGATTGTTCAAATTTTTTCCAAGCATTAAGAATATCTTTATCATTTATATTTTTCATATCTATCACTTACCTTATAATTAATATAATATTATTATAAGCAATCTTATGATAAATATTATATGAAAAATTATTCTTTAAAAGATAATCCAAAATTTGTAATTAATCCATCTTTATTTCGCCAATCTTCTTTAACTTTAACCCAACATTGCAAATTAATTTTACAGTCTAAAAAAGATTCAATATCTGATCTTGCTTCTGAAGCTATTTTTTTAAGAACTTTTCCACCTTTTCCGATAATCATTCCTTTATGAGTAGCTCTTTCACAATAAATTGTTGCATCAATATCTATTATATTTTTATCTTCTCTTTCTCTCATTCTTTCAATTACAACAGCTGTACCATGAGGTATTTCTTGTTGCATATTTAAAAGAATTTTTTCTCTTAATCTTTCTGCAACAATAACTCTTTCAGGTTGATCAGTTAAAGTATCATCAGGGAAAAAGTGCACACTTTCTACTAGATGCTTGTCTAATTCATGGAAAACTCTATCTACCCCATCATTATTTAAGACACTTATAGGAATAACAGCATCAAAATTATGTAAAGCAGTAAACTCATTAATTCTATTAATTAAACTTTCTTTATCTTTCAATAAATCTATTTTGTTTATTATCAAAGCACAAGGTAATTGTTGTTTTTTAATTAATTCAATTAAATCTAATTCAGATTTATTGATATTTCCCATTGGTTCAACAACTAATAATACTTCATCTATATCTCTTAATGATGTATTAACAGCTTTTACCATATTGTCGCCCAATTTATTTTTTGCTTTATGTAATCCAGGAGTATCAATAAATACATATTGTTTTTCTTCTTTTGTTAATACACCTGTTATCTTTGTTCTTGTTGTTTGAGGCTTACTAGTTACAATAGCAATTTTTTCGCCTAAAAGATTGTTTAATAAAGATGATTTTCCTACATTAGGTTTTCCAACTATTGCAATAAATCCTGTTTTAGTATTCATTGAATTCTCCTTTTATTAATTAAAATATAAAATTATTTCCATAATGCTCGTTTGTTCCAACTAAATATAAAAAATACAGATAATACCAATTCTATAATGAATATAGATAGAGAGATAATATTAGAAAAAATAAAATATACTATGTCTTTTATTTTATTAATATCATTAAATGTTATAAGAGCCACTATTATAGCCACTAATGCCATTACAACAACTGCTCCAGCGGCCACATCTTTAGCTATTTTTGCTAAAGGAGTATAACTTTGTGTTTGCATATTAACAAGAGCTTCTATTGCAGTATTGACCAATTCTGCTGTAATAACTAGTCCTATTACAATTGATATATATATCCATTGATATGTTTTAAGATCATATAAAAAACCAAATTGCACGACAAATAAACTTGCTATTAAATGAATTCTCATATTTCTTTCATTATCAATAGCAAATTTAAGTCCCTTAAAAGCGTATGAAAAGCTTTTTGCTAAATTATATATTTCTTTTTTATGATTTTGTATTCTTTGTTTCATTTACTTATCTTCTAGCACATAACTAGCGCCTCTAGGTAATCCTAACTTTAATAAAACTTTTTCTTCTTTTTCTCTCATTTGTACAGCTTGTAAACCACCATCTTCATGATCGTATCCTAATAAGTGTAACATAGAGTGAACTGTTAAGAATGCAATTTCTCTTTGAATTGTATGTCCATATAATTCTGCTTGTTCCATAGCTTTTTCTACAGAAATAACAATATCTCCTATTGCAAAATTGTCTTCATCAGTTAAATTGTTAAATTCTTCTGCTTGTAATAAAGGAAATGATAAAACATCAGTAGGTCTATCAATATTTCTATATTTTTTATTTAGTTCGTGAATTTGTTCGTTGTTTACAAAGCTGACGCTTACTTCGGCTTCACCTTTTATTTCTTCACAAAGTAGTACTGCATTACAACAACGACGGATTAATAACCTTATTCCTGTTGGAATTTTTACATCTTTTTGAGTGTTTTTAATTAATACTTTGACTTTTGCCATAAAAATCTTACCCTTTCCAATTAAATGTAATGTTATTACAGCCATTATTTTTTGATTTCATTGAACTTTCTTTTTTTGTCATTATACTTGTCGTAAGCTTTTATAATATCTTGAACAATTTTACTTCTAACTACATCTTTTTCTGAGAATTTTATAATATCAATGTCTTCAACACCTTTTAATATCCTAGTTGCTTCAATCAAACCAGATTTTTTTGTAGAAGGCAAGTCAATTTGAGTAATATCTCCTGTAACAACTGCCTTAGAATTAAAACCTAGCCTTGTTAAAAACATTTTCATTTGTTCTCTTGTAGTGTTTTGTGCTTCATCAAGTATTATGAAAGAGTCGTTCAAACTTCTACCTCTCATATAAGCAAGTGGAGCTACTTCAATTGTCCCTTTTTCTAAATGTTTTTGAAAAGATTCTTCCCCTAACATTTCAAAAAGAGCATCATACAAAGGTCTTAAATATGGGTCAACCTTCGTTTGTAAATCTCCTGGTAAAAAACCTAAGCTCTCTCCTGCTTCTACCGCAGGTCTTGTTAAGATTATCCTATTTATTTCTTGAGCTTTAAAAGCCTTGACAGCCATTGCAACAGCTAAATAGGTTTTACCGGTACCAGCTGGACCAATTCCAAATACAATAGTATTATCTTTGATACTATCTATATATTTTTTTTGACCAACGGTTTTAGGTTTTACAGGCTTACCACTTGTTGTTATACAAATACAATCACTATTAGTTACCTCTTTTGCTTTAGCAATAGTATCTTGTCCTTCATTACACACATCAACTAGATAATTTAGATTTTGTTGTGTAATATTTTCCCCTTTTTCTAAAAGTAATATTAAACTAGAGATTACTTTTTCGGTTTTTTGTACATTTTCAGTATTACCAGTTATTTTAACTTCACACCCACGATTAACTATTTTAACATCATATGTTTTTTCTAGCTTTTTTATATTTGCATCAAAGTTACCAAATATTTGAGATATATATTCAGTATTATCAATGTTAAATATTTTTTCTTCCACTATACCACAAAGCCTTTCTTTAGTTTAATAACTTTAAATGTATATATAATTCAAACAATTATATTATATATATCCTAGTCTTATATTATAACATATTTTATATATTTTGTAAGATGACAAAATGTACAAAATCAGTTTATTATAATTTGTAAATTAGTTACTTGTAGACAATAGTTCTTTTTTGCCGATTTCTTGTTCAACAATATATTTTCTAGTTATACTTATTTTATTTTCTGATTGATTTATTATGTCTTTTTTCTCTATTATTTTACCACCTTGTAATTCAGTATTTTCATATTCATCAAACGATTTTTTTATTTTATCAATAGCTTCATTATTGGTATATGTTTTATCTACCATTTCATAAATTTTATAGTTATCACAAGTAAAATATATAGGAAGTTTGATTCCAAATATAGTTAATTGATTTTTATTAGTGATTATATCATAGTTATCTTTAATTTTAAAATTTACATATAAAGGAAATTTAAAATTCAATATTTCTAAACTATATCTTTTTTTAGTATCTATATAATTTTTTTCCTTTTGTTTGTAAGAGAATGAAATTGTATAATTATAATATATATTTGCTATAATTTTTCCATCAGCGTGAACAGCTTTATATCCTCCATCTGGAAGTAACTCTTTTCCACTTATTAATATATCTCCTGGCATAACTACTTCTTTAGGTCTTACTTCTTTTACACCGTTATAATTATCTATGGAAACTATTTGAGCAGTTTTATCAGAAACGACATTACAAGGATCTTTTTGGTTAATGTAGTTATTTTTATCTCTAGGAGATAATTCTACTTCTAAAGTAGTACCTTTTCTATTGAATGATATTCTTGATAGATTTTGATTTTCTTTAAGAATATTTTGCTGTATATTTTTAAAATTTAAATTATGATAATAAGCACCAACTTTTATACCATATTCATCCATTTCGTGTTTTAGATATTCTAATTTTTTTGTATCATATTCTGGAAATTTTATTTCCCATATAAAATTTTGACTAAATAATAAAAAAAATAATGAAAAACAAATTCCTATTAAAAGTCCTATTCTTTTTCTATATTTGTATTTTTTAAAAGGAAATCCGTATTTCTTTTTAATTCTAGTTTTATTTTTACTTTTTTTAGCGATTTGTGAAACGATTTTGTAATCTTTTATATTTGTTTTAGCTGTTATTATTTTTGACGATTTATTAGTGTCCCAAATTGATATATTATATTCTGATAGATTTTGAAAGAATTCTGAAATAAAATCACCAGTTAGTTCAAATTCAACCCAACCTTTAAAATATCTAATAAATTTATTCATTATATTATCCCCTATTTAATGTATTCTAGCCTATCTATTTTTCCAGAAATTAAAGCTTTATTATTATTTAAATATATAATTTTTAATTGACTACCATATATGGCTATGTTCATATTTTTTACTTTTAATTGAATTAAAGTATCATCATAATCTATAATGCTTTTACAACCATCAACTAGTAAATCTGTGTCATTTTGCAATATTATTTGTGTACTAGGGACAATTAATTGACTTTTCTGTAAATATGACTCAAAAAAATTATTCATATTAAAATTTACACCTCTAACTTCTAATTTTTTTATTTAATTCATAAAATCTACTAATATATATTCTAAAAACTGCAAAGTTATGAGGTGAATTTATGAAAGAAAAAGGAAAAATAAATATTTTTTTTTTAATAATTATATGTGTAATTTTAGTTTTTTTAACATTATATTTTTCTAAAAATATTTTTGAAGGGGTTGTTTTAGGAATAAAGATATGTCTTAACTCACTAATACCATCTATGTATATTTTTATGGTGATTGCATGTTTTATATCTGTTTCAAAAATAGATAAGTATATGGGTAATATTTTTAATTTTATGAGTGTAAAGTTATTTAAAATTAGCGGAGAAACTTTTTCTATTATGTTGGTATCTTTTATTGGAGGATATCCAATAGGAGCAAAAATAATTTCAGATAAAATAAAGGATAATCAATTAACTTCAAAACAAGCACAATATTTATTAAATTTTTGTGTTTACTGTAGTCCTGCGTTTATTATTTCAGGAGTTGCTGAACCTTTATGGAATAATAAAAAAATTGGATTTGTTATATATCTATCTCAAGTTATAACTGGGATTTTAATGGCCTTAGTTTGCTCTTTTAAGCAACAAGAAATTATTTGTATAAAAGAAAAAAATACATATAATACATTTTCAAATAATTTGATATATTCAGTAAATAATGCTACAAAAGCTATGTGCACTATATGTAGTTTTGTGGTTTTATTTTTTGGAATCTTTTCTCTAATAGATTTATTAACTATGCCAAATGAATATAAAATTATTATAAAAGGGTTAATGGAAGTTACATCAGGTTGTCAAATAGTACAAAATTGTTCTTTATTTGAAAGTATATTAATAGTTAGTTTATTTACTTCTTTTGGAGGAGTGTGTGTAATATTACAACTTATTTCGATGTTACATAACTGCAATATAAATTTTATAAAATTTATATTGATAAGAGTTTTATTTTCTTTAGTATCAACGACAATAGTCTATTGTTATATTTTATTGTCAGATATTAATTTAGAGTGTTTTTCTTCTGTTAAAAAATATTCTTTTCATATGTACAATGTATCTCCTGTTTCATCAGTTTTTTTGGTTATATTAAGTTTAATGCTATTGCTATTTTATGATAAATCTGTTAAAATCAAATACAGTTGTTAAGATGGTGGTGAATTTTTTAAATGTATTTGTTTAACAAAAATATTGAACCTTCTTGTTCTTATTGTAAATTTGGTAAATATTCTATAGATAATGATAAGATATTGTGTAATAAAAAGGGTGTTTTAGAAATTTATGATAGTTGTTGGAGATTTAGATATGATCCATTAAAAAGAATTCCTAAAAAACAACTTGTATTACCTAAATTTGATAAGTCTGATTTTGAATTATAAAAAGCAAGGTGATTATACCTTGCTTTTTATAATTTTTCAATAATTTTAGAGTATTCTTCTTTTAATATATCAATTTCCTCGTTACTGATTTTAGCAGGTTTTTGAGGATTTCTTTTTAAAATTTCATCATTTATACTGAATACAATATTATTTTGATTTTCTAAAACACTACTCAGTTCACTTCTTAATTTATTATTAATAGATTGTATTGTTATTTTATTATAAGTATGAGATAGCTGTTTTTCTAAATTTAATAATTGATATAATATATCATTATCAGTCATAAAAAGTCTCCTTTTTATTACAATTGATTTAATAATCTAATATAATGTTCTTGATGATTTGAAATAATTTGCTCAAATTTTTGTTTTAATTGTGGATCACTACATTCTTTTAAATATTTTTTGTATTTTCCAATTAATCTTAATTCAGAGTCTAATTGCTTTTTTAGTGAATTAAATTCAATACTATTAATATTTGACATAAATGCCCTCCTATAATAATTTATTAGTAGTATTGAGTGAATATTAAAAAAATATACAAAAAAGACCTTAGAAAAATCTAAGGTCTTTTATAATTAAAATAAATCCCAATTTTTATTTTGAGTTTCTTCAACAGGCATTCCTAAATTTTGCATTAACTCTTTAGCTGCATTGTAACCCATTTTCTTTTGACGGTTATTCATTGCAGCAACTTCTAATATAATAGCTAAATTTCTACCTGGTTTTACAGGAATAGTGTGAGATGGTACTTTTATTCCTAGAATTGTTGAGTATTGATTTTCCATGCCCATTCTATCGTAAACTTTTTCAGGATCCCAATTTTCCATTTTAACAATCATATCTATTTTTTCTGTAACTTTAATAGATCCCATACCGAACAATCTTCTTGCATTGATGATACCAATACCTCTTAATTCCAAAAAGTGTCGGATATTTTCAGGTGAAGAACCAACTAAACTTCTGTTGGAAACTCGTCTTATTTCAACTGCATCATCTGCAACAAGTCTGTGACCACGTTTAACTAATTCAATAGCTGTTTCGCTTTTACCTACACCACTATCACCTAGAAGTAAAACACCTTCACCGTATATTTCTATTAAAACACCATGACGAGTGATTCTAGGAGCTAATTCAACATTCAAATAGTTTATAATACTTGATAATATATTTGAAGTTGGTTCAGAAGATCTTAAAACATAAGTGTTATATTTTTCAGCAGCTTCTTTCATTTCAGGGAAGATTTCTAATCCTCTAGTAACTAAAAAGCAAGGAACTTTATGTGCGAAAAGATCAAATATTCTTTTTTTTCTTTCTTCACAACTTAAAGTTTCTAAATAAGCATATTCCATGCGTCCCATGATTTCTATTCTATTTGAATCAAAATATTCGAAAAAACCTGTTAAATTTAATCCAGGTCTGTTAATATCTGTACTTGTGATTAATACTTCTTCTTCAGAATCTGGTTTATGAATGATTTCTAAAGAAAATTCTTTTATTATTTTTGATAAAGGTACTGAAAAAGTTGTTTCCATTCGTGTATCCCCCTAAATATAATTATTTCAAAGTTATTATACTACAAAATATACATAATTTTCAACAATAAATTCAATAAAATGCAGTATAAATATTGTATATTTTACAATATATTATCTTTATTTTTTCTGAAGATTTATTATATTTTCTTTACATTTTAATAGTTTGATTGTATAATGTTAATAAAATATAAATATTAGGGGTTATTTTATGAATATTGCACTTTTTACAGAAACATATTTACCATATATTAACGGTGTAGTTACTCACGTGAAAGCATTGAAAGATGGTTTAGAAAAAATGAACCACAATGTATTAATAGTAACAGCAGATGTAAATGCTAAAAAACATTATATAAAAGATGGTGTTCTTTGGTGTCCAGCCAAGGAAATTAAAAGAATATATGACTATGGAGTTGCTTCTCCTATAAGTTTTAAAAGATTAAGAATTATTAAAAAATTCAATCCAGATATTATACATATACATAATGAATTTGGTATAGGATTGTCAGGTGTTAATATTGCAAAAATTTTAAAAGTTCCTGTAGTATATACTTTACATACTATGTATGATGATTATTTATACTATATAACACCAAAAAGATTGTTACCTATCGCACAAAAAATATCTCATAGATATTTAAAATATTTAGCAAATAGTGCTACTGCAATTACAGGACCTTCTTTAAAAGTTCAAGAATATTTAACAGAATGTGGTGTAGCAAAAAAAGTTAATGTTGTTCCAAATCCTGTAGAATTAGATAAATTTGATATGAGTAAAGTCAGCGAAGAAAGAGTAAAAGAAATAAAAGAAAAATATAATATTGATGATAGTAAATTTATGGTAACATTCTGTGGAAGATTGGGTAAAGAAAAAAGCGTTGATGTGTTATTGAACTATTTTGCTAAAACAGTGAATAGAGATGATAATATTAATTTATTTATATTAGGTGATGGTCCTAGCAAAGTAGAACTTGAAGAAATTGCTAAGGAATTAAAAATAGACGATTTAGTAACTTTTGCAGGTAGAGTTGAGCATGATGATTTAGTTAATTTTTATGCTTGTTGTAATTTATATGTTACTACTTCCCTTTCTGATACTAACTCAATTTCTATGTTAGAAGCTATGGCTACTGGATTACCAGTATTACATATCTTAGATGAACTTAATGAAGGTCAAGTTGTAGAAGGAATTAATGGATTTATTTTTAATAGTGCTGAAGAAATGTATCAAAAAATATTGAATTATAAAAATATGTCCAGTGAAGAAAAACATATTTTAAAATGTTCTGTTATTGAATCAGTAAAAAAATCTGGACAAGAAAATTTGGCTAATTACTTACTAGATGTATATACACATTTAGATAATAAACCAGATAAAAAACATCCAAAAATATTTGAATTAGAATTAACTTCTAGAGGCAAGAAATAAAAAACAAGTCAGTACAATTTGTACTGACTTGTTTTTTATTTCTTTTTATCTGAAACTAAAAATGTTTCAGTTTTCCACAAATGAGACTTTCCATTTTTTCCAAATTGTTCTAAATATATTTCATCTGAATCCGATATATTAACATCTTTTACACATAATAATTCTTTACTTAAAACTTCAGTATTTATAAATTCTCCGTTAATATATACTGTAGTATAATCTGTAAAATTAGAACCATTTACGTATAAATTACCATCTTGTATATACAAGCTATCAAATGTGATATCTTCAACATCATATCTCATATCCATTTTACTAAAAGGATTTTCTTGATTATAAACATATTTTTTACCATAAATCATATCATATTGCAATAATTTTAGATTTTTCAAATAGTCTTTACTATCTTTGAAATTTTGATGGTAGTGCATCATAGTTCCAGATTTTAGACCAATTTCAGCTCCTAATTTAGCAGATAATTGATATGCATATAAATCTTCATCTTTTTTTTCTAATCCAATATTATCCCATATAATATATTCTGTTTGATAGATATTTCCATTTTCTAAGTCTTCATTAGAAATATCAAAAGTTGGCAAATGGTCGCCATACATTATTAGAATAGTTTTTTCATCTCTTTTTTCAAGTTCTGAAATCAAATCCTTTACAAAATTATCCATTTCATATAATTGATTTACATAATATTCATATCCAACTCTTTTTTCTTCTGAGTCACTACATTGAAGTTTTATTTTAGGATTTTCATCATAAGGTTCTGTTGGATATACACCATGTCCTTGTACAGATATTGTGTATAAGTAATCAGGATTATTTGTAGAGTCTAATGTTTTTAAAATTTCTTCTGTTAATACTTTATCTTTTGCCCAACCATTTGGTGTCATTTCTGTTACATTCATGAATTCAATAGGAGTAAATGTTTCAAATCCTAAATTTTTAAATCTTTTATGTCTATTATAAAAAGTGGCATCATTATCATGTATAGCATGAGTAGAATAACCTAAATCAAGTAAATTATAAGCAATACTTTCTACTTGTTTTTTTTGTAATACTGTTTTGTAAGGGTACTCACCTGTTCCAAAGAAGTCTACAGACATTCCTGTCATTACTTCAAACTCTGTATTAACAGTGCCCATCCCAAAACCTGGTACAGTTAGAAATCCAGAAGTATATTCTTCTTTTAATTTTGTAAAAGTTGGTATTGGATTTTCTGATAATTCCCAATCTTTTACATATTTAGGATCAAAAAATGATTCTAGTTGTAACATGATAATATTAGGTTTTTCAGTCATTTCATCAGGTTGTTTGTTTTCAACTAATTTTGTGACATTTTCTTCTGAATAATTGAAAGGTTTATGGATACCTTTGTTTAGAGCATTAGCAAACCAACTATATGGAAAGCCATTTTGAGTATAAGAAATTGTAATATTTGGAAATACAGTTTCTACTATTCCAGTTTTTACACTAATTCCTGTTACAAGAATGAATCCAATCATATAACTTATAACACCAATACTAACCTTTTTATAATTAATTTTACCTATGTGTTTAGGTCCTTTTAAGAATAAGAAAACAAGTCCTACTATTAGCGCTAAAAGGAATACACATATTAATACTAGTTGCCATACACTTAAATATAGAGTTATCATTGACAATTGATTTACAAGCAAATCAAAGTCTTGATATGTAAAAGGTGTTACCCTATTACTTAGAATTATTAAATTTGCCAATGAAAATAAAACCCATAATATTGATATTAATGTTATAACAAATAATCTTCTTTTAAAGAATAAACAAATTGTTAATGGCAATAAAACTATTAGACAGTTGTAAATAAAAGCTAAGGGATGATTGAATAAAAAATTTATTGCACCAGATATACCCTTTTGACTAAATATTTCCATAATAAAATATAGAATAGGAGTTAGTACTGCTAAAAAAACAATAATATTATATTTTTTTGACTCATTATTTTTGGTTTTATTAATGTCAGTTTTAAACATTTTTTGCCTCCTTTAAATTAATTATTTAAAAATACAACCTTGATAAGTTTAAATAATTAATCGAAAAAAGTCAATAGATATAAACTTAAACTTATATTATTATTGTTAAGTTTTATTTAATTGAAAGAGCTTGCTTAACTAAAAAGTTAAACAAGCTCTTTTTTATTTTATAGTTTTACCTTTATTTACTGATGTTTGTTTAGGAGTAACTTCTTTAGTACCAATGTCTTCGAAAACAGCATCATCAAAGTCTTCATCAAAATAGTATACATCAGGTCGTCTTTCACCAGTTTTTTGGTAGTAAGGTTCTATTACATATTGTTCAATATATTTATAAGAATTAAAAGCTATAATAAATCCAATAAATGAGAATAATATTGTAGGATATAATATTATTACAAATAATAAAGGAATATATCTTAAAGATACAAAAATTGTAACAACAAATATTATTGTAAAAATATTTGATTTAATTCCTAATATAGCTAATGAGAAAGAGTTTTTTATCATTGGTATTAATTTTAAATCAACAATAGGTATCATCAGTAATAAGTAAAAATTCATCATTAACACGATGATTGTAACAAACATTGTTACGGCTAGTGGTAGATAGAACATACTACCTTGCCCTGTTTGTATTTTAGATAGATAGAAATTACTTGAAATAAATAATAGAATAGCAACTATTAAATCAATTAATCCAACTATAAATCCTTGTTTAAAGTTTTTCTTAAAAGTTTCTACATAGTCAGACCATAAAAAAATTGGTTTTTCTAAAGACATATCTCTTAAAATCTTCATTAAAGCAACTGTAGCAGGACCTATTGTAATAATAGGTAAACAGAACAATATATACATTAAATTTAATAATACCATTCTACTAAGCTTTCTAAAAAATAACTCAAAAAACAAGAAAAATCTTTTCTTTTGAGGAGCATTTTTGTCTACGCCTTTTCCAGGTTTAGAATAATCAAACATACCAAATAAACCAGCCATGTTACATCTCCCTTTGTTATTAACATTTTAAAACTTAAACATATCTGCAAACAAAACAGCTAATAATCCATCTAAAAATGCTGATACAAGCAAAAAACAAACCAATATCATGTTTTTTATTATGTATAACTTTAAAGTTTTTATAGAAATAATATTTTTACTTAAAAAAGTATTAAATAATAAATTCGACAACTTTATAGACTCTTTTGATGATAAAATTAATGTAAATATAACTATAAAAGTTGAAGGAATTATAATTATTAAAACATATAACAAACCCTTAAAACTATAAGTTAAATAAAAATAACTAATACAACTGCCAACACTTAATCCTTTTAAAAATAATATAATAAAAGGACATGGTTGACCTATTGAAGAAAAACCTGATAAAAAAATGATAAATAAAAAAATTATAGAAGAACTAAAAGAACTTATCATTATTTTTATAAAAGAATCATCTATTTTATTTTTTGCTGAAGTTTGTTGAATAATATCCAACAAGGAAAATAGGTTTTCAGATTTGTTTTGTAATAGTATACTACCATACATTAAACCAATAGTAAATATAAATAATAACAGATAAAATACTTTCTTTTTAGTGAATATTTCTTTTGATTTATTAATATTCTCCAAATTAAAGTTTAAACTTCTAACAATTTTACTTGTCCTCATATTAACACACCTTTATAAAATATTTTTATAAAATTATATGTTAATATGTTTTAAATAATGACTATAATAAAATTAAATTATTTTGATAATTCATATGCTCTGTTAGTGGTAACTTTACAAGCTTCCTTTATTGTATTTTCAATATCATTTTGTCTAAATGATTTCAATCCTTCTATTGTAGTACCACCCTTTGATGACACCATATCTATTAACTCATCTATGCTATATCCTGAATTAGTTAACATTTTTGCAGAACCTATAAGTGTTTGAGAAAATAAATTTAAAGCAACATTTTCATTAATTTCACAATCTTTAGCATATTCTACAAAATATTTTGCAAACTCATAAATAAAAGCGGGAGAGCTTCCGTTAATTGGAATTATTTCATTCATTTTGTCAAATGGAATAATTCCAATTTTTCCAGAAGATTTAAATATATCGCATACAAAATCAAATTCATCTTTACTTGTAGGAGAAACCTGTGCCAAAGCTGTTGCCCCTTCTCCTAATAAAAGAGGTGTATTTGGCATAACTAAAACAACTTTTGCATCATAGCCTAAAGATGTTTTTATATAGTCACTTGTTATACCTGCAGCAATAGATACTATGACAGTATCTTTATTTATAATGTTTTTTATATCATTTAATACATCAGATATATTTTGTGGTTTTATGGATAAAAATAAATAATCGCTATTACTTACAAGTTCATTAATATCGTTTGTTACGATTACGCCAGATTGTTTTAGTTCAGATAATTTTTCAGATAAAATATCATAAGCCCAAATATTATTAGATTTTTTATTTGGGAAATATCCTTTTATAATGGCATTTGCCATATTTCCTGCACCAATAAAACCTATATTCATAAAATTTAAGCCAACTTTCTATTATTCTTCTTCAGCCATAGCAGCTTTTATCATTATTGCACATTCTAGGCGTTTTTTCTCTAATTCACAAGAAATTTTGTGTGATTTTAAAACGTCACCAGCATATTGTAGACTGTTAGCATTACAGCCACCGCTACAATAGAATTTTGCCCAACAATTTTTACAATCTTCTTTACCATAAACATTTGATTTTGCAAAATAATCTTTTTTCTCAAAATCAACAGATAAATCGTTAACACTACCCATTTTCCAGTCTTCCATTCCAACGAATTGATGACAAGGATATACATCACCATCTGGTGTTACAGCAACATATTCATTGCCACAACCACAACCTCTTAATCTTTTAATAGCACAAGGACCTTGTTCTAAGTCAATCATGAAATGGAAGAAGTTGAATCCTTTTCCTTGCTTTTTAAGATTTATCATATCTACTGCAAGTTTTTCATATTCTTCAAATATTCTAGGCAACTCTTTTTCTGTAATTGCATAATCTTCATATTCTGGTGAAACAACAGGTTCAACAGAAATTTGGTCAAACCCTAATTCGTTTAAATGCATAACATCTTTAGAGAAATCAAGATTATGTTTTGTGAATGTACCTCTAACATAATATTGGTCATAATCGCCTTCATTTACACCACGTTGTTTTACCAATTTTTGATATTTTGGAACTATAATATCATAGCTACCTTTTCCATTAACAGCTGGTCTGATTTGGTCGTTTATTTCTTTTCTGCCATCTAAAGATAATACAATGTTTGACATTTCTTTATTTAAATATTCTATTTTTTCATCATCTAAAAGAACACCATTTGTTGTCATAGTAAATCTGAATACTTTATTATATTCTTTTTCTTTACTACGAGCATATTCTACTACTTCTTTAACAACATCAAAATTCATTAGTGGTTCTCCACCAAAGAAATCCAACTCTAAATTTCTTCTGCCTTTTGAATATTTTAATAAAAAGTCTATAGCTTTCTTACCTGTTTCTGCATCTAATAATTTTCTGCCTTTACCGAAGTCACCAGTTGAAGCAAAACAATATTTACAACGCAAGTTACAGTCATGTGCAACATGTAGACACATTGCTTTTATTGGTGAAGCTACCATCATATTAGCATATTGTTCATAATCATCTTTAGAATATAAAACATCGTTTTCTATTAATTCTTTTACTTCTCCAAAAACTTCTAAAATATCTTCTTTAGAAACTTTTCCTTCAAAGTGTTTTAATACTTCATTTTCACATTCATTTAAATCAGTATATTTTAAATTACCTTTTTCATCAGTAATAACATCTAAGATTTCATAAAAAGTGTCATCAACAATATGAATTGCACCACTATGAACATCTAAAACTATATTATATCCATTTAATTTATATTTGTGTATCATAAAATATCTCCTTATATCTTTACTTTATTTCAAAAAATTAAGGGACATATCACAATGTCCCTTATTTTACAATTATTTTTCGCATTTTTGGTTTGCAACTGTGCAAGAAGTTTTGCAAGCTGATTGGCAAGAAGCTTGACATTCACCACAACCGCCAGTTGTAGCTGTTTTCTTTAAATTAGCTTTATTTAAAGTTTTGATATGTTTCATACTTATAAACTCCTTCCATTGTTTTTTAAGATATATAAACACAATATCCTAATGTAATTATAAGTATATCATATAAAAATTATTTTTTCAATGTTTTCTTTTACTTTTTTTTGCTTTTTTAAATATTAAGCTAGGTAAAATACAAAAAAAGATACATAATGTATATTTTATAAAATTAATATGTATTATGTGATTTTTAAAAATAATTGTATTTAAAATAAATAATACTAATATTAGTAAAAAGCCAGTTATTAAAGAAAATATAAATTTTTGATTTGGGAAAAACTTTGTATTGAAAAAGCCACATATAAAACAACCTAGTAATAGTGCTGTATAAGAAAATATAGGAATAATATCAATACATTCGTTTTTACTAAGAATAATTGATTCTAATAACATAACTATAAAAGTTGATAAAAATCCTAGCAATAAACAAAATGACATAGGTACTATTGTTTGAATTATTTTAGATAAACTCATATTGTTTGTTATTGTTTTTTCTTTGGGCATAAAAATTCCTCCTTTAGTTACATATTTATATATATGCAACCAAAGGAGGAACTATGAAAATTATTCTACATCGTCATGCATTGTATCATTGCTTTGAATAGCCCATCTTTTAACTCTTATTTTATTTCTTTCACCAGCTGTTTCAATAACAACAGTGTCTTCTTTTAAACTAACAACAATACCAATAATTCCACCAATTGTTGTTACTTCATCACCAATTTGTAAGTTGTTTCTCATTTTTTGAGCTTCTTTTTCTTTTTTCTTTTGTGGTCTAATTAGCATAAAATACATAATTACAAATATTAAAACTAATGGTAATAATGTAAATAAGCTCATTGCTCCACCAGCTGCTTGTTCAGACATATTTCAATTCCTCCGATTTTAAAAATTATTGTATAAATATATACAGACAATATATATTATATATAATTTTATATTTTTTTTCAATTGATATTTATTAAATTCATTTTATATTTACAAATTATGTTTGTTAAGTAATTTTTTAAATGAAATTATAAAAGTTGTTAATGTTACAGAAACTGCTATTAAATCAGCTACAGGTTCTGATAAAAATACAGCAAAAACTTTATCTTCAAAGAAATTAGGTAATATTAGGATTAATGGAATTAATAAAATAACTTTTCTTAGTAAAGCTAAAAATACTGATGTTTTAGCATTACCTAGAGCAATAAATGTTTGTTGGCATGCAATTTGTGCTCCAAATACACAAGAAGATGCCATATATATTCTTAATCCCCATTGGGATATTTCTTTTAGTTGTGCATCACTTGTAAAGATACTTACAAATATATTAGGTAAAAACATAGATAATGCCCATAAGATTGATGAGTATATAACACTACTTATAAGTAGTAATTTAAAAGCTTTTTTTACTCTATCAAGTTGTTTTGCACCATAATTATAGCTAACTATAGGCTGACATCCTTGTGTTAAACCTTGTAGAGGTAACATTGCAAATTGCATTACACTAGATAAAATAGTCATAGCTCCAACAGCCAAATCTCCACCGTATTTTAATAATGAGGAGTTAAAAGTAAGAATTAAAGCACTTTCTGTTGATTGCATTATAAAAGGAGATAATCCAAGCAATAATGTAGGTCCTATTACTTTTGGATTTATTTTAAGATATTGTTTTTTTATTCTTATAGTTGATTTTTTCCCAATTAAAAATTTTAGTACCCAAATAGCTGAAACAGCTTGAGAAATAATTGTAGCTAAAGCAGCACCTTTAACTCCCATGTTAAATCCAAATATTAAAATAGGGTCTAATATTATATTTATTATTGCTCCAATCATTACTGTAAGCATACTAATTTTTGTAAATCCTTGAGCTGTTATAAAAGCGTTTAATCCTAAAGCTATTTGAACAAATATTGTACCTATTGAGTAAATAAACATATAATCCTTAGAATATTGAATTGTATTAGAGCTAGCTCCAAATAAGTATAGTAATGGTTCACTAAAGATTAAATAAGTAATAGTTAAAACAATTGATATAATTATTTGAGTAGAAAAAGAGTTGCCAAGTATTTCTTCTGCTTTATCATATCTTTTTTTACCCATCATTATAGAAGCTCTAGGAGCACCACCCATACCAACAAGAGAGGCAAACGCTGTTATTATCATAATTATAGGAAATGTTATACCAACACCTGTTAAAGCTGTAGCACCAATATCCTTTATGTGTCCTATATACATTCGGTCTACCATATTATATAAAACATTGATTAATTGAGCTAAAATAGAAGGAACAGCTAATTGAAAAAGTAACTTTCCAATACGTTCCGTTCCTAATTTTGATTTATCTTTTTCCATTATATTTACCTCCATAAGTCATTTTTATAACAAAGAATAGAATTATAAATAATACAAAACCAAATATTATTCCTATAAAATCGATTAAAACATCTTGAATTTGTGAAGATCGTCCATAAGAAAATAATTGAATTGTTTCATCTATAAAAGCTACAATAAAGCTTATATTTATAGATAATAATATTTGTTTTAACTTTAATTTTAATATATTCTGACTAAAAGAATTTAATATACAAAATGAAAGAACAGTAAATTCAGTAATATGTGCTATTTTTCTTATTACCACTTCTTTTGCTTCACTTTTATTTAAATCCAATAGTTTAATAAATATATCTTGTACAAATAAATATATTTTATTTTCGAATAAATTTATTTTATCAAAGAAACTTACAAAATTTTCACTTGTATTTGAAGATGAAATTCCATTTTGTATAGAATTATAATATATAAAAAATATTAAAAATAAAGATAAAACAATAAAAATTTGTTGTCGTTTAGATAAATTTAAAAAGTATTTTTTTATAATCATCACTTCTTTCTACCAAAAAATATTTTAACACAGTATTTTTTTAAATTCAATCTTTTAAAATGGATAAAATTACATGTTTATGTACTTTAAAAGATGTTAATACTCCTATTAAATTAAAAAAGTTATTAGGAGTGTAAAAATGAATAAGGTTGAGATATGTGGAATAAATACAACAAATTTAAAAGTTTTAAAAGAATCGGAAAAAATAAAATATTTAAAAGATATGAAAAATGGAGATTTGTCAGCACGAGAAAAGTTGATCAATGGAAATTTAAAGCTAGTTTTGAGTGTTATTCAAAGATTTACTAATCGAGGAGAAAATTTAGATGATTTATTTCAAGTTGGTTGTATTGGGTTAATGAAAGCTATAGATAATTTTAATGTTGATATAGGAGTGAGATTTTCAACCTATGCAGTTCCTATGATAATTGGAGAGTTAAGAAGATATTTAAGGGATTATAACTCAGTAAGAGTTAGTCGATCTTTAAAAGATACTGCTTACAAAGCAATGGCCATAAAAGAAGAACTTGTGAAAAAATATAATCGAGAACCAACGGTGGAAGAAATAGCAGGTAAAATGAATATTGATAAAGCATCAGTAGTTTTAGCATTAGAAGCAATAGTAGATCCAGTTTCTCTATATGAACCTATATATTCTGATGGTGGTGATACTATTTATGTATTAGATCAAGTTGGTGATAATGCAGATGACAATGATTGGTTAGAAGAAATAATGTTTAAAGATGCAATTAAAAAATTAAATGACAGAGAAAAAACCATATTAATGTTGAGATTTTTTAGAGGGAAAACTCAAGTTGAGGTAGCAGATGAAATTGGAATTAGTCAGGCACAAGTTAGCAGGCTAGAAAAAAGTGCTTTAAATATGATAAAAAGTAACATTTAAAAAAGTGTAATGATTTAATCATTACACTTTTTAATAATTTAACCTATATTTATAATTTCTACTCTATCAAAATATTTTAAGTAATCTTCTTTAGAGCAAAGTATAGTTCCCTCTTGAACCACTGTTCCAGTAGCGCAAGCAATTGCACTTTTTAATATTAAATAGTCATTATTAGTTTTTAATTCTTTGCAAAAACCAGCTATAAAAGAATCTCCAGCTCCTTGCAATGCTTTAACATCGACATTTAAAGAATTAGCAATATAAACACCATTATTAGAGTACATAATTGCTCCGTCTTCACCCATTGATAAACATACATAATCAATTCCAAAATTATTTAATTTTTCTAACTCGGAAAGAATTTCATCAATACTATTTAAGTCTTTATTTAATATTTGTTGAAGTTCATCTTTATTTGGTTTTATCATATTTGGTTTTTCTTTGATACCCTCTTTAAGTAAATTACCTGAAGTATCTAAACAAACAAAAACATTTTGTTTCTTAGCATACTTGATTAATTTGGCATAAATATCTGATGTAAAACCATTAGGAACACTACCACTTAATACAAGTATATCATCTTTGGATAATTTTTTTATTTCTTCTTGTATTTTGCTTATAATACCATCAATGATTGATTTGTCGTCTATAATAGTTAATTGATTTATTTCTGTCATTTGTTTTGTGTTATTATCAAATATTTTAATATTATTTCTAAGTGTTCCTTCCACAGTAATTAATTTATACTCTAAATCTCGATTATATAATTCTTTAGATATAAAATCATCATCAGAAAAATTAAGTGTTATACATTTAGAATCAATACCAATATTTTTTAGTGCAGAACTAACGTTAATTCCCTTTCCACCTAAATTTTCAACTTTTGTGTAGTATTTATTTGTAGAATTAAGTTTAAAGTCATTAGTTATAATTGTTGTATCTAAACAAGGGTTTAATGTAATTGTTAATATCATTATTTGTTCAATCCTTTAATAAAATCTATACTCATTTTAGCACATTCTAAAGAATTTTTATTCATAGATGGATCATCTTGTTCTATTATTATCCATTCTGTATCTAATTCTTTACATTCATTTAAAATTTTATTTATGTATTGACAGCCATATCCAGTAGGTCTAAATTCTATTTTTTCATCTATTTTTAAATAGTCGTGCAAATGAATTGTACCGATTTTGTTTAAATTAGTTTTAATAAATTCAACGGGATCATTATTTGCAACTTTTACCCATGCTAAATCTGGTTGTAACTTAAAGTTATCTCTATTTATATCAATATATAAGTTCTCTAACATATTTCCTTTTTGGTTTGTACAATTAAATTCAAACTCATGATTATGATACATAACAATTATGTTATATTTTTTAGCTATATCACAAGCTTTGATTAATCTTTCTACTGTATAAGAATATTTATTATTACCTAAGCAATAATCTTCTGACAAGTATGGAACAACGATGTATTTGCAACCTAACTGATTATACATATTTATTGTATCATCAATAACATTATCTTCTAAAGTAGATATATCTATATGAGCAGAAATAGCTTTTAAATTAATAGAAATTAAAAAGTCTTTTAATTCATTCACAGAATGACCATAAAGGCCAGCTAGCTCTATGCCGTCATATCCCATATCTTTTATTTTTTTTAATGTTGTATAAAGATCTGAATTGGCAAAATCTCTAACAGAGTATAATTGTAAAGCATATTTCATAATTTTATTCTCCTTTTTTATTTTTATATACAAATGAACAGTAGATTTAAATCTACTGTTCATTTAATTTTTATCTACCACAGCATTTTTTATATTTTTTACCACTTCCACATGGGCAAGGATCATTACGACCTATTTTCATAACTCTAATAGGAGATGTGTAATGTTTTATATCTAAAGTTCTTTCTTGTTTTGCTGGTTTAATATTTTCAATATTTCCTAATTTGTCTAAATCAAAATCTTTAGTTTCCATTTGAGCATAAATTTCTTTGGTTGTTAAACCTTTAGTAGCCCATAAACGAGTATTTACTAATACTTCAGCTACTAATTCGCCAACTTTTTTTACTTGTTCTTCATTAGAAAATTCTATACCCATCATTTCAAAAGAATTAAATATTTCTTGTGTTGTGCTTTCACTCATAGATAAGGTTGCAACTTCATCTATAACATCAGAAATGTCAATATCTTTTAAATCTACGTTTTGTGATAAGTAAGCTTCTAAAGCATATAATTGAGGTGTTTTTTCAAAAAATAGTTCATCTGAATATTGTAAGAAAGTTTCTTTTGTTGGTAAGTAATATGCTGAAACTTGCTCTTGTCTTTTCAATAAATCATCTTTTAAATTATCTTCTAATAGAGCTTCATGAATTAAGTAATTATCTTCTTTAACAAAGAAACGTTCTTGTGATAATAATTCTGTAATTATGCAAGTAAATTTATCTAGGTTTAGACTAGAGTTATAATGATTATATATTTCAAGAGCTTTTTCTATTGATATAATACCATATAAATTTATACATGCACTAGTATAAGCAAATACTGATTGGTATAAATCTCTTTCTTTTGCAAGTGTTTTATCTAACATTTGTAAAAGAAAATCTTTGATTTGTGTAGGCATTACCATTGTATAATTTTTTTTATCTTTTAATACAAACACATAAGCATTTTCTATAAGTGTTGCGTAAAGCATAACAAATAGTGGCTCAAATTCAATATTATTACCGTTAGCTAAATCTGACAATAATTCATATTCATCATCTTCACATACTAAAAGAGTTCTTTTTAATAGCTCTGATGAACTTAGCATTGCATTAAATATTGCATCAACTAATTCATCTTTTTTCATTTTAGAACGATTTGATATTTCTAGAGATTGAGCTAATTGTTTTAAATTAGCCACTTTCATACCAGATAATAAAGTTTTTAAGTCATTATCTTTAGTTGCTGTTATAGCACAAGATTTTAAATTTTCTTCTAAAAAATTATCATTATCTATATATTCATTTTGCATTGTGTTTTCACATCCTAAATTCTATTTGTTGTATTATATACTATAATACATTTATATCTTTAATATTATAATAGGTTTTGTAGATTTTTGCAAGAAAATATGCAGATTTTTAATAAAAAAGACAAACTTAATAATTTTTATGTTGATTTTTATGTTGATTTAATTTAAAAACTAAAAGAAGTAAAACAATTAAAATTATAGATAATAGAATTATATTAGTTAAGTTAGGAATATTTTGCTTTAAATACAAATAATTGTTAGCTTTGAGTGATAAAGACCAAATTGCTGTTTTACCTTTGTTTTGTATTATTTGTGCATTGGTTTGAGTAATTTTTATTGGTAAATCTAGTATAAATCTTAAATTAATTTTGTTATAAACTTCATCTGGAATATATTTTATTAGATTGTTAAATAACTCATTGTTATAATAATTTTTTAAATCATTTATAGAAAAGTTAGATTTAATAATAATTGATTTCCATAAAAAATAGTTTTTTATTTCATATGAAAAGTTTGTTATAGGTAATATTATAGTAGAATTTGAGGAAATTTTTTCTAAATTTAATTTAGTTTTTAATTTATATCCGTTATTAATTTTTTCAATTTCATATTTATCTTTTAAATAATAAAGTATACTATCAATATTATTGTTTATATAAGAATAATTTTTATCGTATTTAACGACTATTTCAATTTCGCTTTGAGAAGAATTTTTTACATTTAAATGAAAATCAACATTTACACATGATACTAAAGTTGTTGTAATAATAACGAACATAATAAATAATTTTATTTTTTTTAACATGATTTTACTCCTATGATAAATAATACTACTTATGTTTATTATAAATATTTAAAAAATATTCTATTATTAAATAACTTTATTTTCATAATAATAAAATTTATTGCATATACATAAAACAGCAACAACAGCTGAAAGGTAGGCGGTTTTATGAAATATAATATTGAAGATAGGTGTGTTGCAATAGCTAAATATATTATAGAAAATGAAGCTACTGTAAGAAGTACAGCTAAGATTTTTGGTATTTCTAAAAGTACAGTACATAAAGATGTAAGTCAAAGACTAAAAAAATATAATAATAGTTTGTATATAGATGTAAAAAAAATATTGGATAAAAATAAACAAGAAAGACATATTAGAGGAGGAATGGCTACAAAAGAAAAATATTTACACATATTAGAATTAAAAAAAAGCTAGTAGATTTTCTACTAGCTTTTTTATCTGTATATACTTTGAACACTATCATATAAGTCTTGTAATGAATTTATATGAAATGTATTTTCATATAACATACCTTGAACATTTTCAGGAAGTTTTAAGAAAAATTCTTTTGCTTCCCTGTTGTTTTGTAATAAAGAGTTGAGATTATTCTTTTTTATCATATTATCACCTCATATATAGTTTGAGATGATTTTTTTAAATTATGCAAATAATAAAAAGCTTCCAAATTAATGGAAGCTTTTTATTATTTATTATTAAAAACTATCGCTAACTATTATTTACCGTAGTAAGTTTTTTTGTAGATATCTTCTAACTCAGTTACTAATGGGTATCTTGGGTTAGCTGGTGTACATTGGTCTTCATGAGCTTTTTCAGATAATTCGTATACAGAAGACATAAATACTTTTTCATCGATTCCACATTCTTTAATTGATTTTGGAATATTTAAGTATTCGTTTAATTCACGAATAGCTTTGATTAAGTTTTTAACGCCTTCTTCAGTTGTATCAGCTTTTAAGCCAACTGTACGAGCGATTTCAGCATATCTTTCATCAGCTTGGAAGTGAGTATATTTTGGCCATGTAGCAAATTTAGTTGGTTTTTGAGCATTGTATTCAATTACCCAAGGTAATAATAATGCATTTGCACGACCATGAGGAATGTGATATTCACCACCTAATTTATGAGCTAATGAGTGGTTGATACCTAAGAATGCATTTGTAAATGCCATACCAGCGATACAAGAAGCATTGTGCATTTTTTCTCTAGCAATTTGGTCGCCATCATATGATTTTTTCAAGTTTTGGAATACAAGTCTGATAGCTTGTAATGCTAAACCATCTGTATAGTCAGAAGCTAAAACAGAAACATATGCTTCGATAGCATGTGTTAATACGTCCATACCACAGTCAGCAACTAAGCCTTTTGGTAATGTTTGAACGAATTGTGGGTCAATGATAGCTACATCTGGAGTTAATTCGTAATCAGCTAAAGGATATTTGATATTAGCTTTTTTATCTGTAATTACTGAGAAAGATGTAACTTCAGAACCTGTACCAGAAGTTGTAGGTACACAAACTAATTGAGCTTTAGAACCTAATTTAGGGAAATGGAAAGCACGTTTTCTGATATCCATAAATTTCATTCTTAAACCATCGAATGATGTGTCTGGGTGTTCATAGAATAACCACATACCTTTAGCAGCGTCCATTGCAGAACCACCACCTAAAGCGATGATAACATCTGGTTGGAAATTATTCATAGCGTCAACACCACGCATAATTGTTTCAACAGATGGGTCTGGCTCAACTGAATCAAAGATTTCAGAGTGACAGTATTGAGGACGTTTTCTTAAGTAGTGTAATAATTTATCAACATTACCTAATTTAACCATCATTGGGTCAGTAACGATAAATGCTCTTGAAATGTTAGGCATTTTTTCTAAATATTGGATAGCATCATTTTCAAAATAAATTTTTGGTGGAACTTTGAACCATTGCATATTTGTTCTCCTTTTAGCTACACGTTTAATATTTATTAAGTTTGAAGCAGATACGTTTTGTGTAGTTGAGTTACGACCGAAAGAACCACAACCTAATGTTAATGAAGGCATATTTGTATTGTAGATGTCACCGATACCACCTTGAGCAGATGGAGAGTTAACAATTACACGACCAACTTGCATAGCTTCACCGAAACGTTTAACCATTTCATCATCGTTTGTGTGGATAGATGCAGAGTGACCCATACCACCTAAAACTAGCATTTCTTTTGATCTTTCGAAACCTTCTTTTTCGTCTTTAACAACGATATAAGCTAATACTGGTGATAATTTTTCTTTTGATAATGGGTAATCAACACCAACACCATCAATTTTAGCTATTAAGATTTTTGTATCTTCAGGAACTGTGAAACCAGCATTTTTAGCAATCCATACAGGTTTTTGACCAACGATATCACCATTTAAAGCTCTACCTTTGTCAGCTGGGAAACAGAATTCTGTTAATTTGTTAGCTTCTTCTTTAGTTACGAAGTAACAACCATTTTCTTTCATAATTCTTTCGAATTCTGGAGCAACTTCTTCATCAACGATAGCAGCTTGTTCAGAAGCACAGATCATACCGTTATCGAAAGTTTTTGATAAGATTAAATCGTTACAAGCAGCTAACATATCAGATGTTTTGTTGATATAAGCAGGAACGTTACCAGGACCAACACCTAAAGCAGGTTTACCAGCAGAATATGCAGATTTAACCATGCCAGGACCACCTGTTGCAAGGATAATAGATACACCTGGGTGATTCATTAATAAGCTTGTAGCTTCGATTGATGGATATTCAATCCATTGTACACAGTTTTCTGGAGCACCAGCTTTGATAGCTGCATCTCTAACAATTTTAGCTGTTTCTACACAACATTTTTGAGCACCTGGGTGGAAACCAAAGATGATTGGGTTTCTTGCTTTAATAGCGATCATTGCTTTGAATATTGTTGTAGAAGTTGGGTTTGTTACAGGAGTAACACCAGCAACAACGCCGATAGGTTCAGCAATTTCTAAGTAACCTTCTAATTCGTTGTCGTTAACGATACCAACTGTTTTTTGATTTTTAATTGCATGCCAAATATATTCAGCAGCATATAAGTTTTTGATTATTTTATCTTCGTATACACCACGTTTTGTTTCTTCAACAGCTAATTTAGCTAATTTCATATGATTATCTAATGCTGCCAATGCCATTTCGTGAACAATTTTATCTACTTGTTCTTGGTTTAAATTCATAAATTGTGATAAAGCAACTTGTGCTTTTTCAACATAGCCATTAATAACAGAAGCAACATCGATTTGTTCTTCTTTTTTTGCTACTTTTTTGTCAGCCATAATTTTTACCTCCAAAATTTTTTCAGCGATAGTTTGTTAAATTATTAACATAAAATTGTTAAAACAAAATTAGTTTGTTAATTTCTTAACAATATCAATTATATGTCATAATGACATATTTGTCAAGTAAAAAAACAGCATATATTACAAAAAAAACAACAAATATAACAAATATAACTCATTATTTTTTTGTATAATATGCTGTTCATTACACTATTTATAATTTACTCTTTTCTAAAGAATGTTTAGGAGTTATTCCTACAATAAGTTTTTCTCCGTCTGTATAACCTTCTTCTCTATCCTTTAATTCGTAAATTAATAAGTTTCTTAGATATTCTATTCGTTGAGCATATTGTGGATCGTTAATTTTATCATGTTTTTCTTTTGGGTCATCTTCTAATACAAAATATTGTTCTTTACCGCTTTGAGAATACCATATAAATTTATCATTTTTAGTAACAATAAAGTGATTTGATAAATCTCCATAAGAATGTTCGCCGTGAATGTATTCTCTGTCTTGTTTTGTTATATCTATACCATCTATATCTTCAGGAATTTCTTGGTTTATCATATTTAATATTGTAGGCATTATATCTCTAAGTTCAAAAAGATTATTCTTTACAGATGGTGTTAAACCTATATTTTTAAGAGCGGTTTCACCACCAGATATAAAGAATGGTATGTGTATACTACCTTGTGTAGGTAAACTTTTTCTAAATGTATGATGATCGCATAATTCTTCACCATGGTCGGATGTAAATAATATAATGGTATTATCATATAATTGTTCTTCTATTAAAGCTTGAACCAATCTTCCTATTTGGTGATCTAGATGAGTTATACACGCATAATATCCGATTTGAGCTTGTCTAATCAATTCTTTATCTATTGGACCTGTGTTTGAATTAAAAATTCTTCCATATTTTTGTAATCGTTGGCAATCTTCCCAATCTCCTATAGATGGTTCCTCTAATTTCATATTGCTATACATATCAAAATAATATTGTGGAGCATCAAAAGGTGGATGAGGTCTTAGATATGAAGACATTAAGAAAAATGGTTTTCTAGGATCTCTCCTTCTTAGAAAATCTATACTTCTAGTTGTTACCCAATTTGTTGGATGTAGTTCTTCTTCATACATCCAAGGACGACTAATATATGAATTACAATCGATACCAGTATCAGTAACATCATATTGAATTCCTTTTTGTTGTTTTAAATAATAAAAATAGTCGTCAGCTATTTTTTGATTTTCGTTAGATTTAGTATCAGGTCTTCTATAATAGTGTAAGTATCCATCATGCAATTCAATATTGTTAAATCCAAGAAGATTTCTTAATGGATGAACATGCATTTTACCAACACATTGAGTATAGTATCCGGCTTTAGAAATTTCTCCAGCTAATGTATGTTCATAATTCCAAGGAAGACCATCCATATATCCTACCCTACCGTGATTTTTTTGAGATAATCCTGTATGTATAGCTGCTCTTGCAGCTATACATGATGGACAAGAGCTATATGCATTAGGAAAATAAACACCATTAGAAATTAGGCTATCTAAATAAGGTGTTTTTACATCTTTATGTCCAGCTATTCCTAAACAGTCTCCTCGCATTTGGTCTGTCATAATAAAAACTATATTAGGTTTTTGCATAAGAATCCTCCTTAATTTTCATAGAAACATTTTATAAAGTTAATTATTATACTGGATATTCTTTCGTATCCTAATTTTGAAGGATGAACATCATCTTCTAAAAATAATTTTGAATTAAATTCATTTATTTGTGAAAGAGTGTGTATATCTAAGACAGGGACACATCTATTTTCTGCAATTAAAATTAACATATCTTTATATTCTTTAAGAGTATGTCCAACTTTATTTTTAGTTAAATACGCATTATTAATAAGATTACTGCTAAATACATCAAATGGAGCTTGATTTCTAAAAATCGGTGTTAATAATATTATTTTAGCATTTGGACATTTTACTTGTAGAATTTGTAATGATTTATCTAAAGCACCTGAAAATGTGGATAAATCATTACTTCCAATATGGCCTAAATGATTTCCCCAATACCAATCATTAGTTCCATACCATATTATTATAAAATCTGCTTCAGGATGAATGTTATTTTCATCTGATAAAACTCTTATAAAATTATCTATAGGTGTAAAAGCTGTAGCACTACCACTGATAGCATGATTAAAAATATTGTTGACCTTTAACTTTTCACATAGTATATTTTGATATCCACCTTGTCCATAATCAGTAGTTGATATACTATCACCATAAATAACTAAAGTATTAATTTTTGACATAAAAATCTTCCTTTGTATATTTTAATATTATAATTTCTTTATTACCTTGCAAGGATTACCAACAGCAAGGCTTTTAGGTGGAATATTTTTAGTAACAACACTTCCAGCTCCTATTATACTACCTTCTCCTATAGTTACTCCAGGTAATATTAAAGATCCAGTACAAATCCAAACATTATCTTCTATTGTAACTGGATGAGTATACTCTAAACCTGCATTTCTTTGTTCTACATCCATAGCATGCTCTTCTGTGATAATACATACATTAGGTGCTATAAATACATTATTACCTATTGTTATCTTACCACTATCCATAAGTTTTCCATTTACATTAAGAAAGAAGTTATCGCCAACAGTTGTATTGTAACCATATGTACAGAAAAATGGCTGTTCAACAATGCAATTTTCACCTGTTTTTCCTAATATATCTTTTATAGCTTTGTTTCGTGATTCACGATCTAAAGGATTGATGTTATTATATTCATACAATTTTTTTATTGTTATATCACGGTCAGCTACAAGTTCTGGGTCTCCTGGTTGATATAACATTTCGGCATAAGATTTTTCTTTTTCTGTCATATAGAAACATCCTTTCTTAAAATCTATTTTCTTAAATATATCACAGTTTTTTATTTTGTTCAATAAAAAAACACCAAGAAACAAAAAGTTTCTTGGTGTTAATTGGCGGAGAGAGAGGGATTCGAACCCTCGGTGAGCTATTAACCCACACACGAGTTCCAGTCGTGCGCCTTAGACCAACTCAGCCATCTCTCCATATATTAAGTTGTCGCTTACAGCTTTTATATTATATACTATATAATTAAAAATGTCAATACTTTTTTAAAAAATAAAAAAACACTTTAATAAAAATTAAAGTGTTTTTTATTTTTAGAATTATTTTGCAAAGAAACTAATTAAAACACCTGCTGCAACACCTGAGCCGATAACACCAGCAACATTAGGTCCCATAGCATGCATTAATAAGAAGTTAGTAGGATTTTCTTTAGCACCAACTTTTTGAGAAACACGAGCTGCCATAGGAACAGCAGATACACCTGCAGAACCGATAAGAGGATTAACTTTACCACCTGTAAATACGTACATTAATTTACCGAATAATACACCAGCAGCTGTACCAACACAGAATGCACATAATCCTAATGCAACGATACTTAGTGTTTGAAGTGTTAAGAATCTTTCAGCACTTGCAGTAGCACCAACTGTAACACCTAAGAATATTGTAACAATATTCATTAGTTCATTTTGTGCTGTCTTAACTAGACGATCAACAACACCACTTTCTTTGAATAAGTTACCTAACATCAACATACCTATTAAAGGAGTAGCTGAAGGAACTAATAGACATACAACTAATGTAACAACAATTGGGAAAATTATTTTTTCTATTTTTGAAACAGGTCTTAATTGTCCCATAACAACAGCACGTTCTTTTTTTGTTGTTAAAGCTTTCATTATAGGTGGTTGAATTACAGGAACTAATGCCATGTATGAATATGCTGCAACAGCGATAGGACCTAATAAATGAGCAGCTAATTTACCAGTTGTATATATAGCTGTAGGACCATCAGCACCACCAATAATAGCTATAGAAGCGGCTTCTTGATTTGTAAATCCTAGAGCAACAGCACCAATAAATGTAATGAAAATACCTGCTTGAGCTGCAGCACCTAGTAAGAAAGATTTTGGATTTGCAATAAGAGGAGCAAAGTCTGTCATACAACCAATACCTAAGAAGATAAGTGGTGGATAAATACCTAATTTTACACCTTGATATAAATAGTATAATAAACCACCATTAGCATATTCTTTGCTTTGGTTATTTATAAAGAAGTGAGCAACATTACCATCTTCTAACATTAATTTAACTTCTTGGAAGTGAGTTGCTGCATCAAACTTTTCTAAATTTGCTATAGGCTCCAATACCATTTTTGGATAATCCATAACTCCACCTAATGGTAAGTTAACAAGCAACATACCAAATGCAATTGGTAACAATAATAGAGGTTCATATTGTTTAGCTATTGCTAAATAAATTAATAGACAAGACACTGCTATCATAACGATGTTTTTCCAACCATCACCAGTAAACAGTGCTAATAGTCCAGAATCACTCCATAAGTCGCTTATACTTTTGAAAAATAAATCGAACATCGAATGTCCCTTCCCTTTCTGTAATAATTATTAGTAAGATTTAAAGATTATTTAATAATCTTTTAAAGGGTTTGAGTATTTTCGATTAAACCAGCTTGATTCCAAACATTGCGAACTCCACTGACACGTTTAACACTCTTAATAACAAAAGGTTTTTTATTTCCTTCTGCTTGCATTACTGCAGCAATAGCTGCTGTAATAACTGCTACTACTTCATCAGAATCATCTTCAGAAGATACTTCTAAAACTACTTCTGTTGAATCACTTTTTGTAGATTCAGAAACATTAGTAATTGACTTGTCATCAGTCTGTGGTGCTTTTTTTTTATTGTCAATAGCTGTAAATATTTTACCAATAATAGAAACTGCAACAATTAATATTATAAGAGCTAAAAATACAACAACTAATCCAGTAATAACAACTGATGCAACTAAAGCCCAATCAATACCCATACTTCTATCTCCTTTACAATATTCTAAAGTGTGTTACAACACTCATTAATTAATTATAAATGAAAACAAGTTTGATTTCAATAGATTTGTTAATAAAATCACAAATAAAAAGAAATAAACTATGCAAACAAATATAATAACTAATCATAAAAAAGTATACAATATTTTAATAATGTTGTAAATACTTTATTTTACGATTATAAACTTTTTTTTGCATTCTTTAAAGCTGTTGCTAATTGGTCAGGACATGATGTGTTTCTCATACCACATGTTGTTCCTTCTAATCTTTGAATGATATCATCAATATTTTGCCCTTCTACTAATTTAGATATACCTTTAGTGTTTCCATTACAGCCACCTGTAAAAGTTACATTTTTGATAATATCTCCTTCTATTTCTAGATCTATTTGTCTTGAGCAAACACCTTTAGGTGTATATGTATATTTCATAAACTATCCCTACTTATTAATTATTTTTTATCAATGGTAATTTTTCTAAATATATGATGTCTTCTCTATCAGATGCATCACCTTCTGCTAATACAGCAGCTTTAGCGACAACAATACCACCTGAAGCTTCAACTAAACCTATCATTGCATTTAATGATTCACCTGTACTAATTACATCATCTACAATTGCAACTTTTTTACCTTTTAAAAATTCTTTATCAGTTTCATCAAGATATAAAGTTTGAGTTTTAGCTGTTGTTATTGATTTAACCTCAACACCAACAGGTTTTTTCATATATAACTTAATACTTTTTCTAGCTAATATGTATTTTTTACCACATTGTCTTGACATTTCATATGCAAGAGGAATTCCTTTGGATTCTGCTGTTAAAATAACGTCATATTCTGGAAGCTTTTTTAATAATTCTTCAGCTGTTTTAATTGTTAATTCTACATCAGAAAACATTACAAATCCTGCAATTGATAATTCATCATTTAATTTACAAATTGGTAGTTGTCGTGTTAAACCAGCAACATTAAGAGTATAAAAATCTTTCATTTTATAAAACCTCTTTTCTTTTATTTATTATAACAATAAAATACACCCTCACTTTTAGGTGAGGGTGAGTTCAAACAACATATAGTTGATTATTTCATCATGCTAGCTACTTCATCAGCGAAGTTATCTTCACGTTTTTCTAGACCTTCACCTTTTTCAAAACGTACGAAGCTAACCATAGCAATTTTTCCGCCTAATTCTTTAGCTTTGTTTTCTGTATATTTAGCAACTGTTACATCGCCATCTTTAATGAAAGCTTGTTCAGCTAAACAAACTTCTTTGTAGAATTTAGCAATTCTACCCATAACCATTTTTTCAGCGATTTCTTTTGGTTTGCCTTCGTTCATAGCTTGAACTGTTAAGATTTCTTTTTCTTTTTCAACAACTTCAGCTGGAACATCTTCTCTATTTAAGTATTGAGGAACAGCAGCAGCAATTTGCATAGCTACATCTTTTGCATATTCTTCAAAACCTTCTTTGTCAGCAACATCTGTATCGAATTTAACCATAACACCGATACGGCCACCACCGTGAACATAAGAAACTAAGTCGCCTTCAACTCTTTCGAAACGACGAATTTTCATGTTTTCACCGATTGTTAAGATTTTATCTCTTAATTCTTCAGCAACTGTTCTATCAGAACCAACCATTGTTAAAGCTTCTAATTCTTCAATGTTTGCAGGATTGTTTTCAATAATTGTTTTTGCAACGCTGTTTACAAATTCAACAAATTGTTCGTTTTTAGCAACGAAGTCTGTTTCAGCGTTAACTTCTAAAACAACACCAACTTTTTTAGCTTTATCTACCATAGATACAACTAAACCTTCAGCAGCAATTCTACCAGCTTTTTTAGCAGCAGCAGCTAAACCTTTTTCTCTTAAAATTTCAATAGCTTTATCCATATCACCATCTGTTTCAGATAGAGCTTTTTTACAGTCCATCATACCACAGCCAGTTCTTTCACGTAATTCTTTTACATCTTTTGCAGTAAATGCCATAATGATTTCCTCCTAAGTTTTATTTCAAAAATGCCCGTACAAGTCAAAATATTCAACTTGATAACGGGCATTGTAAGTACAATAACTAAAATTATTCAGCAACTTCTTCAGTTGTTTCTTCAGCTACAACTTCAACTTGTTCGCCTTGTTTAGCTTCTAAAACAGCGTTTGCCATAGCACCAGCTAATAATTTAACTGCTCTGATAGCATCATCGTTACCAGGGATAACATAGTCAACATCATCTGGGTCACAGTTTGTGTCAACGATAGCTACAACTGGGATACCTAAGTTTTTAGCTTCTGCAACAGCAATTTTTTCTTTTCTTGGGTCAACAACGAATAAAGCACCAGGTAATTTATCCATGTTTTTAATACCACCCATGAATTTTTCTAATTTTTCTATTTCTAAGTTTAATTTGATAACTTCTTTTTTAGGTAATAAATCAAAAGTACCATCTTCTTGCATTGTGCGTAATTGTTCTAATCTTTTGATTCTGCGTTTGATTGTTTTGAAGTTTGTCATCATACCGCCTAACCAACGAGCATTTACGTAATGCATACCACATCTTAGAGCTTCTTCTTTAACAGAGTCGCCAGCTTGTTTTTTTGTACCTACGAATAGAATTTCTCCACCGTCAGCTGCTACATCTTTAATAAAGTTGTAAGCTTCTTCTAATTTTTTAACTGTTTTTTGTAAGTCGATAATATAAATACCGTTTCTTTCTGTGAAGATGTATTCTGCCATTTTAGGATTCCATCTTCTTGTTTGGTGACCAAAGTGTACACCTGCTTCTAAAAGCTGTTTCATTGATACTACTGCCATTGTAGTTACCTCCTATTTGGTTTTAAATTTCCTCCATACTGTACTTTTTAGCAACCGAACCAATCCGGCACCGAGCTAAAATTTAACAGTACGTGCGTAATGCGTAAATTATTATATCACATATTTAAATTATATGCAATAGTTTTTTTAATTTTTTTGTATTTTTGATGCAGTTAATGTATTTTTCATAAGGATAGCTCTAGTCATTAAACCTACCCCACCTGGAACAGGAGTGATTTTTGATACTTTATCAAGAACATCATTAAAATCAACATCACCACATAATTTTTTATCAGGTAGTCTGTTCATACCAACATCTATGACAATAGCTCCCTCTTTAACCATATCTTTATTGATGAAATTAGGGATACCTACAGCAGCAACTAAAATATCTGCTGTTTTACAAATTTCTGGTAAATTTTTTGTTTTTGAATGACATATGGTTACAGTCGCATTTTCATGTAACAATAGCATAGCCATAGGTTTACCAACGATATTACTTCTACCAACAACTACTGCATTTTTGCCAGAAATTTCTACACCAGTAGATTTTATTAATTCCATGCAACCTGCAGGAGTACAAGGTAAAAAGTCATAATCTCCTATCATAATTTTACCGACATTGATAGCATGAAAAGCATCAACATCTTTTAAAGGAGAAATCTTTTCAATAACCATATTTTCATCAATATGTTTTGGTAAAGGAAGTTGAACTAATATGCCATTTACATTTGGATCATTATTTAATCTATCTACAAGATTTAATAATTCTTCCTGAGTAGTGTTTTCTGGTAAAGCATATTCTAAAGATTCGATACCAACTTCTTGGCAATCTTTTTTCTTAGAATTTACATAAACTCTTGATGCTGGATTATCCCCCACAATAATTACAGCTAAACAAACATTTAAGTTGTTTGTTTCAATTTCTTGCTTTACTTCATCTTTAACTTTTTTTGCTAACTCTGCCCCATTAATTATTTTTTGTTCCATAAATACCTCCAAATTTAATTCAAATTTATTGTTAAGTTTTTACTTTACAATATCGTTTTCAGCCTTTACATCAGATGTGTTTGACAAATCTACTTTATCTACATCTTTTTGAGTTTCATCTTCTTCTATTTCTTCTATTTTTTGATTTTTATCTTGTTTTTCTTTTTTAGTTTTAGACATTTCTATAATTTGTTTTGATTCTTCAGTATTAACATATAGTTTTAAATATTCAGGATCATTGTTTCTTTTGATTTTTGACTTGATAGTAATCCATACTATAAAAGCAACAATTACTAAAATAACAGATAGTATTTGAGAAACTCTAAATGGACCCCAATATAAACTATCTTGTCTTAATCCTTCTACAATAGCTCTTTCAAAACCGTACCACATTAAATAAAATAAACTTAATTCTCCATCAAATTTTCTGTGTTTAGAATATATATGTAGTAGGACAAATCCTAAAATACACCATGCAGATTCATATAAGAAGCAAGGATGTACAGGTGAAGTAATTGAAACTTCTCCAGAACTTATCATACCAAAAATAGAATTAGTTTCTGCTCCGTAAGCTTCGACATTTACAAAGTTTCCCCAACGACCTATTCCTTGTCCTATTAAAAATCCTAATACAGCAACATCAAACATAGGTAATAATTTAACTTTTCTAAATTTACATACGATAGAACCTACTAAGACAGCTCCTATTATTCCACCATATATAGCTAGACCGCCGTTTCTAGTATTAAATATTTCCATAATATTATCTTTATATAAATCCCAAGAAAATATTACATAATATAATCTAGCTCCGATTATACCACCTATCATACCACCAATAATAACATCAATCACTCTATTTTCTTCTAGTCCAAATCTTTTTAAGTTAAATAGAGCATAAATAACTGCTAATAAAAATCCTGATGATATAAGAACAGCATACCATGCTATATCCAGTCCACCTATTGTGAATGCAACTTTATCTAAATCAAAGCTTAGTCCTAATTTAGGAAACTCAACAACACTCACTTTATTAACCTCCTTTTAAATATTTATATAAAATGTATTATATCATTTTTGTAAGTCTTTGTCACCTGTTTTTAAATAAGTTATTAATCATAAAATAGAAAGTAATTGAATATAGTTTATAAAATACATTTAGGAGGTATTTATAATGAATAATAATTCTCAAAATTCAAATGTTACGGAAGTGAGAGTAAATGAAAAATATCCTGAAATAAAAATTGATAGGAAGTCTTTAAAAGACGCCAAAATTTTATCTTTAAATTTAGCATCTAGTGTAAGTGAAACATCTGCTATAAACCAATATTTGTATGAATATTTTCAGTTTGAAAAATGTTATGAGGATATTGCAGAAATAATGGAGAAAATAGCGATAGTTGAAATGAAACATTTAGAAATTATAGGAGAACTTATTACCTGCTTAGGTGGCACAGCTAATTTCCACTATTATAACAACGCTAGATGTTTACCATGGAATGCAAATATGATATTTTGTAATGAGGACATAAGAAAATTAATCAAATTTAATATAGAATCGGAAGAAAAAGCTATTAGACAATATAAATATCATGCTGAGATTATTGATAATGGAAATATTTGTCAAATATTACACAGAATTATAAAAGATGAAGAATTACATGTGAAGATATTTAAAAGTATATTAGAGAGACTTTAAAAAAATAACATTAGTTCCATAAAGGAACTAATGTTATTTTTTATTTAGCAATAAAGCCAACTTTTTTGTATACTTTTGTTAAAGTACGATTTGCAAAATTTGATGCTTTTTCTGCACCTAATTTGTAACATTGTTCTAGATAAGCTTTATCAGCGATTAATCTTTCATAATTTTCTCTAACAGGTCGTAAGTGTTCAGCAACAGCTTCACCTACAGCTGTTTTAAAGTCGCCATATCCTTTACTTTGGAAATCTTTTTCAATTTGTTCATAAGATAAACCTGTAACAACAGAATATATGCTCATCAAATTGTTAATACCATCTTTTCCTTCAGCGTATCTAACTTCCATATCAGAATCAGTAACAGCTCTTTTAAATTTTTTGATTATAACTTCAGGTTTATCTAGTATAGTTATAAAAGAATTTTGATTTTCATCTGATTTAGACATTTTTTTATTTGGATCACTTAATGACATTATTCTTGCCCCTACTTTAGGAATATAAGGTTCAGGAACTTTAAATGTATTGCCATATAAATTATTAAATCTTGTAGCGATATCTCTTGTTAATTCTAAGTGTTGTTTTTGATCAGCTCCAACAGGAACTAAATCAGCTTGATATAGTAAGATATCTGCAGCCATCAATGAAGGGTATGTAAATAAACCTGCGTTAATATTATCAGCATTTTTGGCACTTTTATCTTTAAATTGTGTCATTCTGTTTAGTTCACCAAATTGTGTATTACATGATAAAATCCAGCTTAATTCAGCATGTTGATGTACATGGCTTTGTATAAAAGTTAAACTTTTATTTGGATCAACACCACAAGCTAAAACAACTGCAAAAGCACTTAATATTTGTTGTCTTAATTTTGCAGGATCTTGTCTTACTGTCAAAGAATGCATATCTGCTATCATGTATGCGGCATTATAATCTTCTTGTAATTTAACCCAATTTTTTAATGCTCCAATATAATTACCTAAAGTAAAAACTCCAGTAGGTTGAATACCACTTAATATAATTTTTTTCTTTTCTTGAACTTCTGACATAATGATTACTCCTTTGGTTTTATATATTGTATTCTTCTAAAAGTTCTTTTAACAAACTTACACCTTTTATAATTTCTTCATCTGTAGGTGTAGAATAATTTATTCTAAATGATTGTGTAGATAAATTATCTTGTGGTAAAAATGCTTTACCTGGAACAACAGCAACCTTTTTTTCTTGGACTGCTTTTTTACAGAAATCATCCATAGGAATATTATCTGGTAAAGTACACCAAATAAACAAACCACCTTCTGGCTTAGAATACTCTATTTTATCAGATAATTTATCATTGAGCTCTCTTAACATTAAATCGGATTTATTTTTATAAATTTGTTGTAATTTTGATATATGTTTTTGATAATCAACTCTTTGTAAAAATTCATTACAAATCAATTGGCTTAACATAGATGTATGAACATCACTACATTGTTTACAAATAACTACTTTTTGCAAAAAGTCTTTATCAGCTACTATATAACCTACTCTTAAACCTGGAGATAAAATTTTAGAAAAACTTCCACAGTAAATTACTCTACCTTCTGTATCCATAGATTTTATTGAAGGAATATGGTTACCTTTAAATCTTAAATCACCATATGGATTATCTTCTAAAATCATTACGTTATATTTTTTAGCTAACTCTAAAACAGCTTTTCTTTTTTCTAAAGACATAGTGAAGCCAGTTGGATTTTGAAAGTTTGGAATTAGATATATCATTTTAATATTTTTATTATTTTTTAAAGCTTCTTCTAATTCTTCCAAACATATTCCATCGTGCTCTAATGTAATACCCAATAGATTAACTCCATAAGATTTAAAAGAATTCAGACTACCAACAAAGCTTGGATTTTCACAAACTACAATATCTTCTTTATTACATAATACTTTACAAGAAATTTCAATTCCTTGTTGAGCACCAGACATAATTATAATATCATCATTTTCTTTTACAATATCTTCTTTATTTAATATAACATTTTTAATGCTGTTTCTTAATGAAATATAACCTTCTGAATTTCCATATTGTAGTGCTTTAACAGGATTCTGTGTTAATATATCATTTGTAATATTTTTAATTTCATCTTTTGGAAAAGCTTCAACAGAAGGATTTCCTGCAGCAAAAAATATAACTTCTGGATCAGAAGCATACTTGAAAATTTCTCTTATAGCAGATGCTTGTAAATTCCCCAATCTACTTGCAAATTTATAATCCATAATATAATCCCCTTTTTCTCTACCCTTTTTAAATATAATACTATCACAATATAAAAAAATTTGCAAATAAAAAAGCAAGTATATAAAATTTATACTTGCTTTTTTATTTATTACAAAATTAATTTTTTATATAGTGTGTGTAAGCATATAATCTATTATTTGTCCATATGCGTATTTATTAAAATGTAATCCATCACCAGAGTCATATTCTTCATTTAAGTATCCAGTATTTTCATCAATTAAACAATTATATAAATCCATATAATAAATATTTTTTTGTACACACATATCATAAAGAAGTTGATTGTATTCTTTAACAGTTTCATTATTGTATCTATCATCTTGATATTCCATAGTTTCACCAACAGGTAAAATAGATTCAATAACAATTTTGCTATTAGGCGAATACTCCATAATAGTATCAATAAGATTACTATAATCATTCATAAAATCATCTTGATTCATATAAGAAATACCATTTATACCAAATCCAATCATAATTACTCTAGGAGAATTATCATATAAATATTCTTTAATTGTGTAACTGTTATAATCTTGTTCAAATGATGTATCTAAAGCGTCTTTATGGCACAAACCAATTTCTGCTAATACATTAGAACTATCAATGAACCCCATATCTACTAAACCAACAGTCCTAGAATCTCCTACAAACAAAATATCATTAAAATAATTATTATCGGCTTTATTAGTTTCTTCTAATAATGTTTGATTTTCATTTTGAGTATACAAAGAAGTTTTTAAATTAGATTTTGGTTCATTTGTTAATAAAGTTTCACTTATTTTGAATTTTTCCAAGATTTTTTCTTTTAAAGAAGTATTGGATATTATAACAACTGCTGAGGTTAATAGTAAACTTATAATTATAATAAAAATAAGAAAACATTTAAGAAATGAATTATGTTTAGTCCTTTTACTCATAAAAAACTCCTTTATTTAATAGACTCAGCGCTTATATATTTTAGATAAGCGTTTATAAAACTATCAATATCTCCGTCCATAACTGCATTTACATTTCCACTTTCAAAGTTTGTTCTGTGGTCTTTTACTAATGTATAAGGCATAAAAACATAAGAACGGATTTGAGATCCCCATGCAATCTCTTTTTGTTCCCCTTTTATATCTTCTATTTTTTCTAGATGTTCTCTTTCTTTTATTTCTAAAAGTTTAGACTTAAGCATTTTCATGGCCATATCCCTATTTTGATGCTGACTTCTTTCATTTTGACAAGCAACAACTATTCCTGTAGGAATATGAGTAATTCTTACAGCAGAATCTGTTTTATTAATATGTTGACCACCAGCACCACTTGCTCTATAAGTATCAACTCTTAAATCAGATTCATTAATATTAATTTCAATATCATCATTTATTTCTGGCATAACTTCTAGAGAAGCAAAAGAAGTATGTCTTCTTCCAGATGAATCAAAAGGAGAAATTCTTACTAATCTGTGGACTCCTGCTTCAGATTTTAAAAAACCATAAGCATTTAATCCTTCTATCAATATAGAAGCACTTTTTATACCTGCTTCATCACCATCTAGATAATCTAATATTTTGTATTTATAATTATGTTTATCACACCAGCGAGTATACATTCTATAAAGCATCTCAACCCAATCTTGAGCTTCTGTTCCACCAGCGCCAGAATGAAATGTTAATATTGCATTATTTTTATCATAATCTCCATTGAGCAATGTTGACAATGTTTGATTTTCTATTTCCTTTTCTAATAAGTCATAGTTTTGCTCAATTTCTGGCAGTAAAGATTCGTCATTTTCTTCTATTGCCATGTCTATTAATGTTTCTACATCATCAAACAAAACACATAATTTATTATAGTTTTGAACAATGCTTTTCAAATTAGCTGTTTTTTGTAATACTTTTTGAGAGTTTTCATTATCATTCCAAAATTCTGGTTGAGCAGATAGTCCTTCTAGTTCCTCTATTTGAGAATTTAACTTATCCAAAGATAATGCATCTTTTAATTCTATCAGTTTTGGTTTAATATCATTTAATTTAATTTTATATTCATCATATTGAATCAAAATTATTCATTCCTTTATTAACTTAATTTAAACTAACACTATTATATTAGATTTTTATTAAAAAGTAAAGCAAATAAAGACGCGTGGTATAATAACCACACGTCTTTGTACTAAGCTATACTTTTTACAGATTGAGGGGTATAGGTAACGATTTCAGCACTTTCAATAACCAATGATTTATTAGGTTTGATAGTTTCTTTACCATCTTCCTTTTTAAATCCACTATCTATAACACTATTTACAATGTCTAATCCTTCAACTACTTGTCCAAACACAGTATATTTGCCTGTTAGTGTAGGTAATCCACCTACTTCTTTATAAGCATCTATTACTTCGGTAGGATACTTATAATCTTCCATAGCTTTTAATATTTGAGGGTCAACACTTCTATTACCCATAATAAAGAATCTACTATCTGATTTAATTTTTTTATTATATATTCCTTCTTCGCTACCATAAGCTGATACAGCACCAGTAAAATGCCATAAGTTTTGAGAAAATTCAACATCTAAAGGTTTGTTATCATCTGTAGCGATTTTTCCTTCTTTTCCATCGTCTGTTGTTGCGCCTGTAAACATAGTACTAGTTTCTGTTTGTATACCATAACATTCTTTGTTATTGTAAAATCCTTCTTCTACTAATTTTTTAAATTGTTTAACAGTGTTAGGAGCATATTCTTCATATAATACAAATTTTATATCACCTAAATTTGTGTGAAGAATGGCCATTTCTTGATTTTCTTTAGGTTGAGATAATTGAACCAAATTCACATCAGAATAACTTTCTGGATAACTACCAGCAGGCATACAAGAAACTAATGAAAACATACATAAAGTAATAACTAAAATTGATTTTATGATCTTTTTCATATAAACCTCCATAATTAATAATATATGAACATTCCACATAATTATACAACATATTAAAACAGGGATATTCATAAATTTAATGATATTTTATAAATATTTTGTAAAATATCATTAATGGTCATTTGACAAAGTTATTTTTTGAGAATATACTATTACTGTAAATTTTATAAAATTAAGGAGTATTAGAAATGAAACAAAATATTGACAGTTTTATTGATTCACATATAGATGAAATGATTAGTGATTTACAAAAATTAATAAAAATTCCTAGCTATAATCAACCAGCTAAAGAAAATATGCCATATGGAGAAAATGTAGCTTTATGTTTAGATACTTTTTTGGAAATGGCAAAATCAATGGGATTTAAAACACATAATTTTGATAATTATGTAGGAACTATTGAACTTGGAGAAAATCCAGAATTAGGGATTTTGTGTCATTTAGATGTTGTTCCAGAAGGAACAGGCTGGACAAATGACCCTTTTAGTGCAATAGTTGAAGATGGGAAAATATTTGGTAGAGGGGCTATTGATGATAAAGGTCCTGCTATAGCTGTTTTATATGCAATGAAAGCAATAAAAGAATTAAATATACCTTTGAAAAATGGTGTAAGATTTATTGTTGGTTGTGATGAAGAATGTGGTTCTAGTGATTTAGAATATTATAAAACAAAAGAAAAGTTTCCGCCAATGGTATTTACTCCAGATGGCTCATACCCTATTATAAATATTGAAAAAGGTCAATGTAGAGTTTGTTTTGAAGCTAGTTTTGAGAAAAATGAAAATACTAAAAGAATTATATCTATAAATGGTGGACAAACAGTAAACGCAGTTCCTACAAATTCTAATGCTGTTATTTGCGGTATTGATTTAGATGTAATTAAAGCTGCTATATCACAATTAAATTTAGATGCTAAGTTTGAACTAAAAGAACAAGAAGGTTTTACAGTTATTGAAGTTGTTGGTAAAGGAGCACATGCTTCAACACCTGATTTAGGTATAAATGCTGTTACTGCTATTATTAAATTGTTATCAAACTTACCTTTTGATGATTCTAAAGATTTTGAATATATTAAGTCTTTAGATAAAGTTTTACCACATGGTGATGTAAAAGGTGATAATATAAAAGTTGCTTGTAAAGATGAAAAATCAAGAGAATTATCTTTAGCATTTAGTATCTTTAATTTTAATGAATTAGGATTTGAAGGTCATATGGATATTAGATTCCCTACTTGCACAACATTTGATAATGTAAAAAATATTTTGAATAATAGTTTTTCTGATATTAATATTAATATAAAAGAAATATATGGCGTTGAACCTCATCAAACATCAGAAGATAGTGAGTTTGTTCAAAAATTATTGAAAGTTTATGAAGAACAAACTGGTTTAAAAGGAGAATGTTTAGCTATTGGTGGTGGCACTTATGTTCACGATATAGAAGGTGGTGTCGCATTTGGCGCTGAATTCCCAAATCAAGAACACAATATGCATGGAGCTGATGAGTTTATAGAAATAGAAACTTTATCTAAAAATTCAAAAATATTTGCACATAGTATAGTAGAATTATTAGGATAATAAAAAAGCTAACCTTTTAAGGTTAGCTTTTTTATATTGTAATATGGTCAGGTAATTTATTTATAAAAACTAATACTGCAATACTAAGTAAAATATTATTATCGTCATAATAACTATTTTTAGTAATAACAGATATTTCTTCAGGTTCTACTATATTTCCTTTGTAATTGAGAATATCTCTTTGAATAGAAATAATCATTTTATTCATTGTTTTGCTAGAATATGTTATAGTATCATTATTTTGCATTCCAACTTTTATAATAGGTATATTATTTTTAATTAAAAAATTAATTGTTTCATTATATGTTGATTGAATAATAGCAATATTATTTGGTTTTATTTTATATAAATTATTTGTACCATTACAAAAAACTATAATACAATCTTCTGAATCAATAGTATTTAAATTATTGGAATGTATTATTATTATGTCTGTAGTGTTTCCATGTTTGGAAACAGAATTATCATCGATTACTAAAAAATTTTCTAAATATTTTGTAATAATTTTTTCAACTTGTTTTTCCCTATCCCCTATTAAAATTATTTTATTCATAAAACCACATCCTAAATATAGTAATTATATTGTTATTATGTTTAAGTTTGTGGTTTTTATTCTTGACAAAACAAATGCCGTCTCAAAATTTGAAACGGCTAAAAAAAGGAGATTAAAATGAAAAAAGACTTTTTATCCTTCTTAAGGACAATCATATTGTAAACTATAATAATGTCTAATAAATAATCAAATTGTTATTAAATAATGACTAATTTTTAATTTTTTTTATTTTTTTTTAATTTTTGAATTTAATTTATGAAATAATACAATTTACAGGACATGCTTTTGCACACTCTCCGCAATTTGTACATTTATCATAATCTATGTGAGCTTTATTATTTTCCACATGAATAGCATCGTAATTACATGTTTTTTCACATTTTTTACAACCAATACAACCAACACTACAAGCTGATCTTGTAAATTTACCCATATCACAATTTGAGCATTTAACGATTACTTTTTGAGCTTTTTTATGTAATCCTATTATTCCCTTAGGACAAACGTCTTTACATAAACCACAACCAACACATTTATTATGATCTATAGTAGCTATTGCATCAACAATAGAAATTGCTCCATATTCACATACCTTAATGCAATCACCTAAACCAAGGCATCCATAACTACAGTTACCGTCACCTGAATAATATAAGTTACAAGCAGAACAACTTTCAAAACCTTGATAATCGAAGAATTTACCAGTTACTTTGTTTGTACCATTACAATATACTTCGGATACAATTGGTTCGCTTTCTTCGAATGTTGTTCCTAATATTTCACTTATTTTCATTGAAACATCGTTACCACCAGGAATACATAAATTAGTTTTTACATCACTATTTTCACATAGTTTATTTGCGTAATCTTCACATCCAGAAAAACCACATGCACCACAATTAGCACCAGGTAAAACTTCTTTGATTTTTTCTACTTTTTCATTTACTTCAACAGCAAAAACTTTTGAACATATGGATAATAATAATCCTGCAAAAATACCTAATCCAATAAATATAAGAGCAGGAGTTAATATTTCTTTAATTAACATAATATAGATCCTCCTCTTTTATTTAAATATTCCTTCAACTAAACCAGCAAATCCCATAAATGTAACTGAAACTATACTAGCTGCAATTAAAGTTATAGGGACACCTTTTAGTGCTTCAGGAACATCGGCATTATCAACTCTTTCCCTAACTCCAGCAAATAATACTAATGCCAACATAAAACCTAGACCAGCACCTAGTGCATTAACTAGTGAATTTAAAAATGTATATTCATTTTCTATATTTAATAATGTAACCCCTAAAACGGCACAGTTTGTTGTTATTAATGGAAGATAAACACCAAGAGCGTTGTAAAGTGATTTAACATATTTTTTAAGGATAATTTCTACCAGTTGAACAAATAATGCGATTATAAGAATAAAAGCCATTGTGTTTAAGTACTGTAAATTATTTGGTAATAATAAATACTTATAAATAGGATATGTCATAGCAGAAGCCATTAACATAACAAATATTACTGCTCCACTCATACCTAAAGCAGAATTCATTTTTTTAGAAACACCTAAAAAAGGACAAATACCCATGAACTTACTCAAAACAAAATTGTCAACCAAAATAGCACTGAATAAGATTATCAACATTTCTTTCATTATTTACACTCTCCTTTTCCAGCACAAACATCTTTTGATGGACAATTTGCACAACCAAATTCTTCTTTAGGTTTTTTATTAGTTTTTGCTTTTAAAATTGTATTCACAACAGCAATTAAAACACCAAATACTAAAAAACCACCAGCAGGAGTTATAAAAAATATTATAGGTTCAAACCAATTTCCAATAGAAATTCCTAAAATAGTACCACAACCTAATATTTCTCTAATACTACCTATTAAACCTAATGCTAATGTAAAACCAATCCCCATTCCTATTCCATCAAGAGCAGAAGCTATAACATTATTTTTACTTGCAAACATTTCTGCTCTACCTAATATAATGCAGTTTACTACAATTAATGATAAAAATATTCCTAAAGATTCATATAGTGATGGTAGATATGATTGTAATATAAAACTTACAAAAGTTACAAAACCAGCTATTACTAAAATATAACTAGGAAGTCTAACTTCTTTTGGAATAAAATTTTTGATTAATGAAATAACTATATTTGAACATAAAAGAACAAAAGTTGTTGCTAATCCCATACCTAAAGAACTAGATAAAAGAGTTGTTGTAGCTAAAGTAGGACAAGTACCCAAAAGCATAACTAATACTGGGTTTTCTTTTAAAATCCCTTTAGTAAATTCTTTCATATATTTCATATTATAAAACAGCCTCCTTTACTACTTCAAATTGTTTTAAAGCAAATTCAACTCCGGATCTTAAAGCTTTAGATGATATTGTTGCACTTGTTATTGTATCAACATCATTAGCTGTTTCTTTAACCCCAACATAATTTTCTAGATATTTTTCATCTTGTATTTTTGTACCAAGACCAGGAGTTTCAGGACAAGCGATAACTTTTACGTTTGTAATACTCCCATCGGAATTGAAACCAACTAATGCTTCTATAGGTTTACTTTTACCAGCATAACCAGCTGTTTTTATATGTAAAACCAAGTTTTCTTTACTTTCATTTGTATAAATACCTAGTAGATCTTTTTCTTCTGATGTATATTCTACTAGTTCTAATTTTTTACAATTAGGTATTATATTAGCATACTCGGATAATTCTTCATCTGTTAATCCTGTACCTAAATTGCCAACACCAGTTAAATTATATGTTAATGCCAATAATACTGCTATAATTGTGGATATTATTGTTAAAACGATAGTTGGGACAATAATATTTTTCATGTTTTTCATATTATTTTCCTCCTTTATTTTTAACTAATCCAAAAGGTTTTGTTGCAGTAGCTCTATCTATTAAAGGACAAACTACATTCATAAATAATATTGCAAAGGAAACACCTTCAGGATAATTTCCAAATAGTCTAATAGCTACAGTGATTAATCCACAACCAATTGCAAATATAAATTTACCTTTATTAGTAGAAGGAGATGTAGAATAGTCAGTTGCCATGAATATTGCCCCCAACATTAAACCACCAGCAAATATTTGGTTTAAAGGATTTTCACCTAATACTAATGTAAGTATAAACACAGTTGAAATATATGTTAGAGGAATAATTGGAGAAATAACTTTTTTGATTACTAAATATATTCCACCAATAATCAAAGCCAATGCACTAGTTTCTCCCAAACATCCACCGACATTACCTAAAAATAAATCTAATGTACTCACACCATCCATATTTACTAAAGGTGTAGCGCTAGAAACCATATCAACTTTATTAGTATAATAAAATGGTTTAACCCATGTTGTCATATGTACTGCAAAAGATACGAATAAAAATATTCTACCTGTTATTGCAGGGTTTGCAAAGTTTTGTCCTATTCCACCGAATAATTGTTTTACAACTACTATTGCAAAGAAACTACCTAAAACAGCTATCCATAATGGGATAGTTACTGGAAGATTAAAGGCTAATAAAACGCCAGTAACAACTGCACTTAAATCTGATATTGTATTATTGCGTTTCATTAATCTTCTAGCAAGATATTCAAAAATAACACATGATAATGCACATACAATAGTTACAATGAAAGCTCGCACTCCAAAAAATATTATACTTGCTATTAATGCAGGAACTAATGCTATTAATACATCTAACATGATTTTTCTAGTATTTATAGGTGAAGATATATGTGGTGAGGGTGATACTATAAAATTACTCATATTAATACTCCAATCATTATTTGTTTTTATTTCTTAAAAGTGTTTTAGCTAATTGATTTTTTTGAGCTAAAGGTCTGTTTGCAGGACAGATATAACTACAACAACCACAATTAATACATAAATTTATTGCTAAGTCATTGAGCTTTTCAAAGTCTTTTTTGTCATAAGCTTTTTCAAGACCAGCAGGCATTAAATTCATTGGACAAACTGAAATACATTTACCACATTTGATGCAAGAAGATACTTCTTCTTTTTTACACATTTTTTCGGTAAATGCTAGTATTGCATTATTATTTTTTATAACAGGTGTTGTTATATCAGCAACACTTATTCCCATCATAGGTCCACCCATTAAAACTTTTTTTACTAAATCATTTTTACATTCACAATAATCTAATATTTCATTTATAGGAGCGCCTATAGGAACAATTAAATTATTAGGTTTATTAATTGCGTCACCATCAACTGTGATTTTTCTTTCAACTAAAGGCATTCCTGTTTTTATATAATTACCGATAAATCCAAGTGTTGAAACATTCATTACTAATACACCACAGTCGGCAGGTAATTTTCCACTTTCTACAACAATGCCAGTTGTAGCATAAATTATAGTTTTTTCAGCACCTTGAGGATATAAAGATTTTAAAGTAATAACATTAAAATTATCATCATCTTTTGTCAATGTTTTTAATAATTTTATTGCTTTAGGTTTGTTTGATTCGATTCCAAAATAAACTTTTGATATACCTAAGTATTTCTTTACACATTCAATACCATATAATATATTATCTGTGTCTTCTATACATTCTCTATAGTCAGAAGTTATGTATGGTTCACATTCAGCACAGTTTACAACTAATTTTTCTATTTTAGAATTACCTTTATAGTCTAGTTTTACATGTGTTGGAAAACCAGCTCCACCTAATCCTACAATACCAGATTCTCTAATTGCTTTTATGAAATCTTCTTTATTATTTATTTGTGGAATTTTTACTTCTTCACTTATTTCATATTTCTCATCATTCTCAATAATTACTGTTTGGATCATTTCACCAGATACAGTTTTTATATTATCTATTTTTTTAACTGTACCAGAACAACTTGCATGTATAGGCGCAGAAAAGTTACTTTCACTATCACCTATCTTTTGTCCAAGCTTTACATAATCACCAATTTTAACTAAAGGTTTACACACACTGCCCATATGTTGTCTCATTGGAATTTTAATTTCTGAAAATTTGTCTAATCTAACAAAAGACATGTCTTCAGTATTTTTCATATGAGGAACATGAGCACCTTTTTGGATTTTTTTAAAAAAATATATTCCCATATTTATCTCCTTAATATATTCATTTTTTAACCAATCATACTAATTTTAAAGGTTTATACATATAATGTCAATATAATACTGTAATAATTGTTAACAATTACAATCTTTATATATATAATATGTTGATAACATAAAAAACATATCTTATATTATAAGATATGTTTTTTTGATAAAATTTATTTATTATTTTTTAGTTGAGATAAGAATTTATTAAAGTAATCTGGTAATTCAGAATCAAATTTCATAAATTCATTTGTTTTAGGATGAACAAATCCTAATGTTTTTGCATGAAGACATTGTCCATTTAGTTTTGTTATAACTTTTTTAGGACCATAAACATCATCACCTGCAATAGGATTTCCCATATATGCCATATGAACTCTTATTTGATGAGTCCTTCCTGTTTCTAGTTTGAATTTCACATGAGTAAAATTTCCAAATCTTTCTAAAACTTTGAAATGTGTTATTGCTTCTTTAGAGTTTCTATCAGTTATGCACATTTTTTTTCTATCGTTTTTACTACGACCTATTGGAGCATTAATAGTACCACTATCGTCTTTTATATTACCATAAACAATAGCCTCATATTCTCTTAAAAAACTATGTTCCTTTATTTGTTCAGCAAGTGATTGGTGTGCAGTATCATTTTTAGCAACCATCAATAATCCAGATGTATTTTTATCTATTCTGTGCACTATTCCTGGTCGTATTTCACCATTAATTCCAGATAAAGAGTCACCACAATGGTACATTAAAGCATTTACTAGAGTACCTTCATAATTACCAGGTGCAGGATGGACAACCATTCCTTTAGGTTTATTGACTACTAATAAATAATCGTCTTCATAAACTATATCTAATTTTATATTTTCAGGTTTAATATCTACATCAATTGGGTTAGGAATATTAACAGATATAATATCAGGTTTTTTTATTTTATAATTTTTTGATATAGGCTTTTCATTTGCTAAAACTAATTCATTTTCGATATATTTTTGCAAAGCACTTCTTGTTTTGTCAGTAAATTTTGTAGATAAAAACTTATCTATTCTTATACCAATATCATTTTCTTCTGTGATAAATTTAAAGTTATCCATTTATATTCTCCTCATTATTTTCATGACAAGGTTTTTCTAAAGTATTTTTATTATCAAAAAATAAGAAATAGATAATTAATAAAATTGTACCAATAACAACACAACAATCTGCAAAATTAAATATAGCAAAATTTATACAGGTAATATGCAAATAATCCACAACGTAGCCCAAGAAGATTCTATCAATTAAATTTCCAATGCCACCACCGATTATAAGAATAAAGGAAATAAATAAGAAGTTACTTTTTATTTTGTTTAAAAATACAGCTATAATTAGACATAATAATACAAGTGCTGTTAACCAAATTAAAAGAAATTTATTTCCTGCAAACAAACCGAAAGCTGCACCATCATTTTGTATATAGGTTAAAGAAAAGATATTTTTTATTATAACCTTACTGCCAATAGGTTTTAGATATTCTACAGCTAAGTGTTTAAAAAATTGATCTAATCCTATAAGAGCCAATGCACTTACAATTAATATAATGCTTTTTTTAATATTAAATTTTTTCATAGTTAAGTTTTCCTTTATAATTTTACATAATCAAAATGCCGCTATAAAATAACGGCATTTTTTATCTTAATAAATTATTTTTTTGAATTTTCTCCGAATTTTAATTCACTGAATTTTCTTACATAATGTTCTTTAGCAATTTCAACAGTATCAGTTAAAATATCTTTTTTTGCTTTTTCTACTATGCTTTTTTCTTTCTCAGTTAATTCTCTACCTTCATGTTTAGGAGCTTCGATAACTTCTGTAACAATTTCAGGTTTAGGAGAATCGTTCTTTTTAAATTCTATAGAAATAGGTTCAGGATTGTTTTCTTTTTGTTCTAATTTTCTTTGTTCATTTACTTCAGAACGTTTTTGTTCATAAATTTCGTTATCTAAATCTCTTGCTTTTTGTTCTTTTTCTTCACTTTCCTCAATTTCTGGAAGATTTTTAATTAGATCAATATGAGAACGATATAAATCTAATAAAGAAGTTTTGAAAGTTGATACTTCTTTTTGAACTCTGATTAAATTATTTTTTTCTTTTTCTATTTCATATTTACTTGTTTTTATTATAGTTTCTACTTGTTGTTGAGCTTCAGCAATCATTCTTGTAGATTCTGTTTTAGCTTTAACTAATAAATCTTGGGCAACTGATTTTGCATCATTTAACAATTTATCTGATTCTTCTCTAGCAACAGATAACATGTTATCTGCTTTTTCTTGAGATTCTCTTTCTAATTCATCAGCTTTTTCTTGAGCTCTATTTAAAACACTTTTACCTAATTTTTGAGCGCCTAATAAAGCTTCTTGAATACTTTCTTCATCTTTTTTATATTCTTCTACTTTATTAGCTAAAATTTCCATCTTTTTAAGTAATTCTGTTTTTTCGTCGCCTAATTTATCAATAAATCTAACGATTTCTCTTAAAAAAATGTCAACATCTTCTGGATTATATCCTCGTTTAACTGTGTCAAATTGTTTTGATTTAATATCATTTATATTCACAACAAGTTCCTCCCTAAATATATTTTTGAATAGTCACATGATAACGATCTTTTTTTGTCTTTTTTGCATCAGAACAAACTATATATTTTCCATATCCTCGTATAGTAATTACATCATTAAAATTCACCACACAGCTTGAGTCAATAATCTCTTTATGATTAATACTAACTTTAGATGCTTTTATTATTTCTACAGATTTACTTCTGCTTAATTTTGTTACCAAAGCTACTATGTTATCAATTCTGAACGATGCTATTGTACCACTTATATCCTTAAATTTAACATCAGTGTTTAGAGTAAAATTGTCTATAACATCTATAGAAACACCTACTCTACCCACTTTATTTACATTGTTTAAAATGAAGTCACGACAATTATTATGTACAACAATTTGCGTTATTCCAGATGAAATTTTCATATCACCTACCAACTATCTTTTGATTTGTAAGGACATTAAAGCTCCCAAAAAATCTTTGTGAGATAAAGTATAGTTTTTGTTATATGAAAAATTTAATATAGAAATAGGCCAATCAATATCGTTTGGGTCTAAATAATCTGGGTAAACACATAACATTAATCTTTGAAAATTATTATCGTGACCGTAAAAAATATAATTTTTACATTTTAAATTGTTTAATACTTCTTGAGCTAAACATACTTGATGTTCATCTAAAAAGTAAGAAAACTTAGGATAGTTTTTGTCACTAATAGTTTGGACAAGATTGCTTATACGAGATTTAAAGAAATGATCTTCTTTATCGATTTTATTCATACTACTAGTTCATATATTCTTCTTCTGTTTCATATGTTTGCCATAAATCATCACCTGTTACATCCACATTGTGTGGTGTTATAATAAATGTATTATTTGCAACAGCTTTGATTCGTCCATTATTTGCATAAGCAACACCGCTTAAAAAGTCTATAAGTCTTCTGCTTAAATCTTTTGTTGCAGATTCTAGATTTAATACAACTGTATATTTATCATTTAAGTAGTTAGCTATTTCTTTAGCTTCTTCAAATCTTTCAGGTTTTGCTACTCTTACTCTAAGTTGACCACTATTTTGAAAATTTACAGAATTAGTATTTCTTGTTGAAGTTTGAGAGTTAGCACGAGTGTATTTAGTATTATTATTCATATCATTATTTGAATATGATTGATTATCTTCTTCATATTCTTGTTCCATATCATCCATTGGCTCATACTCATCGTTTTCATCAAACTCATCAGATACAAAAAAACCCATGAATTTATCTTTAAAATTTTTCTCTTTGTTATTTTTACTCATAAGAAAACCTCCAAATTATATATAAATCTCATTAATTCAAAATTAAAAACAACCAAAATCACACTGCATAATCTCTTTTACCAAATAATGCAGTGCCGATTCTTATTATGTTAGAATTATATTTTATTGCCAATTTATAGTCATTTGACATACCCATAGACAAAATACTCATATTTATATTATCTATTTTTTTAGACTGAATGTCAATAAAAATTTTTTCCATTTCATAAAAATATCGTTCAACATTAATTTTGGGTGGTATACACATTAAACCATTTACTTTAATATTACTCATTTGTGAGATTTCCTCTAAAGCATATTGTAAATCTTGAAGCAAAAAACCACCTTTATTATCTTCTTTGCCAATATTTACTTCTAGAAGAATATCTTTCTTTATATTTTCTTTTATAGAATATCTATTAATTTCTTTGGCTAATTTTAATGAAGAAACAGATTCAATCATATCTACATTATTAATTATATATTTTACTTTATTACTTTGTAAATTGCCAATAAAATGTACTTTAGCATTATCTAAATACTGATCTTTTTTTGATAGATATTCTTGAACTCTATTTTCTCCCAATAAAGTAATACCATTTTCTATTGCTATATTTATTAGATGTGGATCAACAGTTTTTGTAACTGCCATTATCTGTAAAGACTCTTTTTTTCTATTATTTTTTATTAAAGATTCATTAACTTCAAAAAATAATCTTTTGATATTTTCTTTAACAATATTATCTAATTGGTTTTCCATCATATAAATCGTCACCTTCTAGAATAATTTCATCATATATTTGTAAATAGTCTTTATCAGATTGAACAGAACAAATAGCATATTCATCATTTTCAAAATCTATATCAATTTTTTTGAATTTTACAATTTGTCCCATGCTTACATAAACTCCAGGAGTTGAAACCTTAACAGTTTTTCCATCTTCTGTTTCTTCTTCAATCTCCATAATTCTTATAGCACTTTTTGAAATTTTGATTCCACTACTTTCATTCAATATAATTGAAGGACTTTCTAATCTTAGATCTACTATAGCATCACTCATGTTACTGCTACTTAATAGTACAGTTCCTTGTTCGTCACCTTCTTTATAGGTGATTTTTTCTATTTTTGCATTTATAATGTGTGAAGGATTTTGCGGAAATACTAAATCAACATCATTTCCTTCTTTTAATTTTTCAATGTATTTAGCATCAAATATACCCAAAAAATTCCAGTTAGTAGAAGTTATAACTTTACCAACTTTGCTAGTGTCTGGAGTATATTTTTGATTTAAAATGTTATTTACAGCATCAACAGATAAATCTTTAGTGGCTACATCATAAGTTATACCTTCTAATCCGTCAATTTTTGGAGTAAAATATCCTGAAACAGGTGCATTAACAATGACTCCTTGATTAGATATAGTACTTGATAATTGTTGAATTTCACTATTCAAATTATCAATTTGTTGGGTATAGGAAATATCGCCATTAATAACAACTTCTTGTTTTAACATTTGTTCCAACATGGAATATTCTATATTATTTAATGATTTAAAGTTATCTTCTTGAAGAGCTTGTACAAAGGAAACTTGTTGTTGTTTTATATTACTAGTAATATTTTGTGTATTATTTTTTATTTCTTGTTTTTTTTGCTCAGTAGATGTTAATAAATCTACTTGTTTTTGTTTTTGCTTAACCAATTCAGCTGTTTTTAAATCATTTAAATCAGAATATATGGTTGCTATTTCTGTACCACTAACAATTTTAGATGATTCCATATTAGTGTACTTAACTATACCAGATGTAGAATTATCTAAAACTTGTTCTTCTTTTAAAACAATTCCATTAATATCTATTTGATCTGTATACTTATGAACTAAAGCTACTTCAGTATCGTAAGGTACATATGTAAACATATATATTTGATATACAAAATAAGCAATGGCAAATATAGAGATTAGTATAGCCACAACTCTTGACATATTACTGTTTTTGAAATCAAATTTTATATTTTTTTTCACAATGATCTAACCTTCTTGTTCAATATTTTCTAATATAGAAATAGGTTTTAATGGAACAATTGTAGATATTGCATGTTTATAAACAACATTTTGCTTACCTTCAGAACTTAATATAATAACATAACTATCAAAACCTTTTACAATTCCTCTAAATTGGAATCCGTTTGTTAAAAATATTGTTACTGGGATTTTATCCTTTCTTGCATGATTTAAAAAAACTTCTTGTAAATTCATATTTTTCATAATAATAATTCCTTTCTAATATATCAATTCTATAATAGTTTATCATAAACTTATGAATGTTTCTATAATTTTATCAGATTTTTTTATTATATTTTTGAAATTTTTTTCTTTATCAACATAAATCCAATTTATTCTTTTATCTCGTCTAAACCAAGTTAATTGTCTTTTTGCATATCTTCTTGATTCTTGTTTGATTTTTTCTATACAATTTTCAAGACTATCTTGTCCTTCTATGTATGGAATTAATTCTTTGTAACCGATTGCATTATAAGCAGTTTTTAAATTTTTATTATTGTTATAAACTTGTCTAACTTCTTCTTCTAGACCATTTTTTAACATAATATCAACTCTAAGATTTATTTTCTCGTATAATTTTTCTCTATCTTCATAATTCAAACCTATAATACAAACATCATAAGGAGATGGCTCTAACTTACTTTCTAATTTATGTTCAGTCATAGTTTTTCCAGTAAGCTTATATATTTCAATAGCTCTAACTAACCTTATTGTATTATTTTGATGTATTGTTTTTGCACTTTCTGGATCTATTTCACATAATAGCTTATATAAACTTTCACCATTATCTTGTTTAGCTTGTCTATATAATTCATTTCTTAAATTCTCATCTTGTTCAGATTCGTTGAGTTTAATATTATCTATTAATGAGTTGATATAAAGTCCAGTACCACCTGCAATAATAGGTAATTTTCCCCTATCACTAATTTCTTTAATTTTTTGTTTGGCAAGATTAAGATAATCAGATAAATTAAAAGGTTTATCTAATGGAAGAAAATCCATTAAGTGATGAGGAATACCTTCTTGTTCTTCTTTAGTTGGTTTAGCAGTAGCTATGCTCATTTCTTTGTATATTTGCATACTATCAGCAGAAATTATTTCACCATTATACTTTTTAGCTAATTCTATAGCTAATTTAGTTTTACCAGATGCTGTAGGACCTACTATAACTAATATTTTTTGTTTACACATTATGATTAACTCTTTCTATACATTTTATTTATATTATACTCTACCAAATTGTTTCTCAATGTCATATTTTGTCATTGTGATACCAACAGGTCTTCCATGAGGACAATGCCTTATATTTTTGTCAAAGTATACTTGCTTAGCAAGTTGTATTAATTCCTCAATATTATTGTCTTGATTTGCTTTAATTGCACTTTTACATGCAACTGAATGTAGTAAATCTTCAAATTTTTCAGGTTTAACATCAATTTTGTTAGATATTATATTTTCTATAATATCTAGGACAATATCACATAAGTTATATTTATGTAAAATTAAAGGAGCAGATTTTATAAAACACTCTTTTTCATTTATTTCAAAATCAAATCCAAAATTATTAAATAGACTGATATTATTTTCAACTATATCTTTTTCTTGAGGGTTTAATAATATTGGAATAGGTATAAGTAGAATTTGGCTTTCTTTTAATTCAATATCTTTTTTTAACTTTTCAAAAATTATTCTCTCATGAGCTGCATGCTTATCAAGCATTACAAAATTATCTTCAACTTCAAAAAGTATATATGTTTTAAATAATTCACCAATTACATTAATTTGAACTTCTTCATCTATTGAAGTTTCAGTATCTTCTTTTACTATGTTATGTTCATTGTTATTTATTGTAGGTTTATCGATATCTTCTATTTTTTTAGATAATATATCTTTATTAATAAAACTAAATCCTAAGAGATTTTCATTATCATTTTTATTAATACTATCATTTTCTTTGTATTTGATTTTAGGTGTATTTTTTTCTTCTAAAGAAATGGATTCAATAACTTTTGGAGCTTCATTAAAAACTACTTTTTCTGTATTGTCTGTGGTGCTATTTATTTCAAAATGTTTGATTTTAGGAGGTTCACTTCTAAATGTAGAAATATTTTTTGAATGTAAATTGGGTTTATATTTATTTAAACTACTATGTTCTGGTTTTAAATTAACGTAATTACTGGAGTTATTAATTGGTTGGGTTTGAATAGTAATTTGCTTGTGAGAATCTTCATTTGATGAAAATATTCTTTTAGTTATACTATTATCTTTTACTGATTTTTCAGCTTGTAGTATATCATTTTTATTAAGAGCTGTTTTAACAGCAAAGTACACTGCTTCAAAAACATCTTGTTCTTTTGAAAATCGTATTTCTATTTTTGAAGGGTGAACATTAACATCAACCTGAGAAAAATCTAAATTAACCATTAAAACACAACCAGGAAATTTTGATACCATTATTGAATTTTTATAGGCTTCTTCTAAAGATACCATACATGTTTTAGATTTTACATACCTATCATTTACAAAAAAGTGCTGCATTGTTCTATTGCTTCTTGCAAATGTAGGTTTGGTAATAAATCCAAAAATATCTATCCCTTTGTATGAATACTTTACTTCTAAAAGAGATTTTGCAAAATCTTTACCTAAAACAGAATATATGGCAGAAATTAATTTTCCGTCACCTGATGTATGCAAAACGATTTTATTTTCCTTTATAAATTTAAAAGAAATTTGTGGGTGTGATATTGCAATTTTTTCAACTATATTTTGTATAGCATTACCTTCAGATGTTTCTTTTTTTAAAAATTTAAGTCTAGCAGGAACATTATAAAATAAATCTTTTACAATTATTGTAGTACCTTGTGGACAACCACATTCTTCAAAGAAATCTATTTCTCCTCCAGATAAAGATATTTTATTACCTATATTATCATTTTTAGTTTTGCTCATCATTTCTACTTTAGATACAGCTGATATAGAAGCTAAAGCCTCTCCTCTGAAGCCTAAAGTACCTATCTTATCCAAATCTTCCTCTGTTTTAACTTTACTTGTGGCGTGCCTTAAAAAAGCAATTGGCATATCTTCTTTTTCAATACCAGTTCCATTATCTGTAATTCGTATATAAGATATTCCACCTTTTTTTATTTCAATCGTTATTGCAGTTGAACCAGCATCAATACAATTTTCTAAAAGTTCTTTAACTATTGATGCTGGTCTTTCTATAACTTCGCCAGCTGCAATTAATTCAGAAACATTTTTATCTAATACATTTATTTTAGGCATCGTATCACCACCTTTATTTTAAATATAATTTTGATATTAATAAACTAATTTTTTTAATTCATATAAAATGTTTAAAGCTTCTATAGGTGTAATAGTATCAATTTGTAGTGATTTGATTTTGTTTTCTATTTCATTTGATGTTACAGATAAAAGATTGGTTTGATTAGATTGTTGTGGTGGAGTTTCAATATTAGGTATTTGTACATTAGAAGTTTCTAGTTCCACTAATATTTCTTTAGCTCTTTCAATAACTTTTATAGGAACACCTGCTAATTTAGCAACCTCAATACCAAAACTATCATCAGTACCACCAGGAACTATTTTTCTTAAAAAGGTTATATTATCGCCATTCTTTTTCACTGCAATATTGTAGTTTTTAACTCCATCTAGTTCTTTTTCAAGTAAAGATAGTTCATGATAGTGTGTTGCAAAAAGCGTTTTACATCTTACACTTTTTGTTTTAACCATGTATTCAACTACAGATTTTGCAATACTCATTCCATCAAAAGTAGAAGTTCCTCTACCTATTTCATCAAGGATTACTAAGCTTCTAGGAGTAGCATATTTTAAAACATGAGCGACTTCACTCATTTCAACCATGAAAGTTGATTGTCCAGCAGATAAATCATCACTAGCACCTACTCTAGTGAATATTTTATCAACAATACTTATTACTGCACTATCCGCAGGCACAAAACTACCTATTTGTGCCATTATAGTTATAATTGCAACTTGTCTCATATAAGTAGATTTACCAGCCATATTAGGACCTGTAATTATAAGCATTTGGTCATTATTTAAATCAATGTATGTGTCATTAGGAACAAAAGGAGTATCTCTTAACATTTGTTCTACAACAGGATGTCTACCATTTTTTACATCAAATCTTCCATCTAAAACCATTTGTGGACAAACATAGTTGTTTTGTACAGCTACAAAAGATAAAGATGTTAAAAAGTCTAGTTTTGCAATTGCATCTGCTGTTATTTGTATTTCATCAATCTTTAAAGAAATAAATTTTTTGATTTCAGCAAATATTTCTGATTCTAAAGATATAATTTTTTCACTTGCTGTCAAAACTTTTTTTTCTAATTCTTTTAGTTCTTCAGTAACATATCTTTCACAATTCGATAGGGTTTGTCTTCTTATGTAACTATCAGGTACTAAATTTAAATATGAATTAGTAACTTCTATATAATATCCAAAAACTTTATTGTATTTTATTTTTAAACCTTTAATACCGGTAGAATCTCTTTCGGTCTGTTCAATTTGAGCAATGATGTCTTTGGCATTTGTACATAATGAACGATATTCATCTAAAGTTGAATTAAAGCCGTCTTTTATATATCCACCATCTTTTAATAACATAGGTGGTTCTTCGACTATAGCGTTTTCTATCAAGTTTGCAACATCTTCTAATAAGTTTATATCTTTATGAATAGTTTTTAGATTTGATGATGAAAAGCTTCCTGTTAATGATTTTAGTATTGGGAATTTTCTTATTGTTTGAGCTAATGAGCGAAGTTCTCTAGGAGTTGCAGAGTTATATAATACTCTAGTCATTAATCGTTCTAAATCATAAACTCCAGATAATGCTTCTTGTATATCTCCTAAAACTATACAATCTTTTGCAATTTCTTCAACAGCGTTTTGTCTTCTAGTTATCTCTCCTAAATTCATTAAAGGCTGTTCTAAAGCTTTTCTCATGAATCTTTTACCCATAGCAGTTTTAGTTTTATCTAAAACCCAGAGTAAAGTTCCTTTTTTTTCACCAGTTCTAATAGTTTCTATTATTTCAAGGTTTCTCCTAGCAGTTATATCTATATTCATAAATTCGTTTTCATTATAGAATTTTATTTTATTAATCCTTTTAGCTCCATCTTTTTGAGTTTGATTTAGATATATAATCAAACAGCCTAAAGCCTTTTCTTGTGTATCATCATAAATACCAAGTTCTTCAAAAGATTGATTTGAAAAGTGATTTTCTATTTCTTTTTTAGAATTTGAAATATCTATATTTTCATCACAATAATAGTTTATTACACATTTTAATTTAGATTTAACGAAGTTTACTATTTGTTTGTTTTCTAATATTTGTTCACAACACAATATTTCACTAGGACTAAATTTTGATAGTTCTCCTATCAAATCTACTTCTAAAGAATCAAGTAATCCAGTTGTTATATTAACATCTCCGGTAGATATATCGGCAAAACAAGCAGTATAGTTTCTTTCATTGCAAAATATTGTTGCAATATAGTTGTTTTTGAAATCTTCTAACATATCTCCTTCTATCAAAGTTCCTGGTGTTATAATTCTTACAACTTCTCTTTTTACAATTCCTTTTGTTGTGGCAGGATCTTCAACCTGCTCACATATAGCAACTTTATATCCTTTATCTATTAATTTTTTTATATAGTTAGCACTGGAATGATATGGAATACCGCACATAGGGGCTCTTTCTTCTAGCCCACAATCTCTACCAGTTAGAGTTAATTCTAATTCTTTTGATATTTTTATTGCATCATCAAAAAACATTTCATAAAAATCGCCTAATCTAAAAAATAATACATGATCTTTATGTAATGCTTTTATTTCTAAATATTGTTGCATCATAGGTGAAATTTTAGACATCTATACTCTCCTTTTGTACCAACATATTTTATTCTATACTTAATTTATTATTCTATCATTTTTTTTTATTTTTTTCAATAATTTTGCAAAATAATAGAGAGTGTTTGTAAATCAAGCACTCTCTATTTATATTCAAATTCAAATATAACTATATTTTCTTTGTTTTGTGTTTTTATAGTAACTTCTCTTTGAGAATTAGAATAAGGAAATCTATAAAACTTATCATTAGTTCCTTGAGTTAATTCTTCAATAAATTTATTAAAATCATCTGATTTTTCAAATTTTATTTGTAGTGAATTTTCTCTATTTTGTACTGTTTCATTAATTAAATCTAGTATATATTTTAAATCAGAATCTGTATAGCTTGGAATTAAAAGACCTTCTTTTTTATAGTAATTATAATCTATACTATCACATTTAGGGATAGGAGCGTATATATTATCATTAATATTATTATATGGAGAATATATAACTCTATTTTTCTTAGCATCTTCATCGGTAATACAGAAATTAGAATATAATATTGTATCACTATCTCCTTGTGGCATATCCCAAGTTAAATCAACATGGTAATATTCTTCATCTAATTTTATAATATTCCAAGAGTGAGCTATACCTTCTTTAGATTTTCCGTATACTATATGACTTTCTATATCCAATTGTGATAGTAAGTACATATAAGCTTTTGATAAACCATCACAAACAGCTTTTTTTTCTACTAAAGCACCGTATACATTATGTGAAAAATTTGCATTTTCATCATATTCTATTGTACTAACTAAGTAATCGTGAATAAATTTTGCTTTTTGATAGTCTGTGTAATAGACAGGGACACTTTCAATAATTCTATTTGTTTCATTTTCTAGCTCTTTATTCATTTTTGAAACTAAATCTTTTGTATATACAATTTGTTTACCAGTGGCGTTATCTATATAATAGTATTCTAAATTTACACCAACAATATTATTTGTAAATAATTGTTGATCTAAAGAAAAATCACTTTTTAACCAAAATACTTGTGGGTTATCTGCTTTGTAATATTCTACTATTTTCTTGATTTCATTCTTATTTACATTATCAATATCAATATCTGGTTTTAAACTATATACATTCTTATCGATTTGTTCATATATTTTAGAGGATTCTTTAGACAGTAAATCTTTATTTATAGAGTAAAATCCTGTTTTACTAATACCTAAATCACCATAATGTTTAGTTGTATTTAGTTCTAAAACTCCTGTTAAATATATTATCAATCCTCCTAAAATTAATAATACTAATATTATTAAATATTTATGTTTTTTCACTTTTGAATTGCTCCTATTTTTTCTTACTATTGTTTATCAATATAAAAGAGGTTATAGTTGGTATTATACAATAACTTAGTGATATTAAAATAACCTCTCTACTTAATGATACAGTATTAAATATAAATTGTAAAGGGGTTATATAAATAGTTAACAATAAAACAATAACAGAGCATAAACTTGCTAATAACAACTTCTTATTGCTAAATATATTAATTGAAAAAATAGTTTTGTTTTCACTTTTACATTCAAAAACATTAATTAATTGTGTAGTAATTAATGTGAAATATGCAGATGTTCTTGCTGTTGTAATATCATTTGTCATTCTTAAAATAGTTACAAAAGAAGCTAGAGTAGCAAGACCTATAAAAATACCCCTAAAGATTATTTTGCATAGCAATCCATCAGAAAATATACTTGAATTTTTATCTCTGGGCGCTTGTTCCATTATATTCTTTTCACCTTTTTCTAAACCTAATGCTATAGCAGGTAATCCATCAGTTACTAAATTAATAAGTAGTATTTGTATAGGGAGTAAAATAATAGGCATACCCATTATCATAGATAAAAACATTGTAACTACTTCACCAATATTACAGGATAATAAATATCTAATAAATTTCCTTATATTAGAATATATAATTCTTCCCTCTTTTACAGCATTTGTTAGTGTTGCAAAGTTATCATCTAATAAAACTACATCAGAAGCTTGTTTTGTAACATCTGTCCCACTTCCCATACTAACACCTATATCTGCACGTTTTATTGCAGGTGCATCATTAACACCATCTCCTGTCATTGCAACAACATTGGAGTTGTTTTGAAAAGCCTTTACTATTCTAAGTTTATGTGTTGGGCTTACTCTGGCAAAAACAGTTACTTTATTTACAATACTTGTTAAATAATCATCTGTCATTTTTTCTATTTCTTTTCCTTCTAAAACCAAATCCCCTCTTTTGTAAATACCTATTTGTTTAGCGATTGCACAAGCTGTTAACTTATGATCTCCTGTAATCATTACAGTTTTTATACCTGCTCTTTGACAAACTTTTATAGCTTCTATTGCTTCTTTTCTTGGAGGATCTATTATTCCAATTAAACCTAAAAATACTAAATCTTCTTCGTTTTTATAATTATTTGAATCCACTTTTTTATATGCTAAAGCTAAAACCCTTAAAGCGTTGTTTGCCATAGTTTCGTTTTTTAGAAGAATTTGATTTTTATATTCTTGAGTTATTAAAATCTCATTGTCATTTTGATTTATGTATTTACATTTATCTAATACAACGTCAATAGCTCCTTTTACATACATAACATTTTTATTAGTTATTTCTTTTACTACTACTGACATATATTTTTTCTTACTATCAAAAGGATTTTCATATAATCTTTTATTTTCTCTTAGTACATCTTTTATATTAACTTTTAAAGTCTTTGCCATATTAATCAATGCTAGTTCAGTTGCTTCAGAAAAACTATTATTTTCTAAAACGGAGTTATTACATAATATAGCACATTTTATTAATTTGTTTTCAGTTTCACTATATTGTATTTTTTTGTTATTTATTATATCTATGTCATTATTTAATGTGACTATTTTAGTAACTGTCATTTTATTTTGGGTTAATGTTCCTGTTTTATCAGAACATATTACATTGGTACAACCTAAAGTTTCAACAGCATGCAATTTTCTGACTAAAGATTTTTGTTTAACCATTCTTCCTACTGCAAGAGCAAGAGAAATTGTAACAATTGCAGGCAAGCCTTCTGGTACTGCTGATACTGCCAAACTTATTCCCATAAGTAACATATCTAAAATATTTTCGCCTCTTAAAATACCAGTAACAGAAACTACTGCACATATTAGTAAACAACCAATTGCTATATATTTTCCAAGTTGTTGTAATTTTTTTTGAAGTTGAGTTTGTTCCGTTTCAATATTATCTAGTAAATCAGCTATAGCTCCCATTTGTGTTTTCATTCCAGTATTTACAACTATAGCTTCACCATGTCCTTTCGTGATGATAGTACCCATATATACCATATCTTTTCTATTAAGCGAGTAGTTTTTATTATCTTTAGTGCATACTTGTTTGCTTACTTCAGCTGATTCTCCGGTTAGAATTGATTCATCACTCATCATAGAATTACTTTCTAATACAATACAATCAGCACTTACTCTATCACCAGATTTTAAACTTATAACGTCACCTACTACAACCATATCAGCACTTATATTTATAAGTTTTCCATCTCTATATACTCTTGCTGTAGGAGCAGACATTTTTTTTAATGATTCTAAAGTTTTTTCAGTTTTATATTCTTGTACAAAACCCATTATTCCATTTAACAGTACAATAACAGCGATAGCAATTGCTTCAACATATTCTCCTAAAACAATAGATATAGCTGTTGATATTAGCAAAATAATAGTTAATATATCTTTATATTGATTTGCAAATATTTTTGCAGGATGAACTTTCTTTTTGTTTTTTAATTCATTTTTACCATTTTTTTTAATTAATTCCTGAGCTTCATAAGAACTTAATCCTTTTCTTTTATTATCTTTTGTAATATTATTAGTTGCTAAGTCTTCATCTAAAACACTTAATAATCCCACCGTTATCACCTCTACTATTTTTATCACTATATTACACTTTAATATTTATGTGATTTATGATAAAATATGATTATTAAATCATTTTTTGGAGGTATTATGAAAACTTTTATTATAAAGGAAAATGATAAAGATCAGCGTTTAGATAAATTTATTCAAAAAAGTGTTCCACTTTTACCTAAAAGTATGTTGTATAAAGCTATTAGAAAAAAACGTATTAAGGTTAATGGTAAAAAATGTGAACTTAATTATAAACTATCATTAAACGATAAAGTGGATTTATATATTAATGATGAGTTTTTTGGTAGTGAAAAAGATGAGTTTGAATTTTTGTCAGTAAGTAATAAGGTAGATGTTATATATGAGGATAAACATATTTTATTAGTAAATAAACCTCAAGGGTTAGTAGTTCACGAAGATAACGATAACTCTAAAGATACATTAATAAATAGGGTTTTACACTATTTATATGATAAAAAAGAATTCGACCCAAATGAAGAATTATCTTTTGTTCCATCTTTATGTAATAGAATAGATAGAAATACTTGTGGAATTGTTATTGTTGCAAAGACAGCTAGTGCTTTAAGAATATTGAATGATAAAATAAAAAACAGAGAATTAACAAAAAAATATTTATGCTTAGTTTTGGGAACACCAAATCCTAAAAAAGCAACTATGACTCATTATTTAGAAAAAAATTCTGCTGAAAATAAAGTCAAAATTTATGAAAAACCAAATAAAAACACCAAAACTATAATAACAGAATATAAGGTATTGGAAAGCAAAAATAATTTAAGTTTGGTAGAGGTTAATTTGAAAACTGGAAGAACACATCAAATAAGAGCACATATGGCTTATATTGGTTGCCCTTTATTAGGTGATGGAAAATACGGAATAAATGCTATAAATAAACAATATGGATATAAGCACCAAGCATTATGTTCATATAAACTTACATTTAATTTTAAAACTGATGCAGAAGATTTAAATTATTTGCAAGGAAAGACATTTACTTTAAATAATATTTACTTTGTGGATTTCTTTAAAAGTAAAATTTAAAAGGATATTAGAGATTATTCTCTAATATCCTTTTGTTTTAATTAATCTATTTTTACTATTTTTGTACCTTGTCTGCTTTCTAATACTTGATAACCTAATTTTGTTATTTCATCTCTTAGTGTATCAGCAGTTGCGAAATCTTTTGCTTTTCTAGCTTCAGCTCTTTTTGCTACTAAATCTAAAACTTCAGCAGGAATTTCTTCTTTTTTATCATTGTAAAGTAATCCTAAAACACCTACTAATTCATTAAATAAGTCATTAGCAAATTTAACATATTCTAAACTAGCCATTTTATTACCTGATACATTTGTATTTATTTCTCTTACTAATTCAAATATAGCAGAAATTGCATCAGCTGTATTTAAATCATCATCCATAGCTTCGATAAAACTATCTTTGTGTTTTAATAAGTTTTGTTTTTGTTCTTCAGTAAATTCTCCAGAAGTAGCTTTTGTTAAAGCAAAAGCTAAAGCTTCTTTACAATTATAAAGTCTTTCTAAAGCAGATTTACATTGTTCGATTATTTCTAAAGAGTAGTTGATAGGACTTCTGTAATGAGCTTGTAACATCATAAATCTGATAGGCTCATAACCAAATTTATCAGCTACTTCCCTAACTGTGAAGAAGTTGTTTAATGATTTAGACATTTTTTTGTTATCAACATTTATATAACCATTGTGCATCCAATAATTTGCAAATATTTTACCACTAGCACATTCACTTTGTGCAATTTCGTTTTCATGGTGTGGGAATATTAAGTCTTGACCACCACAGTGAATATCTATTGTTTCACCTAAAATACTTCTTGACATTGCAGAACATTCAATATGCCAACCTGGTCTACCTTTGCCCCATGGAGATTCCCAATAAGGTTCACCTGGTTTTGCAGCTTTCCATAATGCAAAATCCATTGGGTGTTCTTTAATATCACCAGTAGCTATTCTAGCACCAGCTTCTAAGTCTTCTAAAGGCATATGTGATAGTTTACCGTATTCTTCAAATTTTAATGTTCTAAAATACACATCACCTTGTGCTTCATAAGCAAAGCCCTTATCAACTAAAGTTTTTACAATATCTATAATACTTTCCATATTTTCTGTAACTTTAGGGTGAATTGTAGCAGGTTTTACGTTAAGACCTTCTGCATCTTTTTTATATTCAGAAATGTATCTTTCAGATATTTCTAAAGAATTTACATTTTCTTCATTAGCTTTTTTGATGATTTTATCATCAACATCAGTAAAGTTTTGAACAAAAGTAACTTTGTTGCCTCTATATTCTAAGTAATTTCTTAAAACATCAAAAACAATAATAGGTCTTGCGTTACCAATGTGAATATAGTTATATACTGTTGGTCCACAAGCATACATTTTTACCTCATTAGGTGTTATTGTTTTTAATTCTTCTTTTTCTCTTGTTAAAGTATTATATACTCTCATGTTTATTGTTCTCCTTTGTTTATTTTTTCAAGTTCTTCTATTCGCTTTTTAAGCTCATTTATATGACAATTTAACTTGCATAATTCTTGTGAAACAGGGTCTGCTATATGTACTTGGTCTAAATCAATACAATTTTTTGGTTTAACCTTTTTACCTGCTATTCTAGTTACTCTTGCAGGTACACCCACAGCAGTTGAATCTTCAGGAATTTCACTTAATACAACAGCGTTAGATGCTATTTTAGAATTACTACCTACTTTAAAAGGACCTAATACTTTTGCCCCACTTCCAACTAATACATTATCACCAAGTGTTGGGTGTCTTTTTCCTGTATCTTTACCAGTACCACCTAAAGTTACACCTTGATATAATATGCAGTTATCGCCTATTACTGTAGTTTCTCCAATAACAACACCACTTCCATGGTCAATAACTAACCCTTTGCCTATTTTTGCTGCAGGATGTATTTCAACCCCTGTAAAAAATCTTGTAAGTTGAGATATTAGTCTTGCAATAAAAAGACATTTATGATTATAAAACCAATGAGATATTCTATAAAATAATACTGCATGAAATCCAGAATAAAGCAAAAATATTTCTAATTTATTTCTTGCTGCTGGGTCTCTTTCTTTAATTGCATTTAAGTCGTATCTGATATTATTAAACAAACAAAAAACCTCCCTTTTTATAATCAAAAAATAAAAAACCTTCGGAAAAGAAAACTATCTTATCCGAAGGCGATTTTCATAATTTTATCGCGGTTCCACTTCGATTTATATCTCAAACCATAATCTTTAACGCAGATATACGCATCAAACTACTTTTATAAAATTTTGCTTGATGAGCTCTAAGATGCACTTCTCTTTTACTACTAATATACAAACTTTTTCAGCCGATGAAGTTTGCTCTCTGGATATTTTTATAAAAGATACTCTTCTTTTCACAGCTTTTATAATATTATTATATGTAACAATATTATAATTGATACATATAATTCTTTAACAAATACTATAACACATTAAAAATAATTTTTCAAGGAGTTATTTAGTAGTATTTACACAATGTCTATTTTTCCATAGATAATCAATACCAGAAATAACTGCGATAACTGCTGTTATCCACATTAAAACATTACTAATTAAATCAATGTTTACAGATAAAGAAACGAATTGTTCTATTGTTTTTAATAGTAAAATACCAACAATTGCTACCATTTGAGTTATTGTTTTAATTTTTCCGTAAATACTTGCAGCGATTACTGTGCCATCACTTGCAGCAACAAGTCTTAAAGATGTTACTAAAAATTCTCTTGCTATAACAACTATTACAACAACAGAGCTTGATAAACCCAACTCGATAAAAGCAATCATTGCTGCTAATACTAAAACTTTATCTGCTAATGGATCTAAAAATTTACCAAAATTAGTTATTAAATTATATTTTCTTGCGATATGTCCATCTAAACAGTCTGTAATTGATGCAATAGCAAAAACTAATAAAGCCCATAAATAATTATATGGAATAGTATTTACTAGTAAAAATAAAACGAAAAATGGAACTAATAGTATTCTTAAAACAGTTAATTTATTAGGTAAATTCATAATCTTGCCTCACTTATTATAAAATTTCTTCTCCAACTAAATCATAATCACAAACTTCTGTAATTTTAACTTTTACAAAGTCACCCATTGTATGACTTTTGTTTTCAGAAGTAAAGAAAATTTTACCGTCAATATCAGGAGCATCTGCTTCGCTTCTACCAAAATAGCATTCTGCTAATTTATCAACGCCTTCTAAAACAACTGTAATTTCTTTTCCTATTTTATCATCATTGTCATTCATCATAATGTTCATTTGTTCTTGCATTATGATTTCAGCTCTTTTTTGTCTTATTTCTTCTGGAACTTGGTTTTTCATTGCACCAGCTTTTGTACCTTCTTCTTCAGAGTATGCAAAACAACCTAATCTGTCAAATTTTGTTGTTTTAACAAATTCTGCCAATTCTTCAAATTGTTCATCTGTTTCACCAGGGAAACCTGCTATTAATGTAGTTCTAAGTGTTATATTTGGAACTTTAGCTCTGATATGATTAATTAATTCAACAGTAGCTTTTTTACCCATTGGTCTATTCATAGCTTTTAATACTTCGTCATTACAATGTTGTAAAGGCATATCAATATATTTTGCTACTTTTTCTTCATTTGCAATAACATCTAGTAATTCGTCTGTAATTTTGTCTGGGTAACAATATAAAGTTCTAATCCAAACAAATTCATCAATTTTTGCTAATTCTTTTAATAGTTTAGCAAGATAATATTCACCATATAAATCTTCACCATATCGTGTTGTATCTTGTGCAACTAATATTAGTTCTTTTACTCCTTGTGAAGCTAACCATTTTGCTTCTTCAATGATTTCGTCAATCGGTCTGCTTCTGAATCTACCTCTTATTTGTGGAATAGCACAGTAACTACAACAGTTGTCACAACCTTCTGCTATTTTTAAGTAAGCATAGTATGGTAGTGTTGTTAAAACTCTATCTCCACATATTGTTAAATCTTCTTTAGGACCATATTTTTCTACTTTTTTACCATCTAATGTAGCTTGAATAATTCTACAAATTTGGTCATTGGAACCTAATCCAACAACTCCATCCACTTCTGGCATTTCTTGTAAAATTTGTTCTTTATATCTTTCAGCTAAACAACCTGTAACTATAATAACTTTGATTTTACCTTCATTTTTTAAATTAATGAACTCAACAATATTTTCAATAGCTTCTTCTTTTGCAGATTGAATAAAACCACATGTATTTATAATTACAACATCACAATTACCTGTATCAGAAACAAGTTTATATCCTTTTTTTTCTATTTTGCTTAACATTAATTCAGCATCAACTTGGTTTTTAGGGCAACCTAATGATACCATTCCTACTCGTATTGCCATGTATCTTCCTCCACATCATATTCATTTATAACTTCTTTTATATCACTATAAGAAAAACCTAGTCTAGCAAGTGCATTTATAACTTTTTGATTACCTTTAAAATCTCCTAAATATCTATAATATTTTTGGTCAATTATTTTTTTTATTTGATCATGTGGGTAAACTTCACAATTATCTAAACACATTGTTGCTAGTTCTTCACTAATACCTTTTTTCTTTAATTCAAATAAACTTCTTCTATAACTAAAGTTTTTTTGTTTTAGGTAAAATTCTGCTACTTTTTGAGCGTAATTTTCATCATTTATATAACCGAGTTCTTCCATTTTTAATACAGTTTTGGTAGCAATTTCATCAGTAGTATTTTTTATTAATTTATCATAGAGTTCTTTTTTAGAATGATCTCTATAAGATAGTAGATGAAAAGCTCTTTCTCTAGCTTTTCTTTGTTCTGCTTGATATTTTAAATCTTCTAAAATATCAATATCCACTTCTGCTCCAACTTTTAAATTATTATTTGAAATAATTTCTACATCAAATATGTAAAAGTACTCTCCGTCCACATAAACTGTATATCTAGTTCCACTCTTTTTCTCTATACCTGTTATTTTCATAATATCTTAATACAACAAATCGACAGAATGAATTTTTGTATTCACTCTGTCATTTATTTATCCTTTATTATTCAAAATCATCATCTTCAGGGTCTATATCTAAAAATAAATCCTGTGTGTTAGGTTCTTGTTTTTGATTGTCTGAAGATGGTTGTTCAATTGTTTGATTATTATTTGAAGCCTCTTCGTTTTGAGTTTTTGTTGATGCAGCAACTTTTGAAGCTAGGTCTAAAGCTTCTTCTTGATGCTCACGAATTTTTTGAGCTATTTCTTCACAAAGTTCTGTATTTTCTTTTAAAAGTTTTTTAACTTTATCTCTACCTTGACCTAATCTTTCGCCATTATAGCTAAACCAAGCACCAGATTTGTCAATGATATCTAAATCTACAGCAAAGTCGATAATTTCCCCAACTCTGGATACACCTTCACCATACATAATATCGAATACTACTTCTTTAAATGGAGGTGCTACTTTATTTTTAACTATTTTACATTTAGTTTTGTTACCGATTATATCTGTACCATTTTTGATAGCTTCGCCTTTTCTTACTTCAATTCTTACAGAAGAATAGAATTTTAACGCTCTACCACCTGGAGTTGTTTCTGGGTTACCATATGTTACACCAATTTTTTCACGAACTTGGTTTATAAATATTGCAACACTATTAGATTTTGAAACAGCACCTGTTAGTTTTCTTAAAGCTTGTGACATAAGTCTTGCTTGTAGACCAACATGGCTAGACCCCATTTCTCCATCAATTTCTGCTCTTGTTACCATAGCAGCAACAGAGTCTAATACGATTACGTCTATTGCACCAGAACGAATTAAAGATTCCATAATTTCTAATGCTTGTTCACCAGTATCTGGTTGAGAAACTAGTAGTGAATCAATGTCAACGCCTAAAGCTCTTGCATATACAGGGTCTAAAGCGTGTTCAACATCTATAAACGCCGCATATCCACCTTCTTTTTGTGCTTGTGCAACTATTTGTAAAGCTACAGTAGTTTTACCAGAAGATTCAGGACCATAAATTTCTACGATTCTTCCTCTTGGTACACCACCTATACCAAGTGCCATATCTAGTCCTAATGAACCTGTTGAAATGTGTTCAACATTCATTGTCTTAGCTTGGCCAAGTTTCATAATAGCACCTTTACCAAATTGCTTCTCAATTTGAGCAATAGCAGTTTCGAGTGCTTTTTTTCTATCATCACCTGTTACATTAACAACAGCTGGTTTACCTTTTGGTTTAACTGCCATGAATATTTACTCCTTTATATTAAATTATACTTACATAATGTAAATTTCCTAGTAGATTATATCACATATAATGTTATTTATCAAGATTATATGAAAACATTTGTTCTTATTCTTTTTGACCTATAACAACTCGTTCGATACCATTTAAGTCACAAACTTTTTTTATATTTATAAAACCTTTATTTGACATAATTTGAGATACTTTATCACTTTGATTTATTCCAACTTCGTAAATTAAATATCCATTTTTATTTAATCTATCATACCAAATATCAGTAATATTTTCATAAAAATAATATCCGTTGTGTTGAGCATATAATGCCATTTTAGGTTCAAATGATACTTCTTCTTGTAATTTTGTCATATCTTCTACACTTAGATAAGGTGGATTAGATACAATTATATCAAAATCACATTCATCAGTAGTAGGATTTATAACATCATCGTATAATACATTGATATTACTATTGTTTAAGTCTTTGTTTTTCTTCAAATATTTTAAAGCTTTTTCTGATTTTTCCAACGCATATATTTTATTTTTATGTTCTGTAACAGTATCAATTGTTATAGCAATACATCCACTGCCACTACATAAATCTATAATTTTTTTACTTTCAGAATTTTCTAGTAAATTTAATGTTTCGTCACATAAAATTTCTGTATCAGCTCTTGGTATTAATACTCCATCGCCAACATAAAATTCTAGTCCATAAAATTCCCATTTGCCTAATAAATATTGCAAAGGATATCTTTTATTTCTTTTTCTTATTATTTCATTGATAATATTAAGTTCATTATCAGTTACTTCTTTGTCATTTAGTATAAAGTTATGGTCTGAAACATTCAAGATACTTTTTAGTATTATTTTAGCTTCAAACATTTTATTATCATCTATATTTAAGTTATCAGCTATATATTTTTGAGCTTGTTTTAAAAACATTACCATTTATCCTCTTCTAAATTATTTGGTAGAACTGGTTTCATTGCTTCTATAGCAACCTCTATCATATCATCATCTGGTTCTTTAGTTGTAATGTGTTGTAGCATTACACCTGGATATGATAGTATTTTTGTAAACCAATTGTCATATCTACCTGCTATTTTTATAAGTTCATAGGTAATTCCAACCACTAGTGGTAATAATATGATTTTTAAAATGGTTCTTATTAGTGGATTGCTCCATGTAACAACACTAAAAACTAATATACTTATTATTAAAACTAAAATAAGAAAACTAGTTCCACATCTAGGATGAAATCTTATTTGTTTTCTTATATTTTCCACAGTTAATTCTTCACCTGCTTCAAAACAAGCTATAGTTTTGTGTTCTGCACCGTGATATTTAAACATTCTATTAATATCTTTCATTTTTGATATTAGAAGTAAATATAAAATAAAGATTACGATTTTTAATATACCTTCAATTAAACCTTTAAAAACCCCAACATTAATTAGTTTGTCTAATCCCCATACAACAGTAGTTGGTAATAACATAAAAAGTAGTATAGATAATATCACACCAAGTACAGCACCTATAATAGTAACTATTTTAACTAAGTTATCTCCAAATTTTTCGTCTAACCATTTTTCAAATTTACTTGGTTCACTATCGTTATCGTCATCTAAACCTGCTAACTCTGCAGATTTAGATGTACATTTATATCCTAAAATTATGCTGTCAATCATATTAAATATACCTCTTACAAAAGGTACCTTTTTGATTTTATTTAAGAATTGATTATTACTTTTAGTATCCCATATTTCTAAATCAATTGTTTTATCAGGTTTTCTTACTGCCATAGCTGTTTTATGTACTCCACGCATCATAATACCTTCAATTAAAGCTTGACCACCAATTGATGTTTTATGTATATTTTTATTCAATGTTTAAATCCTCCTCGTTTTGTATTGTTATAGTTGCTTTTGCTAAATCGTCTTTTTCTAATATTGGTATTTTTACTGTTACAGTAGTTCCGATATTTAAAGTACTTTCTACAAACAATTCTCCATTATGTAAATTAATTATTTCATTTGCAACAGCTAAACCAATACCAGATCCTCTTTTAGTAGAATTTGCTTTATAAAATTTTTCTTTAACTTTTGGCAAATCTTCTTCAGGAATACCACAACCAGTATCGGATACTCTTATAATGATATAATTATCTTTTTCTTTTACATCTACTGTAATTATTCCGCCTTCTTCAGAGTATTTTATTGCATTATCTATTATATTAATAAAGACTTGTTTTAGTCTGTTTTTATCACCAAAAACATAAGATACGTTTTCAGGTTCATTACAAATTAGTGTCATTTTCTCACTTTTTGCTTTTTCTGTATACATTAAAACAGCATCATCTACTTCTGCCAATAAATCCATTTTTGTTTTTACTAAAGTAAATTTACCATTTTGTATTCTAGAAAAATCAAGTAATTCCTCTACCATAGAAGATAGTCTTTCTGTTTCGTTAGTTATTACTCCCATGCCCTTTTTCATCATTATGTCATCTTCAGGCATCATGCTAGCTAAAGTTTCTCCCCAGCCTCTTATAGCTGTCAAAGGTGTTCTTAATTCGTGAGATACAGATGAAATAAATTCATTTTTCATTTTTTCTGTTTTTTGAATTTCATCTGCCATGTAGTTTATAATATCACATAACTCTCCTATTTCATCATCGCTTTTTTTAATAATTCTAGTTTCCATATTACCTGTAGCAAATTCTCTTGCAACATTACCTAGCTCTCTTACTGGATAAACAATTGAACGAATGAAATAAGAGTTTGATAATAATATTAATAAAAGGACAAATATCATTATACCTGTGATTACAATCATGTAAATAATAATGTTTTTATCAGTTTGCTCTAATGAAACAACATATCTGACAGCAACACATTCACTAGTTACAAATGGTGTTATCCTCCTTGTTATAGACATAACTTTTTCTCCATAATCATTAACACCAACAAAGTATGCTACAGGATCTGACTGACTTATAGCTTCTTGATAATCTTTCGTTGTAATTTTTTCAGAATATTCAAAACCACTAGAACTTACAAAAATATTTCCTTTTGAATCTATAGCCATCATTTCAATCTTATCTCTAGAATCAAAATTCTCAACCATATCTCTTATGAATGATTTAAAATCTAGCTTAGAATTATTGGCATTTTCATTTATTTTACTGTAATTGACATGATCACTACTCATTAATTGATTTTTAATAGAAGAGTAATAATAATTTTTTATCCCAAAACCAATACCTATTTCTACTATAATAAGAACTAATGTAATAAGACCTAAGCTGTTTATCGCCCATCGTTTAGTTATACTTCTATATGCCAATATTCTACCTCCTTAAAGTTTATTCTACTCTTCGAACCATTTATAGCCATATCCCCAAACTGTTGCTATATATGTAGGGTTAGATGGTTCATCTTCAACTTTCATTCTTAATCTTCTTATATTTACATCAACAATTTTTACATCGTTTGAGTATGAATCTCCCCATATTGATTCTAAAATTTCGGCTCTACTTAATGCTTGATTTTTATTTCTAAAAAACATATCCATAATTTGATATTCAACTTGTGTTAAGTCTATAATTTCACCGTTTTTAGTTAATGTCCTACTTTTAGGGGAAAGTTTAAAAGGACCAGATATTATTGGATTAGAAAGTTCCTTTTTACTTCTAACAGAATTAAGTTCAACTCGTCTGTATACTGCATCTACCCTTGCTACTAATTCTGACGGGCTAAATGGTTTTGATACATAATCATCAGCTCCAAGCATTAAACCTCTTACTTTATCCATTTCTTGTGTTTTTGCAGATAACATAATGATACCCATAGTATCACTTTTTTCTCTTAATTTTTTGCATACTTCAAAACCATCAATTCCTGGCATCATTATGTCTAATAAAACAACTGAAAAATTACCGTTGTTTTTTTCAAATACTTCTAAAGCTTCTTCACCACAGCTTACATCAACAACATCATAACCACTTCTTTGTAAATTAATTACAACAAAATCTCTTATTACTTCTTCATCTTCGCAAACTAAAATTTTTTTCATAAATTATTTCTCCCAACTTCTAAAGTTTATTAAATAAATTATCTATATCTTTTTTCTTTAAATCATATTTAGTATTTGTGTTGTATAGTATATAACCATATTTTAAATGTCCATCTGTATCAATTATTGTATAGTTTTCTGTACCAACATCAGTATTATTTATATCTGGAACAAAAGTCTTTATTTTTAATAATTTTTGTGAGTCATCATTCTTATCACTATAATTATATATGTAGAATGTAACTTCATTATTTAAATCATCTTTTTTGTAAGTGATATCACCTATCCACTCATCAGGAATATCAAATCTATACCCTAACTTCATATCAATATAAGATATACTTTTTTCGGTCATTTCTCTAGATATATAATCATAATTTATCCATTTAATAAATCTTCTATTCTCATTGTAATTTCCACCCATAAGATCTAATTCTAACGGTATTTCGTATATATTATCTTTATCTATATCATATGTGTACAATGAATCAGACTTTTTAGTGCTTTCTTTAAGCTGAGGACTTATATTGTTAAGTGTTTGTATATTTCCATTTTCATAATATAGTATGTCTGTAAAAATATCTCCATTAGACATAGTTTCATCTATATATATAGCAGGTGTTTCTTCAGAGATAAGACCTGTTTTTATATTCATTTTTTTATACTCATCATAATTTTCTTTTTTATTTAGAATTTTTTCCAAACTATTATTATTGTATTCATATACATTAATTTCTCTAGTTTCATTATCTGATATTATTATTAAATCATCTAATCCATTATTGTTTATATCAAAAACTTCAAATTCATTACCTTCTAATGAATATATTTTTTGTAATGTATTATCTTTATACTTCATTACACTAATTCTTTTTAATTTTCGTTCTTTATTATTATCAAAAGTATCGTAACCTACGACAATAAGTTTTTCATTATTGGTATCTAATATAAAGAATTTATCAATATCTACAACTTCTGTTTCATGTGTAATCCACACAGAATGCCATTCATCATTTTCATTTTTATCTAATATGTTTACAGATATTGTATCTTTACCATTTATTGCATTATTGTTTTTGTAGAATACTATAGCTTCATTACCTTTTGTATCATCTATATTTTCAACAACAAACGAAGACAAGTATTTACCGTTATTAGGATATAATAAATCTATTTTAGAATTTTCACCAACATCATTTATAAAAGCATCATATATTTCTTGTTGTTCTTTTTCTAATTTTTGTGGTTCTATTAAATTATCAACCGATGTATCTGGAAACATACAAGAAGATAATGTAAACATGATAAATGTTATACACATAATTAATTTATATTTCAAATGATACACTCCTTGTTATTAAAACAAAAAGTCCGAGAACTAATCTCGGACTTTTCTCCATACGAATAGTCTAAATCAAATTATACCATACTTTTGTATAAATTAATATAGATTTTAATAAATTTTATTATCTTTCTGCTAAAGGTATGTATTCACTTTTTTTAGATATTGCTTTATATGCTGGACGGATAATTCTATTTCCAGTATTCATTTCTTCTATTCTATGTGCGCTCCAGCCAGCCATTCTAGAACAAGCAAATATTGGTGTATATAGTTCTTTTGGAATACCCAACATTTTATATACCAATCCAGAATATAAGTCAACATTAGCACAGATTGTTTTATCGCTATTTTTTAGTTCTTTAAATACTTTTGGAGTTAGTTTTTCTACTAAGTTAAGAACTTCAAAGTCTTCTTCAAATGGAGTTCCTTTTGCTAATTTTATTGCATTTTGTTTTAATAAAACAGCTCTTGGGTCAGATTTTGTATATACAGCATGACCCATACCATATATAAGACCACTTCTATCTCCAGCTTCTTTTTTAACTAATTTTACTAAGTAATCTTCTAGTTGACTTTCATTTGTACAATCTTTTACATCTGCTTTGATATGTTCAAGCATATTAACAGTTCTAATATTAGCACCACCATGTCTATGACCTTTTAATGAGCCTATAGCCCCAGCATATGCAGAATATGAATCTGTTCCTGAAGAAGTTAAAACTCTACATGTAAATGTTGAGTTGTTACCTCCGCCATGTTCTGCATGTAAAATCATACATGTATCTAATAGTAATGCTTCTTCTTTTGTAAATTCTCTATTTGGTCTTAATAGAGATAATATACTTTCTGCCGTACTTTGTCCTTTAATTAAAGGGTGTAGAATTAATGATTCATTATCAAATGTACTTCTTTTAACTTGATATGCTTTAACCATTATATTGCATAGTCTTGCTATTAATTGTAAAGATTTTCTGATTTCTTGCTCTAAACTCATATCTTCTGATTTAGAGTCATAAGAATACAATGCCAAAACGCTTCTAGCTAATTTATTCATTATATCATCACTAGGAGCCTTTAAAATCATATCTTCAAAAAAGTTTGCAGGTAAACTTCTAAACTCGTCCATCATTTCATAGAATGTTGATAGTTGTTCTTTATTTGGTAGTTTTCCAAATAATAATAGATAAACTGTTTCTTCAAAACCAAAACGGTGATCTTTGTTACAATTACTTACTATATCTCTGACATTAATTCCCCTATAAATTAATTCCCCATCAATAGGTTCTTTTTCACCTTCGTTTAATAAGTAACCGTGAACATTACAAACTCGTGTAGCACCTGCTAAAACCCCAGTACCATCTTGATTTCTTAATCCTCTTTTAATGTCAAATTTTTCGTAAATTGCAGAATCAATATAGTTATTTTTAGCATATTCTTCTGTAAGACTTTTAATGAAATTGTAGTTTTTTTCGTTTTCTTTATCCATACCCTATATCCCTCAACTTATTTAATTTTTAAAAAGTTTACCATACTAAAGTGAATTAGTCAACAATTTATATAACAAAAACCTGATTATAACTTTATAATCAGGTTTTATTTATCAATTATTCTTCTTCAACTGCTTGTTCTTCTTTAGCAATTTTTTGGTCTTCTTCTGGTAATAAAGCTCTCATTGATAAACTTACACGTTTTTCATCTAAGTTGATATCAATGATTTTTGCTTCAACTTCTTGACCAATTTCTAAAATTTCTTCAATTTTTTCTACTCTTTGGTTAGCAATTTGAGAAATATGAATTAATCCATCAATACCTGGGATAATTGTTGCAAATGCACCATAAGATGTAAATGATACGATTTTAACTTTTACTACATCTCCAACTTTGTATTCGTTTTCGAATTTAACCCATGGATTATCTTCTGTTTTTTTGTAGCCTAAAGAAATACGGTGTTTTTCTTTATCTAAATCTTTAACATAAACTTCAACAACATCACCAACATTTACAACTTCTGATGGATGTTTGATTTTTGTCCATGCTAATTCTGTGATGTGAATCATTCCATCTACTCCGCCTAAATCAACGAATGCACCATATGATGTTAATGATTTTACTTCACCTTTATATTGTTTACCAACTTCAATATCAGCCCAGAATTTTTCTTCTACAGCTTTTTTGTTTTCGTTGATAACTGCTTTAACTGAACCTAAAGCACGACCACGTCTTTCATTAACTTCTAAAATTTTGAAGCTAACTTCTTGTTTTAATACTGTTGTTAAATCTTCAACTCTCTTATCAGAAACTTGAGATGCTGGAATAAATACTTTAGTATTGTTGTATAATACTAAAACGCCACCTTTAACAACGTTTGTGATTGTACCTGTTAAAACTTTGCCTTCTTCATAAGCTTTTTTAACTTCTTCGAAAGCAGCTTGTGCATCACAACGTTTTTTACTTAAAGTTACAATACCTTCTTGGTCGTTTACTTTTAACACTATTAATTCGATTTCATCGCCAACTGAAACTATATCAGATGATTTTAAATCTGGGTTTTCAGAAAGTTCATCTCTAGGGATAATACCTGCTTGTTTAGCGCCGATATCTACATGTACTTCATTAGGTGCGATTGTAGTAACGATACCTTTAACCCTTTTCCCATTATATAATTTTTCAGTTTCAAGAGATTGCTCAAATAATAATGCAAAATTCTCTTCTTGATTTAAAATTTCACTCATGGTTTTAATAACCTCCTTAATTATATAAGCCGGGGTTGAAGCTCCGGCAGTTACGCCAATCGTTTCATAATTGCTAATAGGCAAATTAAAAAGCTCGTCTGCTGTTTCGATAAGATGTGTTGTAGTATATTTTTCACATACATCTTTTAACTTTTTAGTATTAGAACTTTCTTTTCCACCAACCACAATCATCAAATCACTTTTTTTTGCTAAACTAACAGCTTCCGCTTGGCGTTCATTAGTCGCATTACATATTGTATCAAAAAAAATCAGATTTGTACATACTTTTTTTGCACTTTTTATGCATTCGCTCCATATTTTTGTATTATATGTAGTCTGAGCGACCAAAATTATGTCAGTTTTGCCAAAATTTTTAAGAACTTTTAAACATTCTAATAATTCTTGTTCATCTTTAATTACATAAGTTTCTGTGACAGAATGTCCTTTTATTCCTAAAACTTCTGGGTGGTTTTTATCACCTGCTATGATAATTGTATATCCTTGTAATGATTTTTCTCTTACTATTCTGTGTATTTTTGCAACAAAAGGACAAGTTGCATCGACATAGTTAAGGTTTAATTTAGTTAAGTTATCATATACTTCTTTTCCTACACCATGTGAACGAATTACAATTGTATCATCTTTTTGTGCTTCTTCAGGACTAGAAATTATACTTACACCTTTTTTAGATAAATCTTCTACTAATTGAGGATTATGTATAATAGGTCCTAGTGTACAAACTTTTTTGTTTTGGTTAGAAAGGTCATATACCATGTTTACAGCTCTATCAACACCAAAACAAAATCCAGCTGTTTTTGCGACAGTTATTCTATTGTTCATTCTTACTTTCCTCCAATAAACTAGCTACAGCTTCTCTAACTATTGTTCCAGCTTTTTTTATTGTGGAAGGATTTTCCATATCTATGTGTAATTCTTTGTTTTCTATTAATTTACCATATTTAACAACAACTTTTGATCTAAATCTTAATTTTTTCCCATCTGATATATCTTTTATATATATAGCTGTTGGTATAATGTCTGCTCCAGTTTGTGAAGCTACAACTATTGCTCCAGATTTAAATCTTTTTAATTCACCATCTTTTGAGCGTGTGCCTTCTGGGAATATGGCTAGAACATTTCCGGATTTTACAGTGTCTATTGCTTTATCTATAGCACTTGTATCTCCAGTACCTCTTTCAACAGGAAAAGCTCCTAGTCCTTTTATTATAGCTCCACCTATTTTATTTTTAAATAATTCTGCTTTAGCCATAAAATTTAGCTGTCTTTTTATTCTTATGGCTATAAATAGAGGGTCTAGTTCTGTTAAATGATTAGAAGCTAATATAAATCCATTTTCTATTGGTAGGTTTTCTGTTCCACTAACTTCTATTTTAAAAGATAAAGCACAGAATATATTACATACTACTTTACCTATTTTATAAAAAGCTGACATATTTCAAAACTCCAAACTATTTTAAATTTGTTCTTATAATTTCTGTTAACAAGGAAATAGATTCTTCTAATGTATTTCCTGTTGTATCTACTAAAATAGCATCATCAGCTTTTCTTAATGGTGATATTTCTCTATTCATATCACTATAATCTCTTTGTTCAATTTCTTTTACCAAATTGTCAAAGTCTACTGACATACCTTGAGATAATAGTTGATCATATCTTCTTTTTGCTCTGTCTTGAGATGTTGCTGTTAAATAAATTTTTACATCAGCATTAGGAAGTACAACTGTACCTATATCTCGTCCGTCCATTATAACATCATTATTTTTTGCAATATCTTTTTGTAATGAAAATAGGTATTGTCTTACTTGTGTTATTGATGATACTTCAGAAGCTTTCATTGAAACTTCTGGTGAGCGTATTTCATCTGATACATCTACATCATTTAAGAAAACTCGTTGTTCTCCATTTATAAATTTAAGTTCAATTTTTATTTCGCTTAATAACTTTTCTATTTTTTCAACATCATTTGTTTCTATATTGTTTTTTGATACAGCATAAGCCACAGTTCTATATAAAGCTCCTGTATCAACATAAATAAATCCAAATTCTAAAGCTGTTCTTCTTGCAATGGTACTTTTTCCAGCTCCTGCTGGCCCATCTATTGCAACTGCTCTCATATTTTACAACTCTCCTTATATAAAAATAATAGGATAAGTATATATTGTATATACTTATCCCTCATTATACTACAAATTGAATATAAAAACAACTGTTTGTGTCTAATAATTAAATCCTGCACTTGATAATCCTGCGACATATCCTGTGGAAAAAGCTATTTGTAAATTAAATCCACCGGTATATGCATCTAAATCTAGAACTTCTCCAGCAAAATATAATCCACTGACTTTTTTAGATTCCATTGTTTTAGGATTAACTTCAGATACATCTACCCCACCTGCTGTTATTATAGCTTCTTCTATTGGTCTGAATTCTTTGACTGTAAGTTCAAGACCTTTTATCAATGAGCATAAGTGTTGTCTCATTTCTTTTGTTATTTGATTTACTTTCATATCAAATGGTATTTTACTCATTTTTATTATTATTGGAATTAGCTTTTTAGGTAATAATTTACCTAAACTGTTTCCAAAATCTTTATTTGTGTTTTCTGAGAAATCTCTCAAAATTCTTGCATCTAATTGTTTATCACTTAATGCAGGTTTTAAGTCAATTTTTAGTTTATAGTCCTCAAATTTTCCTTTTCGTATATGTGCAGAAGCACTTAATATTAACGGACCAGATACGCCAAAATGTGTAAATAACATCTCACCTAATTCGCTGAATATTGGTTTTGTTTGGTCTTTGTAAAATAAACTAACTGTAACATTTTTTAAAGATAAGCCCTGAGCTTTTTTACACCATTGTTCATTTGTAACTATTGGAACTAGTGATGCTTTAGGTTTTATTATGTTGTGACCAACACTTTGAGCAAATTTATATCCATCTCCAGTAGAGCCTGTTAGAGGATAAGATTTTCCACCAGTAGCTATTATAACGCTTTCGGCTTCATATGTTTTGCCATCTGCACATTCCACACCATATACTTTTCCATCTTCAGCTAAAATTTTAGTTACTGTTTGAGTTAGTATTTCTACACCAACAGACTTTATGTTATTTTCCAATACAAGTTCAACATCTTTTGCTCGATCACTTTCTGGAAATACTCTGTTGCCTCGTTCTGTCTTCACACTTAACCCAGCATTTTCAAAATAGTTTATAGTATCTTGTGGTGTAAATTGATTTACTGCACTGTATAAAAACTTATTATTAGATGTTACATTAGCTATAATTGTATTTACATCACAATTATTTGTAATATTACATCTACCTTTTCCAGTAATAAGTAATTTTCTTCCAAGTCTTTCATTTTTATCAATAATTAAAACTTCTTTACCATAAAGTCCTGCTGTATGTGCTGAAATCATACCAGCTGGACCTGCTCCTATTACAATTATCCTTTCATTACTCGCCATATTTTATTGTTTCCTCAGCTTTCTCATATACTTCATATTCATCCCATATTTTTTCTAGTTTTTCAAAAGTTGATTTTAATTCTTCTGATTTTTTTAATCCAACACCTACAATCAGAGCATTTATTAAGCTTAAAGGTGCTACTAAACTATCTACAAAAGATGCCATGTCACTTCGAGCTTGTAAAAAATAATCGCTATCTTTTACAATAGGAGAATGTTTGCTATCAGTTATAGCAATTACTGTTGCACCATTGTTATGGGCAAAATTTAATGCAGAAGAAGTTTGTTTTGAATATCTTGGAAAACTTATGCCTATCATTACATCTCCTTTTGATACCCTTAGGATTTGTTCAAACATTTCTGCTGTTGTAACTGTTTGAATTAATTTTACATTTGTGAACATTAAATTAAAATAGAATGATATGAAACTTGCAAGAGTTCCTGCACTTCTTGAACCTATTATATATATGTTTTTAGCTTTTAAAATGGAGTTTATTGCACCATTAAAATCATCTCTATTTGTTTCTTCTATAGTTTTTCTTATTCTTTCAATATCTAAATTTAATACTTTATCAAGTATTTCTTCATTACCTATTTGTTCATTGGCTACATCTATTCTTTGTACAGATGTTAGTCTGTTTCTTATCATTTCTTGTAATGCTTTTTGTAGTCCTGGATAGCCATCATATCCCAATTCATAAGCAAATCTTACAACAGTTGATTCACTAACACCTACTACACTACCTAATTTTGAAGCTGTTAAAAATGCAGCTTTATCATAGTGATTTTGTATATATTCAGCTATCATCTTTTGACCTTTGGATAGATGTTCTTTTCGTTTAGATATATGTGATAAAATATTATTACCCATACGATATTTCCTTCTTTTATGATATTTTTATTCAACTATAATTTTATTATTTTTTATATAAAAATGCAAGACTTAAATGTTAAATCCTGCATTTTTATATAAAAAAAGTGTGGTATATACCACACTTTTTATCGAGTTACATCTCTTATCCATTTAGTACCAGAAATTCTAATCCAACATACAACTGATTTTACAGCTTCATCAGATTTGAACAAAGCATATACTACAACTACTGGTAATTTAAATACCATACCTGCTAAAAATCCTAAAGGTACAGACACTAACCATAAAGATATAATTTCTAGCCATAAAGAGAATTTTGTATCTCCACCACCTCTTAATATTCCAACTATACCAACACCAGAATTTGATACAAAGAATATTACAAAAGCAGTTATAACTAGCATTTGTTTTGCAAGTTCTTTTGTTTCTACTGATACATTGTAAAAATCAACCATTACATTTCTGCTTAACAATATAACAATACCACCAACTATACCCATTAAGATAGATAGTGTTTTTATTGTTTTACCTCTTTGTTCAGCTAGTTCTAATTTTCCTTCGCCTATAGTTTTACCAATTATAACAGCTGATGCATTTGCTACACCAAAAATTACTAGTGTTGCTAGTTGTTGTACAACACCTATAATTGTATTAGCAGATACTGCATTGGTACTTATTCTACCAAATAAAACGGATTGCATTGTAATACCTAAAGACCAAGCTAATTCATTGATTACAACTGGTGAACAATATTTTAATAAATCTTTGTTGAGTAATTTATCATTTGCAAAAATATCTTTTAATCTGAATTTTAGCTTTTTATCTACAAAAAATACATATATTAATACAATAGTTATTTCTGCTATTTTTGCAATTACAGTAGCTAGAGCAGCGCCTCTAATTTCCATTCTTGGAGCACCGAATTTACCAAAGATAAACACATAGTTTAAAAATCCATTAGTAATAAGTGAAACAATATTTGACATAACAGCGATTTTTACAACCTCTACACTTCTAAATAGTGTTGTAATCATGCTGGATAATCCAAAAAACAAATACATGATAAATATTATACTTAAATATTCAATACCAGCTTCTATTACTGCTGTATCTTTTGTAAAAATCATCATAATTTGTCTTGGAAATAAAAATACAATTAGTGATAACAATATGCCAACTAATACTACTAATCTTACAACAGTTGCTACTATAGTCTTTATTGGTTTTATCTCTCTTTTTCCCCAATATTGAGAAGTTAAAACAGCAGCCCCACCTGCTAGTCCGTAAATGAATAGTGAATAGACAAAAAACACTTGATTTGCTAAAGAAGAAGCTGTTAAAGGAACATCTCCTAATTCACCAAGCATTATGGTATCAAGCATTTGTGTTAAGAATACTAATAAGTTTTGCAATGCTATGGGAATAGCTATTGAAAAAATCATTTTGTATAACTGTTTGTCATTGAATAAGCCTTTAAACATAAATCACCTCAAAAAAATAAAAATATTAATTCTTATTTAGAATTCAAATACATTGATTTTCCCATTTCAAAAATATCATTACCTTCACTGTCTATAGCAACAATTAATGGAAAATTTTCTATCTCTAATTTTTTTACAGATTCACATCCTAGTTCTTCAAAAGCGATTACTTCACATGATTTTATTGATTTACATGCTAAAGCTCCAGCTCCGCCTACTGCACATAAATATAAACCTTTGTTTCTTTTTATGGCAGATTTAACCTCATCGTTTCGCTCACCTTTGCCTATCATACATAATAATCCTAAATCTAGTAGCTTTGGAGCAAAAACATCCATTCTACCAGATGTAGTAGGACCACATGAGCCTATTGGTAAATTTTCTGGAGATGGAGTTGGACCTGCATAATATATAGTTGCTCCATTTAGTTTAAATGGCAATTCTTGATTATTATTTATTAACTCCATAATTTTTTTATGAGCTGCATCTCTTGCTGTATATATAACACCACTCAATAATACTCTATCAAAAGTTTTTAGTTTATCAGTATATTGCTTTAAATCTTTTGTATTTATTTTATATTCAGCCATGTGATACACCTCTTAGTTTTGTTTATTGACTTCTTCTGTTTGATTTGTAGATGTATTTGTTTGTGATGATAAACTTTCAAAATCTACTTTTTCAAAAACTTCATCTGGTAGATTTTGTAAACTATTAGTAATAGATTTAAACATTTCTAACATATTCTTTTTATTTTGAAGTATGTATTGATTATATTTTTCTATTTCTGCATTTACTTTATCAAGTCTTTCCTTTGTTATTACATCAATTTTAGCTGCTTTTTCTTTTGCTTGATTAATTATTAAATCAGCTTCTTTTTGAGCTTCAGATTTAATATTTGACAAAGTAGCTTCTATGTCTTTCATTTCATCTTTTGTTTTTATACAGTATTCTTTTAGCTCTTGTCTAATTTTTTCAGATTCTTTTTTTGCATTTTCTACAATAGATTTTGCTTCATCATTTGCTTTTAATAGCAATTGAGCAGATTGATTATTAGCTTTTGATGTTACAACTCTAGCTCTTTCTTCTGCATCTTTCATTACTTTTTCTGCATTTATACCGAGTCTTGTATATCCTAATAATCTTTCTGTTTTATCTGCTAATTCTTCTTGTGTTTCTTTTAATTTTAGTTCTAAATCAGTATTATGATTATCTAAATTTGCTTTTAATTCTTCATTTTCAGCCATAACAACTTTTATTCTTTTGCCTAAGTCTACATTTAGTTGTTGTGTTCTCTCATTATCTTTTTTTTCAATTTCTAATTTTTTATTTGCTTCATCTAAGTCAACTTGTAATTGAGTTTTTTGTGCTGTATCTTTTCTTATTTGAACTTCTAAATTGTCAATTTTTTCTTTATATTCCATTGTTATTTTATCAACATAGTCTAAAACTTCATCTCTATCAAATCCGCCAAATACAGATTTTTTAAAACTTTGATTATCCATAATTCTCTATATCCTTTCTTTAAATAATATACCTTATAAAGTATATCTTTTTTTAATTATAAATGCAACCATTAAACATAAAAATCTAATCACAATTTTGTGATTAGATTTTTATTTATTTTATCATATTTAAAAATTCATCTTCTGTAATAATTTTTATTCCTAATTCTTGAGCTTTTTTTAATTTACTACCTGCTTTTTCACCAGCTAAAACAAAATCAGTCTTTTTAGATACAGAACCAGTTGCGTTTGCACCTAAACTTTCTATTTTTTCTTTTATGCTATCTCTTGTGAAATTTTTAAGTGTCCCTGTAGCCACAATTGTTTTGCCAAAGAAAATATTATTATCATCGATATTTTCTTTTTCCATATTTTCGAATTCAATATGCTCTATAAGTTCGTTGATTTGTTCATTTTCTTTGGTTATAAATTCAACTAAACTGTTGTGCATTATTTCACCAAAGTCATCTAATTGTGTAAAGTCAAAACCTTCACAAACGGCAGTGTGGAATTTATCCCATTCTCCGTCAAAATATTTAGAAATAACCTTACAACTTGCTCTACCTATATTGTTTATTCCTAATGCTGTGAGGAATTTTTCTAACTTAACTTTTCTTGATTTATTGATTGCTTTGTCTAAGTTTTGTACAGATTTTTCTCCAAAACCTTCCATTTGCTTTATATCTTCTCCATGTCTTTCAATAAGTGTAAAGATATCAGCATATGTTTTTATATAGCCTTTATCAATAAATTTCTCTAAAGTTTGTTCAGATAATCCTTCAATGTTCATTGCGTTTTTAGAAACAAAATGAGCAAATTTTCTAACTTGTTTTGCTGGACAGTTATCATTTGTGCAAAATAGTTCTCTTGTTTGTGCAATCTTTTTGATTATTAATTCACTATCACAACAAGGACATTTTGTTGGTAATACATAAGTATTACTTCTAGTAAGATTTTCATCAATCGCAGGAATAACCATATTGCTTCTATATACAGTAATTTTGTCACCAATACCAAATTGATATTCTTCCATGATGTCAACATTGTGTAAAGTTGCTCTCCTTAACACAGCACCATCTATATTAACACCGTCAAATACTGCTGTTAGACTTACTCTACCTGTTCTTGTAGGGTTTAATTCTATATCTAGTAAAGTTGTTTCCTTTACATCGTCTTGCCATTTTAGTGCTATCATATTATTAGGGTGATGTGCTGTAGCTCCTAAACTTTCGCCATATAATATATCATTATATTCTATTATCAATCCGTCTGTTGGATAGATATATTCTGTTGGTTTAAATAATTCTATATTTTTTCTTATATCGTTTTTATAACATACAATATACTCTACAATGTCAAATCCTTGTTGTTTTAGAAATTCTAGCTGTTCTTGTTTAGTATCAAATTTTTCGTCACATTCTACTAAATCAAAAACTTTTAAGTTTACATTTCGTTCTCTTACCAAACTAGTGTCTAATTGTCTTACAGATCCAGAGGCTAGGTTTCTTGCACTACTATATGGAACTTCTAAGTTTTCATTTATATCATTAAAACTATCATATGATATTAAACCTTCGCCTCTTAGCTCTAAATTTCCTTTGTATGATATTTCTAAAGGTATATTTGAAAACATTTTAACATTGGCAGTTACATCTTCTCCTACTTCTCCATCTCCTCTAGTAATGCCTTGTATTAGTTTACCATCACTATACTTTAATACAATGGTAAGTCCATCTTCTTTCCAAGATATTAATACTTCTTTATCATCAGCAAACTTTTCTATTTCTTCTATATTCTTAGTTTTTTGTGCTGATAACATAGGTTTTGTGTGTTCTACTTTAGCAAAACTATCTAGTATTTCACCTTGCACTTTTCTTGTTGGTGATGATGATAAAACTACTCCTGTTTCGTTTTCAAGCTTTTCTAATTCATCATATAATTTATCATATTGTTTATCTGACATTATAGGTTTATCATATTTATAATAAGCTGTGGAAGCCTTACTAAGTTGTGATACGAGTTCTTTTATTCTTTCGATATTATTCATATTTTCTCCCTAAGATATTTTTAATATCCGTATTCTTCTCCAATAATTATTACTTTAATTCTCTTTTCAATTCTTTGTTTTCCAAAGAAAGCATAGTTGCAACATATTCTGTCTTTAGACATACAATCCATACATTTACCAGTTTTTACACAAGGTGTATTCATGTTAAGTCTTTGTGCATTTTTTGGAGCTACATAATTTCTAACTCTTTCAATGGCATCTTGCTTTGTTTTTACTATTTTATTATATCCTGCTATAACTATAACATTCTTAGGACCAAACATCATTGCTGATATTCTATTACTATTTCCATCGACATTATATAAATATCCATCTTCTGTTATAGCATTTGAGCTTGTAAAATATACATCGCTTGTAAAAGCTTCACGATATATTTTTTGAATATCATCAGGTGTATTGCCTTCTTTGTTTCTATCTAAAAATTCAATATCATTTTTATTTTTTAAATAGTTCATTATGCCTGTTTCAAATAAAGTCATTGAACCACCATATGTTACTACATCATCTTTAGATATAAAAGAGTCTACAAGTGCTAATGCTTTATCTTTATTATCTACAAAATAAGCATCAAAATTATTTTTGTTTAAAGCTTCTATTGTTTTGTTAATTATTTGCATATCTAACATACATATCACCTTTCATCTTTAACATAACAATATTTTACTATTTATATTTTGTTTTGTAAATATTATAACAAAAAAACTACTGTATTTTTACAGTAGTTTTTTATTATTGTCTATTGTTTACCAGATGTACCAAAGCCACCTCTATCAGTATTTGATAATTCTTCAACTTCTTCAAATTCTATCTCAGGTTGCTTTTCCATTATTCTGAATTGACAAATTCTATCATTTACATTAATTGTTGTATCTCTTCTTGCTTCAACTGGCATATACCATTGGTCATTATCGCCACAATAAGATTCATCAATTACACCTTGGTGATTTGTTTGTATTATTCCAAAATTTTTATATGTACTAGAACGAGGAACTACATGAGCTTCATATCCTTTTGGTAATTGCATTGCAACTCCTAATGGTATTAATGCAAATTCACCCTTTTTTAATGTAATTGTTTTTGCAGCTCTTAAATCTACCCAATCACCATTATCAAATTTTTTTATTTTGTCAATTTCATTTGAAAAATATTTAATTTTTATTTTCATCTTTACACCTATTAATCTTCCCACAAAATAACTTTATCACTATTTAATGTTTTTTGTACATCTATCAGTCTTTGATTTGATGAACCTTTAAATCTTAATTTCATATCTTTTAATTCTTCAACAAAAGGTCCATCAACTAAGACATCTATATATTTTAGACATTCTTTTTGAAAGTCATTTAGATTTTCATATATATATCCTGTCCAAACCCAAATGGTTTTTCCAGTTTCTTCTTTTATTCTTTTTAATAAATTTAAAAAGTCTTGGTCTTGTGCCATGGGATCGCCACCAAGCATTGAATAACCTTTTATAAAAGGTCTTTTGCCTAAGTCAATAAATTCTTGTTCTATTTTGCTATCCCATTCTTTACCACCACAAAAATTTTGAAAATCTTCGTTAAAACAATTTTTGCAACGAAATGGACAACCTTGTACAAACAAAGAAACTCGAATACCTTCACCATTAGCTATATCGGTTTCTCTTATTTGTGCGTATCTCATTATTTTTCGCCTCCGGTATATAGGTGATTATCTAAATGTACATATCTATCACCTATATCTTGTGTTCTACCTTCATTCCAGAAATTATCTCCTAAATATCCACAAGTTCTTCTACATACATTCATTGTTGCATGGTCCCTATTACCACAGTTTGGACAGTACCATTCATAGTTTTCATCTAATAGAATTTCTCCGTCAAAACCACATTTTTGGCAATAGTCAGATTTTGTGTTTATTTCAGCATATTGAATTGTATCATACATATAGTCTACAACTTGTGATAATGCTTCTAAGTTACCACTCATATTTGTTACTTCAACATAACTTACAGCACCACCAGAACTGATTTTTTGGAATTGTGCTTCAAAACCAAGTTTACTAAATGCATCTATATGTTCTTTTACATTTACATGGTATGAGTTTGTTAAGTAATCTTTATCTGTGATACCTTTAATTATACCAAATTTCTTTCTTAAACATTTTGCAAATTTATATGTTGTAGATTCTGATGGAGAGCCATATAAACCAAATCCTAAACCAGTTTCTTCTTTCCATTTATCGCAAGACTCTCTTAATTTTGTCATAATTTCTACAGCAAATTTTTCACCTTCTGCTGTTGTATGACTTTTACCTAACATTGCAAGTACACATTCATATAAACCAATGTAACCTAAAGAAATTGTTGAATATCCATCTTTTAGATATTTATCAATTACTTCACCTTTTTTTAGTCTTGTTAATGCACCATATTGCCAGTGTATTGGTGTTACATCAGATTGTGTTCCCATTAGGCTTTCGTGTCTTAGCATTAACGCTTCATAACATAACTCTAGTCTTTCATCTAATATTTTCCAGAATTTATCCATATCTTTATCAGCTGATAAACCTACATCTGCTAAGGATATTGTTACAACACCTTGATTAAATCTTCCATACCATTTGTATTTGCCGTTTTCATCTTTCCATGGAGATAAGAATGAACGACAACCCATGCAAGGGAAAACTTCACCATCATAATTTTGTCTCATGATTTTTGCAGAAATAAAGTCAGGCATCATTCTTTTAGCCACACATTTAACAGCTAAATCAGTTAAATAACGGTATTTACTATCTTTTGGAACATTGTTTTCATCTAAAACATATAAAAGTTTTGGGAATGCTGGAGTAACATATGCTCCTACTTCATTTTTCATACCTAAATATCTTTGATTTAAAACTTCTTCAATTAACATAGCTGTTTCTTCAATGTATTCAGGTTCTTCATTTAAGTACATAAAAATAGACAAGAAAGGCGCTTGACCATTACTTGTACTGAACGTATTGATTTGGAATTGGATAGTTTGAACACCATCTTTAATTTCTTGTTTTAAGCGTCTTTTTGCTAGTGTTTCAATTTGCTCTTGAGTGTAGTTAATTCCAACTTCTTCACCTTCAGCTTTTACCCTTTTTAAGTGCTTTTCATAACTTACTCTTACATAAGGAGCTAAGTGTGATAAAGCAAATGTTTGACCACCATATTGACCATTTGCAACTTGTTGTACAATTTGTGTTGCTACTGTACATGCTGTTTGTAATGATTTTGGTGTTTCAATCAATTTATTATTAATAACTGTACCATTTGCAAACATATCTTTTAAGTTTACTAAATCACAGTTGTGCATTGATTGAATGTAGTAGTCCATATCGTGGAAGTGTATTGCACCTTCATCATGTGCTTGAACTATTTTTGTTGGTAATTTTCTTCTTCTACAATAGTCTTTTGAAAATTCACCTGCTATTAAATCTCTTTGTGTTGAGATAACATAAGCATTTTTGTTTGAATTTTCATGGATTGCATCTTTGTTAGCACCTGTAACAATTCCATATACACTTTCGTCAATAGTATTACTTTCTCTTTGGAATTCTCTTACAGCTCTATATCCTTCATAAGATTTTGCTGTTAGTCTTTCTCCTTTTGATATAAGTTTGTCATAAACCATATCTTCTATTTCATAAATACTAACACTATCTAAATCCTTACAATTTTCTTCTATTTCATTAGCTATAGATTTAGCAATATCATTTTTTATTATACCACTACCATATTTCATAGCTTTTAAAATAGCTTGTTCTATTTTAGATTTATCAAATTCAACCTCAGTACAATCTCTTTTAATTACTTCTGGCATAATGTTATCCTCCTTCTCAAAATACAATATATGCTACATATTTGGTTTTTAACACCTATATGTTGTATGTAAATAAATTACTGTATACTATGATAACATAAAAAAAATAAAAAGCAAGTCTTGACTTTTTTTATTTTTTATGGTAGGAAACAAAATTATACTAAAAAAGTGTGATTATCTTATGAAATTCATCCAATCTCTTTTAATTTTTTCTGGCAACTCTATTTTATCTTTAGTATATTCTTTCATTTTTAATATCCAAGACATATTTCTTGCCATAGTTTTAAATATAGATATACCTTCGGAATCATTTAACACTTCACCTTCTAAAGCACCATGTCCTACATTCCAATAATATGAAGGAGCGATTATCATTTCACTTATTAAGAAGTAATTATTTAGTTGATCAAAAGTTGGCATACCGCCACTTCTTCTTGGAATAGCTATTGATGCTCCAACTTTAAATCTCATTCTTCCTCTACTAGAATAGAATGCTCTATCTAAAAAACATTTTAAAGATCCTGCTATAGCAGAATAGTATACAGGACTTCCTATAATTACTCCATCTGCTGAATATAGTTTTTCGCACCATTGTGTATATTCATCATCAGCTAATACACACACGCCTTGTTTACAACCATTACAAGCTATACAACCATGGATAGCTTTATGCCCTATGTGGAGTATCTCTGTTTCTATACCTTGAGCATTTAATTCGTCACAAGCTATTTTTAACGCATTGTAAGTATTTCCGTTTTTTCTAGGACTACCATTTATAGCTAAAACCTTCATCACTATACCACCCTTAATATCTTTAAAAAGCAATATAAAAAGCAGAATACTTTTTAGCATTCTACTTTTTATTAACATTTACTATTTTACAGCTTCTTTTAATTCTTCAACTTTATTTGTTTTTTCCCAAGCTACACCTAAGTCTTCACGACCTAAATGTCCATATGCAGCAAGTTTTCTGTATATTGGTTTTCTTAAATCTAATTCTTTGATTATAGCATTTGGTCTTAAGTCAAAAACTTTGTTTACAGCTTTTACAATAGCTTCTTCATCAACTTTAGCTGTACCAAATGTATCAACCATTATAGATACTGGGTGTGCAACACCAATAGCATATGCTAATTGTACTTCACATTTATCTGCTAATCCAGCAGCTACGATATTTTTTGCTACCCATCTAGCAGCATATGCAGCACTTCTGTCAACTTTTGTTGGGTCTTTACCAGAGAATGCTCCACCACCATGTCTTGCATATCCACCATATGTATCTACTATAATTTTTCTACCTGTTAAACCAGAGTCACCTTGTGGTCCACCGATAACAAATCTACCTGTTGGGTTTACAAAATATTTTGTTTCTTCTGATAATAATTCAGCAGGAATAACTTCTTTGATAACTTCTTTAATAATATCTTCTCTGATTTGTTCTAATTCAACTTCTGGAGAATGTTGAGAAGATACTACTACTGTATCAACTTTAACTGGTTTACCATCTACATATTCTACAGTTACTTGTGTTTTTCCGTCTGGGCGTAAGTATGGTAAAGTACCATTTTTTCTAACTTCTGTTAATCTTAAAGCTAGTTTATGTGCTAAATGAATAGGCATTGGCATTAATTCTTCAGTTTCGTTACAAGCATAACCAAACATCATACCTTGGTCACCAGCACCTGTTGAGTTTTCAATTTCTTCAACATCGTTTACTTTGTTTTCTAAAGCTTTATCAACACCCATTGCGATATCTGATGATTGTTCGTCTATAGATGTAATAACAGCACATGTTGTTCCGTCAAAACCGTATTTAGCTCTATCGTAACCGATATCTAATACAACTTCTCTTGCAATTTTAGGAATATCAACGTAACAGTTTGTTGTTATTTCACCCATTATAGAAATAACACCTGTTGTACATGTTGTTTCACAAGCTACCCTACCTTGTGGGTCGTTTCTTAAAATTTCATCTAGTACTGCATCAGAAATTTGGTCACAGATTTTATCTGGATGTCCTTCTGTTACAGATTCAGATGTAAATAACATTCTACTCATTAGTAAAACTCTCCTTTATTTCTACATTCATTGACATAGTCATTTATTTTCATACCTTTAGTTTGTAATTATAACATATATCTAAATTAAAATCAATTACAATTACATTAAATCTTCATTGTATATTGCTCTTTCTCCACCTACAAATTTAGCTCTTGTTCTTGCACATATAATATTTGCTTGTCCTATTTTACTAGTTTTTAATCTGACTGGTACAGCGACTCTTTTTAAGTGCATACCAATTAATGTTCCACCAATATCTATTCCACAATCTGCTTTGACTTCTTCTACTGCTACTGCTTCATCAAATTCTTTGAATGCAACTGTTGCTAAGGAGCCACCTGCTTTTGGTTGCGGAATAACGTTAACTTGTTCTATATTATGTTTTTGTGCATAACTATTTTCTACTATAATAGATCTGTTTAAATGTTCACAGCATTGAATACCTAAATATACATTATGTGATTTTGCAACTTCATATAGTCCATCAAAAATAGCTTTTGCTAAATCTACATTAGAATAAGTACCTATTTTTTGTCCAGCCACTTCACTTGTTGAGCAACCTATTATAACTAATTGTCCTTCCTTAGCTTTTGATACTTGTAATAATTCTTCTAATGCATCTTTTGCTTCTTGTTTTACATTTTCTAACATATATATTACCCCTTTTTATTTGTTATTCAAAAATTAAATCTAAAATCTCTAATAATGTAGTTGATGAGTGATTAGAGTTTATAACTTCGTTTGCAAGTATTGGATTATCAGTAATAATATTATCTACTCCCATTTGCATTAAATTTCTCATCTGAGTTGCACTATTTACTGTCCATACATGTACTTGTTTTTTTGAAGAATGAATTTCTTTTATCATATTACTTGTTACAGCTGTTGCTCTTATACTGAAAAAATCAGCATATTTCATCTTTGAGAAATCCCCATAACCACTGGATATTATGTATCCTGTTTTCATATCTTTGTTACATTGCTTTATTTTCTTTAAGCTATTGTAGTTAAAAGAACTAAAACAACAATCATCTACCATATCATAACTTTCTACAATTTCTACAACTTTTTCTTCTAGATTTTTAGAGTGTTGATACCCTTTTATTTCTATATTTAATTTGATTTTCCCCTTACAATACTCTAATACTTCGGATAATGTTGGAATTCTAGCATCTTGTAAATTTTTATCAAACCATTTACCAGCATCTAAATCTTTTATTTCATCATATGTAACTTGATATACATTTTTATTTACACCAGTTGTCCTTTTTAAACTTGTATCGTGTATGACAACAATTTCCCCATCTTTTGTTTGTTGTACATCTATTTCTACATAATCTGATAGATCTCTTACTGCATATTCCATTGCTAACATTGTGTTTTCGGGTGCATAATATGAGCTTCCCCTATGTGATGTTATGTTTGGGGTTTTTAAGCCAACCCAGTATTGCAAAGAAGCATCACTAAGTACAAAATAAGAAGTTACTATGCTTAAGCATACCACTATTGAAATAGATATGGACATTATCACTTTTTTTCCCTTAGTAAAATCTTCTGGTTTGGAAGTTCTTTTAAATTCATTATTAAAGTTATTTAATAGATATCGATTATATAAATTAGTTATAAAAGCAAAATTCATTGATACACTAAATATACTTCCTAAAATTAATACTACATAATTAATATATTTAAATATACCTAAAAAAATTGCCATTTGTATGCTACTATCTACTTTTATTATATTTAATATCGCTATTATCAATAGTATAGCCACTAAATATGTTAGTACTACTACCATCAATATACAGATATTCCATAATAAATATATTCCTAATAATCTAAAATATCTGTTTTTTATTAATTTAATAGAATGCTTTAAACATGAAGAAAGATTACTTCCGTTTAATGAATAAAATTGTATTGAAAATATAAATAAAAAACCAACAAGATACAAAATAGATATAAATGTTATAATTAAAACGATAAATACAGGTTGTCTATTTAAATATCTCGTTATTTCGTCTGGTATTTTTGTCGCTGTTGATAACGAAAACCATACCATTATATTTGTTATAATTCCATATAATATACTTAAAAATATAAATCCTATATTTTTAGCCCTAAATGTATTTAGTATAAGATTTGATGTTAACTTTAAAAACTCTTTTTTAGTAATACTGGTTTCTGTTCTTTTAAGCTGCATTATAATAGAAACTATATAGTACTCTAAAGTTAAATATGTTAAGTTTAGTATTAATATTAAAATAAAACTAATTATAGTTATAGGACTTTTTAAATATGTAAAGAGAACATCATTTGTCAAATATTTATAACCTGACATTTGTAGTGTGAATTTTATTAGTATAGCCGAAATAGGAAAAACTATTATTATAAAAAGTATTTTATAGATTATTTCAAATATAAATATATCTTTAATTGATTTTTTAAATAGTTTTACATTGTTTTTTAAAAAACCTAACATTCTCTTCCTCCGTAAAAGTATATTTTAACGCTACAAACAAGTATAACACTATTCGTTGATTTTCTCAACAAATTATATTTATTTATATTTTAAATTAATGATTATTTTTAAATTTATTGTACATACTATTATATGTAATCACTTAAAGGAGGAATTTAAAATGAATTGTAATAAAAATCAAGCTATTAAATGCACTGTTCAACAATGTGCTCATCACTGTGGTAATGAAAATTATTGTTCTTTAGATTGCATTCTTGTTGGTACTCATGAATTAAATCCTACAATGGATCAATGTACTGACTGTAAATCTTTCGTATTGAAAAAATAATTTTGTTTTATCATGATAAAAAGAAGTTGAGTTTTATAACTTAACTTCTTTTTTTATTTTGTTATTGACATTTGTATTTTTTTGTATTATAATATACATCGTTAACTGTTTGGTATACATTTTGCCGGTGTGATGGAATTGGCAGACGTGACGGACTCAAAATCCGTTGGTAGCGATACCGTGCCGGTTCGAGTCCGGCCACCGGCACCATCTATTCCCTAGACTATTTGGTCTAGGGAATTTTTTTATAACGAGAAAACCTGTTTATTCTGATTATATGGGTTTTCTTTTTTTGCTATATTATATATTAATATAAATATTTAATAAATTTAACACAATTTTATAGTAGATTTTATTTAAAAATTATACAATTGTTTATATTTTTTTGTTATATTATGCTATAATTATTATAGAAGCAGTAAATAAGAAATGAGGAATATATATGGATAAATATGTACAATTACAAGATGTTAGAAAAATCTATAAAATGGGTGAAATTGAAATTGCTGCAGTAGATGGAATGAGCTTTTCTGTTAACAAAGGTGAATTTGTAGTAGTTGTTGGTGCTAGTGGAGCTGGTAAAACTACGGTATTAAATATATTAGGTGGAATGGATACTGCTACAAGTGGTAAGGTTATTGTTGATGGCGAGAATATAACAAAATATAATACAAAGAAATTAACATTATATAGACGAGATGATGTAGGATTTGTATTCCAGTTTTATAATTTAATTCCTAATTTGACTGCATTAGAAAATGTTGAACTAGCATTGCAAATATGTAAAGAACCTTTAGATGCTAATGAAGTTTTAGATTTAGTTGGTTTAAAGGATAGAAAAGATAATTTTCCGGCTCAGCTTTCAGGTGGTGAACAACAAAGAGTTTCTATTGCTAGAGCTTTAGCTAAAAATCCTAAATTATTGTTGTGCGATGAACCAACAGGTGCTTTAGACTATAATACAGGTAAGGCTATTTTAAAATTGTTGCAAGATACTTGTAGAAAACAAAAGATGACTGTAATTTTAATTACACATAACTCTGCTATAGCTCCTATGGCAGATCGTGTTATACATATTAAAAATGGAAAAGTTTCAGAAATTATAGAAAATGAAAATCCAGTTCCAGTTGAAACTATTGAATGGTAGTGATAAGAATGAAAAATAAAGCTTTAAATAAAGATTTTTATATGGAAATCAAAAAAAGTATGGGGCGTTTTTTATCCATATTCTTTATTGTTGCTCTTGGAGTATCTCTCTTTTCAGGAATTCAAGTATCACAAAAAGATATGATTTTATCAGGAGATGCCTATACTGATGAAAGTAATTTGATGGATATAAAAATCATGAGTTCGTATGGATTAACACAGGAAGATGTAGATGCTATCAATAATTTGCCAGATATTGAAAATTCTGTTGGGTCTTATAGTACAGATGTGTTGTGTGAAGCAAATGGAAATATGAAAGTTATACATGTCATGTCCTATATAGATAACATGAATACTGTTACTGTGTCAGAAGGTAGATTACCTCAAAATGAAAATGAATGTTTAGTAGATGAAGATTTTTTAAAATCTTCAGGATATAAAATTGGTGATACAATATCTTTTGAATCAGGAACAAGTGATGATTTAAAAGATACATTAAATGTTAGTGAGTATAAAATAGTGGGTTGTGGTAGTAGTCCATTATATTTCTCTTTTGATAGAGGTAGTAGCACTATTGGTAAAGGTACAGTAGAAGGATTTGCTATTGTAAAACCAGAGGCATTTTCAATGAGTGTGTATTCTGAAGTTTATGCTTCTGTAAAAGGTGCTAAAGAAGCTTTATCATTTACAGAACAATATGATTCTATTGTTGAAGACGCTATTGAACAAGTTAAACTTATACAAAATACAAGATGTGAAATTAGAAAACAACAATTAGTTGATGAAGCACAATCTTTAATTAGTAATGCTGAAAATGAATTAAATCAAAAAGAAAATGAAGCTAACTCACAGATAAGCGAAAATGAAAAAAAATTGTCTGATTCAGAATGGGAGATAAAATTAGGAAAATCTAGCATAGAAAATGCAAAAACTCAGTTAGAAAGTGCAAAAAAACAATTAGAAGCTGGAGAAAAAGAACTTGCAGAATATCAAGAGTTGTATAATCAAGCTATAGCAACATTGCAAAATCAAAAAACTATTATAGAGGAACAACTTCAAAATATTGAAAAAGAGTTTGAAAAATTGCCTCCAGAGCAACAAGAAACTGCAAAACAAGCTATGCAAGAATTGAGAACTAAAATAAATGAATTAGATAAAGAAATATCCAGTGTTACAAATACTTTTGAAGAAAAGTTGTATCAATCACAACAAGAGATAATTAAAAATCAAAATGAAATTGCAACACAGGAACAAAAAATTAAACAAGCTGAACAAGAATTGAATGTTGGTTCTAGTGAGATAGAAACTGGTAAAACAGAAATTGAGAATGCAAAAAATGAATTAGATAAGCAAATACAAGAAGGAAAAGATAAAATAGAAGAATCTAAAAATGATGTTGATGAGATAGAACTTCCTGTATGGTATGTTTTTGATAGAAGTTCTATACCAGATTATACAAGTTATGGAGATAGTGCCGACCGTATTGCTGCTTTGGCTATGGTATTCCCTACTATATTCTTCTTAGTAGCTGCTTTGATTAGTTTAACTACAATGACTAGAATGGTCGAAGAACAACGAATTCAAATAGGAACATTAAAAGCTTTAGGTTATAGTAAGTTTTCTATTATGAAAAAATATCTAAACTATGCCTTAATTGCTACTGTGGGTGGAAGTATTCTTGGAGTTTTAGTTGGTGAGAAACTATTCCCATATGTAATTATCATTTCTTATAAAATTATGTATATGCATATTCCTCATATAATAATACCTTATCAATGGGGTTATGCTATTATTGCTACACTTATAGCTGTTTTATGTACTGTAACTGCTACTGTTGTATCTTGTTATAAAGAACTTATATCTCAACCAGCTACTTTGATGAGACCAGAGGCTCCTAAAATAGGAAAAAGAATTTTTTTAGAAAAAATACCTTTCTTATGGAGAAGATTTAATTTTTCTTGGAAATCATCACTTAGAAATTTAATTAGGTATAAAAAACGATTCTTTATGACTTTATTTGGAATTGGTGGTTGTATGGGATTGCTTTTAGTTGGATATGGCTTAAGAGATTCTATTAGTGATGTAGCAAGAAAACAATTTTTAGAGCTACAAACATATGAACTTAGTGTTTTTATAGAAGATAATGTAGATGAAGCAACTATTAATTCTTTTGAAGAAGAAATTGAAAAAAATAATGATATAGATATGTTTACAAGTGTACATATGTCAAATATAACAGCAAAAAATGGCGAAACAGATATTTCAGCGTATTTGACAGTTATACAAGATAAAGAAAAAATGGATAATTTTTTCAATTTCCGTAATAGAGTGACTAAAGAAAAATATGAATTAAAAGATGATGGAGTTATTATTTCTGAAAAGACTGCAAAAGTATTAGGTGTTAAAAAAGGTGATGAAATTACTTTATCATTGAGTGGTAAAGAAGATTGTAAAGTAAAAATTAGTAATATATGTGAAAATTACATTGGTCACTATATTTATATATCTGAAGATTACTATGAAAGTATATTTAATGAAAAACCTTATTTAAATAATTTTTTAGTAAAGACAGATTTAAAAGACAAGGAACTTGAAGAAATAGTAGAAAGTATTTTAAAACATGATTATATATTGAATGTTCAGTATCAACAAAGTTTGATTGAGCAATTAGATAATATGTTAACTGCTTTAGATTCTGTTATTATAATTCTAATAATTGTTGCTGGTATGTTATCTTTTGTTGTTCTTTATAATTTAAATAACATTAATATTAATGAAAGACGACGAGAATTAGCTTCACTAAAGGTATTAGGGTTTTATAATACAGAAATAGCACATTATGTTTATAGAGAGAATATACTGTTAACTATTTTTGGAATTTTGCTTGGTTGTGGAATAGGAAAGATTTTACACTATTTTACAATTTCTACTGTAGAAGTTGATAGTGCTATGTTTGGTAGAGATATTTCAATATCATCGTTCATTATAGCAATTTTATTTACATTTGCTTTTTCTGCTTTTGTTAATTGGATTATGTATTTTAAATTGAAAAGTATTAATATGGTTGAATCATTAAAGAGTGTAGAATAATAAAAAAGACTAGCTTTTAAAGCTAGTCTTTTCTTTATTTATGCTTACTATGACACGAACTGCTCATAGAACAGCCTGAACATCCACATCCACAAGAGGATTTCCCTTTCTTTTTATTTTTAACCATATTGGATATAATACCAAATACTATTGCTAATACAATTAAACCTACTATAATTGTGCCTAAATTTTCTTTTAAAAATATTATCATAAAGTTATAATCCCCTTTCTGTTTTTATTTTAATTTATTTGGTGTTGGTCTAAATAACATATATAGTATACCTATGAATAAAATTAAAGCTACAATTAAACCTACTACATTAGCACTACCCATGAATAACAAACCAAATTGATTTACTATTAATGCAATTACATATGCAAATACGCATTGGTATCCTATTGCAAATAAAGTCCATTTTGTATTATTCATTTCTCTTTTTATAGCTCCCATTGCAGCAAAGCAAGGTGCACATAATAAGTTAAATATTAAGAAAGAATAACCTGCTAGTGGTGTGAATGCTTCTCTCATATTTGCCCAAATTTGCCAACCGTTTTCAGCAACTTCTTCGTATCCACCATATAATACACCAAATGTTCCTACAACATTTTCTTTTGCTATTAGCCCTGTTATTGTTGAAACAGCACTTTGCCAGTTACCCCAACCTAAAGGAATAAATATCCATGCAATAGCATTTCCTATTATTGCTAAAACAGAATTATTTAGATCATCAACCATTCCAAAGCTTCCGTTTTCAAATCCGAATTTTTGTAAGAACCATAATATAATAGCTGATAGTAAGATTACTGTTCCAGCTTTTTTAATAAACGAACTTCCTCTTTCCCACATTGATGATAAAATATTTCTAGCTGTTGGCATATGATATGCTGGTAATTCCATTACAAATGGAGCAACATCTCCAGAAAATAGTTTAGTTTTCTTTAATATTATACCGGAAATTATTATGGAGATTATTCCGACAAAGTATGCACTAGGTGCTACCCACCATGCACCACCAAATAATGCTCCTGCAATTAATGCAATTATAGGTAATTTTGCACCACAAGGCATAAATGTTGTTGTGATAATAGTCATTCTTCTATCTTTTTCATTTTCTATAGTCCTTGATGCCATTATTCCTGGTATACCACAACCTGTTCCTATTAACATAGGTATAAAGGATTTACCAGATAATCCAAATTTTCTAAAAATTCTATCCATTACAAATGCAACTCTAGCCATGTAACCACATGCTTCTAAAAATGCTAAGAATAAGAATAATACTAACATTTGTGGAACAAATCCTAAAACTGCACCTACACCACCTACGATACCTTCTAAAATTAATCCTTTAAGCCATGGTGCTGTATTTACAGCATCTAATCCTTTTTCAACTAAAACAGGTACGCCTGGAACCCATACGCCATATTCAGCTGGATCAGGTTCTTCAACTTGTTTTGCTTCTTCATATTTTTCATATGTAACAGGAATTTCTTCTTCAACATTTCCCTCATCATCGTATATATAAGCTGTTGTTGTTGCTTGTTTAATTTTTTCTTGATCCATATCTTGTGTTGCTTCTTTAAAAGCCTTGATTATACTTGAAGGAACTTCATATTCTTCACTAGCTTTTTCATATTGAGATGAACCTATACCAAATAAATGCCAACCATCTCCGAATACACCATCATTTGCCCAGTCTGTTGCAATTGTTCCTACTGTTGATACTGAAACAAAATATACTACAAACATTACTACTGCAAATATTGGTAATGCTAACCATCTATTTGTTACAACTTTATCAATTTTATCAGAAGTTGTTAAATTTCCTCTATTCTTTTTCTTATAACAACTTTTTATAATTGATGAAATGTATATATATCTTTCATTAGTAATAATACTTTCTGCATCATCGTCCATTTCTTGTTCTGCCGATGTAATATCTTGTTCAATATGTGAAAGAGTTTCTTCTGATATGTTTAGCTTATTTAAAACTTTTTCATCTCTTTCAAAGATTTTAATCGCAAACCATCTTTGTTTTTCTGCTGGTAAATTATGTAAAACAGCTTCTTCTATATGAGCTATTGCATGTTCTACTACCCCATTAAAGTTATGTGTAGGAATTGTTTTTGGTAAGTTAGAGCTATTTATTAATTCATTTGATAATTTATCTATACCATGTCCTTTTAACGCTGATATTTCTAATACTTTACAACCTAATTTGTCGGATAGTTCGTTAATATTTATGTTGTCTCCATTTTTTTTAACTATATCCATCATATTTATTGCAACAACAACAGGTATTCCAAGTTCTGTTAATTGTGTTGTTAAATATAAGTTTCTTTCAAGGTTAGTTCCGTCAATTATATTTAAAATTACATCAGGATTTTCATCTATAAGATAATCTCTTGCAACTACTTCCTCTAGTGTATATGGTGATAGCGAGTATATACCTGGTAAGTCTACAATTTCTACATCTTTATATTTTTTTAGTTTACCTTCTTTTTTTTCTACTGTTACACCAGGCCAGTTACCAACGAATTGATTAGACCCTGTTAATGTATTAAACAAAGTTGTTTTCCCACAGTTTGGATTACCAACTAAAGCTATTTTTGTTTTCATATGATTATCCTCTCTTTCTAAATTAGGTTAGCAAACACTAACTTGATTGTAAAAAATAAAGGGATATTCCCTTTTAAAATTATTCTACTTCTATAACTTGAGCATCTTCTTTTCTTATAGATAATTCATAACCTCTTACATTAACTTCAATTGGATCACCTAATGGAGCTACTTTTCTTACAAATATTTCTATTCCTTTTGTTATTCCCATGTCCATTATTCTTCTTTTAATAGGTCCTTGACTATGTATTTTTACAACTTTAGCACTTTGCCCTATTTTAATATCTTTTAATGTTTTCATATATTAACCCCCAGATTTATTAAACTATTATTTTGTTTGCCATTTCTTGACTTATAGCTATTCTTGATTCTTTTACACTAACTATTACATTTCCACCAAGTTTAGATATTATTTTTACGACACTACCAACTACAAATCCTAAATTTTCAAGATGTTTTTTTACTTCAGGATTTCCTTTTATTGCTTTTACAATTCCTTCTTCACCTACATCTATGAATGATAATGGCATTTTTATCTTCCTTTCTTTAATTGAGTTAGAAAATACTAACCTAAACATAAATAAAAAAGTTAGCAAATACTAACTAAGTTAGTTTTATATTACTATATAATTATTACTTTGTCAATACTTTTTTACTATTATTATATTTTTATTTAATTTGACATTATTCTCTGTTTTAAGATATAATTAAATTAGTTTAATTTGTAAGGAGAATATGTATGCAATATTATCAATTTCATCATAGGATAAATTTGCCAAAAGTAAATCAAAGTGATAGTGATAATAAGTTTTTGTATGTTATTTTCTTTTTTAGTAATATTCATGATTGTTCTAAAATTGATTTGGACATTGTAAATGTTTTTAATAAATCTTATGTAAATATTTGTGAAAAATATGACGTTCTCCCTAATACTCCTTCACAATGGCAAGAAATAATATATCCATTGTTTTGTATGATAAAAAATAATTTTTCACATTATACATTTAATTTAATTAAAATGGAAATAAAAGTTTCAGATACAATTTCTATTTCAACTGCTGATGATATATATATCGGAAGAAATAACATTAAAACGCAAGTATTTTTGCTTAATAAAAAAGTTAATTCTCAACTTAATATTAATAGCAATGATTTGAATTTAGAAAAAGAAAATCAAGATGAAAAAAAGAACATTATAGATGTAATAAAAAATATTTTTATTGAAAATTAATACCATTTTTAAAGGTGATAAATATGAATACTAAACAATCCTATTTATATGATAAAGAAACAGGCTTATATAATAGAACTGTTGTTGATGCTTTTGTTGCTAAATGTAATAATATGGCACTTTTTCCTTTATCATTAATTTTATTTGAAATTAGATCATCAAATCCTGAAGTACAAAATAGTGAGTTAATGCCACAGTTTGCTCAAATTTTTAAAAATAATCAAAATAATAGAACTTTTATTGCTAGATTTTCAAATAGTAAAATAATTGTTTTTATTTCCAAATGTAATTCTAATAATGCTTTTAAATTTACTGAAAATATTGCAAAACAAGTAAATGATTGTAATTTGCTTGATAATGCTGTTGTAAATGTTGTTTTTAGTGAGTGGCAAGATATTAATTCTCCTGATACATCTTTTCTTTCAGATGTAGAAAAACTTTTGCAAACTTCTGAAAGAATTAATTTATCTTATATTATATAATTAGATGATTAGGAAGGAATGACTATTTATGGAATATACTCAATTTGGATTAAACATATTTCTCAATACACCTGATGAGGAAAATTTTAAAAAATGGATTTTTAGAATAGATTGTATACCTCATGGAAATAATTTTACAAAGATAGAAGATATAGAGTTGCAAGTAAATTCTATTTTTACTCCATTTCAAAATAAATCTTTTTCAGAACTTGATTTTAGTGTGTCTTTGGAAAATGTTGCTAAATATTTTAAGGATAAAATCAAAGATGTTTTAAATAATAATAACTGGGTTTTAACTTTTATTGAAGTTTCTGTACCACCTAAGTTTACATACTCTATCAATTTAATATCACATAATAATAATTTTGCTAAACCTAAAAAAATTGATAGTGTTTTATATGAAAAACCTTATGTGGATAATCATACTAAGCCTCTTGAAACTAATAACCCTTTATGTAATATAATGAGATCAACTGAAAATTCTGTTACATATTCTTCTCAAATATCTGCAGAAGTTACAAAAATTATTAATAGAATGTCTAAATAATATTTTGATAATAGCTTTACATAATAATAGATATAATTAATAAATCTATTGTTATGTAAAGTTTTTTATTTTATTTACCGTTTTACATAAACTTTACATAGGTTATACCAAACTATGATTTTTATTAATACTTTTTTTGATTATACTAATAACTGTAATCGAAAAGGTTAAGAATGAAAATGAAAATGTAATTTACGGTAAGGAGTTAGTTTACTATGAAAATGAAAAAATTATCCGCTATTGTTTTAGCATCTTTATTAGCATTATCAATTGCTACATCTTGTGGTTCATCAGATGCACAATCAAATCAAGGTTCTTCAAGCTCTGCTTCTGATACAGCTATTAGTGGTTCTATCACATTATCTGGTTCCACATCAATGGAAAAACTTTGTAACGCTATGAACGCTGCTTTTTCTCAAAAATATCCACAAGCTCAAGCTCAAGCTCAATTTACTGGTTCTTCTGCTGGTGTAGAAGCTGTTTTAGCTGGAACATCTGATATCGGTAACTCATCAAGAGCTTTAAAAGATGAAGAAAAACAACAAGGCGCTGTTGAAAATATAGTTGCTATTGACGGTATCGCTGTTATCGTTAATACAGAAAATAAAGTTGAAGATTTAACTACTGAACAACTTATAAAAATTTACACAGGTGAAATTACAAACTGGAAAGATGTTGGTGGCGATGACAAACCTATTACAGTAATTGGTCGTGAAGCTGGTTCTGGTACTAGAGGTGCTTTCGAAGAATTACTTGAAGTTGAAGAAAAATGTAAATATGCTCAAGAAATAGATTCAACTGGTGCTGTTGTTGCTAAAGTTACTTCTACTCCAGATGCTATCGGATATGTTTCTTTAGATGTTATTGATGACACAGTAAAACCTGTAAAATTAGATGGAGTTGCTCCTTCTGAAGAAACAATTAAATCAGGCGATTATACTTTAGCAAGACCTTTTGTTATGGCTACTAAAGGAGAAATTTCTGAACAAAGTGAAGTTGTAAAAGCATACTTTGATTTCATCAAATCTGAAGAAGGACAAAAAATTATCACTTCTGTTGGTTTAATTATCCCAGAAGATAAATAACAATGATTTTAATGTATCAATACAGGTCGATAGTGTTTCGACCTGCATTGTTGCGTATATAATTGTTTTTGGAGGTTTTCAAATGGTTAAATCTAAAAATGAATCGTTCTCTATATATAGTAAAAACTCAACAAAGTCAGCTGTCGAACTTACTGCTAGTATCATATTTTTATTTTGTGGTATAGTTGCTATTTTAGCAGTTGTAGTTATAACAGGTTATATGATTTTTAGTGGTACTCCTGCCCTTTTTAAAGTTGGTATTAAAGAAATTTTATTTAGTAGTGTTTGGGCACCAACTGCTGAAAATCCAAGTTTTGGTATTGCTTATGTTATTCTTACTTCCATAATAGGTACAACATTGGCTATTGTAATAGGTGTTCCTATTGGATTGATGACAGCTGTATTTTTATCAGAAATTTCTAATAAAAAAGTAGCTGCTATTGTTAAACCAGCTGTTGAACTTTTAGCAGGTATCCCTTCTGTTGTATATGGTTTATTAGGTGTACTTATTATTAATCCATTAATGTATAAAGCTGAATTATTCCTTTTTAAAGATTCACAAACACATAAATTTACTGGTGGTGCAAACTTAATTTCTGCAGTTTTAGTTTTAGCTATTATGATTTTACCTACAGTTATAAATATTAGTGAGAGTGCTTTAAAGGCTGTACCTCAACACTATAGAAATAGTTCTTTAGCTTTGGGAGCTACTAAAGTTCAAACAATTTTTAAAGTAGTTATTCCTGCTGCTAAATCCGGTATTTTAACTAGTATAGTTTTAGGTGTTGGTCGTGCTATCGGTGAAGCTATGGCTATCGTTTTAGTTTCCGGTAATACTGTAAATCTTCCTTTACCTTTCAACTCTGTTAGATTCTTAACTACTGGTATCGTTTCTGAAATGTCTTATGCTAGTGGTTTACACAGAGAAGTATTGTTTACTATTGGTTTAGTTTTATTTGCATTTATTATGATTATAAATATCATTTTAAGTGCTATAATTAAAAAAGGAGGAAAGAAAGACTAATGACTAGTATTTATAATAAAAAAACAAGAATTAGTGACAACATTATTTTAGTTTTAATTTATTTATGTGTTTTTCTTGCTTTAGCAGTTTTGGCAGGTATTATAGGATATGTTTTAGTTAGAGGATTACCTGCTATTAGTTGGCAATTTATTTCAACTGCTCCTGATTATATAAATAATACATTTGGTATTCTTCCAAATATTATTAATACATTATATATCATCATTATTACTCTTTTAATTGCTACTCCTATTGGAGTTGGTAGTGCTGTATATTTAAATGAATATGCAAAAGGTGGCAAACTTGTTAGATTAATAGAATTTACTACTGAAACATTAGCAGGTATTCCTTCTATCATTTATGGTCTTTTTGGTATGGTAATGTTTGGGGTAACATTTAAACTTGGTTATTCTATTCTTTGTGGTAGTTTGACTTTAACTTTAATGATTTTACCTATTATTACTAGAACTACTCAAGAAGCTTTAAAAACTGTTCCTGAAAGTTATAGAAGTGGTGCTTTGGGTATTGGTGCTACAAAATGGTATATGATTAGAACTATTATTTTACCTTCTGCTATGCCTGGTATAATTACTGGTGTAATTTTAGGTGTTGGTCGTATAGTTGGTGAATCTGCAGCTCTTTTATTTACTGCTGGTAGTGTTGCTTTAATGCCTAGAGTTAATGATTTATTAGGACATGCTTTAACTTCTGGTGGTACATTAACTATTCAATTATATTTAAGTATGACAAAAGCCAAATATGATGACGCTTTCGGTATTGCTTTAATATTGATTGTGTTTGTATTAATTATAAACTTAATTACAAAATTTATCGCTAAAAAAATAAATGTTGAAAATGTAAAAGACTAAAATAGAATTAGAATGGAGTTTAATCTTATGAATACAAAAATAAGTGCTAGTAATCTTGATTTATATTATGGTTCTAACCATGCTTTAAAAGATGTTAATCTTGATATATATGAAAAACAAATAACTGCTTTTATTGGTCCTTCTGGTTGTGGTAAATCAACTTTTTTAAAAACTTTAAATCGTATGAATGATTTAGTTGATAATGTAAAAATCACTGGTAAAGTTTTATTAGATGGTGAAGATATTTACTCTCCTAAAGTTGATACTACCCTTCTTAGAAAAAAAGTTGGTATGGTTTTCCAACAACCTAACCCTTTCCCTATGAGCATTTATGATAATATTGCTTATGGTCCTAGAATTCATGGAATTAAATCTAAAGCTATTTTAGATGAAATTGTTGAAAAATCTTTAAGAGATGCTTCCCTTTTTGATGAAGTTAAAGACCGTTTAAAAAAATCAGCTCTAGGCTTATCAGGTGGTCAACAACAAAGATTATGTATTGCTAGAGCTTTGGCTGTTGAACCTGAAATTCTTCTTATGGATGAACCTACTTCTGCATTAGACCCTATCTCTACTTTAAAAATAGAAGAACTTATGTTAGAATTAAAAGAAAAATATACTGTTGCTATTGTTACTCATAATATGCAACAAGCTACTCGTGTTGCCGATTATACAGCTTTCTTTTTAGTTGGTGAAATGGTTGAATTCGGTAAAACTGAAGATATTTTCTCTTTACCTAAAGATAAACGAACAGAAGATTATATTACAGGTAGATTTGGATAATATTATTTTAATTTTTAGGAGGTACTTTTGACATGACTGCTAGACAAGCGTTTGTTACAGAATTAGAACAATTACACACAGATTTAATTAAAATGGGTGCTTTAGTTGAGCAATCTATTGATAATGCTGTTTTAGCTTTTAAAACACAAGATAAAAAAATTGCTAAAGAAACTATTGATAATGATAGATTAGTTAATGATATGGAGAAAAGTATTGAAGCTCGTTGCCTATCTTTGATTTTACGTCAACAACCAGTTGCAACAGACCTTAGAAATATTTCTTCTGCTTTAAAAATTGTTACAGATATGGAAAGAATTGGTGACCAAAGTGCTGATATCTGTGATTTAATTATGAGAATTGAAGTAAAACATGCTTATAATACTATTGACCATATTCCTAATATGGCTAAAATTGCAAAATCTATGGTTCACGATGCTATATATGCGTTTATTAACCAAGATTTAGATTTAGCTAGTGATGTTGCTAAAAGAGATGATGAAGTTGATGCTCTATTCGATGCAATTAAAAAAGATTTAAGCTCATTAATTCAGCCAAACTCAGAAATTTTAGACGATTTAATAGACTTGCTTATGATTGCTAAATACCTTGAAAGAATTGGTGACCATGCTGTTAATATTTGTGAATGGGCAGAATTTTCAAGAACTGGTTTACTTAATGATACAAAACTAATATAATATATATAGTGTATAGACTTACCTGCACACTGTTTTTATAGTGTGCAGGTTGTTATGCATTTTTACTAATTTCACAAAGAGGAGTAAACTTTATGTACCATATTTATGTTATTGAAGATGATGAAAATATTAGAACTTTGATTAAAATTGCTCTTTCAAATTCTGGTTATGAAGTATCTGATTTTGAAACTGCTGAAGATGCTTTGGCAAATATCTTAAATGATAAACCAGATTTAGCGATATTTGATGTAATGCTTCCACAAATGGACGGACTTACTGCTGTTAAAAAAATAAGACAAATGAGTGCAATATCTCAAATGTCTATAATGATGCTTACTGCTAAAGATTCTGAAATTGATAAAGTTTTAGGGCTTGATGGTGGCGCTGATGATTATATGACTAAACCTTTTGGCGTATTAGAGTTAACTGCAAGAATTCGCTCATTATTGCGTAGATGTAAGTCTAAACAAATTATGTCAACAGATAATATAATTTCTTTTAATAATATTACAATCAATACTTCTATTAGAGAAATTAAGAAAAATGATGTTCCTTTAGAACTAACTTTTAAAGAGTATGAACTATTAATTTACCTTATAGATAATAAAAACAGAGTTGTTTCTCGTGATGAACTTTTAGATAAAATTTGGGGAGTTAATTTTGTTAGTGAAACAAGAACTCTTGATATGCACATTCGTACTTTACGACAAAAATTAGATGATGGTGATCACTCTTGTATAAAAACAATACGAGGTGTTGGTTATAGATTTATTGTTGAGTAAAGGAGTATATTTAATTGAAAAAAGCTATATTTAAAAAGTTTTTTATAATAATTATAATTTCTTCCCTTATTTGTTGTTTTGTTTCTTATGGAATAATTAGCAGAATGTTTTATAACAACACTGTTCAAAATATGATTTATTCCATTAAACTTATTGACCATAGTATAGATTATTCTAAAGATTTGCAACAACAGATAGATACACTTAATCCTATTACAATGACTCCTGATACTAGACTAACCATTGTTGATAAAGAAGGTAATGTTTTAGCTGATACTCATGTTAATGATGTCTTGTCTATGGAGAATCATATTACTCGTGATGAAATTTCTAGTGCTTTAGAAAAAGGATATGGAGATAGCGTTAGAAAATCAGAAACTACTAATAAAAAACTATTGTATGTTTCTTTTTTATCTACTAAAAACTCTAATTATATTATTAGATTAGCTGTTAATTTTAATGGCTTTGATTATTTTGCAGTATTCATTCCTGCTATTATTCTTTCTGTGATGATTGCTGTAGTTATTTCATCTATACTTGCAAATAAATTTTCTAAATCTATTACAGATCCCCTATTGGAAATATCTGTAGAACTTAATAAAATTCAAGAAAATAATACAGACTTTTATTTTCATCAATATGATTATGACGAACTTAATCAAATTGTAGTTACTACGGCTAAACTTGCTAATACTATAAACAATACTATGAGTAAGTTAAAACAAGAAAGAAACAAAATTGATTATATCTTAAACAATATGATTGAAGGATTTTTATTGCTTGATAATAATCAAAATGTTTTGAGTATTAATAATTCTGCTAAGAAAATGTTGGAATGTAAAGATGTTATTTTAGGTCAAAATATCACAAGATTTACTCAGAAACTACAACTTTTAAACGCTATTGATGATGCTACAAATAAACAAAAACATACTATATTTGATTTAAAATTAGATGATGATAAAATTTATTCTGTACATATAACTACTGTACAAAAAAATATTTTCTCAAGCACTTTTGGTGGAGTTGCTATATTAATAGTTGATGTTACTAGCGATAGAAATGCAAGACAAATGCGCCAAGAGTTTTTCTCTAATGTTTCCCATGAACTAAAAACACCTATTACTTCTATTCAAGGTTTTGCAGAATTGCTAGAAACAGGTATTGTTACTGATGAAAAAACTACTAAAGAATTTTTATCTAAGATAAAAAAAGAAACACAAAATATGACAAATTTAATTAATGATATTTTGATGATTTCTAAACTTGAAAGTAGAGTTAATGAAGTTACTTTTTCAAATGTTAAGGTTAAACCTATTATTGAAGATATAATTTCAACTCATTCATCTTTAGCGCAACTTAGAAATATTCAAATAAATCTATATTGTGAGGATATTGTTTTCTATGCCAATTTACAACAATTACAACAGTTATTTAATAATCTTATTGGTAATGCAGTTAAGTATAATGTTGATAATGGACAAGTATTTATCGGTTGCTATACCGAAAAGAATAATTTAATATTTAATATTAAAGATACTGGTATAGGAATTCCTAAATATGCTCAAGAAAGAGTTTTTGAAAGATTTTATCGAGTTGATAAAGGTAGAAGTAAAAAAATGGGTGGAACTGGTTTAGGATTGTCTATTGTTAAGCATATTGTTAATTTTTATAACGGACAAATAAATTTGAAAAGTGAAATAGATAAAGGTACAGAAATTACAATTACTTTACCTGAAAACAATAAAAGCAATACTATTTAAAGTATTGCTTTTATTGTTTTATTTATTTATTTCAAATCCTCGTTGACTAGGTATCATTTTAATTTTTACACCGTTAATGATAAGTTTTGTATTTGCTGATAACTCAACATTTTTATATGTTTTACCCATTTCATCGTCTGCTGTGAATGTAACAGCTATTCCCCCATTTTCTGTGCCTTCTGTTACAACAGTACCAACACCTTCGATATATTCAATATCATAAACACCTGCTGGAAAATCTATACCTGACTCATATATTGATGATAAGCTTAATTCTTTAATGTTTTCTACATTACTACTTTTTTCTCTTATAGAACTAGATTGTGCATTAGTTGAGTTAAGTTTAACATTTGCTCCAGATATACTGATAATAGAATTATCATATAATTTTAGATTTGTAATAGTGGTGTATGTATCTTCGTATGTTTTTACATCACTTGATATTTCTTCTGATATAAATATTCCTTGTTGTGTATTATTTATATCAATTTTCCCCACTCCAGATGTAACTTCTAGAGAATATAACCCAACTGGAATATCTACACCTACAACATAATTTCCAGGAGTTAATTCTACTTCGTACTCATCTCCAATTTCTTCTAATTGATATAATACATCTTTGTAGTAATCTTTATTTATTTCTAATTTTTGTTGAACTTTACTTTCTTCTTCTGAACTACTATTCTCACTATCATCAGATGATTCAGACTCATTTTGTGAAGGAGTGCTTACTGGTACATTTGCTGGTTTTTCTTTACTTATATTAACAAAGAAAACTATCATAAATCCTAACAATATACCTATTAACACAAAAATTAAAGATGAAACATTTTTTTTCATACTAAATCTCCTTTAGATACTACTAGACTCTCTCTTTAAAGCCCTTCTAAACCAACCTTTTTGTAAATAATATACTATAAACATTAATGAAGTTATTGCCCATGTTGCTGGATAACTTGCTATTACCATTGGTAATGTATGATATTGTGGAATTACAATCCATATCCATAATACCCTTAAAACACAAATTCCTATACAAGTCATTATCATCGGTATTAATGAGTCACCTGCACCTCTAACAGCACCAGATAAAATTTCAATACATACATATGTAAAATAGAATGGAACCATAATATTCATTATTTCAATGCCTTTTGCTATTACATCTTTATCATTGGTAAATAAACCAAGTACATTACCACCAAAAGTCATTAATACTGTACTTAATAATACAGCAGAACACATTGCCATTGCTAAACAAACTTTTACACTCTTTTTCATTCTGTCATATCTTTTAGCACCAAAGTTTTGACCAGAGAATGTTGTTATTGAAATACCAAAAGCATTTATAGTCATCCAGAATATAGCGTCTATTTTACTATATGCTGTCCATGCGGCAATTACATTGGTTCCAAAACTATTTAATGTTGATTGAATTATAACATTAGATGAAGAATACATCACTGATTGTAATCCTGCTGGAATACCAATTTTTATTATATCTTTTAATATATATGGAGTAAATTTGATATTTTTAATTTCTAATCTGTATATATCATCAGTTCTCATTAAAGTTATTATTACTAATACAGCACTTATAGCTTGTGATATTAATGTTGCTAAACCTGCTCCAAATACTCCCATATGGAATACTACAACAAATAATAAGTCTAGTACAACATTAGCCAAACAACAAGCTATTAAAAAATATAAAGGTCTTTTTGAGTCACCTATAGCTCTTAGTATACTAGAACCAACATTATATATAAATACTGGAATTATACCTGCAAAATATACTCGCATATATACTGATGCATATTCTATTACTTCTTCAGGTGTTGACATTAATCTTAATGCTTGTTCGGCAAAAAGTAATCCAACAACCATCATTATCAGTCCTCCAACTAGTGATAATGCTATAGCTGTATGAACTGATTTAGATGTTTCTTCTACTTTTCTAGCTCCATAATATTGAGATATTATTACACTAGCACCTGATGATAAACCTATGAAAAATCCAACAAGTAAATTAATAAGTACGCCAGTACTACCACCTACTGCTGCTAATGCTGTTTTTCCAACAAAATTACCAACTACAACGGCATCTACTGTATTATATAATTGTTGGAAAAAAGCTCCTAGTAATATTGGAAAAAAGAATTTTACCAATTGTTTCCATATTACACCTTCAACTATGCCGTTGGCATTGCCTACTATATTTTTTTTCATTTTATCCCCTTTATACTACTCTATATCATTTTTTATTAAGTGTACATCTAGTTGATTAAATGGAATACTAATTCCTTCTTCATCAAATTTTAATTTTACTAATTCTAGTAAATCAAATCTTAAATCCCAGTAGTCTTCACCTTTTGCCCAAACTCTTGTTGTAATATTAACGCTACTTTGACCAAGTTCGCACACTCTTACAAGAGGTTTTGGGTCTTGTAATGCTTTAGGATGATTTACTATTATATCAGAAATAATTTGTTTTGCTTTTGTAAAATCATCGTTATACCCAATTGAAAAAATTATATCAACTCTTCTCATATTTTCATTTGTAAAGTTAATTATTGTATTTGATGATACTTGTCCATTTGGTATAAATATTGCTTTATTATCTATTGTTGTTAATTTAGTGTTTATTGTATTTATATGTTCTACTTTACCTTCAAAATCATTTATTTTAACATAATCTCCGACTTGGAATGGTTTTGAAAATAATACTATTATTCCACCTGCAACATTTGATAAACTATCTTTAATAGCTAAGCTGACTGCCAATCCTACTACACTTAATGAAGCTACTATACTTGTCATAGGAACATCAAATGTTTGTAATATTGTTAATGCTACTAATATCCATAATGTGACTTTAATTACTGACAATAAAAATCTGTGAAGTGTTACATCAATTTTACTTTTTTTCAAACCTTTTGTAATCATTTTCATTAAGATTTTTATAGCTATATATCCTACTATTAATATGATAATAGAAATGATAATTTTTTCTCCATAAGCATCTAAAAATTTTTCTAAGCTCATATATTTAGAAAATGAATTTGCTAGAATATAACTCATTTTATTTATCCTCCTATTAAATTTACATTAATGGTGCAAAAACTCTTAGAATAGATCTTGTAAGTCGTTTAATTAATGATAAAGATTTTATTTTCTCTAATGTCATTAACTCACATATTTCTAAAGTTTTTAGATAATCGTTGTAAATATCTTTAATACAACTTACATTATACATCCATGCTCCACACTCAAAGTGTAAATATAAACTGCGATAGTCTAAGTTAACTGTACCAACAACGGCATATTTATCATCAACTACAAATGTTTTAGCATGTATAAATCCTGGTGTATATTCATATATTTTTACACCACTTTCAATTAACACTTGATAATAAGCTCTTGTAACAGCATGTACATATATTTTATCAGCTATATGTGGTGTTACGATTCTAACATCTACGCCAGATTTTGCTGCGTTACATAACGCTACAAGCATTTCGTTATCTATTATTAAATACGGTGTATTTATATATACATATTTTTGTGCTTGTGATATTAAATTTAAATATATAGTTTCCCCTACAGGTTCATTGTCTAGTGGAGAGTCTGTAAATGGTTGTACATAACCTTTGGATAATATTTTTTCTGTTGGACGATATTTTTCCATATCTGTTTTGCAATTAGCAACATAATCCCACATTGATAAAAACATTACTGTAAATCCCCATACTGCTTCACCTTTAAGCATTATAGAGCAATCTTTCCAATGCCCATGTTTTTCATATTCATTTATATATTCATCTGCTAAATTGATACCACCTGTAAATGCAACATTTCCATCTATTACAGCTATTTTTCTGTGATCCCTATTATTCCATCTTAAAGATAATACAGGTATGAATGGATTAAATACACAACATCTTATACCCATTTTTTGTAGTTTCTTTTCGTATTGATATGGTAATGTCATGCTACACCCAAGGTCATCATACATTACTCGTACATCTACACCTTCGTCTACTTTTTGTTCAAGAATTTCTAAGATTTCATCCCACATTTTGCCTTCGGCTATTATAAAGTATTCTAAAAATATAAACTTTTTAGCTTTTTTGAGTTCTTGTTTTAAATATTCAAATTTAACTTCACCTATAGGTAAAAAAGTTACATCTGTATTCTTATATAAAGGACAGTAAGCGTGATTACTTATATAATAAGATTGATGGTATGCAACAATGTCTTCTTCTTTTAGCTCGGACAGCATATTATCATCGTTTGACAAAACACTGCTCATTCGTTCACCAACATTTTGCATTTTTCTTCTTTCTCTATCACTTAATTTATTTCCACCAAACATTAAATAAAATAATCCTCCAAAAATTGGTACGACCAATATTGGTATGATCCATGCAATTTTATAGCTTGGATTACTATTTCCATTTATTATTATTAATACCGCAATAATCGATAAAATATTTAAAATCATATATATATGTGTATATGCTTCTTGTAAAAAGAAAACTAATAATACAATAACAAGTATTTGTATTAACATGAACAGTCCTACAAAAATAAATCTATTAATATTATTCAGTTTCATTAAGTATCCATTAACGGACTTTTTTATCTTACTCACTTTTTTTACCCTCCATGTAATATCTTATTACATTATATCACATTTTTTATGCTTTTTAAAGTATTATAAATCAAAATAAAAAAAGGATAACACGTTTAGTGTTATCCTTTAAATTACATTTTATTATTCTTCGTCATCACTATAATCAAACTCTAAATTTTCTCCACAGTTTGGGCAATCGATAGAACCTTCATCTAACATTTCTTCGTTTAGATAAATTGCATCATTGCAGTTAGGACAAATTACTTCATATAAATCTCCTTCATCATCGCAACAATCACATTCATCATCATCGCAGTCGCAATCACAATCATCATCACAATCGCAACATTCATCACTTAGTTCATATACTTCTTCTTCTAATTCTGTTAAGTCTTCTTCTAAAGCATCATATACATTTTCTAAATCAGCAATAGATGCTGCCATTTCATCAACTACATCAACTAAAGCTACTAGTAATTTTCCTTCTTTTGTTGTTTCGTCAATTTCAAGTCCTTTTAATAGACCTTGTAAATATGCTGCTTTTTCTGTAATTCCCATCATAAACACCAATTCCCTTCTGAATAGTCATATAAGTCAACTAACTATAATGATAACCAATTTTTGTTGAATTATGCACGTTCCATGTATTCGCCAGTTCTTGTATCGATACGGATTTTTTCGCCTTCTTCGATAAATAATGGAACTTTGATTTCTGCACCTGTTTCAACTACAGCTGGTTTTGTTGCATTAGTTGCTGTATTTCCTTTGAAACCTGGATCTGTTTGTGTTACTGTTAATTCTACAAAGTTTGGTGGTTCTACACCGAATACTGTGCCTTTGTAAGATAATACTTTACATTCCATGTTTTCTAATACGAATTTGAATGCTTCACCTAAGTGTTCTTTACTAATTGGTTCTTGTTCATATGTTTCCATATCCATGAAGTAGTATAGATCACCATCTTGATATAAATATTGCATATCTCTGCGTTCTATGAATGCTTTTGGATATTTATCTGTAGGGTTAAAAGTTTTTTCAGTAACTGCACCTGTAATTACATTTTTTACTTTTGTACGAACAAATGCTGCACCTTTACCTGGTTTTACATGTTGGAATTCGATAATTTGTAATACATTACCATCCATTTCAAATGTTACACCATTTCTAAAATCGCCTGCTGAAATCATATTTTACCTCCGAAAATTTTATAATTAATTCTTTTTCATCCATTATAGTTTACCCTATAATTACATTTTTTTCAAGTAGAAATTATTAATATTTTTACGAATATCTAATAAATTTTACTTTTTTTGCATTAAATCATTTCTGACAAGCCATATAATGCCATAAAATAGCTGTTTTTGCCAAAACCAACCACTTGTCCTGCGCAAACAGGTGCTAAAATTGATTTTTGTCTAAATTCTTCTCTTGAATATATATTAGACATATGAATTTCTACTGTTGGTATTTTTGTGCTAGATATAGCATCTCTTATAGCTACGCTGTAATGAGAATATCCTCCAGCATTTATTATAATGCCATTATATTCTCCTTTAGCTTGTTGTAGCCTATTTACGATTTCACCTTCAACATTTGAATGGAATATATCACATTCAAAATTAAAGCTTTCTGCCTTGTCAATAATTTGTTTGTTTATACTTTCATATGTTTCTTTACCGTATATACTAGTTTCTAGTTCACCTAACATATTTGTATTAGGACCTTGAATTACTAAAACTTTTTTTTGAAGTATTTTTATTTTCATTCAAATCCCTCTTTACTTTCTGTTTATACGATTATATTTATTTATATGAAGTTTTTCTAATCTTCTTTTAATCTTAAAAAATGTTGTGTTTTCTAATTCAAATGGAACTACTAGTATTGTATATAGTCCTTTTAAATTGCCACCTAATATATCTGTGTATATTTGGTCACCCACAATTGCTACTTGTTCTTTTTTTAATCCCATTTTTTTAACAGCCTGTGTCATTCCTTTTGTTAAAGGTTTACAACCAAAAGAAATATAATCTAAACCAATTTTATCAGCAAATGGTTTTATTCTTTCTTCATAATTGTTTGACACAATTATTAATTTAATAGAATTATCTTTCATTTTTTGTAGCCATTCTAATACAATCTTATGAACCTCTTGGCTATTGTGCATCGTTAAGGTATTATCTACATCTAATATTATTCCTTTTATACCTTTACTTTCTAGAAAGTCTAAATCAATATCTGTCACATTATTTAACATCAAATTTGGTGTAAATAAACTCAATAGCAGATACCTCCCTTTTAATCAACCTTAACATACTGTAAATGAAAAAGCGAGCAAATCTTGCTCGCTTTCATTTTTAAGTATACACTTGCAAATTCTTAATTATCTAAATTTGCGTTTACGTGCAGCTTCAGATTTCTTTTTACGTTTTACAGAAGGTTTTTCATAGTGTTCTCTTTTACGAACTTCAGCTAAAACGCCTGCTTTTGCGCAAGATCTTTTAAATCTTCTTAGAGCACTGTCCAAAGATTCATTGTCTTTAATACGAACTTCTGACACATCAATTCCCTCCCTTTGCCCATGTGGCAGAGGTTTACAACCTAAATTGCAACATAATGATTATACAACATTTTGACACTAAATGTCAATACTATTTTAGAAATATTTTTCAGTTTTGTTACAAAATTGATTGCATTTATACTAAATAATCTATACTATTTCTATATAAATTATTTAACAACAATATTTACTAATTTTTTATGTACAACTATTTCTTTTACTATTGTTTTACCTTCTATTGCATTAGCTACTTTAGAGTCCGCTTTTGCTAAAGCAATAACATCTTCTTTAGATATATCAACAGCAACTTGTAATTTTGTTTTTATTTTACCATTTACTTGTACAGCCATTTCTATTGATTTATCTATACATTTATTTTCATCATATGTAACCCATTGTTGTTCTGATACTTTGCCTTCAAATCCTAAGATTTCATACATTTCTTCTGTAATATGAGGTGCAAATGGATTTAACATTATTAATAATGCTTTCATTTCAGCTTTATTAATTGCACCAGTATTTGTAATGTCATTTAATAATGCCATCATAGATGCAATAGCTGTGTTGAATTTTAATGTTTCAATATCTTCTGATACTTTTTTGATTGTTTTGTGCATAGATGTTTCTACTTCAGGTCTATAATCTTCACCATCAACTAAAATGTCTTGTAAGTTCCAAACTCTGTCTAAGAATCTCTTACAACCTTTTATGCTTGATGTACTCCATGGTGCTGATTTTTCGAAATCACCTATGAACATTTCGTATAATCTCATTGTATCTGCACCATATTCTCTTACGATATCATCTGGGTTTACTACATTACCACGAGATTTACTCATTTTTTCTCCGTTTTCACCCAAAATCATACCATGGCTTGTTCTTTTTGCATATGGTTCTGGACATGATACTACACCGATATCATATAAGAATTTATGCCAGAAACGAGAATATAGTAAGTGTAATGTTGTATGTTCCATACCACCATTATACCAATCTACTGGTAACCAATAGTTTAATGCTTCTTTTGAAGCTAATTCATTTTCATTGTGAGCATCACAATAACGTAAGAAATACCATGATGAACCAGCCCATTGTGGCATTGTGTCTGTTTCTCTTTGCGCTTTTCCTCCACAGCAAGGACAAGTTGTATTTACAAATTGTTCCATTCTTGCTAATGGTGATTGTCCATCATCAGTTGGTTCAAAATCTTCAATATCTGGAAGTCTTAGTGGTAATTCGCTTTCAGGAATTGCTACATATCCACATTTTTCACATTTTACAATCGGAATAGGTTCGCCCCAATAACGTTGTCTTGAGAATACCCAGTCACGTAATTTAAAGTTTACTTTCGCATGACCTTTTTTATTTTCTTCTAACCAAGAAATCATTTTTGCTTTTGCTTCTTCTACTGTTAATCCAGTTAAAAATCCTGAATTTACCATAACTCCAGTTGCACAGTCTGTGAAAGCTTCTTCTTCTATATTTCCACCTGCTACAACTTCTACCATTGGTATATTGAACGCTTTTGCAAAGTCATAGTCTCTTGTATCATGTGCTGGTACTGCCATTATAGCACCTGTTCCATATCCCATTAATACATAGTCTGATACAAATATTGGAATTTCTTTTTCTGTTACAGGGTTTATGCCTCTAACACCTTTTATTTCAACACCTGTTTTTTCTTTTGCTAACTCTGTTCTTTCAAAGTCAGATTTTTTTGATGCTTGTACTTGATATTCTTCAATATCTTTAATATTTTCGATAGTGTCTGCCCATTCTTTGATTAATGGATGTTCTGGTGAAATAACCATATATGTTGCACCAAATAATGTATCTGGTCTTGTTGTATATACTGTTAATGTATCACCTTTAGTTGTATCAAATACAACTTCTGCACCAGTTGAACGACCTATCCAGTTCTTTTGAGATGTTTTTACTCTATCAATATAATTAATGTCTGGTAAGTCTAAGTCATCAATTAATCTTTGTGCATATTCTGTAATTTTTAACATCCATTGACTTTTTACTTTTCTTACAACTTCACTACCACAGCGTTCACAAACACCATTTACAACTTCTTCATTTGCTAATACACATTTACATGATGTACACCAGTTTACTGGCATTTCACTTTTGTATGCTAATCCTTTTTTAAATAGTTGTATAAATATCCATTGTGTCCATTTATAGTATGAAGGATCTGTTGTATTTATTTCTCTATTCCAGTCAAAAGATAGACCTAAAGATTTTAATTGTTCTTTAAATCTTGCAACATTGTTTGCTGTTACAATTTCAGGGTGAATATGATTTTTCATCGCAAAGTTTTCTGTTGGTAAACCAAATGCGTCCCAACCCATTGGATATAATACATTATATCCTTCTAATCTTTTCTTTCTAGCTACTATGTCAAGAGCTGTGTATGAACGAGGATGTCCTACATGTAAACCTTGTCCAGATGGATAAGGAAACTCTACTAGAGCATAATATTTTGGTTTAGTATAATCATTTGTGGCACTAAATGTATTTTCTTTTTCCCAAATACCTTGCCACTTCTTTTCTATTTCAGTAAAATTATAATTCACTTTCACTTCACTCCTAATAAACTATTGAGTATAATTATACCATTTTATATTAATAATTACAATATTTTTTTTACTTTTATATAAAACAATTCCTACATAAAGAATAAACTCTATGTAGGAAATTATTTATATTAATCTATTAATTCGTTCACATCTAATACTGTACCATCTGCCCATAATCTGTCTAAGTTATAGTATTCTCTTGTTTCTTCTAAGAAAACATGTACAATTACATCAGAATAATCTAAAACTATCCAATTGGCATGTTGATAACCTTCTATATGTCTTGGTACTATTCCTTTTTGTTTTAATACAAATTCTACCTCATCTACTAAGCTTTTTACATGAGAAGTATTTGTTGTTGATGCAATAATAAAATAATCAGCCATTACTGTTACATCGTCTACTTTTATTGCTTGTATATTATCAGCTTTTTTATTGTCTAAGATATTTACTATCTCTTTTGTTAATTCGAATGATGTCATGTTTTTCTTCCTTTCTATCTACTCATATGATTCATAAGAGTAATCTTCTTCAGTGCTATTATCATATGTTTGTGTTTCTTCTGAAGTTGTTTGTTCAGTTTCAGAAGTATTTTGTGATGTTTCACCATATGATACTTCTGTTTCTACTCCATTTTTCAAATCGCTTAAATATGCAACTTCTTGCATTTCTTCAGGTGTTATTTCAGGTTCATATATTCCTGTATAAGCTAATTCTAATTGATCAGATGTTATAGGGTCTGAATGGTTTTTGAAATATTTATTTATTAAGGCTGTTGTTCTTTCTGGATATACACAGTATACACTTTGTCCATCAACGTAATCTGGAATACCAGGAACTGTCATCATTATCATATTTGATAAGTCAAAGTCTGCTACTGAATTATAATATTTTAATGCTTCATTTAATGTTAAATCTGTGCTTACAGAATTAAACATTATTGGTATTAATTTTGTCATTTGTGTTGGACCTAATGTTAAACATTTATCAACTAATGCACTCATAAATAGTTTTTGTGTATCTAGTCTACCTAAGTCGGCAGTTGCATATACATTTCTTGTCCTTACAACCGCTATTGCTTGTTCACCATTTAATGTTTGTTCTCCGGCATATACATATGTACCATTAAGCTCCATATCGACTGGTACATTCATTGTTACACCACCAATAGCATCTACTAACTTTTTAAATCCGTCCATTTGTATTGTTACATAGTGGTCGATATTTAATTTAAATGTTTTATATATCATATCAACTAAACCTTGCAAACCTGCATAGCTCCAGTTTTCTGGTGTTTGATTATATATTGCATTTATTTTACCTGTAGATGTTGCATCTGCAACATATGTGTCTCTAGGAATTTGTAATGCACTAGCTTTTTTATTTTCAAAATCAAGGTTTACTACCATGATTGTATCTGTTAATTGAGTACTTTCTCTTTCACTTGGATCGTCACCGATACCAACTACTAAAAAGTTAACAGATTTGTCTTGAACCTTTTCAGGTGTTTTTATTTCAGGTGTTAGATTTACCTCGCCTGTTTTGTCTTGCATTAATCTTACATTCATTAAATATGAAGCACTTACCCCAGTTGTTATAGCTATTATCATAAAGATTGATAATATTAATAATATTTTATTTTTTATTGATAACCTTCTTTTCGCCATAATTTAGTTCCCCTATACCATTTTTCTTCTTCCATATATATTTATTTTAATAATCCTCTAATGATTTTATTTTTAACATTTCAGCAGGAACAGGTTCTGTATGTTTTCTGAAATTTTCATTAAGCATTGTTGCTGTTGCTTCTTTATCTAATACATACACATCTTGAATTCCTAATGAATAGCTGTTATATTCATCAGGAGTTCCTTCTGGTGAGAATATATTAAAATTTTGCATATTTAATCCAGAGATAGCTTTATAATATTTTAGCCCTTGATTTAGTGTAACATCAGTATTTACATATTTTATACAGGTTGGAGCTAGTTTTGCTATATCCATTTTTCCTAAACTTAAAACTTTACTAACAAAAGCTTTCATAAATTCTCGTTGTGTTTCCATTCTACCAATATCTTGGTTGGAATATATATTTCTAGTTCTCACAACTGCTATTGCTTGGTCTCCATTTAATGTTTGTTCTCCTGCGTATACGTAAGTACCATTTAATTCCACATCAGCTGGAACATTCATTGTTACTCCACCAATAGCATCTACTATATCTCTAAATCCTTCCATATCCATAGTTACATAATGGTCTATAGTGAGTTTAAACATTTCGTTTATCATTTTGGATAAACCTTCTAATCCATGATAATCCCAATAGTCAGGGTCACGATTATATATTGCGTTCATTTTTCCCGTTGGCGTTTCATCACCTATGAATGTATCTCTTGGTATTTGTAAAACATTAGCTTCATCGTTTTCAAAATCTACAGATACTACCGCCATTAAGTCAGTAAGTCTTGTTTGTTCTCTTTCATTAGGGTCATCTGCTATACCTAATACTAAAAAATTTACCTGTTTACCTTTTAGATCATCAGGAGTACCTATTCCTTTGAACAGTCCACCAACTTCTCCATTAAATAGTTGCATATTAAACAATACAAAATATCCAACTATTGCTGTTAACATTAATATAAATAATGTTATGACAAATTTCCCTTTTTTGTTTAGTCTTCTTTTCCTTTTAACTACAGTCCTGTTATTAGGATAATCATAACTATTGTTATATCTAGGGTCTTGTCTTCGTCTGTTTGGTTGTCGTGATTGCCTTTCATAATAATCATAATTTCTTGGATTTGAATATCGCTGATTATAATTATTCGTAGGCCTGCTTGAACCTCTAACTACTCTTTGATTTGTATTTCTAGAGTTGTTTCTTTCATTTCTGTTATCTCTCATAGAAACTCCTTACTTTATCCCGTAGATAAGATGTTATTTTTTACTTTTTAGCTTTAAGGCGTATTCGTTATATGCTTGTATTGTATCTATCGGAATAAGATTGTTATCTTTTATTAAATACTGCATAGTAAATTTTATCATTTCAAACATACATAAGTCTAAATCCACAAAAGATAATTCTCTAAAATGTTCTGCTTCTTCATATGTTCTGTCTATAGAAGTTCCATCTGCTATATAAATAATCTTTTCTAGTTTAGACATATTTGCTCTAGCTGTTGTATGATATCTTATTGCATTTAATATATCTTCATCTTGAATATTTAATTCTTGTTTTGCATATATCATACCTGTCACTGAGTGATATAGTTTTGGTGTTCTTAATACGATATCAGGTATGATTATATCAGATTTTAACATCATTTGCAATTGAGTTTCATCATCAAATTCTTTAGTTATATCATGTAAAATCCCAGCTATTTCACATTTTTGTATGTCTTCATCATATTTTTGTGCTAAAATACTAGCTTGTTTTTCTACATTTATGCTGTGTGTTAAACGATATTTTGACAAATTTTTTTTAGCTACATTTTCTAGCTCTAATTTTATCATTTTTTTCAACACCTTTCTACTATTTAAGAAATATATATATTATTTTTTACTATATATTCATAAACTCTACTATCTAGTAATGATGGGTTTACTTTATTTTTTAATTCATTTCTTATTTGTGTAGATGATATTTCAACCGTTTTTATTTTTATTATTTTTACATTTTTATTATTATTTAATTCGTTTTTTACATAGTCTATCATTTTTTGATATTCATTATCTTGTCTTGCACCAACTATTAGTATTACCCTATTTAGTATTTCTTTATATTCATACCATCTATTAAACATAAATAACATATCACTTCCAATTATTAAATATAATTGGCTATTAGGATATTTATTTTGAATTTCTTTTATTGTATTAATGGTATAGCTTATACCGGATAATCGCATTTCAATATCGTTAACTTCAAACAATGGTTTGTTTTTTATAGCTAATTTACACATTTTTAATCTTTGGTAATTAGTGGCTAATTCTTTTACTTGTTTGTGTGGTGGGATATTTGTTGGTATTAATAGTATTTTATCAAAATTAAAATATTCATTACATTCTAAACATAAATTAATATGACCTTTATGTATAGGATTAAATGTTCCACCAAATATTGCAATGCGATTCATAGTTTTCCTCCAGTATTATTTTACAGTTGATATACTTTGATTAGTCTAAATCATAAATTGGTTTTTTATTGTTTCTTTTAAATAAAACTAATCTTGTACCTATAACTTGAACTACATCACAACCAGTTTTTTCTGATAATTCTGTTGCTACTTCTCTTGCTGTTAATAATGAGTTTTCTAAAACTTTTATTTTTATCATTTCTCTTGCTAATAACGCATCTTCAACTTGTTTTACTAGTGTATCTCCTACACCACTTTTTCCTACTTGTAAAATTGTTTCCATTGAATTTGCTTTTGAACGCAAGTTTGCTCTTTGTTTACTTGTTAACATATAATAACCTCTTTTTCTATATTATTTTTGTTTTAAATCAGCTTCCATTTTTTGTAAAGCTTTTCCTCTGTGACTTAGCTTGTCTTTTTCTTCTCCTGATAATGTAGCAAAACTATCATTATCATTCACCATAAAGATAGGGTCATATCCAAAGCCGTTGTCACCTTTAAAGTCAAAGCCTATATATCCTTCGCAAACACCTTTGTATGTTCTTTGATCTTCTTCAGACATAATCATATGTATTGCACATACAAATCGTGCTGTTCTTTTTTCTTTTTCAACACCTTGCATTTTTTCTAATACTAGATTACATCTATCTTTGTCGTTTTTACCTTCTCCACCATATCTAGCTGAATAAACGCCAGGTTCTCCATTTAAATAATCAACTTCTAATCCAGAGTCATCTGCAATAGTTATCATTTTAGTTGCATCATATATTGCTTTTGCTTTTAAAGCAGAGTTTCCTTCAAATGTAGTTGCTGTTTCTTCAACATCAATATCAATATTTACATCAGCTTGTGATAAAACTTCATAACCCAATGGTTCTAATATTCTTTTAAACTCAACTAGTTTATGATTGTTTTTTGTTGCTATTACTACTTTCATAAATCTTATTCTCGCTTTCTTTAACTAGTCAAATAAAGCATCTGCAAAAGCTTTAGGGTCAAATGGTTGTAAGTCGTCTATTTGTTCACCTACTCCAATATATTTTACTGGTAGGCCTAATTCTTCTTTTATAGCTATTACAATACCACCTCTAGCTGTTCCGTCAAGTTTTGTTAAAACAATACCTGTAATTCCAGCTGCTTCTTTGAATTGTTTTGCTTGATTTACTGCATTTTGTCCAGTAGTTGCATCTAAAACAAGTAGTATTTCTTTATCTGCATTTTCTAATTCTCTGTCGATTACTCTACCTATTTTTGCAAGTTCATCCATTAGATGTTTTTTATTGTGCAATCTTCCTGCTGTATCACAAATTATTACATCTGCTTTTCTAGATTTACCTGCACTGATTGTATCAAACACTACAGCTGCTGGGTCTGCACCTTCTTTATGTTTGATTATATCAACACCAGCTCTATCGCTCCATATTTCTAGTTGTTCAATAGCTGCTGCTCTGAATGTATCAGCTGCACCTAATATAACTTTTTTACCTTTTGATTTTAAGTCATATGCAAGTTTACCTATTGTTGTTGTTTTACCAACTCCGTTTACACCTATAACTAAAATCATTGATGGTTGTGTAGATATGTTTAATTCTTCTCCACCTGCTAACATTTCACAAATAATTTCTTTTATCATACCTTTGATATTATTTGGGTCTGTTTCGCCAGTTTCTTTTACTTTTGCTCTTAATTTTTCACATATCTTTACTGATGTTGACACACCAACATCGGACATAATTAATGTTTCTTCTAATTCTTCAAAAAATTCTTCATCTATTTTGGTAAAAGAGTGAATTAGTGTTTCTACTTGTTTTACCATTGAATCTTTTGTCTTTTTAAGTCCTTGCTTAATTTTATCAAAAAATCCCATACTATATCTCCTTTTACTCTAGTTCCATTTTGCTTTCTATCTCACTAACATTTAGTTGCAATACTTTTGAGATACCGTCTTCTTGCATTGTTACACCATATAAAACATCTGCTTCTTCCATTGTACCTCTACGGTGAGTTATCATTATAAATTGTGTATTATCACTCATCAGTCTTAAATATTTTGCATATTTGCTTACATTAACATCATCAAGAGCTGCTTCTATTTCATCTAGTACACAGAATGGCGCAGGTCTTACTTTTAGTATAGCAAAATATATTGCAATTGCAATAAAAGCTTGTTCTCCACCAGATAATAAACTTAAACTTTTTATTATTTTTCCAGGTGGTTCAACAAATATTTCTATGCCACAGTTTAATATGTCTGAGTCATCTACCAATTTAAGCTCTGCTTTTCCTCCACCAAACAATTCAACAAATATTCGTTTGAAATTAGAATTTATTAAATTAAAGTTTTGTAAGAATATTTCCTTCATTGTTTGTGTTAGTTCTTCTATCATTTTGAGTAATTCTGCTTTTGAATGTTCTACATCTTTTATTTGGTTATTCAAAAACTCGTATCTTTCTGATACTTCTTTATACTCATCTATAGCAGATACATTTACACTTCCCAATGCTCTTATTTTTTGTTTTAATGAAACTAAATCTCTATTGAGTTTTGATATGTCATCAACTTCAATACAATACTGCATAGCTTCACTCTTTGTTAGTTGATATTCGTCCCACAATTTACCAATGATTATATCATATTCTTTTTGTATAGACAATTTTCTTTCTTCGAGTCTTGCTAGTTGTTGTGACAATCTTTCTTTTTGAACTGATAAAACTTTTTCGTCTTTTCTTAGAATTGTTGTTTTTTCTTCAAGTTCATTTCTAAGCTTCATCTTATTTGAAACTTCTATTTCAGAGTTTTTAGATTTTTCTTTTAAAGTGTTTATCAACAATTTATTTTCTGAGATATTTTTTTCTATTTCAGAATTTGTGTTTTGTATTTGTAATAACTCTTGATTTAATCTTGTTAATTGCTCATTACTTGTATCATTTTTGTTTTGTAGATTATCAATTAAGTTATTTAGATTTTCTATATCTTTTTGTATTTCAATTTTTAGATATTTTAAATTTGATATTTCTTCTAATAATTTGTTTTTATTTTCTAAATAGTCATCGCTTTGACCTTCTACAGATTTTAACTTTTGTTTTGCTTCTTCAAGTTTTTTATCTATATCTAATAACAAATTATTAGTATCTTCGATTTTATTTTTTAAACTATCCATTTTATCTTTGTAATTTGATAAACCAGATAGCATTTCTGTTAATAACTGTTTTTCTTGCTCTATTTGCAAAGATAATCTTTTTTGTTCACCTTCACATCGAATTATATCTTGATTTACAGTTATTATTTCATTTTCAACTTTTGATATTTTTCTCTTGATTGTAGAAATTTCTTCTAGTTTTCTACCTTCAACTTCTTTCATTTGTAGACACTCTTGTCGTATTGTTTCAGCTTCTTTTAAAAGGTTGTCTATGTCTGTTTTTCTGCTTAAAAATCCTTGAGATTTATTTTTAGAACCACCAGTCATAGCACCACCTACATTTAATACTTGACCGTCAAGTGTTACTATTTTAAATTTATAATTATATTTTTTAGCTATTAAAACAGCATTATCTATATTGTCTACAATTACTATTCTACCTAGCAAGTAATTTACTATACCTTGATATTTACTATCAAATTTTAGTAAATCACTACCTATAGATATAAACCCTTGCTCGTTTTCAACACCATTTTGTGTTAAGCGATTGCCCTTTACAGATGTTAGTGGTAAAAATGTTGCTCTACCAGAGTTTTCTCTTTTTAAGTAGTTTATAGCTTTTTTACCATCTTCTTCTGTTTCAACAACAATATTCTGTAAAGCTTGTCCTATTGCTATTTCTATTGCTGTTTGATATTCTTGTGGAACTGTGATAAGTTGAGATACTGTTCCTAAAATACCACTCAAAACTCCTTGTTTTGATTTATTAAGCACAGACTTTACACTATAAGCAAATCCTTCAAGATTTTTTTCTAAATCTTGTAGTAAATTTGCTTTTTGTATTTTTTCTTTAGCTTTAAACTCTTGTTTAGAATATTCTTTTTGATGTTCTAATAAATCATCATTCTTTGATTTTAATTTTAACCTATAACCTTGTAAAATATTGTTGTATTCTGTAAGTTTGTTTTTTAAATGATTTGATAATTCATTTGCATTTTCGAATTCTTCCTCAATATACTTTAAGTTTTCTTTTCTATTTTCAAGGTTACTATTATTATTTTCAAATCGTAGTTTTTCTTCTTCAACTTGAGTTCTAAGTTGATTTAAAGTCATTCTATATTCTGATTGAGTTATGTTTAGATTGTTTATTTTAGTATTTAATAGTGTAGCACTGCTAGAAAAATCTTCACTTCTTTGACTTAATAATAAGAGTTGTTGCTCTTTTTCTTTTATTTGAGAATTTATATCTTTAACTTTATTAGAGTTAATTAATTTTTCTTCTTGGTTTTTTATTAGCTCTAATTTTAAATTTTCTTGAGAATTATTATAGCTTTCTATTTCTTTAATAATTCTTTCTTTATTGTTGTTATTATGTAGTATGTTATTTTCACATACTGCTAAATTTGCTTGAGCTTGTGATATTTCTTGTTCACAATTATCTTTTTCTTTTCTTAAATTATCTATATCAACTAGACATTGTTGCATTAAATCATATATAGATTGTATTTCTTGCTCTACTTTTTCTATTTCTGTTTCTACTTCTTTATGTTCAATATTTCTTGCTAATATTTTGTCAGATTCATCTTTTAATAATTTATTAGATTGTTCCAAAGTATTAAACCATATAGAAATTTCAGCAGTTTTCTTTTTATCAGATAATTCTATAAATTCTTTTGCTTTTTCTGATTGTATTCTTAAAGGTTCAACTCGTCCTTCTAATTCACTTAAAATATCTCTTAATCTTACTAAATTTTCTTCAGCTAAATTTAGTTTCTTTTGAGCTTCGTTTCTTCTTGAACGGAATTTTGATATACCTGCTGCTTCTTCAAAAATGATTCTTCTTTCATCACTTTTAGATTGTACTATTTCAGCAATTCTGCCTTGACCTACCATAGCATAACCGTCTTTACCAAGACCAGTATCCATAAACAACTCATTTATATCTTTAAGTCTTACATTAGAGCCGTTTATTAAATAGTCACTATCACCTGAACGAGAATATCTTCTTGTGATTATTACTTCATCTTTTTCAACAGGTAATGTTCTATCTGTGTTATCTATTGATAATGATACTTGTGCAAATCCTTGTGATTTTCTTGTTTTAGTACCTGTAAAGATAACATCTTCCATGTTAGAACCTCTCAAACTTTTGTTTGATTGTTCTCCCATTACCCATCTTATAGCATCAGATATATTACTTTTACCACTACCATTAGGCCCTACCACTGCTGTTAAGCCTTGATTAAAAGTTATTTTAGTTTTATCAGGGAATGATTTAAAACCTTGTATTTCCAGATATTTTAATACCATATGCACTGTCCTTTAATTTATTATATCTTTTTAACCAAAACTTCAAATTCTTTTAGTGAACTATCTTGGTTTATACTTACTTGTAAACCAAGATTTTCTATCGCTTTGATATTATTTCTTTTTTGACCTACCATTTTTGATATAGCTTTTGGATTTACAGTTATTAAGCATTTATCTCCATTTTTTATATCTTCTTGTTTAATAAGGTTTAGTGTATTTTGTAAATATATTTTACTTTCACACAATTCTCTAAATGCTTGATGGTAGATACCTCCTACCATATTTTCTTCTACTTCTTCTGAAGAATGAAGACCTAGTTTTATTACCTTTATGTTATTATCTGTGAAATCTTTTAAAAGCTTTGCACAAATTTCAACACTATCTTCTAAAGAAAATACTTTATATTCTCCTGATAAAAATACTTTTTCTAAATAAGTATTTTTTAATATTACTGTTGGATATATTCTTACAGTATTAGGTTTTAAAGATATTATTTTATCTGCTGTTATAAAAGTATCTTCTTTAGTTTCTCCATATAATCCAATCATCATTTGTAGACCAAGTTCAAAGCCATATTCTTTTATCATCTTGCTGGCATCTTCTACATCTTTACTGGTATGTCCTCTATAATTCATTTGTAATATTCTATCGACCATACTTTGAGCACCAAGCTCTATTGCAGTAACTTTATGTTCTTTTAATATATCTAATATTTCTGTATCTATACAGTCAGGTCTTGTAGAAATTCTTATCCCTTTTAATGAATATTTGATAACATGCTTTTTAGCTATTTTTAGCAATGCTAACATATAATCTCTATTTATGGCTGTAAAACTACCACCAAAAAATGCGATTTCAGTATTGTTAAAATCTCCATTTAATTTAGATATAGCTTGTTCTATTTCTAGTTCAACTTCTTGTGGTGTTGGAGATTTTTTATGTCCTGTTATTGTGTTTTGGTTACAAAAACTACATTGGTTTGGACAACCTAGATGAGGGATAAATATTGCTATATTACTATGTTTCATATCCCATTAAAGCTAAGGCTTGTTGTGCTGCCACTTGTTCAGCTTGTTTTTTGCTTCTGCCTTCGCCTACTCCTATAACATTAGAATTTAAGTGTACTTCAACTGTAAAAGTTTTATTGTGGTCTGGACCTTTTTCTCCTACGATTACATACTCTATTTTTTCTTCTTTATTTTTTTGGATAATTTCTTGTAGAGCTGTTTTATAATCGCTTACATATGTAACTTTTTCTACATCTAAATCTGTTGGGATAAATCTCAATACAAATTCTCTTGCTTTTTCTAATCCACCATCTAAATATATTGATGCTATAACTGCTTCAAATGCGTCTGCTAGTATTGATGGTCTTTCTCTACCACCTGTATTTTCTTCACCTTTACCCAATACTAAATATTTTCCTAAGTTAATACTCAATGCAAATTTATGCAAACTTTTTTCACATACTAAAGATGCTCTAAGTTTTGTAAGTTCACCTTCTGGTAAATGTGTGTAATGTTCAAATAAATGTTGTGCAACTATTATTGATAAAACTGAGTCGCCTAAAAATTCTAGTCTTTGATTGTTTTTTATATGTTTTCTACCCTCATTTACATATGATGAGTGTGTTAACGCTTCTGACATTAGTCGTCCATTTACATAATGATATTGTATTTGGTGTTCAAACTCTGTCAAAAAAATCACCTCTATTTACTTTCTTTTTCTTTTGATATTGCTTTTGTTATTTCACCTGTTACATCGCAATCTACATACGCTATTGCTTGTCTTATTGCATTTTTAAATGCTATTTTATCAGAACTACCATGTGCTTTTATTACAGGTTTTGATGCACCTAATAATGGAGCTCCGCCATATTCTTTATAATCCATAGTTTTCTTCAAAGATTTTATATCTTTTAGTACACACAATGCTCCTAGTTTGCCTAGAAAACTATTTGTGAACATTCCTTTTAAGATATCTGTAAAGAATTTACCCATACCTTCTGCCATTTTTAATATAACATTACCTGTAAAACCATCAGTAACTACTACATCTGCGCCATTTAATGGAATATCTCTAGCTTCAATATTTCCTATAAAGTTTAAATCAGAGTTTTTTAATAAGTGGTATGTTTCAATTTGTAAATCTCTACCTTTTGTTTCTTCAGCACCTACATTCACAAGACCTACTCTTACATTATCTACTTTTTGGATTTTGTTCATGTAAATACTACCCATTGTCGCAAATTGTACTAGCATTTCAGGTCTGCAATCTAAGTTAGCTCCACCGTCAACCAACATAAAACAACCATTTTTACAAGGCATTATTGTAGCTATTGTTGGACGCTTAACACCTTTTATTCTTTTAACTATTAGTGATGCACCAACAACGATTGCTCCTGTGCTACCTGCACTTACAAATGCATCTGCTGCGCCACTTGCAACCAATTTCATAGCAACAGCCATTGAGCTTTCTGAATGTTCTTTTAATATTGTTGTTGGGTCTTCACATACTTCTATTACATCAGTCGTATGTACAATGGTCATTTTATCTAAGCTGATATTATTTTCTTGTGCTACCTTTTTTATTATATTTTCATCACCTGTTATGGTTATATCTACACCATATTCTTTTACTGCTAGCTCTGCACCTTGTAATACTGCTAATGGCGCATTATCGCCACCAAATCCGTCTACAACTATTCTCATAATACTCTAACTCCTTTAATTTAACTTTAGATATAGGCTGAAAACATCAACCTATATCTAAAATATTTAATCTAATTTGTCTAATGCTTCTTCCATTTTTTCTAGCCCTATATTAGCAATAGTTGCATATCTTAATTTTTTATCTTTAATTCTTTCAGGTAAACTTGGCAATATTCCCATATTGCTTCCCATAGGCTGAAAATCTTTTACATTTTCATCGCTGATATATAAACTTAATGCACCTAACATTGTTTCTTTTGGCATATCCAAAAATTCTTTTCCATTTAACATTCTTGATATGTTAAATCCTACATATATACCACTTGCTGCACTTTCTATATATCCTTCTACACCTGTTATTTGACCTGCAAAAAAGATATTATGATTTTTTCTTAATCTAAAATATCTGTCTAGTAATTTAGGACTATTTAAAAATGTATTTCTATGCATTACACCATATCTATAAAATTCTGCATTTTCAAGACCAGGTATCATTGAAAATACTCTTTTTTGTTCGCCCCATTTTAAATTTGTTTGAAAACCTACTAAATTGTACATTGTAGCTTCTTTGTTTTCTTTTCTAAGCTGTACACATGCCCATGGTCTATGACCTGTACGAGGATCTGTTAAACCTACTGGTTTTAACGGACCAAATCTAATAGAGTCAGTTCCTCTTTTTGCTAATACTTCTATTGGCATACAACCTTCATACACTTTGAAATCTCTTTTATCAATTTCTTTTAGTGGTGCACTTTCAGCATTTATAAGAGCTTCATGAAATCTTTCATATTCTTCTTTGTTCATAGGGCAGTTTAAGTAGTCATCACTATCACCTTTGCCATATCTTGATGCTTCAAAAACTATATTTCTGTCAATGCTTTCTGCTGAAATGATTGGAGCTGCAGCATCAAAAAAGCTTAGTCTATCCTCTTGAACTAATTCCATAATACTTTTTGCAAAGTCGTCAGAAGTTAGTGGACCTGTTGCTATTACAACTATACCGTCAGGAATTTTAGTAACTTCTTCCTCTATTACATTGATATTCTCGTGAGATTTAATTTTTTGTGTTATATAATCTGAAAACTCTGTTCTATTTACTGCTAATGCTCCACCTGCTGGTACAGCACAAAGAGCAGCACTTTCCATTGTAATAGAACCAAGCCTTCTCATTTCTTCTTTTAATAATCCAGCTGCAGAATCTATCCTTGATGCTTTTAATGAGTTTGAGCATACAAGCTCTGCAAATCCTTCATAACTATGTGCAGGAGTATATTTTTTTGGTTTCATCTCGTATAAATCAACTTTTATGCCGTTGTTAGCAAGTTGATAAGCTGCTTCACAACCTGCTAATCCTGCACCGATTACACTTACTTTTTTATTCATCTGCTTTACTTTCCTTTTCATATCCACATTGTTCGTTTGCACAGTATATTCTGCCGTTTCTACCAGCTTTTTTAAATAGTGTTTTTCCACAATTTGGACATTTGTCATTAGTTGGTGTATCCCATGTCATAAATGTACATTCTGGATAATTGCTACAACCAAAGAATTTTTTACCTTTTTTACTCTTTTGTTCTACAATCTTTCCACCACATATTGGACATTCACCACTTGTTTTAGTTACAATTTTCTTTGTGAATTTACATTCTGGATAACCAGGACATGCTAAGAATTTTCCAAAGCGTCCAACTTTTACTACCATTTGTCTTCCACAAATTTCGCAAACTTCGTCTGTAACTTCATCTGGTAATACTATTTTTTCTTCACCAATATTCTTTTCTGCTTCTTCTAATGATTTAGAAAATCCTGCATAAAATTCTTTTAGTGTGTCTTTCCAGTTTTCTTCACCTGATTCAATTTTATCCAAATCAGTTTCCATATTAGCAGTAAAATCTACATCAACAAATTTATTAAAATGTTCTTTTATTAGTTTTGTTGTTACTTCACCTAATGTTGTTGGAACTAATTGCTTACCGTCTCTTTCTATATATTCCCTTGCTATTACTGTTGTAATTGTAGGAGAATATGTACTAGGACGACCAATTCCATTTTCTTCCAATGTTTTAATTAATGATGCTTCTGTATATCTTGCTGGTGGTTGTGTAAAGTGTTGGTTTCCAGCAATTTTTTGTAAATCTAAAACATCATCTTTTTCCATTTGTGGCAACATTCCTGCATCTTTACTTTCTTCGTCTTTGCTTTCTTCATAAAGAGCTGTAAATCCGTCAAAGTCTACTGAATATCCAGATGCTTTAAATTGATACCCATTTGCACCTATAGTTGCTTGTACTGTATTTAATACACAGTCTGCCATTTGGCTTGCAATAAATCTTTCCCAAACTAATTTATAAATTTTGTATTGGTCAGATGTTAAGCTGTCTTTTGCCATTTGTGGAGTAATACTTGGTGTTGATGGTCTAATAGCTTCATGTCCGTCTTGTGCATTTGCTTTTGTTTTATACACTCTTGGACTTTCAGGTAAGTATTTATCTCCATATTTTTCTAAGATATAGTCACTAGCAGCTTTTTTAGCTTCTTCTGAAATTCTTAGAGAGTCTGTTCTCATATAAGTGATAAGACCAAGTGTTCCAAATCCTTCAACATCTACCCCTTCATATAATTCTTGAGCAGCTTTCATTGTTCTTCTTGATTGAAAACCTAATTTTCTTGATGCATCTTGTTGTAAAGTTGATGTTATAAATGGTGGCGCTGGTTTTCTTTTGCGTTTACCTAGTTTAATTTCATCAACAATATAACTTGCATTTTCAAGTGCTTTTAAAATTGCATCAGTTTCTTCTTTATTTTTTAATTCTATTTTTTGTCCGTCTTTGCCATAGAATTTTGCTGTAAATACAGAGTTTTTACCTTCTCCAGCTTTTAGTTCAACATCAATTGTCCAGTATTCTTCTGGAATGAAGTTTCTTATTTCATTCTCTCTATCAACAATTAAACTAACGACAACAGATTGAACTCTACCAGCTGATAAACCTCGTCTTATTTTTTTCCATAATAAAGGACTTAGTTTATAACCTACTAGACGGTCAAGTATTCTTCGTGTTTGTTGAGCATTTATCAAGTCCATGTCGAGTTGTCTTGGAGATGCCATTCCACTTTTAACACCTGTTTTTGTAATTTCATTAAATGTTACACGATTTGTTGCATTTTCATCTAATTTTAAAATATTTGATAAATGCCAACTAATCGCTTCCCCTTCTCTATCAGGGTCAGTTGCTAAAAATACTTCACTACTATTTTTTGAAGCATTTTTTAACTCTTTTATTACTGCTGATTGTTTTCTTATGTTTGTATATTGTGGTTCAAAATTATTTTCTATATCTACACCTAGTTTGCTTTTTGGTAAATCTCGAACATGTCCCATAGATGCTAATACTTCATATCCTGTACCTAGATATTTTTTTATTGTTTTAGCTTTTGCTGGGGACTCAACTATTACTAATTTTTTCTTTTTTACTGTCTTTTTCTTTGCAGTAGTTTTTTTTGTTGTAGTTTTCTTTGCAGTAACTTTTTTTGTTGTTTTTTTGGTTTCTTTTTCAATTTCTTTTTCTTCTATATTTATATCTTTATCTGCCATTTTATCTCACCTTAAATCTATATTTAAAACTAATTTTTAGTTATTATTTTCCATTATAATTTATTTGCAGTGTATATGCCACCAGAATGGGAGTTTATTAATCCTCTCATTTCCAATTCTAATAATATCATGGAAACTTTTGCCATAGGCATTTCTGATTTTATCACAATATCGTCTATAATTTGTGGAGATTCTGTCAACAAATAAAATATTTTTTTGTGATCATCACTACAATTTTGTAAAATTTCTTTTTTTCTTGTCTTTTTATATTCCAAAATATCTTCAATATCTGAAGTTTTCATAATTTTTTTCTTGTTTTCTTTAGGAAGATATTTTTCCACTAACATTTTTACTTCTGATTTTTTGTGTTTAGTATTTAGTATAATTTTTTCTAAATTCAACTTTTCTGGATAATCGTTTAAATATTCATATAATATATCTTCTGCTCCGAAAACACTTGTAGCACCATCTCTAATCAAATTACTTACACCAGAATAATTTTTATCATAAATATCTCTTGGAGGAATACAAAACACATCTTTACCTTGTTCTAAAGCATAATTAGCTGTTATTAACGAACCACTTCTATATGGTGCTTGACCTATTAACACTCCACAAGACAGTGCTGATATTATTCTATTTCTTATAGGAAAATTTGAGCCTTTAACAGCTGTTTTTGGTGGATATTCACTTATCAATGCTCCACCATTTTTTAATATTTCTACTTTTAAATCTCTATTTTCTACAGGATAGTTTATGTCTAAGCCACAACCTAACACTGCTATAGTTCTTTTCTTATTATCTACAGCACTTTTATGTGCTACGCTATCAATTCCAACAGCACACCCACTAATTAACAACACATCACATTTTACTAAGTCATCACATAATCTTTTTAGTGTTTTCATAGAATATTCACTTGCTACTCTAGTTCCCACAACTGAAATTGCAACTTGTTCGTCTATCCCATCAATATTACCTAAAACATATATAACCATAGGTGCACCATATATGTTTTTGAGTCGTTTAGGATATTTTTCGTCGTCAAAACATACCACTTTTATTTTCTTATTGTTACAGTCATTTAGTATGTTTTCTGCTCTTTCTAAGCTAGTTCTGTTTAAAGATACGATATCTTTTTGTGTTAAAAAATCTAATTTTTCTAATTCTTCTTGTGTTGCATTGTAAATTTTATCAGGTCTTTTAAATACACTTAAAAGATTTCTTGGTGTTTCACTGCCGTATGGAAATGATTGTGATAACCATATCCAATACTTTTTCATAAAACTCTCACCTAAAATTTTAATTATTTTTCATCATTTCCCACATTAATATACTAGAAGCAATACCGGCATTTAATGATTCAGCATTTCCTTTCATAGATATAGTTATTTTATCTGTACAAGCATTGATTTCTTCTATATCTAATCCATTTCCTTCATTTCCTATAACAATGATGCTATTTTTAGAGAAATTTACATCTAATAAGTCTGTTGCTGTTTTATCTAAAACTGCTGAGTATGTTTTAAAATGTTTGCTTAATTGTTTTAAATCTTCTACAACATTTTCACTTTCGTACCATTTAATTCTAAAAACACTACCCATACTAGCTCTTAATACTTTCAAACTATATAAATCGCAGGTATCTTTTGATACTATTATTCCGTTTAAACCTAAAGCTAAAGCAGTTCTTATAATTGTACCAACATTGCCAGTATCTTGTAAATGAGATAAAAAGACATACTTGCCTTGTATGTTTATTGTATCTAAAACATCATTTTTGTCAAGCTTTTCACATATTGCAAAAACACCTTGTGAATTTCCAGTAATTGTTAGTTTTTTTTCTATATCTTGTGTTATCTCATAAAGTTTTGCTTTTTCTGTATTTTTTTTACTTTTCTCAAAAAGACTTTGTAATATCTCATAGTTTTTTTCTTTGCTAAGCGATGTTACAAAAGCTTTTTTTATAATAATTCCACTATCTATTGCTTCATTTAAAAGTTTTACACTTTCTACTACAAATAAGTTATTTTTGTTTCTAAAAGATTTTGAATCTCTTAATTTTACATACTCTTTTATATTTGCATTTGTGTTTGATGTTATTGTTTCCAATTTACATTCTCCTACTTTTAAAATACGAAAACACGCCCGAGTCAATTTTGTTGACGCGGGCGTTATTAACTCATTATTTTAAAGCTTCTTTAGCTTTTTCGCAAAGTGTTGTGAAAGCAGCAGCGTCATTAGCAGCGATTTCAGATAACATTTTACGGTTTAATGTAATGTTTGCTTTTTTAAGGCCGTTCATAAATGTTGAGTAGTTCATACCATTCATTTTACAACCAGCAGAAATTCTTGTGATCCATAATTGTCTGAAATTACGTTTCTTTTGTTTACGACCAATATAAGCATATTGACCAGATTTCATTACAGCTTCTTTAGCTGTTTTAAATAATTTAGATTTACCGCCCCAGTAACCTTTTGCAAGTTTAAGGACTTTATTTCTTCTCTTACGAGTAGCCATAGCACCTTTTATACGAGCCATAGTATTTACCTCCATTGTATACTTGTACTAGACTTTTCTAAGTACAGTGTAATTTTTTACGTTTTTTCTTTTTATTATTTGTAAGGAATTAATTGTTTGATAGCTGCAACATTTGTTTTGTCAGCGTAAGCACCCTTACGTAAGCCTCTTTTACGTTTTGTTGTTTTTTTGTTTAAGATGTGAGACTTAAATGCGTGAGCACGTTTTACTTTGCCATTTTTTGTCAATTTAAAACGTTTTTTAGCTCCACTATGTGTTTTAACTTTAGACATTGTCATATCCTCCTTATTGACTTATAAGCAAAAATGAAATAAATTTCACTTTATTACTTAGCGGACTTTGCGGAAATAAACATAGTTAAGCTACGTCCTTCCATTTTTGGTTGCTTCTCAACCACACCAACTTCACTGCAATCATCTTTAAAGCGTTCAAGTAAGCCGTTTCCGAGTTCTGGATGAGCTAACTCTCTACCACGATATCTAACAGATACTTTTACTTTGTTACCTGCTTTTAAAAACTTTTTAGCTGCATTTACTTTTGTATTGAAGTCATGTGTATCAATGTTTAGTGACATTCTTACTTCTTTAACTTCTATTGTCTTTTGGTTCTTTCTTGCTTCTTTTTCGCGTTTTGCTTGTTCATAGCGATATTTACCATAATCCATAATTCTACAAACTGGTGGTTTCGCTTGAGGAGCAATATTTACTAAATCTAAACCTTTAGAAATAGCAATCTCTACTGCTTCTTTAGAAGACATTATACCAAGTTGTTGACCATCAGCATCTACAACTCTTATTTCTTTTTCGCGAATTTGCTCATTAATGAGTAGTTCTTTGTTGTTGCTAATTGTAAAGCACCTCCATGCCCTTTCATAAATAAACAAAGCGTAGACCCCCGAACAGTCCACGCTCCAATACACAAAATCTAGTCGTAATAAAATTACACACTTTAAGGTATTGACCCATGCAGTATCAATTTTGAACCCATAGGTGAGAACGTTTTATGCTGTTCTGCTTTGTTTTCTTAAATATTATATCATAACAAATAGTGTTTGTCAACACTTTTTTAAATATTTGTTTTTGTCTGTGGATATAATACCATATATTACCTTAAAATGCAAGTATAAATTACAAAATTATAGCTTTTCCCATATGAAGTGAATATATTACACATTCTTTTACAGGTTTATCAAAATATTTATTCATAGCATCTTTATATATTTCTAATTGCTTTTGATATCTATCTATAAAATCTTGTTCATTATTTAAGTAATCTGTTTTATAGTCTACAATAATTATGCCATCGTCTTCTTCTATTATTAAGTCGGCTATACCTTGTATCAAAACTTTTTCTTTTGCAAATTCATCTGATATTTCTTCATTGACTTCTTTTGCATCGATTTGATAAATAAATTGATATTCTCTATGAAGTTTTTGACTGTTTAACATTCTTTGCATTAAATCGGAGTTTAAAAACATATTTACATTTTTTTGATTTATATTTTCTATTTCCATTTGTGTTAAAAACTCATTTTCTTTTAATCTGTTTAATTCCACTTCTAAATCATTTTTTGCATTTTCAAAATTAACATACTGCATAAATTTATGTAATATATCACCTTTTTGTGCTCCTGTTAATTTTTCTTGCTTTTCTATTTTCATTTTTGGTAAGCTGAATATTTTATTATCCTGTTTTGATTTTGCTATTTGTGTAACTGTAACTTTTGCTGGAATTTGTGTTACTTCTTTTCGTTTGTATACAAAATTAAATTTTTCTTTTATATTTTCAACTGTTTTTTCATTGAAATTTTGTTCATAATCTAGTTTGTTATCGCTAGATTGTTCATCACAGTTATCTTTAAAATCTGTTATTAATTTGTATTTTACAGGAAAATCTGTAACACTTCCTATAGTTTTTAAATCTAATTCTTGTTTTAATTGTGTAGAGTCTTTACCTGCTATCAAAAGCCATTCTATATATCGACTACACATTTCGGGTAATAGATTTATTCCTAAAGTTTCTTCCAAATCTTTTTTTGCACTTTGTTCAAAGTTTGCTGTTATAATCAATTTTTCTCTTGCTCTAGTTAACGCAACATAAAGTATTCTCATTTCTTCAGATGCACTATCTTTTTGTATTGATAATCTTGCTGCTTTATTTGTGATGTTATTATATTTTTTATGATGTTCATTCATTATGGTCTTTATACCTAGACCAAGTGTTTCGTCTAATACATAGTCACCTTTTGAGTCTAAATCATTAAACTTTTTATTAGTATCAGCTAATATACAAATTGGATATTCTAGCCCTTTGGAGTTGTGTATTGTAACAATTTTAACTACATTAGCTTTTTCGGATATTGCATTTGCACTTTCAAAATCGTGATTTGTTTGTGCAGCTTTGTCAACATATCTTATAAAACCACTCAAACCATAGCTTCCAAAAGCTTCATATTCTTGAGCTAATGTTGTTAATAATCTTAGGTTTGCTTTTCTTTGTTCACCATTTGGCATTGCAGACATCATAAGTAAAAAGTCTGTTTTATCAAATATTATTTGTATTAATTTATCTGTTGTATTTGTTATAGCTTTTTCTCTTAAATATTCTAATGTAGCAAGTAGATTAGATACTTTGAAATCACCTGCTTTTTGTTCATCTAATAAATTTAGATAAAGTGGTTGATTTGTATTTTTTATTCTTATATTAGCTATTTCATCATCTGTAAAACCAAACATTTGTGACATCATTATAGATAAAAGTGCTGTGTCTATTAAAGGGTTGTCTATAACTCTTAATAAATCAAGCATTACTGCTACTTCATATCTTTCTAAATAACCTTGTGTTTTGGCAATATAACTATCTATTCCCAATTCTTTTAGCTTTTCGGAGAATATCTCTACTTTTCCTTTAGCTGTTCTTAAAAGTATACAGAAATCTTTATATGTACATTTTCTGACAGTTCCTTTATCATCTATTTCAAAACCGTCATCAACCATTTGTTGTATTAGTTTTGCTACATATTTAGCTTCAACTTCTGTTCCTTTATCTTCACAATTATTTGTTTTTATCAAATGAACTTCTGTTGTTTTATCACCTTTTGTATCTTTAAAGCTACCACTAGGAATTAACTTTTCACTTTCATCATAATCTATATCGCCAACATTTCGAGTCATTATATTTTCAAAAATTGCATTTACAGAGTTTATTACTTCTTTTCTACTTCTAAAATTATCTTTTAGTGTTATTTTAGCTAAACTTGTTTCATTATGAGTATCTTTATCATAGTCACTATAAATATCTTTTCTTTTTACAAATAATTTTGGTTTAGCTCCTCTGAAACGATAAATACTTTGCTTTACATCTCCTACCATAAATAGATTTTGACTATCTGCTAAAAGTTCATTTGTATCCATATAAGCACTAACTTCGTCAGAACTTTTTGAAAGTGCCCAGAAGATTATATTTTGAGATAAATTTAAGTCTTGACATTCATCAACCATTATTTCGCTATATTGATCTGATAATGATTTTGCTAAATCAGTTTTTATGTATTTTCCGTCTTTATATTCAACTAACAGCTGTATAGCAAAATGCTCCATATCGTTATAGTCTATTACAGATATTTCTTTTTTCTCTTTTTGTATTGTTGTGTAAACATCTTCTACTATTTTTTTTATAACTTTAACCCTACTTGATAAATATTCCATATCTTTTTGATAGTCAATTTCATTAAAATCAAGTATTGTGATTATTTCATTTATTAATACAAATGCCTTTTCTCTTATTTCTGCTATCTCATAATCTTTTGGTTTTCGTCTTGTTACTCTATTTTTTTTAGGGATAATTTCTTTTATCTTAGATAACATTATATCTTTTTCTTTAAGTTTTTGTGCAAACATAAAGATATCACTACACTCTAGTTTTATATTCTCGCATAATTTTGGGGATAAATCTTGTTCGTTTATATTTGCAAACTCAGATATTTTAAGAGCTATTTTTTCTAGTTCAGAGGTATATATCTTTATCATTTCAAAAATAACTTTATACCACTTTGTTTGTTCTAATGGTTTTATATCTATGTATCCATTTGTTATTTCCTCTAAAGTATTTAATGGGTATGGATATGATACTATAAATATATATATATTATTGAATAATTCTTTTAAGGCGCTATCATCTTTTGAAGAAAACATATTGGCTAGATTTGTAAAGTCTTCATCATCATTTAAATAATTTTGTTCTAATATTTCATCTAAAACCTTATCTTTTAATATTTTTATCTCTTTTTCATCAGCTACTCTATAACCAGATGCTAAGTTAAGCTTGTGATAGTTATCTTTTATAATGCTTTGACACAATGAATGTATTGTACTGATTTGTGCATTTGATAACAATAATTGTTGTCTTTTTAAGAATTCATCTTCTGGATTTTCGCTTATTAGTTGTTCTAGTTTTTCTTCTATTCTTTGTTTCATCTCTGCAGAAGCTGATTTTGTAAAAGTGGAAATAAGCATACTGTCTGCCGGAGTATAGTCTTCTTTGTTAGTTATCTTTTCTATTACTCTTTGTGTTAATACTGCAGTTTTACCACTACCTGCACCAGCTGATACAAGTATACTTCCACAATTTACATTTATTGCGTCAGATTGTGCTTTTGTAAATTTAACTCCAGCCATCTTATTTTTCCTCCTTTTCTTCATTTTCTAAATCTTTAAATAAATCTTCTCTTGATAAGTTTTCATATTCTCTAAATTCGTCACCTTGTTCATATCCACATCTATTTTTTAAATAACAGTAATTGCAAGGCAACAAATTAGGTTTTCCGAATGGTTTTGCAGTAATATTTCCACTATAAATATCATCTACCATTTCTTCTATTTTCTTATCAACTAAATCAAATAAATATTGCAGTTCTAGTTCTGTAACAATGTTTTTAGTAGATGCTTTTGTGACATTTAAACTTTTTTTATCAATAGGGTCGTCTTCGTTTTCTAGTTTGCCTTTAATTTTTATATCAGCGAATTTTCCGTCAAGAGCAGGTTCTATTGCTTTTATAACACTTGTTTTGTGTAAAACTGTTCCTATAAATTTATATGTTTCATTACATAATTGCTCTATTAAAGAACCTTCTTCATATGTTTCTTTAATAGGTAAATTAGTAGCTTTCATATATAGTACACCAGCAGGTTTGCAATTTTTGTATTTATCAGAATTTAAAAGTGCTTTTAAGTAAATATACATTTGTAAATTTTCACCATTATATATGTCTGATAATCTAAAGTCTTTTTTACCTGTTTTATAGTCAATTACTCTTATATATTCTTGCATATCTTTGTCTATAAATTTATCTATTCTGTCAACTTTACCTTCTAATGTGATTGTTATATCACCTTTGTGTAGTGTATAACCTGCAATTTCTCCATTTTTTCCTATTGTGCATTCAACATCTTCTGGTTTAAATCCACTAGATTTAACTTCGTCTAATACTCTGTTTACAACGATTATAGTTGTTGCCATTAAGTTTTTATATAAATATTTTACTCTACTTGTAATAAATTCATTGCCACCTAGAATTTTTACTTTTTCTTCAAAAATTTCAAGAACTTTTTCTCTTACTTTTTCTTCTCGTTTTTCTTGTTCTAAATCTATATAATATTCAAAATTTCTTAGGATATGCTCTAAAACTTCGTGAACTATATTACCAATATTTATAGCGTTTAATTCTATTTTTTGGCGTTCTTTTATTTTAAGTCCGTATTCACAAAAATATTTAAATTTACATTTATTAAAACTTTCTACTTTACTTGGAGATATTGTAGGATTTGTAGAGAATATCTTATTTATTAAATCTAAATCTTTGATATGGTGATCTTTTTTGTTGTATACATTAAATAAAGATTCTAATCTATCTTTATATTCGCTATCCAATGAGTAGTATTCTTTTAAACTTGCCACATATTCGTTATCTTGGTTAAAGTTATCAGATAGTATGCTAAACCCTGTATTTTTATTAGTACAAAAATAATCAAGAGGCAAATCTTCAGTATCAATAATAATATCACCAAACATTTTTGTAAATTGATTGTATAGATATGACCTCATTTGGTCGTCACCTTTTACATTTAGTTTTTTAGATGTAATATAAAGTTTTTGTGTTGGTATAGTTAAAGTTTTATATGCGATAAATTTTTCTTCTTTTATTTTGTCTGTTAAATCACCACTTTTTAATATGCCAAACATTTCTGTTAAGTTTTTTCTTTCATTTTGTGTATAAACTCCGTTGTTAGTTGGAACATATGGAAAGACTTTATCATTAACACCCATTACAAACAACACTTTTGGCTCGTTTGTTCTAATTCTTTGTGCATCACCTGCTATTACACAATCTAATGATTGAGGAATAACACCCATATCATAATTTGATGATACTAAATTAAATATATCAATAAATTTTTTCTTATCTATTTTTTGCTCAGATATTACTTGTAACATTATTTTTAGTATGTTTTCTATGGTGTTCCATACAAATACATATTCATCTGCAATTACTTTTTCGTCAGCATTTCCTTTGTTTAATGATACTACTTTATCTTCTATTTTTTCTCTTACACCAGTTTCTTCTAAAAATACAGCAACTGATTTTGCCATTTTTTCAATGTTTTCAGATTGTAATGCTTTGTTTAATTTTTTTATTGCATCAACTAGTATTTTTCTTGTTGAATTTAATTTTGCTAGTTCTTCAATTTCACTATCTTTTGTATTTTCAGATTTACCGTTTATATTGAGAGTGAAATCATTTTCCCAGTCTTTTCGTTTGAAGCTCCAGATATAACTGTAATTTTCTAATTTAGCGATATCCGTTGTGCTTACATTCATAACTCTGCATTTTAATAATGCTAAAATGCTTTCTGTGTTTATTCCTGTTTGTGTAGTGTTTAATGCGATGTTTATAAATCTCATTAAAGGATTTTGTGTGATTAACTTTCTTTCATCTAAATATAGAGGAATATCATAATTTGAAAACGCAACTTCTAAACTTGATTTATAGCTTTCTAAATCTCTTGTAACTATAACCATATCTTTATAGTTGTAGTTTTCTTCTCTTACTAAATTTGATATTGTAGATGCAACATATTCGCTTTCTTCGTATTCGTTTTTGGCTACTATAGCTTTGATATTGTTGTTTTCTTCATCGTATTTTTTTATAATGCTTCTTAAAACATTTTTTTCTAAATGTTTTAATTCATCATTTTTAAAACGATAGATTTCTTCAAGATATTCAGGAACACATACTTTTTGGTTTATTTGTTTTGCTATATTTTTAAGTCTATTATATGTTTCTCTTGTATGGTCAAAAAGTTCATCTTTTTCTTTTGACATACATAAAGATACTGTAACTTCTACTGCTTGACTTAGCATTATTTTTATAAATTCTAGTTCTCTGCCTGTAAATGCTTTAAATTCATCAATAAATATGTAAGTATCTTTTAAACATTCGTTTTCTATTACTTTTTGTCCTAATTTTGTTAAATCATCTAAAGAGTCTTTATAATTTCTTTGTAGTAATGCTTCATATGTAGTATATATTAATGATATATCTTGTGTTTTTTCTCTTAAAAGCAATTTATCTTCTGTAATTAAATTAGAATGTTTTTCAAATTCTGCACAGTTACAATCGTCATGCTTTAATTCTTCTACAATTGCCAACATTTCTTTAGAAAAGTTTATGTTTTTTATTGCTTTATCATATGATTTTAATTCACTTTTTACTTGGTCTATTGCTAAACTCATTAATATTAATTTAATACTTTCATCTGCATAATCTCCACTTATGCCACCATATTCTTTAAATGTATGATAAGCATATCTTGTAAAACTTGTTACTTGTAAATTTTTATATGATTTACCTAATATTTCATAGTATTTTTTTTCCATTTCAAATGTATATTGTTCAGGTACAAATAGTAATACTTTTTTATCTTCTTGTGTTAATTGTGTTATTTTTTGTGATATATTTTCAGATTTGCCACTACCTGATCTGCCTGCTATAAATTTTAACATTTCATAACCTCCTTTTGTTTTTTATAACCACATATATAATAACAAAAAGTATGCACTTTTAAAAGTACATACTTTTTATTTTATCCAAATATCTTATTTTTAATGCTTTCATAAATTTCTACTATTGCAAATTGTGCTTTGTATTTTTGTGGTTGTTCTATAATATCTGTTTGTGATTTTTCTAGGTTTGATTTTTCTAAATTTTCTTTTGGCTTTGCTGTTGGTAGACACATAGATGGATATAAAACACACCACCAATTTTTCCCTTCAGCATCTCCTATAGTAACTCTTAGTGCATCATATTTGCCTGCTGGTAAAGAAAATTGTTCGTAATCTCTTGTGTTGAAGTACATATTGCATACATAAGCATTTACTTTATAGTCATATCCTTGAGAATAAACTTCTTTTTGTGCTACATCAATGATTTTATTCATATTTTCATTAGCGATTTTTTCGGCTTCTTTTGAGCTTTTTACATCTTTAAATAAATATCCTGTTTCTTCTAGAATTTTATCTCTGACTTTTAATTTTAGTTCTTGGTCTTCTGTTGTATCAGAGTTTGCTAAAATATGAAGTCTAAAAACACTATGTCTTATTTCTTGACAGTCGTTCATAAATCCTGTGAATGTAGCTATTATTATACTAGCAAGTAATCCGACTGCAATAGAAATTATTATTTTTCTTTTAAGTAATAATTGTTGTATTTTTAGTAAGTAAATATTGTAATTTTCCATTTTAATCCGTCCTTTATCTTTTATGCTTTGATTATGGACAGAATTTTTTATTTTATACATATTTACAAATATTATTACTTATTTAATTTTTCAATAAAATCTTTTGTCTTTATTGTCATTTCTACCCAAGCAGGACGAAATCCACTTTTTATAGCATTACGAGCAGATTTGACATTAGACCATGCACAACAATAAAATGGAACTTTATTTCTATTTAAAATCTCAATAGCTAGTTTGCTTGTTATAGCAGTAGCTATTCCTTGTTTTCTTTCTTCTGGTAAAACATCTACTCCTATTTGCCACATCGTATCACAATCAGCAGAACACCCTGCTAATCCAATTAACTTATTATCTTTATATGCACCTACTGCCAATACATCCAAGTGTCTTCTTTTTTCACACAATGCATTTGACTATTGAGGTAAATATAAATCAGAAAAATCTTTTTGAGTTAAAACTCTCATTTCATATTTACATTCTTTAATTGAAAGGAAATTTACATCTGGTAAAAAATATTCTGCCATAAAGCATACTTGCATATTGTGCTTTTCAAATTCTTTATTTAAAACATACATACTTGGAGTTTCAAAACAATCTTCAATATTATACTTGTTAATATATTTCTCTACAATATCTTTGTATTCAAGGTCGATAGACGCTACAATATTTGTACCATAGGATATTAGATTACATGCCAGTGGTAAATCAAGATATTTTCTTGCATTAGGATTTTTTATAGATTCAACAATTATATTTTGAGGTTTTAAAAAATCGTCTGCGTTACAGTTTGCATCTATTGCTGATTGTTCCATTGCAATTTTCAAAATTTCACTATTATTCATATTTTATTACCTTTGCACCATAATTTACTGTATGGCATAAATATGTTTGAGGATATCTTTTAGATAATAATTCTTTACAGTTTTTAGCACTTTCTGTATTATCAAATATTCCAAAAACTGCTGAGCCACTACCTGTCATTAGTGCTCCTTTAGCTTTGTTTTCTATCATTATTTGTTCAATTTCTGATATTTCTTTAACACCACTTACAAATTCTAATGCATTGTACATATTTTTGCAGAATAAGCTTATATTATTTTCTTCAATAGCTTTTACCATAGAATCAATATTATTTCTAGCTTTAATATTTTGTTTATCAAATGTATCAAATGCTTCTTTTGTGCTGATACCAACTTGTGGTTTTACAACTAATATATCGTATCCTTTGAATTCAGATATTTTTGTTATTTTTTCGCCTATTCCCTCTACTTTAGCTGTACCTCCAACTAGACAAAAAGGAATATCTGCTCCAACCTTTACTCCTATATCACATAAATCTTGTATAGTGTAGTCGGTTTTAAATAACTCATTTAAACCAACTAACACACCAGCTCCGTCAGCACTTCCTCCTGCCATTCCTGCTTGTTGTGGTATAACTTTTTCAATATTTATATTTACACCTGTTTTAATATTTACTTTTTCTAAAAATAGTTTTGCGCATTTATAGCAAATATTTCTTTCATCACATGGAATAGACTTATCATCACATTCTAATGTTATTTGACTGTCTGTTCTTTCTTTGATTGTGATTGTATCAAATATGTCTATTGTTTGCATTATCATTTCCATTAAATGATAATTTTTTTCATCTAAACCTATTATATCTAGTAAAAAATTTAATTTAGCAGGTGCTATAACTTTTACCATAGTTTATCCCTCTACTTTTTAAATAACTTAGAACGTTTTATGTCAATAACTTTTATAGGACACATTTCGTGACAACAAAAACAACTAATACAATTTTTATAGTCAATATGTGCTTTTCTATCTATTATACTTATTGTTTTTGCAGGACAGCTTTCTGCACATTTTCCACAACCTACACATTCTTTTGTTCTTATTTTAGGTTTTGAAGTGAAGAATTTGTCAATTAATACTTTTGAAATTTTCTTTAGTGGTTGTGGTATATGTCCGACAAAATCTATTGTTTTATCTTGTGGTATTTCAAAGTTTTGTGGTTTTAATTCTTCACCAACAAATTCTATTTCTTCTAATGTTTTGCAACACAAACCTCTTTCGATAGATGATTTAACTGTTAATATTTTATCTGAGTCTACACCTATTAAATGGCATAAGCTTAAATCTAATTCATATGGATTGTCACTTGCTATTGTTAAACCACATTCCTTTTTAGTTCCACCAGATGGTCCGTCACCTTCCATAGCGTGAATTGCGTCAACTAAGATAAAATTAGGTTTTACAGTTTCACATAAATCAACTAGCATATTGCAAAACTTTTCTTTTTCTGGAAATCTCCAGTGAAATTCTGGCTTTGTAAGTCCTGGTATTGTACCAAATAAGTTTTTAACTCCACCACTTAAACCTGTCATAGCATGTGTTTTTAGTTTGCAAACATCTATTATAAAATCTGCGTTTACAACAGGTGTTATTAGTGGAAATGATTTTACAAGTTTACCATTTTCATTATGAACATCTTCGAATGTGGTTGTGAAATTAAGTTCAACATTATCATATTTTTCGCAAACTTTTGTCATACCACTTGCATCATAAATTCCTTTTAATGCTTGTTTTGTATACATTCCCCCAGGACTATCTGCTACAACTATATTTTTTACACCTATTTTATTTAATTCGACTATTACTGCTTCTACTAAATATGGGTGTGTAGTTGTAAATTCTTCTGGAGTTCTTTTCATTAATAAATTTGGTTTGATTAATACTTTTTGTTCTGGTTTAATTTTGTTATATAAATCAAACTGACTAAAATGAAACTCGACAGATTTGCTAATTTCGTTTAAGTCATAGACTTTATTTATTTGTACACTAACTTTACTCATATATTACCTCTTTATTATAAACTTAAAAATAAGGGCAAGTAAAAACTTACCCTTATTTTTTATTTTTCATTTTCTTTTATAAATATTTCAATTCTTCTTAAAGCTTCTAATAAGTGTTTTACTGAATAGGAATAAGATACCCTTATAAATCCTTCGCCACTATCACCAAAAGCATTTCCTGGCACTACTGCAACTCTTTGTGAGTATAATAATTTTTCACAAAATTCCTCTGATGTCATACCGGTGCTTTTTATTGATGGGAATACATAAAATGCTCCTTCTGGTTCAAAACAATGAAGACCTAATTTATTAAAACTATCTACAACAAGTCTTCTTCTTACATCATACTCTGCAACCATTGCATTGATACTTTCATCACAATTTCTTAAAGCTTCTACTGCTGCATATTGGCTTGTTGTTGGTGCGCACATTATAGCAAATTGATGGATTTTAGTCATTTGTGATATTAACTCTATTGGTCCAGCACAAAAACCTAATCTCCAACCTGTCATAGAGTATGCTTTTGAAAATCCATTTATAACAATAGTTCTTTCCCACATTCCGTCAATAGATGCTATTGATACATGTTTTTGACCATATGTAAGTTCTGAATATATTTCATCAGATATTACTATTATATCTTTTTCTCTTAAAACTTCTGCTATTTCTTCTAAATGTTCTTTTTTCATAATACCACCAGTTGGGTTGTTTGGATATGGAAGTATTATAGCTTTTGTTTTATCTGTTATTGATTCTAATAATTCTTGTTTTGTTAATCTAAAATGATTTTCTTCTTTTGTTCTTATTGGAACTGGAACACCATGTGCTAGTTCTACCATAGGTGTGTAACAAACAAATGATGGTTCTGGTATTAACACTTCATCACCAATATTTACTAATGCTCTTATAGCTAAATCGATAGCTTCTGAACCACCAACTGTTACTAATATTCCTTTTTTGGCATCATATTTTATGTTGTATTTTCTATCTAAAAATCTTGCGATTTCTTCTCTTAATTCTAATAATCCAGCGTTTGCTGAATATTTTGTTCTTCCTTTTGATAAAGTTTCTATTGCTTCTTGTCTTATAGAATATGGTGTTTTAAAATCTGGTTCACCTACGCCTAGTGATATAACATTATCCATTTCACTTGCTATATCAAAAAACTTTCTGATACCAGACGGTTTTATTGATTTTACTTTATCAGATAATACTTTATTGTAATCCATAACTTAACTTATTACTCTCCTCTCATCTTCTTCATCACCTGCTATGATAAATCCTTTTTCTTTATATTTTGAGAGCAAGAAGTGTGTTGCTGTTGATACAACGGATTCTAATGTTGATAATCTTTTTGCAACAAACAATGCTATATCTTTAAATGTTTTACCATTTACTATAACTGCTAAGTCATATGTTCCTGACATTAAATATACACTTTCCACTTCTTCGTATTCTGCTACTGTTTTTGCAATTTCTTCAAAACCATAGTTTTGTTTTGGTGTAACACTTAATTCAATAATTGCAACTACATATTCTTTGTCAATTTTTTCTCTGTCAATAATGGCGGTAAATCCTTTAATAATTCCCGCTTGTTCATATTCTTGTATTTGTTTGGCGACTGCGTCTTCTGTTGTATTTAACATTGTCGCTAATTGTGCATTTGTTAAACGAGAATTTTCTTCTAATAAAGATAATAGTTTGTCCATAATTTTACCACCTTTTCTTTCAATTATAAACTATATTATACCACAAATATTCTGTAATGGTCTAGTTTTTATTAAAATATTATTCTATTTTTAAGAATTTAGCCTCTCTTTTTTCAAAATATGTTATATATTCAAATCCTGCTTGTTTTATAACTTCTAATCCTTCTTGTATACCTTTACACACATCATCTGAATTATGAGAATCTGAACCTATTGTTATATATTTTCCTCCTAAGTCTTTATACATTTTTATGTATTTATAATCAGGAAGTAATTTTTTTACACTTTGTCTTAATCCACTTGTATTAACTTCTATTGCTTTTTTATTTTGTATTACTGTTTTAAATATCTCTTTTATAATATCATCATAGATACTTATATCTATATCAATTCCATTATCTTTTATATATCTAAGTGGATATGTTAAATGTGCTAAAGTATCAAATTTATTCCATTTAGCTATTTCAAGTAAACCTTCAAAATATTTTTTAATTAAGTTTTCTAGTTTTTCTTTTGAATAGCTTTTATAGTTTATAAAATAATAGTCGCTTAATCCTTTTGCTCTGTGTAGTGAACCTATCACATAATCGTAATTTCTGCTTAATATAATATTAGTAGCGTTTGTATTTTCTAGTGGTTGACCTAATTCAATTCCAACTAATACTTTCATTTTTTCTTTATACTCTTTTTTTAGTTCAATCAATTTTTCCAATGATTGTTGAGTAGAAGATTCATATCCATCAGATTTAAATAAATCACATTCACAATGGTCTGTTATTGCATACACTTTTATTCCTTTTTCATATGCAGACTGACACATATTTTCGATACATTCTTTTCCATCTCTTGAAAAATTAGAATGCGAATGACAATCTATTAAATTTTTATACCCCATTTTTATTCCTCCTTAGTTTTATACCTATAATACATTATAATCTATATTTTTTCTTTAGTCATTTGTTTTTTTAACTATATTCAACTTATTTTTTGTTGTATTTTCTCTATTTTTAGCAATATCACACTTTTAAATTATTAAAAAATATGTTATCATATATGAATAATACTATATTTAGTATTTCAAATTGACTTTTAGGAGGAGTTTTTGTGAAAACTGTTATTACTGCTGTAGGAAAAGATAATGTAGGGATTTTAGCAAAAGTTAGTGCAATTTGTGCTGATGTTAGTGCTAATGTTATCGATGTAAGCCAAACTGTTATGCAAGATATGTTCTGTATGATTATGCTTACTGATACAAGCAAAATGACTGTTGATATCGGTACATTACGCTCAAAAATGGAAGAAATGGCAAAAGAAAATAATCTTCAAGTTCATGTTATGCATGAAGATTTATTTAACTCAATGCACCGTATCTAATTATCTAGCTTTTGGAGGTAAATCATGCTAAATACTCAAGACATTTTAGAAACTATAAAAATGATTCAAGATGAAAATCTTGACATTCGTACTATTACTATGGGTATATCTTTATTAGACTGTATTGACCCTGATATTGATGTTGCTTGTGAAAAAGTATATCAAAAAATTATGAGCAAAGCTAAAAACTTAGTTAAAGTTGGTGAAGACATTGAACGCGAATATGGTATTCCAATTATCAATAAGCGTATCTCTGTTACTCCTATTGCTATTATATCTGCTGCTTGTAAAGGTGCAGACCCTGTAAAATTTGCTTTAACTTTGGAAAGAGCTGCTACTGATTGTGGCGTAAACTTTATAGGTGGTTATTCTGCTCTTGTTCAAAAAGGTTTTAGTGCTGGTGATGAAGAACTTATTAGATCTATCCCTAGAGCTTTAAGTGTTACTGAACATGTTTGTTCTTCTGTTAATATCGGTTCTACAAAAACAGGTATAAATTTAGATGCTTGTAAACTTATGGGTCAAATTGTTAAAGAAGCTAGTGAATTAACTGCTGACAGAAACTGTATTGGTGCTGCTAAATTAGTTGTATTTTGTAATGCTCCAGACGATAACCCATTTATGGCTGGTGCTTTCCACGGTGTTGGTGAACCTGATTGTATCATTAATGTTGGTGTATCAGGCCCTGGTGTTGTTAGAGCAGCTTTGGCTAAAGCTCCAGATGCTAATATTAGTGAAGTGGCTGATATAATCAAAAAGACTGCTTTCAAAATCACTCGTATGGGTCAATTAGTTGGTACTGAAGCTGGTAAACGCTTAGGTGTTCCTTTTGGTATCGTTGACTTATCTTTAGCTCCTACTCCTGCAGTTGGTGACTCTGTTGCTCATATCTTAGAAGAAATTGGACTTGAAAAATGTGGTACACATGGTACTACTGCTACTCTAGCTATGTTAAACGACGCTGTTAAAAAAGGTGGCGTTATGGCTTCTTCTAGAGTTGGTGGATTATCCGGTGCTTTCATTCCTGTTACTGAAGATGCTGGTATGATAGATGCTGCTAGATGTGGTTCTTTATGTTTAGAAAAATTAGAAGCTATGACAGCTGTTTGCTCTGTTGGTCTTGATATGATAGTTGTTCCTGGTGATACACCTGCTGAAACTATTTCTGCTATCATTGCTGACGAAGCTGCTATTGGTATGGTAAACTTCAAAACTACTGCTGTTCGTTTAATTCCTGCTGTTGGATTAAAAGAAGGCGAAGAACTAGATTTTGGTGGTTTATTAGGATATGGTCCTATTATGAAAGTTAACAAAAACTCTTCTGCAAAATTTATAAATCGTGGTGGGCAAATTCCTGCTCCTATGCAAAGTTTGAAAAACTAATACATATAAAAAAGCTGACCATTATAGGTCAGCTTTTTTTGTTGATTTAATTGATTTTAACATTAAGAATAATAAAATTATTCCTATACCTAATGTTATATGTGCAATTCCTGCAAATCCTGAAATCATTGCCAATGTTGTTTTTGTCATTTCAATTTCAAGGGCTTGTGTTATACCTTTTACTATAAACATTACAATCATAAAGTTTAAACCAATATTATATGTAATCATAAAAGGTTTTAATTTTTTACTGTTTTCTAAGTCTGTAAAATTGCTGAATATAGCTAATATTAAAAATATTACTACACCTAATACAAAATAATGTAAGTGTACAAAAGCTAGTGTAGTTTTTCCTGTAAATCCTACAAACTTTGTAAATTCCCTATAGAACACTCCGCCTACCATTGCTAAAATTGCGTAAATAAATGCTAAATTAATAAATTTTTTCATGCCTTATCCTCCTTGTTTTGTTCTTTTATAAATTTAATTATAAATAATAAACCAGCTATAATTAATGAAAAACCGATGCCTATATATAACATTCCTATAACTATACTAGGCAATATTTTTAGTTGTCGTAAAGTTATACCTACTGTCATCATACAAATCATTATTATATAACTTTTCTTATCAAAAAAATGATAAAATGGTTTATCTTCTTCTAAATTAGTTATTCTATTGTGATGCTTTTGCACTAAAGGATAAAATATTAGTTTTGTAAAAATAAACATCACAACAAATGATGGAAATAGATATAATATATTGTTATTCCAACTACTAATAAAGCTAGTTATTCCTATAATAAAAATATTTGTACCTGCTAAAAACCATACTATTCCAGCTATAAGTAATAAGTACTTTGGCTTTACATTCATCATATTTTTCATTATCTTACTTTCTTTCTCATGTCATTAAATCCAATTAAAACTGTCCATACATATGCACATGTTTTTGGTATCATTAACATTCCTATAAGTGGATTTACATCTGCCCATAAAACTACTGGTATATAAAATGCAAAACTTAATACGATTGTTAACCACATATATTTAAATGATTTATCGTTATTTTCTTTTGCACTTTTATAAAATAATACTATCACTATTATACCTAAAATTGCAAATGGTATATTTCTGTAAATCCCCCATGATAATGGAGCATCTTTGCTTGTCCATAAATTTTGTGGCATTAAACATAAAATTATTCTTATTAATGAAAATAGATATACAGCTATTGTTGTTGCATTATGTCCTTGAACATTATATCTTTTTCTCCAAACATAATATAATAAAATATAAAATACAGTCATTGTTATTGATGTAATAAATTTACCCATACCTAATGCGTATGTGTAATTATCAAGGCCTGTTGTACACAAAGCTATCGCTCTAGGTACTAAATGGAATGAATCTCCTAAACCTAATACTACTGCCATTATACCAAATAATTTGTACTGTGTGTCACCTTTAGAACGCTTTATCATAAGTATTCCTAAAATAATAACTGTACTAAGATAAACAGCATCAAATAAAGTTTCCATAATTGCTTGCATAGATATTACCTCCTAAAATGAACATTGTTCAGTTTGTGTTCAAATTATAACCTATCTTTTTAGATAGGTTAATATATTATTCGTCTTATAATTTCTACTAAAAAGTCACAATTATCTGATTGTTTTGTTAAATTTGAAATTATATTAGCAAAAACAAAATCTATGAATTCATTTTTAGTAAAAGTATTTGTAAAAACATTATCTTTAATGTCTGTATCATTATTTAATATATCTAAAAGATTTTCTTTTATTACTGTGAAATATTTATTCATCACTTTTCTGCCTTTATCTTTATCAACATTTGCTACTCCCATTGAGTGCATACTGAAAAACGATGAATACTTATCTGAACACATCTTTATACTATTAAACAATACTACTACACTTTGTTCGAATTTTTTTTGATTTTTAAATGATGCGCAATTATCAATAACTTCTATCCATATAGATTCGACTGTTGCTATCACTAAATCTCCTTTAGAATCAAAATAATTGTATACGCTTCCAACTGCTACTCCACAATGTTTAGCTACTTCTCTCATATTTAAGGCATTATAGCCGTGTTTCATAATTATTTCTTTACCAGCAGAAAGAATTGCTTCTTTTGAAGTTACGGTTTTATTCATAATACTCCTCCAAACTGAACTATGTTCATTATATCATTTTAGTATACTTTAGTCAATATATAATTATATACATAATATGAATTTTTACATTAATTTACTAATTGTCCATTTTATAATTTAATTTTGTGTTAAAATGTATTTAATATATTATTTAAAGGAGGTATTATTTTGGGGGTTATAAATATTATATTATATTTAATCATTTACAGTTTTTTAGGTTGGTGTTGTGAAAGTTTATATTGTTCGGTATTAAATGGTCAGTGGATTAATCGTGGTTTTTTAAATGGTCCTTTTTGCCCTGTTTATGGATTTGGAGCTATAATCACATTGCTTCTTTTACAATTAGTACCAAGCAATTTTCTTAGTGTTTTTATTGGTGGAATTATAATTACTTCTTCTCTTGAATATTTTACAAGTTGGCTTATGGAAAAATTATTTCACGCTCGTTGGTGGGATTATTCAGAACATAAATTTAATATAAATGGTAGAGTTTGTTTGCTAAATTCTACTTTGTTTGGTATATTATGTTTGTTCTTATATTTTATACTACATCCAGCGATAAAAAATATAGTTGAATTTTTCAATTTAGATTTTAAATATGGATTTTTATTTGCATTTTTATTATATTTTATTGCTGACTTTGCTATTACAATTAAGAGTGTTCTAAATATTAATCTTAAAATTAAAACATTATCACAAATTAAAACAGAGTTTTTCTGTAAATATCCTCAATTTAAAGAAAAATTTGAATCTTTTGATTTATCTGAAATAGAAGATTACTTTAGAGGTTTAAATATAAAAGAAGAATTAATAGAAAAATTTAAACAATATGATGTACAATTCTTTGAACGACGTATTATCAAAGCTTTCCCACAAATGTCTAGTAAATCTTATCCAGAATCATTTGAAAAATTAAAACAAAATCTAAGGAGAATTAAACGCAAATAAAAAGGACTGTTTTATAAAACAGTCCTTTTTATTTTATTTATTTGTTTTCTTTTTTAACATTGAGATTACTGCTACTGATAATGACATTAATATAGTTGTTAATGATAGTGTCATTGTATCAGCTGTTTTTGGTAATTCTGCTTTTGGTGGATTTTTTACTTGGTCTTTTGATGTGTCTGTTGTATTATCTATGTTATCTCCATTTCCCTCATCAGTGTTATCCTGTGTATTTTCTTGTTTTACAAGATTTTTTAATGCATCATTAACATTTGCAACTTGAGCATCAACTTCATTTTGTAATGCCATTGTATCCCCCAATACTTCTTGTGCTGTTGCTAATGCATTTAATAAGTTTTGATATGATTCTTGTGTATATAATTTTCCGTCGATAGCTAATGCTTTATTTATAACTTCTTCTAATTGTGTTTTTACAACATCTGACATAACTCTTGTTAGTGTATAATTTGGCATAACATCATTTTCCAAAACTGTTGGCATGAATTGTTCTTGAGATTGACTTTCTATATGTGCTTGTAGTTCTGTCAAAATGCTGTATGCAACATCATATGCGTCTTTTGAAATTAATTTGCCAATTTCTGTTGCTTTTTCTTGTGCTACTTTAGGGTCTTTTTCATATAATTTTTTCATATCAATATCAACTTGATCTTGTTGTTCAATTAGTTTTGCTTGATATTTTTCCCAATATTTTTTAATATTAGTTCCATATAATTCCCTATTGTCTTCTGCTAATTCGTTTATTTCACAAAATACCCAATACATTGAGTCTTTGTTAAATTCTAAATCTTGTGGATGATAACCTTCAAAAGTTTCTGTTATCATTGCTGAGTAGAATGGTAAGTAAACTGAATATTCTGCCCTTGACATTGCAAGCCATTCTATACCATACATTCCGTCATACATACCATCACGCATTTCTAATATATGACATTCTGCTTGATTTTGATTTCCGATTGCATAAATAGAGCTGTCTACATTAGAATCCATTTCAGAGCCTTCACCACGATAACCTAAGAAATTCATTACTTCTTGAGTTGATAATTTTCTATCTGGTGTAAATGTTAAATCGTAAGGACCATATGTACCGTCTTCATTAGCTTCTATACTAATTTGGCCAGATTTTTCCATATTTAAATAATGTACACCTTGCCATAGACGAGTTAGTTGTCCTTTGCCTGGATCTACTGCACTATATGTTTGTGTTACATGAATTTTTCCATCAACTGTTTTTAAAAATCCATTTTCTTCTGCTAATGATACTAAATCTTTTGATGCAATTACATTTTCTTTATCATTAACATCTACTGTTCCTAATAACATCATATTTGGAATTGCTGCTACTTGATCATCAGGCATTTTTATTGCTACATATTGATGACCTGAAACAATTTCCATATACCATGTTTCGTTAGGGTCACTTAGCATAATTATGTTACATTCACCTGCTCCGTGTTCATCAATTATTTTTCCTAGAAGTTCAACTCCGTGACGAGCACTTTCTGCTTGTCCTAAAAGAATACTTCCCATTGAGATTTCCATTATACCTGTATCAACTAATGGGTCTACTGCTTTTACCTTATCATTGTAATATGTTGATACTGTTGCTGTTATTGCAACATCATTTTCATTAATACCAACTTCTGCAAAAGTTTCATCACCTTCGCCCATAAGTGGTGAATCTTGAGTTAGTGTATATTGATATGTATGTGCTGGATATTCCATAGAAAAACCATATGAATCAGTAAACATTTCTCCTGGTTCATGGTCTTCTGCAGGATGCACTGTAAATATTTTATTGTATCTTTTTCCAATATCTTCTGAACGACCTATATAACTTGAACCAGTTGCAGATACATCTTTACCTACATATATTCCCATACATGCAGATACATTTGAGGTACTTGCTACAACTAAAGATGTGACTAATGCTATTGTTGTTATTGCTTTTTTAAACTTCATTTTAATATCCCCCGTTTACAATTTATGAATAAATATACTTAAAAACTGTTTATTAATTCATCTTTATTCATATTATAAACACATTTATTTCATTTGTCAACACTTTTTTGAATTTTTATTCACAATATTTGATGTTTTATTCATATTAACATAAAATATGCAACTGTTTATACAGATATTTCACAATATATGCATAAATAATGGGTGTATATGCATACACCCATACTATTCTTTTATCCCTCCACATTCCTTACAAACCATTTTTCCGTTTACCAGAGTATGTTTTGTTTTCTTTTGGCAGTTTACACATTCCATAATATCATCAGTATATGTTATTTTCTTTGTATCAGGGTCTGATAATATACCTAATATTACCAATATAGAACATATACCAGTTATTATACTCATAACGACTTCACTATCTATATTTATTTTAAATAATAATAAGATTGCTATTATTTGAGATGCTATACTTAATATTACAGATGGATTTCTCAATCTTTTTAAATAGATTTTTACTTGTTCCATAAAATCATCTCCATTTTATTTATATATTACACTCTATATTTTCATTATCTTTATGATTACAATCATTTTTACAAAAGTCTTTTTCTGTTATTATCAAAAGTTTGTCGTATAAGGCATTTTCTAATCTTGTTACATTTATTATTGTTTTATTTACTTCCCTATTGATAGCTATAATATCTTCTATATTATTACTTATTTTTAAAACTTTTTGTATTTTCTCTCCTTCTGCATTGAGTATATGTGATATAGATGTTTCTACCAAGGCTATTGAATGAATTACATTACATTTTTCCTTTTCACAATCACATTCAATATTATTGTTTTTTTCACATATTTCATAGTTACAACAACATATTTGATACCCTAATTCACTTTCTGTTATCTCTTGTCTATACATACATAATGTACATCCGTTTTTTACATAGAAAAATTCTAAACTATCTTTTTTGTTTATTTTATTACAAGGGTTAAATATAATATTGCTAATTAAACCGTCACTATTTATACAACAACATTCTGAAACATTTCCCATTTTATTTATGATATATATTGTTTGTTTATTATTTTTTATTACGGTTACTAAATGTCCAGGACATATACTAACTACATCAGATATATGTCCATTACATATAGAATAAATATCTTTTATCTTTTCTCCATCTTTACTTATCTCAATAACATTGTTAGAAAAAGATATTGCTAAACTATCATTACAACAATTGTAAGAAATTCCTGTAATTATTGAATTTTCTCCTCTGCAATAAGAAATATTTATAGATGATATTTCATTAGCATATAAATCTAGCTTATATATTTTATCATAGTTTTTTCTACAAGAAGCCCATAAGCATCTTTCTTTGTAATCATAACAAATGCTATCATATTTTCTTATTGTTTCATAGCATTTTATAATTTTAAATTTGTCGTCTGTCACATATATTTTATTTTGTGATATTAGTGTAAAATAATAATGTTTGCCATCAAAGGCTACTGATTGAGCTAGATTATTTTCCCCTAAATTTATCACAACCGATTGATTCATTTCGTATAAATCCATAATATTTCCTCCAAGCTTAAAATACTATCCCTTATATAATATGATTTCTGTTTTAAATTGTGAAAAAAACGCCTGCATTATTATGCAAGCGTTTTTTTATCTATGCATTTTGACATTCTTGACAAGTGCAATCTTTAAATAAGTTTAACTTATATTCAAGTAATAATTCTAATTTTGATATTGCATTAACAAGACTTTCTGTTGATTCATTCAACATTACCAATTCATCACTTGTTTTTATTTGTGGAACTACTTGTTGTATTCCTTCCCCTTGTGCGTTTAATATATGGGATAAAGCTGTTTGTTCTAATGCAACTGAAGTCATAATATCTGTTACAGCTTGACATTTTGTACTTGTTCCAGGAACAATTACTGGCATACTCATATTTGATAACCCCTTTTATCTTATAGTTGAGATTTTTCATCTCGTAATATTGTATGTTATTTTTTATAGTTGTGTTACTGCTTTTATAATAAGTATAGATAGTAGTATTTAATTGTTTTGAAAATTTTTTTCATATAATAATTGTTCTTTGTTTTTAGGCTGTTTTTTCATTAGAAAACTAGCCCAATTTAAATTTTCTGTTTCTAGTTTTTCAGAGCAATGTTTTAAAGATTTAATATATTCATTTATTTTTTCTTCTATTTTTTCCTCACAATTTTCTATTCCATTTTCTAGTACAATAGCTGTTAGTTCGTACATAGGCAAACCTATTGCATGTGTTTCTACATGCACTGCAGAACAACCTTGTCCTAGTGCATGACATAATGCTATATCTACTGGATTAGATATTTCTTTTGCTACTGCATGTGCTTGTAAAATAGCTTTTTTGGCTAAAGGCATTTTTATTTTACCATGTGCCCATTCTTTACTTAAATTCATTGCATTTTCAAATCTGCTATCATTTGGATATTTTTTTGTTAATTCTTTAGATATATTTTCTGCACATTCTAATGCCCATAATACTATTACTTTTCTATCTTGTTTTCGTAGTTCTATTAATAGATTTTGTAGACACAAACTATCTCTTGAAAACAATATTTTATTTTTTCTTTTTAATTTTTCTTTAACATCTTCTAAGTATACCATATTGTTTCTCCTTGAATTTATATAGATAAAATTATATTTGTTAATTATGGCAATTGTCAATTGATTGTTAGGTTTATTCTTTATTTAAAATATGTTTTATGATACAATGTAAATGTTTTAAAGTTTAAAGATTATTTAGGAGATATTATTATGAAAAAAATTATCTATATTATAAGTTTTGTATTGCTTATATTTGCTTTATCGTCATGCCAAAAGAATTTTAAAACCATTGGCGAAAGTCCTGTAGCAATGCAAAATGTTACTCAAAATAGCAAAGATGATAATATTACCTTTAGTTTTGATATTCCTAAAAATTGGAAATCTTGGGGTAGTGACTATGTTGCCGTTTCTGCAATAGATTCTAAATATATTGGAACAGAAATAACAGATGAATTAAAACAATATGCAATGATTTTGACTGTTGCAAACTATCAACAGTCAATTTTGCTTTCTAAAGAAGAAAAAATTAAAATGTATGATGAATTGTTTAATGGTAATCCACAACCATATAAAGAGCATATTGCTAAAAGTATTGAATCAATTGGAGGATCTTTAGATGATTTTAAATGTGATTATTATAAAGGAAAAAAAGGAACGCTCATTAGAGTAGAAAGTACTACTAGTACAGAAGATATGAGTTCTACAGATGTGCGTTGTTTTAGAAGCGATATTCCTGAATATGTAGTAACTGGCGCTATTGATGAAACTTTAGATTTATCATCTGGAGAAATTGTTCTTTGGGTTATGGATTCTTTAGAAGTAAAAGAAAATTTTAAACAAAAATAAAAACTCCGATAAATTCGGAGTTTTTTTATTCCCAACGATTAAAATTTTCTATATCAATATCAAATTGGTCTAATACTTTACCAATAATATGGTGATTAATGTCGTCTATAGTTTTAGGGTTGTTATAATAACTTACCATAGGTGGAATTATAACAGCACCTAATTGGCTAAGTTCGTAAAGATTTCGAAGATGAATAGAACTTAAAGGGGTTTCTCTTGCAACTAAAACTAATTTTCTTCTCTCTTTTAAAGTAACATCTGCTGTGCGTAATAATAAATTATCACTATAACCACTTACAATTCCTGCAACTGTTTTCATACTACATGGAACAATAATCATACCTATTGTTTTAAAAGTTCCACTTGCAGGAGCAGAACCTATATTATCACAATCATAACTTACATCTGCCATATTTATAAATTCTTCTAAAGAGATATTAGTTTCTTGTTGTAAAGTTTGTTTTGCACTTTTGGTGTAAATTAAGTGTGTTTCAATATAATCTTTATATGGTTTTAAACACTTTAATAATTCTATTGCAAGTGGTGCTCCAGAAGCTCCACTCACACCAATAACTAACCTTTTTTTAATCATTTTCATACTCCTAATAATCTTATTGGACTTGTTTTTTCCATTTACATATTTTTTCTATTAAAATATCCATACATAAAAATAGTATTGCCCCTAATAATGAAATAACAATAATTCCAGCATACATTTCGTTGTAATTCATTCTTGACCATGAATCTAAAATATAATATCCAATTCCCAATCTTGTGCCATATGCTTCAACTATTAATAAAATTGCTAGTGCTGTTCCTAAATTTATTCTAATTCCAGTAAATATTTCGGGCAAAATAGCAGGAAATGTTACATACCTTAATAAAAACCACTCTGATTTACCAGTACTTTTTCCAACATGATATATAGACTCTGGAATATAGAAAATAGCATCTCTTGTTGTGATTATAACTTGGAAAACCATAGTTAAGAACATTATCAATACTTTAGAAGTATCACCTAGCCCTAATAATAACATGGCTATTGGAAGTAATGCTGTTTTTGGTATGGAATAAGAAAAGTATATAATAGGATGTAATATATTTGCAACTACTTTACTTTTTGCCATAAAATAACCTATTGGTATGCCGATTAATAAAGAAATTCCAACACCTGCAAAAATTCTATACAAACTGATAGCTACATGTGAAAGTATTCCTTTATGTATAACGATATTAAAAGATTTATAAACAATAATTGGATTTGGTAAAGCTCGTGTATTTAATAGTATAGAAGCTATAAACCATAATATATTAATTGCAATAAATCCACATAAAAAACCTTTTATTTTTTTCATCATTCATTACACTCCATTAATATATGTTCTATTTGGTTTTTAAACTCAAGATACTCTTGATTTGTAACATCAAGTTTCCCTTTCCATTTGTTTAAAAATATATGTTTTATAGTTCCTTTACTATTGTTAGCCATTATCGCTATATCATCAGCTAAATATAACGCTTCTTCTAATCTGTGCGTAATAATAATACCTGTAGATTTTGTTTCGTTCCACATTTTAGCTGTTAGTTTCTGTGCTTCTATAGATGCAACTTCGTCCAATGCAGAAAATGGTTCGTCCATTAATAAAATTTGTGGTTTTAAAAGTAATGCTCTGCACAATGCAACCCTTTGTGCTTGTCCTCCACTAATCTCGTTTGGATATTGGTTTGATAAATCTAAAATACCTAGTCTATCAAGCATTTTTCTTGCTTCATTTTCCATTTCTTTATCTTTATAACCAACTCCAAATAAGCAGTTTTTAAAAACCGTTTGCCATGGTAACAAGCCATAATCTTGTGGGATTAAACCAATTTTGGTGTTTTTAGCTGACAGTTTTTTTCCATCAACTAAAATATCACCTTTAAATTTTAATACCCCTGCAATAGTATGTAGTAGTGTGGATTTCCCACAACCACTTTTTCCCATAACTGCTAGGATTTTTCCACTTTCTAATGTCAGATTAAAATCTTGAATTACAATCTTTTTTTTATAATCTTTTTTATAAGATACTTCTAAATTTTTTATTTCAAGCATTCTACTCTGCTCATCTCCTTAATATCCTATTTGATATTTACTAGTAAATCTTCTGCTTTTAATGATTCGCTACATAATTGTTTTTTAGAAGCCCATTTAATAGCTTTTTCTAAATCTTCTGTTTTAGGTAAAGTGTTTTTACGATATTCTGGTAAAGTAATGCTACCTCTTAAGCTTTCAGGGAAACCTGCGTCTTCAATAATTATATCTTCTAATTTTGAAACATCTGTTTTGTTTACATAATCAACTGCTTCATCATACGCTTTATAGTAGTTTGATATAACATCAGATTTTTTATCTATTGAGCTTTGTAAAAATGCAGATACAGCTGGATATAAACCTAATTCATTAGCACTGCCCAATAAAACTGCTCCATCATTTTTAGCAATTGTTGCAAATGGCTCTGGTAATAATCCCATTCCAATTTTACCTGCAGAAAGCATTTCAACACGCTCAGGAATTTTTGGAACTACTACTTTTTCTAAATATGAACTGTCATATCCTTTTTGCTCTAAAATATAATCTAAAGAATAATCTATTAAAGTATTTTCTGAAATTGCAATACTTTTATCTTTACATTCATCTAATGATGTAACATTTTCATTTTTTCCTGCTACTAATTGATAGTCACCGTCTGTAGAACCTGTAATTTTCACATCAATTCCTGCATTTTGATACATACAAACACCAATAAAGTCTGTGAATACTCCGTCTAATTCACCTGCTTGTAATGCAGCATCTCTATCTTTTGCAGATGAGAAAACTTCCATGTCTAATTCAAATCCATTCTTTTTATCCATGTCGTTTTCTTGCATTACAGCAAGTGGAATTATATCAGCTGAGTACATAACCCCTATATTTAATTCTGGTAAATCTTCTTTTTCTTTTTTTGAGTCATTATTTGCACAGCTACTTAAAATTAAACTCGTTGCTAGTAATACCATTAATATTTTTTTCTTCATAATATAAAACCTCTCTTTAATTAAAAATAAATATCTATAATACCAAATATCATTATTACTATACTTGTGATTTGGCTCACACTATATGATGCAATTTTTACATTTTTTGATGCATCATCTTTTACTAACCAATGCTGTAAGAATATAAGTCCAACAACTATTATAAATCCAATCCACATAATTATACCCATTTTTTCATTTTGTATAATTATAAATGCTACAAAAAATAGTAGTGCTATTATATGTAACATTCTACTTATCATTAAAGCACCTTTAATTCCAAAACGAGCAGGTATGGAATGTATTCCATGTGTTGTATCAAACTCGTAGTCTTGTGTCGCATAGATAATATCAAAACCAGCAGTCCAAAAACAGTTTATACCAGCTAATACTAAAGGTGTTAAACTAAATTTTCCTGTAACTGCTAACCAAGCTCCCACTGGTGCAATGGAACAAGTAAAACCTAAAAATAAATGACAAGCCCAAGTAAATCTTTTTGTATATGAATAAAATATCATACAAAATAATGCTACTGGAGATAGCAAAAAACAAAGTGTATTCAGCTGATATGCTGCAACTACTAAAGCAATAAAGCAGATTGTTGTAAATATTACTGCTTCTTTTATTTTCATTTCTCCTTTTGGGATTTGTCTGTCTGCTGTTCGTGGATTTAATGCGTCAATTTTTGCATCAATTACTCTGTTTGCAGTGTTTGCTCCTGTTCTTGCTCCTAGTAATGCTATAAATGCCCAAAACATTACCAGTGGATTAGGTTTTCCATTACTTGCTAATAAAAAAGATATTGCAGCAAATGAAAAAGAAAAAATAGTGTGAGAAAACATAGCTAATCTACCATATTCTTCTATTTTTCTAAGTCCTTTTTTAATAATTCCCATATTTTATCTACCTTAGATTTTGTTTCCTCGTCCATAACTATATCGTTAGGCCAAGGACGCTTAATCCCTTCCTGTGTAATTTTTTTTGTTGCATCTATCGCAATTTTTTCATCTTTATAATAAAAATCTCGTCCTGCATCAATATTGTTAAATAGTCGCCACATGATTGTTTTTTCATCTGTTATGTCTTCATCTGCATCAACAATTAAAATAATTCGTGATGTGCTTTTTTCTAGCATTTCTTTTGCTAATTCTCTACCGTCCCATGCTTTTGTTTTTTTAGTTTTTAATGGAACAATTTCCATTGTGGAATCAGTAAATTTCTTTTCTATGTTTGATGCATCAATGCCAACCCTATTTCCAAACAAAGCTTCATTTGATGAGTGGTCTAATGCGTCGAGTGGACCTTTAGAAATTGTAATATCATCTGGAAATTTAACTCGTTCTAAAATACATTTTTTAACAGCTTTTATATCGTGAGGATTAGTGTTTTCATCTACAACTATAATCATTTTAGTGTATCTCATTTGTCCACTTCCCCATATTTGACTCATTATAGTTTGAGCTGCACCTTTATAGCTGTTTTTTATTGATACAATGGCACAATTATGAAATACTCCTTCTAAAGGTAGGTTGATTTCTACTAATTCTGGCATAATCATTTTTAACATTGGTAAAAATATACGTTCTGTTGCTTTTGCTAAATAACAATCTTCCATAGGTGGTTTTCCAACAATAGTTGCTGGATATATAGCATTTTTTCTATGAGTAATACAAGTAACATGAAATTTAGGATAAAGGTCTACTAAAGAATAGTATCCAGTATGGTCACCAAATGGTCCTTCTTCAAATAATTCTTCGGTAGTATCTACATAACCTTCTAAAACAAATTCTGATTCTGCAGGTACATATATATCATTAGTTATACATTTAACCATTTTAACAGATTTTTTTCTTAAAAATCCTGCTAAAAATATTTCGCTTATTCCTTTTGGCATAGGTGCAGTTGCTGAATAAGTTATTGCAGGGTCTGCTCCTATTACAACTGATACAGGCATTTTTTCTCCATTTTTTTGATAATCAGAATAAATACCACAACCATCTTTGTGTTTGTGCCAATGCATACCTGTTGTATTTTTATAAAGTATTTGCATTCTATACATACCTATATTTTGACGCATACTTTTTCTGTACTTTGTAAAAACAAGTGGTAATGTAATAAAACGACCACCGTCTTCTGGCCAACATTTTAAAATAGGTATTTTTGATAAATCAACTTCTTTTTCTATTACTTGTTGACAAGCTGGACGTTTGCCTAAATATATTTTCCCAAGTCTTAATTGTGGAATAGGTATACAATGAACAAGAGATAAAACTTTTGGAATATAAGATATTATTCCTTTGATAGAAAATAACTTTTCAAAATCAAGATATGATGCTATTCTATCTCCTATCTTATCAAGACTATCTGATAAAAGTGCTTGACTCATACGCTTTGTACTTCCAAAGGCATTCATTAAAACAGGATATTCAGAATCTTTAACATTTTCAAACAATAATGCAGGTCCATATTGTTTACTTACTCTGTCTGTAATTTCTGTAATCTCTAATTCAGAAGAAACTTCTTCCTTAATTCTGATTAATTCTCCTTGTTTTTCAAGTTTAGTAATAAAATCGTTAAGATTTTTATATGCCATATTTTTTTCACACCATACCCTTTCTTTGATTATAATCTTACTAAAATTCCACTTATAAATATTAATAAGCTATAACTTATCATAATTATAAGATAGTTTTTTATTGAAGTAATAAATGTAACACTTTTCTTTTGTTGTTTAGAAAATATGTTAATATTTTTTTGTACCATAGGTAATGTTATTAAAATTAATAAACATATTGGGTGAAGAATTCTTAAAAATATCATTATTAAAACATCTACATAACAAATATAATAAAATAAAGCAAATAGCTTTACAGCTTTATTTGTTCCTATATAGTAAGGTAAAGTATATCGCTTTACACATATATCCGAGTCAACATCGCAAGTATTGTTTGCAAGCATAATATTTGCAATTGTAAGTGTTGGAACTAATGATAAAAGAATTGTTATAATAAATGGTACTATTTTTATTGATAAGTTAATTTCACTTAAATTGAATGTTAAAGTCAAGAAAGTGTTTTTTGGTAGATTAATATATAACATTAAAAAGGTTATGATTGTTCCTTGAAAAACTCCAGAAAATAGTTCTCCTAGTGGTGTTCTTGAAATTGGTATAGGTCCATAAGTATAAAACACACCACATAAAAAACAAAGTACACCTAAAGCTAAAACAATAATATCTGTACTATATGCAAGATATAATCCTAAACACATACTAAATACAAACATAATTATAATACTTGTTAATGCAAATTGTCTTGAGAATGGTAACATTTCAGGGTAATCTTTGCTGTCAATGTAATTATTTATGGCAGTTGTTGTTAAATCAAAAACGAACATTGAAACGAAAAATATTAGTGTTAATTTTATATTAATTTCTTGCTTTGTGTAAAAAATAAATGCTAAACTCATTAAAAATGTGAATAGACAAGTTATTTTTGTTCTTATTTCTACAAATTTTAAAAAATTCTTTATCATAAAAAAACCTTTCTATTGTGGTTTTATATACTTATATATAACTCCCAAAAAATTTCTCATTAATTAATAGAAATATTTTGGGAGTTTTGTTTAATAAAATTTAGCTACTTTTTGTATTCTTTTTGTAACTATGCTACCTAATACTCCAATTACTGTACCAGATAAACAACCGATAACAATTAATAATGGTAGATAATAGAAAACTAAACTAGGTGTTTTTAATACCCAAACAGCCATTATAATTTGTCCTACATTATGGAATATACCTCCAAGAACACTAACGCCTGTAATAGATAAGAAATTTGTCTTTTTAGCGATCACCATTACTATAAAACTTAAAACTGCACCAGCAATACTATAAAGCATACTTGCCATATTGCTAAAAGTAAAACCTACTAATACAATTCTAATTAAAGAAAGAACAAATGCGTCTTTGTAACTCATCGTATATAGTGAAATCAATATAACAAGATTTGCTAATCCTAATTTTGCTCCAGGTATACCTACACTAATAGGTACTAAAAATTCTATATAAGAAAAAACAAAAGCTAATGCTATTAAAAAACCTAAATATACATTCTTTTTAATTGACATAAATATCCACTTTCTAATTTGTTATAGTGTCCACATCATTCTTTTGACCGTTGTGAATTTCTACCACCACTTTATTTGGTAAACATACTATAGTTTCATTTTGTTTGCTGATTGCTCTGTGATTAACACAAATACCATCAGGACAAGAAGCTTCTGTAATATCTGCTTTACCATTATGAATTTCCAATATATTGTAAGAACCGTCTGATAATTCTATCTTTTCTACGACATCTTTGTCTAATGGAAAAGTACCATATACTTCATCTCCAACCTTAACAACTGTAACAGGTTCTTTTGTATTTATACTATTGTAATAATTAAAACCTATATAAAAAACTAAAGCTACTATAAGTATAACTATAATTAGAATTATATCATTTCTTTTTGATTTCTTCACAATCGTTCTCCCTTAAATTCTACTCAACAACATATTGTTCAAAGTTATCTGAATATTTTATACTACCATCTTCAAATATCCACATTGCTTCTACACCATCAAAGTTATTTATAAATTCGAGTCCTTCTTCAAAAGGCATATTATAAACTGAGGTTGATAAAGCGTCTGCTAAACCAGAATCTTTAGTAATAATAGATACTGATGAAAAATAATTTGCAGGCATTAATGTATCTGGGTCAATAATATGGCAATATTTAACATTATCAACGGTGTAATATCTTTGATAATCTCCACTAGTAACTATACATGCATCTTTTATTTCTACTTTTTTTGAATATGTTTCTTCGCTTTCTAAGTCAGGATTTTGAATACCTAAACGCCATTTTGAGCCGTCATCTTTTTGGCCTATTGCGCAAACATTTCCACCAACACTTATAAGCATATCTGTTATACCTATTTCTTTTGCGTATTCTACAACTCGTTGTACTGCATAACCTTTTCCTATACTTCCAACATCTAATGACATTTCTGGGTCTTTAAGATAAACTGTAGAATTTGCTTCGTCTATTATAATATCATCAATATTAGTGTGTTTAGAAGCTTCCATAAGTTCTTCCATTGGTGGTAGTTTGGCATTATCTGGATTTTCTGAGCCTTCTTCTCTATAATCATGCCAAATAGAAAGCACACTTCCCATTGCAACATTAACTTGTTTATCAGTTTTTTGATATATGTCTTTGCAATATTTTAATAGATTAATTATTTGTGTATCAACTTTAACTGGTTTAATTCCAGCATTATCATTAATAGTTTTGATATTATTAATATTGTCATAGTCGTTATATATATCATATAAATTATTATAATAAACAAGTTTTTCTTTTATTTTTTCTACTTGTTGAGAAAACTCTTGTTTACTATCGCTATACCCTACAATATCTGTTTTAGTATCAAATACATCTAAAAAACTTGCTGTAAAGAGAGTTTTCCCTTTATCATGGTTATAATTAAATCCAATTAGTGCAGCAACAATTATTATTGCAACTATAATAAAGATAGATATTTTCTTTTGTTTGTTCATCATTTCTCCTCAATAGAAACAATAATTCCAAAAGGTAGTGTAACATTTTTTATTACACTACCTAGTTTAGAATTTTATTTATATACTATTTTGCGTTATCAACAGCTTTTGTAATTACATTATTAAATTCGCTAATGTGTATTGTTACAGATGCTGCTAAATCTTCGTCTGCTGGAACACCTTCTTTAACAGCTGTGTTGTTTACTTCTTCTACTGTTTTTCCAATACAGTATTGAGCATATGCTGCTACTTGTTGGTTCCATTCTTTTTTAATACTTGATGCTTTTTTCATGCCATATTTTTCGCCTAATTTGCTTTTTGATTCAATTGGAGCATTAATGTCTGATTGAATTTTACCAGTTGTATCAAATTTAATGTCTGATTGAATACTATCAATATATGTGCTTGTAATTTCGCCATCTTTATTTATTGTTGTAACAGAAGCTGTTGTATTAGCTTGTACTAATCCATTTTCTTCTGCTGTTGCGTCTTTTGAATCACCCATATTTGAGATTATTCCAAGACCTAATTTATCATCTTTTTTTGCACCCATTTCAACTGCTTTATTTACAGCTTGTACAACGATTGCTTGAAAACCACCGATGTGTACTGTAACAGAAGCTGTTAAATCTTCATCAGCAGCTTTACCTTCTTCAGTTACTGCAATGCCAGCTACTTCTTCTGCTGTTTTACCGATACAGTATTTAGCAAAAGCATCTGCTTGTTCGTTCCATTCTTTTTTAATTTTTGATGCTTTTATCATACCATATTCTTCGCCTAATTCATTTTTTGATTTGATTTCAGCGTTAAGGTCTGATTTTATTTTTCCATCTGCACCAAAATTTGTAACTGTTTGAACTGAGTCAATTACACAATCTACGATTTTACCTTTTTTATCAACAATAACTCCTGCGATCATTGTATCTACTTGTGCAACGCCGTCTTCTGTTGTTGCATCTTTAGAACTAGAAGCACTTGAACTTATAGCGATACCTGTTTTGTATCCATATGTTTTAAATCCTAGATTTTGACTATTAGTATTAACATTAGTACAACTTGCCAATGTAGCTGTAGCAAGAATTGCTGCTAAAAATAATGCTATTTTCTTTTTCATGTTTTGTCCTCCGAAACATTTATTTGTTATCATCAGTGATATTTCTTTAATTATTCTTTATAGTTATTTTTTTAAACCATAATAAGATTTATCAAGTAAACCTTTTAGGATTTCTGCCTTTTGACTAGAAAGATTCATTTTATTTAATATGTTAATTGCTTTATCATAATATCTTTTTGCAATTTGATGTGTATAAATTGTACCACCAATTTCTTTAACTTGGTTAATTAAATTTGTAGTTGTAAGAGTTTGGTTTTCTGCTTGTTTTCTTAAATCTGGATTTTTATTAAAACTGTATATAACAGGAAGTGTTATAACACCTTGTTCAAAATCAGATTGTACACTTTTTAAAGCAGTTTGTTCATCATTTTCATAATCTATACAGTCATCTGTCATTTGGAAAATTAAACCTGTATATTTACCAAGTTTACGATATAAATGTAATTTTGATTTATCTTTTTCACTTACAACTGCACCTGCAAAATATGATGCGTCAAATAATGCTGCAGTTTTTCCATTAATAATTTTTAGATAAGTTAATACTGATAAATTAAAATTACGATTGTTTTCACTTTGTCTTAACTCACCCATGCAGATTTGTTCTATATATTTTGAAATATCAAATTCAGTATATTTGTTGATGTCTTCTACTGACTTTAATTCTTTTATAGCCATTGCTAATAAATAATCTCCACAGATAACAGCTTTTCGTTTGCCGAATTTTTTTTGCAGAGTTTCTTTGCCTCTTCGCAACTCTGCATCGTCCATTATATCATCATGAACTAGTGTTGCTAAATGCAAAATTTCAATAGCTGTTGCAAAAGTTACTGCGTCATTGTGGATAGAGCCATCTTCTTGCATTGCACAAGCTAAAACGGCTCTAGCTCTAACAAATTTGCCATGTGATAATGTTAAATGTGATACATAATTTTTAATTAACAAAGGTGCTGTTAATAATATACGATCTACTTCTTTTTTAGTCTTTTCAAATGCACTTTCAAATGTCAAAGACAAATTAGTCATTATATAGATACCACCTTCTAACCCATTTTACATTTTTCCAATGTTTCTTTAAGAATGGGCCAACATAATAATCAAGTCCTAATGTATATCCACTGCCAATTAATAATGCAATACCTGCAAATAACATCCAAATACCGTTTAAGTATAAACCTGTTGTTGTTAAGAACATTAATTGTAAAACAACTGAAACACCAGATGCTGGGAATGTAAACAATCCACCAATTAATGCAAGACCTACAGCTAATTCTAATAATACTATTACTATTTGCATGAATAATTGCATACCATCGTTAGATAGAATCATATTTTCTACAATCCAGTTAACGAATGGAATATCTATTTTGAATGCGTAATCACCTAATGTTGAGTGTGCAAGTTCTTTACCACTTACAAATATTGTACGGAACAATCCAAAATCCCAGTTTACTAAAACTGTACCAGCACTTTTAACTGTTTCTGTTACTGCACCAGTTGCTCCTGCAACTGCATCTGCTGTATCTGCTGCTGCACCAGTTGCACTTGCTACTGAATCTACTGCTTGAGAAACTACACTTGTTGCTCCTGATACTGCATCTGCTGCTGATTTTATTATTGAATCATACCATGAGTTTGCGCCACCAAAAAATCCTGTTAACATTGGTTTTGTAAACCAACCTTCAATTATTTTCATTACAGCTTCAAATACCCATACAGCACCTAACCATACACGCAATGGAACTGATAAGAAACTTGGTGTGCGATTTGAGAAATGTCCACCTAAGAAACTTCTATTGTTTCTGATTGTAAATATTTCATGTTTTAAATAACTAAATACTTTTGTCCAACCCATTACTTGAATAAAGTAAATAATATTTATAAAGTGTTTTGCAAACATAGCAAAGAATGATGCAAAATTCATTTGGTGATTTGCCATGCCACCTCTTGCAGTACCATATCGTCCACCAACACAAACCATGATACCATGGAATTTTGGTTTGTATTCTTTCATTTCACCTTTTTTAGTGATAGATACAACAATATTATTTGCTGCTGTTGTTGAACTATGTTCTGCATTTTCAACCATTTGTGGAACAGGATTCTTTTCCCCTGGTACAGTATAGTACATGTTATCTCCTATAACATATACATTTTCATGGTCTAAACTTCTTAGGTAAGAGTCAACTTCAATTCTTCCTCTACCTGCACTTTTAACTTCTTTAGAAATATCTGAAGTGATTTGTGCACTTTCTATACCTGCTGTCCAAACAATAGTTCCAGCTGGTAATTTAACTTCTTCATCATTTTCTTTTATTTTAATAAAGTTTTTACCTACTCCGACAACACAAGCACCCATCATAAGTTCTACGCCCATTTTTTTAAGGCGTTTTTCTACTTTGTTGGATAATTTTTCTGGTAAAACAGGAACAGGACGAGGTAATCCGTCAACATCAACTAATTTTACTTCTTCCCTTTTAATATTAAATCTTTTACATAAAACTGGAACATATTCTGCAAGTTCACCAATCATTTCAACGCCAGTAAATCCTGCACCAACTACATAAAATGTTAATAATTCGCGTCTTTTTTCTTCGTTTGGTTCGTCTGCTGCCATTCTAAAACAATCATGAATTCTGTCTCTTAATTTAACAGCATCATCATATGACCATAATGTATAACTGTATTCTTCAGCACCTTCTACTCCGAAAAATGTTGGTTTTGAACCTGCTGCAAGAACAAGATAGTCATAATCATATTCTCCGTTTTCGCCTATAACTTTTTGGCCTTCAAAGTTTACTTTTGTAATAGTGTCTAAAACAACATTTACTTTTCTACCTGCAAAGATTTGGTCAAGATTCATCTTAACACTTTCTTCGCTTACACGACACGCTGCAACTTCGTGAAGTTCTGTTAACATTGTATGATAAGGATGTTTATCAATAATTGTAATGTTTGTTTGTTCTTTAATCCCTTTTTTACGAAGTTTTTTTTCTAGTTTTTTAGTAGCAAGTACTCCTGCATAACCCGCTCCAATTACTACTATGTTTGTCATGACTTCCTCCTATTTTATCATTTGTTTCTTGCGCATTTCTTATTTAAAAATGTCACCGTATTATATCATTTTTTTTTCACAATTTCAATCAGTTATTAATAATTAATATGTTTTTTTACAATATATATAAAAAACATATCAAAAATAATTGATATATTATGTATTATATAGTACTAATTTTGTATAAATTGGGATTTTATAATAGAAAAATTGTTTTATATTATATTATAGTTAATTTTTAGAGCAAAAATAGGAAAACCAAAATGGCTTTCCTATATGAATTTGTATGCATAATTTTAGTATTTATATTAATTTAGCTATCTATTCTTTTTAATCTTTTAATCCACAAAATTCCAAAAATACAACTTATTATAAATGTTACTACACTTACACTAGATCTTAAAAGAGCAATCTTAGTTGCAAGTGTTTCGTATTCTAAAAATATACTTAATGAAAAACAGGAACAGAATTTATCTGCTCCTGTTTAAATTATTTTACATTAAATTTAATTTTTTCTTTTTTTATTTTTTAACACTAATAAGCTTGTTACAAAAACAACTGCTAATCCCATAGTAGATAATAATTCTAATATTATATTATTGTCACCAGTTTTAACTGTGTTTGAACTATTGTTATTATTACTTGGTTTTGAAGGTTTGTTTTGATTGTTATAATCTTTATCTGTAAGTCCATTTGCTGATTTTGTTAATAAATCAACAGCATTATCAATATCTGTTTGAGTTGCACTTTCGTTATCTAAAACAGATTTTGCATTAGCTAAAGCATCTTTGAATGCATTCCAAGAATTGTCTGTATAATTTTGATTTTGTAAATCTTTATATTTATCATATAATTCTTGTAATTTTGATTTATCAACATCTGAAGGAGTTACTGTTTCTTCTAATGTTTTAAATTCTACAGAAGCTTTTTCTGATTCATTTCCAGCTTCGTCAAAAGCAGAAACTTCTACTAAATATTGTGTGTTTTGAGTTAAATTTTTTAATATAGCTTCTACTTTATCAGCACTATCAGTAACGCTGTTTGGATTAATTTGACCTATAACTTCTCCGTTTAGAGCAACATTATATCCTACTACACCTACGTCGTCTTGAGAAATATTCCAAGATAATTTAGCTGTTGTTGTACCAATATTGTAAACTTCTAAATTTGTTGGAGCAGTTGGAGGTGTTGTATCTTCTGGAGTTACTACTTCAAGTTGTTTTATAGCTTCATCTAACATATTAAGTGCATTATTCACTTCTTCTTGAGTAACTTTTTCATTAGCTAAAACTTTTTCAGCTTCTTCTAATGCTGTTAAAACTTTTTCAAAGCTTTCTGGTGTGTATTCGTCTTTATTTAAAGCTTTTGCTTCGTTTACTTTTGCTTGTAATGCTGTTTTATCTACTTCTGGTAAAGAAGGTTCAACATTTTCATATTTAATTATAGGAGTAATATGCATAGAAGCTTGTTTTGGATTTCCAGTATTAATAGCTTCTATTCTGATGTAATCACCTTGTTTAACTTCAATTGTTTTATCAGGTAATTCTACACCAGATTGGTCATCTGGTACTCTTATCATATCTGTTAAATCTTGACCATTTAAAGTTAGTTTAACATATGCTTCGCCACCATTATTACCACTATTTCTTAAATAAACATTTCCTTTACCTTCAAAGTCTTCAAATGTAAGAGTTAGTGTGCCATTAACAGGGACTCTATATGCCATAGAATATCCACCTTGTCTAGCGTTTTCTGTCAATGTATCACACAATAAACCTTTTGAACCACCTTGAGCTTTTGTATCAAGTCCTACTGATGACCAATCTGTACCAGTCCAGCAAACCCAATCAGCATTATATGTTGTCATATTTGAATAAGCTCCATCTTTTGCTTTTGATTGAGCAAACCAAACATTACCTTGTTGATTTGGTGTAAAGTCACTTACATAGTTATAATCATTTTTAACATTGATAGTATAACTTTGTTCAGTATTTTTGTCTTGTGCAGTAATTGTCATTACCATTTTATCTTCTACATTACCATCTTTTATTTCTTTATTATCTTTTGTAAATGTAACAGTTGCCCATTCATTTATTTCGATACCGTTTAATACTGTTTGTAAAGAAGTAGGATTTTTTTCTACTGATGGAACATTTATTATGTTATCTTTGATTTCGAATACTGAACTATGAATTTTTGCATCAGAACTTAATGTGAATGTGTATTCTTTTGTTTCTTTTCCGTCAGTAATAGAAACAATACAATTTCCATTTACAAGATCTTCATCAGATAATTTTTTATCATTTTCGTCTTTAACAGTTACTTTTATTCCTTCATCATAAATTAAGTTGTCTATGAATTCTTTAACTGTTGTATCTTTTCCTAAACCTGTTATTGTATTTTCTTTGTTGTCTATAGTGTATACATCAGAAGCTAATGCTAATGTTATAGTATTGCTTTCATATGCACCAATATCAGGAGAAGAAACTTTTGCATTGTTTCCAAAGAAGTCTTTGTCTACTGCATATCCATTTGCATCTGATATAATTTTACCAGCATTTATTGCAGGAGAGTTTTCACATAGCTTATAACCGTCAAATGCACTTCTTTCATTTACTGTTGCTTTTGGTGCAGTTGGTGCTTTTCCTGGGTCTACGAATACTTGTGTTCCAGCTTCTACATTAACTGCATTTTTATCATTTTCAGGAGTATTTGCATAGTTGTAATATAAGTTATTATCATATTTTACTTTTTGTTGACTAGTTTGTTTATACCAATCCTCTGTTCTAGCTTGTTCACCACTATTGTAAATAATGTTGTTTTCTACAACCATATTACCACCAGACATACCTGGTCTTATAAATGGTACTCCTTCTTTTACATAGAAAACATTGTTATAAATATGAGCATCTGGATTGTTAGTTGGATTAATAACCCCACCTAAATCATTTTGGCTTATATTATATCTAAATGTATTGTTTACTGATTGGTCTAAACAGAACATAACTGCTCCCCCACCGTTGTTGTGTGAATAGTTATATTGATAAAGTGTTCCGTCACCAGAATCAGCGTCCCATGCTTGACCGTCTTGATTTTGACATGTATCAAATACTTCATTATATTGGAATACTGCATTTTTACATTTCCATGGCCAGATACCTGCTGCTACTCTACCAAAAGATGTTTCAGAATAATCAGTAGTATTAATTTGTTTTGCAGCACCATCAGAAACATTGTATTCAATGAGTGGTCTGTCACAATACATTGTTGTAATAGCGTCGCCACCTGCATCTTTTATGTAGTTGTTTTTAATAACTACATTTGTTGAGCCATATTTAGCTATAGCTTCATCACTAATTTCAGAAGCATTAAAATTATCATAATATGCTGTATAACCTACTGCTATTCCCCAACGATTTACATTGTCTAATTTACAATTTTCTATTAAAACATCATTATATCTAGGAATTTCTGTATTAGCATTATCTCTTGGTTTAAATATAGTAAAGTAAATACCACCGTTATTCATGTGTTTATCATACACATTACCTTTAACATTTTTAATGTCTAGATTGTTTAAGTATATGTGGTCTAATGTTCCGTTATCTTGTGCTACAACTGCAACACCTGTACGGTTCATTGTGTCTAGTGCATTGTATCTTGTATCTATTTCAAGTGACTCATTAGTCATTGAAATATTTTTAACTTCAACATATTCTGTGTCATATAATAAAATAGAAGATGATACATATCCACTTGCTTTATGTTGTTTATTATCTAATAATTTACCATAATTTTGAAACCATACACCTTGTCCGTTAGTTTCAATTAATGGATTTGCTCCTTCACCATATGAATCAATGATTATTGGATTTTCTTTACTACCCTTTTGATTGTATAAGTGTAAATATCCATCTGTAAATACAGAGCCTTTTTCTAAAAGGATTTTATCCCCTGGTTTTAAGTCTAGCTCGTTTATTTTTTGTAAACTATAAAAAGCATCTTTTTCACTTTTTCCACTATTGCTGTCTTTTCCGTCCAATGTACTTACATAATAAGTAGTACCTAAATCTTCAGCCTTTACTGTAGTTGATAATACATTTACAGGAACAATATTAGAAAAAACTAACGCTGTTACAGTAGCTAGTTTTATTATTCTATTTGCTTTCATACTATTGACCCTTTCTGTTATTTCACTTCATAACCTAAATAAATTTCAGCTGCTGAACCAAAGATTTTATTTTCTTGAGTAGCTGTTTCTAAACCTTCAAGTTTTACATATCTAGCTTCAACTTCTTTGCTAAATTCTGCTATTTTTTCTTTGTTGTTACTTTCCCATGTTCCAGTAGCTACTTCTGTCCAATCTTTGTTATTATCACTTACACTTATTCTGTATTTTGTAATAATACCATTTAATTGTTTAGAACGAGGTACGTATCTCAACATTGCAATATTTTGTTTTGATTGCATATCGATTGTAATCCAAACATCTTCTTGTTTACAACCATTCCAGTCTGTATGCCATAATGTACTTGGATTTCCATCTAAAGCATTTTGTGCTGGTTCTTGTGATTGTACACTACCTGCTGTTGCTGTCCAACCTTCTCTGGAATATTCAGAGAATTCTTTTTTAACATTTAATGTATATGTTACAGATTGTTCTTCTTTAGTTTTAGATGTTAGTACTAATTTGTCACCTGTTAATAGTGTATCGTTATCTTGTAAAACATTATTATCGCGTTTAAATTCTGCTGTTAATACACTTGCATATTGAATATTGTTTTTAAATGTTTCAACTGTTGTGTCTTTTGGTATATTGTTTATAGTTTTTGAATCTAAATTAATACCATAAACATTAGAGTAAACATCAAAAGTAACTTCTTCAGGTGTATTTGTTTCATGAACCCCAATGTCTGGAACCATTCCAACTAGATTTCCAAAGAAATCTTTATTAGTAGCTATTGGGTTATCTTGAACAAAAATACCTGCATTTATCGCTGGAGAATTTTCTTGCAATTTATATCCTTCAAATACAGATTGATCATATACTGTATGATCTTCTTTTACTTGTGTAGGAGCATTGCCTGGGTTTACAAACATAGGATCAGCTGTAATAGCGTTTTCTTCTGGTAAAGCTGGTAAGCCTTCTTTATCATAGCCATAGTAAATATTATTAGTAAATATTTGGCCACTTCCACCAGGAGTCCATGTTTGTTGATTACTTTCTACTGTTGAAATAATAACTGGATTTTCTGTTTTGTTATAGAAAATATTGTTAGCAATATATGCTTGACCACCACGTTTTCCAGCTTCTGGGTGGTGTACTGCTGTTTGTCTGTCACCGTCTACATAGAAAACATTGTTGTACATTCTAACTTGTGGATTTCCTTGTAATGTAAAGAAAGCTTTAAGGTCATTTTGACTTATATTATATCTAAATGTACCATTATATGCTTGTTCTAAACATGTAAGCATTGCGCCACCACCATTACCATGGCTGTAATTGTATTGATATACTGTACCGTCTGACCAGTCTATATCCCAAGCTTGTCCGTCACCATTGCCTTCGCCTACAGTATCAAATGCTTCATTGTATTGGAATAAAGCGTCTTTACATTTCCAAGGCCAAATAGCAGCACAGAAAGATTGCCAATATCCTGGATAATGATCGTCTAAATCAGCACCTGCTTTATCAGAAATATTTTTTTGAATTAATGGTTTATATGAATACATAACACAAATTGCGTCATTACCAGCGTTTTGTACATAGTTGCCTTCAATTAATATGTTTGTATGACCATATGTTTTTGCAACTTCATCAGAAATAGCAGAACCATTAAATCTTGCGTTTTCATATGTATATCCAAGTACTAAACCTGCTCTTGATACATCTTTTATGTAGCAATTAGTGATTTTTACATCATCATATCTAGCTACACCTGTTTGCTCAACATTATCAGGTGTAATAGCATTCATTTGAATACCACCGTTGTTCATGTGCTTGTCTTGTAGGTTTCCGTCAACATCATGTATATACAAATTATCTAAATAGATGTGTTCCATTGTTCCACCATCTTTTGCTATACCTGAAACACCTGTTCTGTCTATTCTTCCACCTGCTTTTGATATATTGCTTTGATAATAATCAAAGTCATTAGATTCGTTTGTTATTTCTAAATCACTAACTTCAACATAGTCTACATCATATAACAAAATGGTAGAAGATACATAACCTGCACTTCTATGGTTTTGGTTGTCAATTCTTCCTCTATAGTCTTGATACCATAAACCTTGACTATTACCATTTATGATAGGTTTTCCTCCAGCATCCCCATAACTTGTAATTTTAATTGGACTATCAGCTGTACCAGATACGTCTTGTAGATGAATATATCCATCGAATACAGAACCTTTCTCCAATAAGATTTGATCTCCTGGTTTTAACTCTAAATCCTTTATTTTATCTAAAGTTTCCCATGGGCTGTCAGCTGAAGTTCCTAAATTTTGATTATCCCCACTTTTACTACTGAAATAATACTTTGTACCTATATTATTTACATCTTCAGCTTTTACAGGTATTGTATTAGATAACATTGTAAAAGTACTACTAAAGGTTGCTAAGGCTAAGCCAATAGCGATAATTTTCCTTTTCATAAAAACTTCCTTTCTGTAAAATTATATATTTCGCTTTGTGAATTTGTATAAATTATCTACATTCACATTAACGACTAGTTTTTCTGCTCGTTCTTTTACTATTTTTTCGTAGTTTTCTTCTCTTAAAGTTTTATTGATATTATCACGAACAGAGTCTAATGGTTGATAATCATAATCAACTCTATCAGTACATTCTATTAAATATAAACTTCCGTTTTCATCTATTACTGATGTCATTTCATTTGGTTTTAAATCATAAGCATATTCTAATATGTCAGGAATAACTCTTGAATAAGCACCAATTTCTGAAGATTTTAAATCAATATGTTCAAAATAATTATTTAATTGAGAATTATCTTTTACTAAATCTTGTAAATGATTGTTTTCTCCAGAATTTTTATATATTTGAGTTAAAGTGTCTTTATAAGATTGGTATTGTTCATCAGACAAACCTTGTTGTTCATAATCTATTTTTATGTATGAGATTGATATGTCATCATCTTTTACAAATAGTTTATCTTTATTTTCGTTATAATACTTTTCTCTATCAGCATCTGTAATATTCATACCCTCGTTATCTAAAGCTTCACAATATGATTTTTGAAGTGTATCCATTTCGTACTCTAAAAAAGTGTCTATAGAAAACTCTGATAAACCATATACTGGTTTACCTTCTTTTATAGATTTTTCTCTTGATTTATTTTCTTTTTCCATTCTGTCCCATATATTTTCTAAACTACCTTTTTCAATGTATCCTTTTTCTTCAGCTATTTGATATACAGCAGTTATATATTTAAGTTCGTCTAGTGTTTTATCTGTTAATACTTCGTATGCTGTTTTTCCTTCAACCTCTTTGTTCCAAAAATCACTATCAGTATTGTTAATACCTTTTTCTCTAAAATATTTAGTTACATCAGATATGTTTTGGTTCATTATTTGTATATAAGTATCTTTTGTTATATTAGTATTTGATATATCTAATTTAAATTTATTTGCATTAAGTCCTACAATACCTAAAACAAGAGCTAATATTATTATCATTGATAAAATAATAATTGTATATTTTTTCACATTTTTCTTCATATTTATCACCTATCTATATATTCACAAATCTATCATGTTTTTAATTTTTTTTAGTAATTATTTAGTAATTTATTAAAATAATAAATAATTATTGACATATATTTTTTATCTTTTATAATTTAAATTATATACTTTTAACATATTTTTTTCTACTACAATAAAAGACTGTTTTATATGATAATTTGTCTAAAACGGAACTAAACATAAGGAGAACTATATTATGGATAACCAAAAAAATCTTATTTCGATAAAACAAGATATAATTTTTACAGCATGTATTCAAAGATATGATAACTTTTATTCATTCCCTAAACATATGCATAAAAATGCAGAAATTTACTTTGTTATTGAGGGAAGTTGTTCTATGTATATAAAAGATAAGAAAATTACTTTGAATAAAAATGATTTTATAATTATTTTTCCTCATGTAATTCATTCCTTATTTTTAGAAAGTAGTGATGTTTGTAAATTTTATCACATTCATTTTGATTTAGAAGAACTATCATCTATGAATATAAATTTAATGAACAATGCTTTTACTCTTAGTAATTTACAGTTATATATGCTTTCTTATAATACATTTTTTGTTTATAGAAATAATTTTAAAATAAAAGAATTTATAGAAAATATTGTAACAGAATACAATAACGATTTAGCATATTCTAAAGTTATAGCTAACTTGAGTTTAATTGAATTAATACTAAAAATTGTATCTATAGAAAATGTTAATATGAAATATGATAAAACATCAAAAACACAACAGTATGTTTATCAAACAATAAATTATATAGAAAATAACTTTAATAAAAAAATATTAATAGAAGATATATCTTCTGCTATACATATTTCTAATAGATATTTAAGTAAGATTTTTTATCAAGAAACAGGTACTACAATTGCACAATATATAAATATTTATAGAATTAATCAGGCTATAAATTTAATGTCTAATAATAATTTGACTTTATCTGAAATTTCTGAAATGGTAGGGCTTAATGATATACAACATTTTTCAAAAGTTTTTAATAAGATAATAAATTTAACTCCTCAAAAATATAGAAAATTAATAGATAAAAATAAGTAAAGGAGTTGTTTTTGTGACAATAAAAGAAAAAATAAAAATTAGTATATTTTCAATATGGCAAGGTATATTGGGTTTTATATCACCAGTTTGTATAGGTGTTATTTTTATGATGGTTACAGGACATGGTAAAGGATATGGATATGATTTAAGAGGTGAAACAGATTTTTCTATAATGTTAGGTATAATCTTTTTGGTATTATGGTTAGCATTTGTTTTACCTGTTTTTATATGGCAAATCAATAATTACTGTAAATATAAAAAAGTATTTTACTTAATTCCACTTTTTACTTTTGGATTTATGTTTTTAATTTCGATTTTAGTGATAGGAATTTCAAACTTTTTAAGTTTTTTTGGTATTTAATTAATATAAAAAAGCCCCGAAAAAATCGGGGCTTTTTTTAAAGTAATCTTTTAATCAATATATCCTTTTAGTAAATCACTACTCATAGGTCTTTCTCTTTCAAACTTAGATTCTATATCAACAAATCTTCTTTCTTTAGAACTTTTTTCAAAGCTTTCCATAACCTCCAAAACATGATATGTTTGTTTATAACTTGTTCTTGGATTGCATGATTTCATAATAGAATTTGCACAGTCTGATAATCCTAATGCTCTACTATTTTCTGAGTAATTGAACATTAATGGTATTTCTTTGTAAACTCCTTCTTCTGGTCTTAAAAGTTTTATAGGTCCTCCAAAACCATTTGGGTCTGGAACTATTAATGTCCCTTCAGAACCATATATCTCTAATCTTGCTTGTGTATCATAATATACATCAAAAGTTGTAAAAATACTTGCAGTTACTCCACTATCAAATTCCATTAAACCTAAAACATAAGTAGGAACATCTACTTCTATCTTTTTACCATTTAAAGGCTCACTTGTAATAGTTCTAGTTGGGAAAGACGCTTTTGTCATACCTGCTACACTTTTTACTCCACCTAAAAGATTTATTAATGCTGTAACATAATAAGGTCCCATATCCATCATAGGTCCTCCACCATGTTTATAATAAAACTCTGGGTCTGGGTGCCAACTTTCATGACCATGACATATCATAAATGCTGCTGCACCTAAAGGTTTTCCAATAAATCCATTATCTATCAATTTTCTACAAGTTTGAATTCCTGCACCTAAAAATGTATCTGGTGCACCACCTAAAAATAGTCCTTTTTCTTCTGCTAATTTTACAAGTTCTTTACCTTGTGCTATTGTTGCTGCTAATGGCTTTTCTGAATATACATGTTTTCCTGCTTTTAAAGCCTCAATTGATACACCATAATGTTCGTATGGTCTAGTTAAGTTTAATACTATATCAACTTCATCATCAGCAAATAGTTCGTACATATCTTTATATAATTTTGGAATATTATATTTTTCAACAGCTCTTATAGCTTTTTCTTCTACTAAATCACAAACACCAATTACTTCTATATTTTTAAATACTTGGGTGATATTTTGCAAATATATACCACTTATATCTCCTACACCAACAATACCAACTTTCATAATATCCATTTTAATCTCCTCCGTGATAGTTATTAATACATTTTTGCTGTATTTTCAAAACGTGTTGTTGTCAAATTATTTTTAATTGCAAATTGTTTTCCTTCGGCTGCCCAAATCATTCCTCTTTTCATTAATTCTTGAGCATTTGGTGATTTGTCAAATACATCATCATGGTGTCCTAAAGATGTATAGAACACTCTACCATTTCCCCAATATTTTGTCCAAGCAACAGGCATATCTACTGGTTTGTTTGATATATGATAATAATGTACTTTAGGAAATCTTGTTGTTGCTAAAACTTCTATTGCAGGGTCTATATGTAAATAATAGTGTTCACTACAAACTTCAAAATCTTCCAAACCTTCAACTATTGGACTAGAACCATGATTTATATTAACTGTATATTCTATTCCATCTCCACCAGGGTGACTTACCCATTGTCCTCCTGTGATAAATTGCCATTCTGTATCTTGTCTAAATGAATCACACATTCCACCATGACAACCAGCAAGTCCTACTCCAGAAGCAATTGCTTTTGATATATTTTCTACATATTGATGATCAATTTCTCCCATTGTCCAACAAGCAACTATTAAATCTAATTTTAATAGTTCATCTAAATTTGCTAAACAATCTAATGTATCAGAAATTTCTACTTCAAATCCTTGTTCTGTTAAAATATTTTTAAAACGTTTTGAAGTTAATTGTGGTTCATGTCCGTCCCAACCACCTTGAAATATTAATGCTTTTTTCATTTTACATCGCAACCTTCCATTTAAATATTACATTTTATTCCTACACCTTGTCTTTGTGACTCAAAAATAGTGTCTATGATTTTTGCAACTCTTAATGATTGTTCTGGTTTTACTATTAAATCAGCTCCATTATCAATTACATCAACTATATTTTTATAATAATCTGCCCATTGTACATCTACATTTGGTAATGGAATTTCATCAACTGTATCACTAGGACGAGGAGCCATTGTTCTTGTTGGCCCTGCTGATGTGTATACTATATCGTTAGTCCATTCCATTTTTTTATCACTTGCTAATTTAATAATTTTACCATTACAATCCCAATCTTGAACTATTGCTGTTCCATCTTCACAAGACATATGCCATCTTGGTTGATTTATAAAGCAGTTAGTTGCTATTTCTACTAAAGTTGATATACCATTTTCAAATCTAAGTAAAGCTTTAAAATTATCATCAACTTCTTCTGAAAATACACTAAACAAATGAGCATCTACTGATGTAATTTTTCCTGGAATTAAGTTTAAAATTTGGTCTATTAAATGTACTCCCCAATCGTAAACCATTCCGCCACCATTTATTTTGTATCTTCTCCAACCATCTAAACTTCTTCTAGAACCTTGAACTCTACTTTCTATAAAATATGGTTTTCCAATAATGTTGTCATTAACAATCTTTTTGATTATTGAATAATCTTTGTCCCATCTTCTATTTTGGTGAACTGAAAATAACTTTTTAGTTTCCTTTGAAACTGCTATCATTTCTTCTAATTCAGAAGAACTTAATGATACAGGTTTTTCACATATTACATTCTTTCCACTTCTTAGTGATGAAATTACAAGTTCTTTATGAAAATTATTAGGAGTTGCAACTAAAACAAGATCTACTTTTTCATCGTTTAGTAACTCATCTAAACTGTTATAAAAATAAATTCCATTTTTTTCTGCTTTTTCTCTAACTTCTTCTCTTATATCATAAGCACCTACAACTGTAATCTCATTTATATTTTCTTTTATATTCATATGATGCCATGTTCCCATACCACCATATCCAATAATTGCCATATTATGTTTCATTTTTAATAACCTCCTTGAGTGATATTAATATTATATATTCTTTATTTGCTTGAATAATATCACATTTTATGATACAATACTAGTCAAAATGATGTAAATTATAGACATAAATTTACCTTGTTTAATATAATATGTATAAAATCAAATAAGAGGATTTATAATGATTACTTTTTATGAAAACAACCAAAAACATATTACAGCATTTAATTTTGAAAACCTTTCATTTCACTCACATTTACACAAAGAAGTAGAATGTTTATTAATTACAGAAGGAAATTGTCATGCTCGTATAAATGAAAAAGAATATACCGTATCACAAGGTGAGTTCTTAATCATATTTCCTAATACAATACATTCATATAGTAATTCTGATAATAATTGTAAGGGGAGTTTGGTTATTTTTGGACCTGAATTATTTGGTGAATTTACTTGGAATTTAACTAAATATTATCCTATCAACCCAATAATTGAAAAAGAAAAAATACATAAAGATATTCCTTATTGTGTTAATCAGTTATTAATTGAACAATTCAATGATAACAATACCTCTTTATTAAAAGGATATTTAACAGTAATATTAAGTCGTATTTTTTCAAATATTAAATTACTACCAATAAATAAAGAAGATTTTGACTTAACACATAAAATACTAATATTTATTACTGAAAACTTTAAAGAATCAATAACTCTAGATTCCGTATGTAAAGAGTTTGGGACTAACAAATCCTACATTTCTAAAGTATTCTCACAAAAAATTGGAGTAAAATTTAATGATTATATAAATTCATTAAGAATAGATTTAGCTCAACATTTATTAGAAAACTCTAATTTGTCAATTTCTCAGGTATGCTTTGATTGTGGGTTTGATAGTTTGCGAACTTTTAATAGGATATTTCAAAAATTTTTAAATTGTTCTCCTTCTGAATATAGAAAAAATAAAATGTTCCAAAACTAATTTGATATAAAAATATCAATAGTTTTGGAACATTTACTATTATTTAATAGATTTTTTAAAGTGCTAAAAATTATTATTTATATATATAGTTTTTTTAATAATCTTTGTGGTATCGGAACATAACTTTTAAATATCTTTTATATTATTTTTATTGTAAATATCTGTTATAAATTTCTCCATAAAAACAAGTATTGCAGATACTAAAATACCCAAAGAAACAATGTATCCTAATTTATTAAACCTTAAAATAAACATTATAAAAATTAATATACATTCTATACTTAAATTAATAATTCCTTTTTTCCTAAAATATTTTCTCTCTATCTCATCAAGTGGTTTTGTTCTTGCTTCTACAGGTGCAAATTTTAATAATATAGGCACCGAAATCAAAAGTATTAATATACTTGCTATAAACACATATTGTGCTGGTGTGAATTTTATAGCTATAAGAACTAAAACTACTACTACGCTTGAAAATAAATAACAATTAATAGCACTTTTTGCATGATATCCACCTGTATATGTACGAATAAATGAAAATGAAATAAGAAATAAAAGACTTTCTATGACTAACCCAAAAATTAACCCCAACAATATTGTTGTTAAAATATTAAGTATGAGTTTAATTCCAGACATTAAGCCAAATACTATTATCTCTTTATCTTCTTTTTTCCCAATTCCATTTATTAGCAGTACATCAACAAATTTTTCTACCGACTTACTAAACATTAGAATTTACGGAATTTTTTTGCTGTTTTAGGTAATTCATCTTGATGAGCAACCCAAGTACAAGTAGTATTTACATTGAAAGTTGTTATTACAAGTGCAATAGCAGGAATAATGCTTCCGATAGCTAATAGCCAGTTTTTATTTTTTTTCATTTAACTCTCTCCTTTCATTTACTTCCGTTGACATATTATACATTATTTATTATATTTATGCCGTAACCTTGCAAAATTAAAGGTTTTTCTTGCAAAATCGATAAAAATATATTCAAAAATAAAGCAATAGGTATAATTACACCTATTGCTTATTACATATATGGTATTAAAACTGAGGTAGAAAAAACATTGCTAGTATAATCAAATCTTAACTCTCCCCCATATTTTTCTAATGTTTTTTCTACACTTTTTATTCCCAATCCATGTTCTGATTTAAATAATTTTGTTGTTTTTAATTTTCCATTTTCACAAATTATTTTGCCATCATATGAATTGTCAATTAAAATAATTAAGTTGCCCATTTTAGAGATTATTTTTATATTTAATTTTTTATCTTTTGATTTTTCACACGCTGTAACTGCATTATCTAATAAATTTGATAAAATACTTGTTAAATCATAAGCATAAATATCTACAGATATAGGAACATTTATATCAAGATTAATATTAATATCACTATCTTTGATACTTCTTAATTTGAAATTTAAAATACTATCTATAACAAAATTATTAGAATTTGATATAGTGTCATTTTCAATATTACCTAGTATTTTATCAATATATAATTCAAATTCCTCTTTTTTATCACTTTTATAAATATTTGAAAGCATAAGTAAATGGTTTTTAAAATCATGTTTTAACAAACGAATTTCTTCTGTACTTTGGTTTATAATTTCCATTTGATTTTCATATGCTATATTTTGTTGTTTTAGCATATTCTTTTCGTTTTCTGTCACAATAGAGTTATAGATTTTATCATCTATTATAATCATTGTTACATTAACAATAATAAGTATAGCTCCACTTATTACTAATTTACTTACTGTTAAATTTTGACTTTCTAATTGAGCTATAAATAAATATAATGTCCCAAATAAAACTATAGAAAATGTTAAATAATAAATTTTAGATATTTTATAACTATTTTTAAGAGATTTTTTATATCTAGTTATTAAATGTACAACGACCAGTGTTACTACTCTTAAGAATATTAATATAGTTATTGAATTAAAAGTACTGTCTTCAAATCCAGAAAATTCAAAAAATCCAAATATAGCTAATGATATAAGTTCTATAACAAGTCCAACAGAATATATTAATACAACTGACATTATTTTTCGCTGTACTGATGACTTAAAACATAATGTTAATAATGATAAAAATACTATATTTATTGCAAAAATCACTATAGGAACTCTTGTTATAAATATAAGGCCAGATAGTACAACATAATAAAAGATAAAAATAATCTTTTTACTTTTTTCTTTACATTCTTCTTTGTCAAACATAAAGTTTAACATTTTATTTACAGCAAAAAGATATAGAATATTTGTTAGTATGTAAACAATTTCGTAAGCAGACATTTTATTTCTCCATTTCAGAATTAATTAACATTGTTCTTATATTTTTTAGATTTCGTTGACTTATAGGTATATCCTTATCATTTGTCATAATTAAAAATTCGTTATGCAATTTGATTATTCTATCAAAATTAACGATAAAGGAACAATGTGGTTCAACAAAATTTTTAGGTAATCTTTCTTTTATTTTTGATATTGATTCGTTGAAGAAATCTTCTTTTTTATCAGTTACTATTTTTGTTTTTCTACCCACTTTTTCAAAATATATAATCTCTTTTAATTTTATTTTTATTATTTCATGGTCTTTTTTATATTGAAAAACTTTGTTCTCTATTCCAAATAATTTTATGGTTAAATCAATACACTTTTTAACTTTCATCTCATCTATTGGCTTTTTTATAAAGTTTAAAGGTTGTACATCAAACAATTGAATTTCATATCCTGTTTTAGATGTTATAAAAACAATCTTGCTTATATGATCCTCTAGTTCTTCTCTAATTTTTTTACCAACCTCTATACCAGTTGTTGTTTTTAATTCAATATCTAAAAATATTAAATCAAATGAATGTTCTTTCTTTATAAAATCTATTAGACTTTCTCCACTATAAAAGACATCTATATCCATTTTAATATCTATATAATTTTGATAATTTAATATAATTCTTTCAATTTCCGAACAAATTTCATTATTATCGTCACATATTGCTATTTTTAACATAAAATATCTTCCTGTTTCCTAAAATTTATACTTTGATTATATTATTTAAGTGTTATATTGTCAATTATTGTTGTTTTATAACCAATTCATAAACTTTAAAAAATAGGAGCAGATTTTTTACCTGCTCCCATTTTTAAAACAAATTTATTTATTAATTTCAAACCATTCTTTCATTGTTCCTAAAACTTTGATTAATTCATCTTCACTAATGATATACGGTACCATAGCATAGATATAATTTAAAAAAGGACGACTAAATACTCCTCTTTCATATGCAAATTGTTGATACCCTTTTATAGTTTCTGAATCGTGTACTTCTATACATACACAAGCACCCATAATTCTTATTTCTTTTATTCTATAATCAGAAAAACCTTGCATTTCCCTTTTTGTAATTTCTTCAATTTTATGTATCTTTGACATATAATCTTGACTTTCAAATATTTCAATAGATTTTAGTGCTACACTACATGCCAAAGCATTACCCATGAAAGTTGGTCCATGCATTAAAGCGTGATTAGGGTTATCATCGTAAAAGCCTTTATATACTTTATGATTTGCAACAGTAACAGCATGGCCAATATATCCACCAGTTAAAGCTTTTCCCAAAACAAGTATATCGGGTGTAACTAAATCTGCTACAAATCTATTTCCTGTACGACCAAAACCAGTAGCTACTTCGTCAAATATTAAAAGTACATTATATTTATCACAAAGTTCTCTTGCTCGTTTAAGAAAAGAAATATCATACATTCTCATACCACCAGCACCTTGTAATAAAGGTTCTACAATAAAACAATTTAACTGGTTATGGTATTTTTCAAATGCTATTTCTAAATCTTCTATATTTGTAGGAATATGAATAACATTTTTACTTTTTCCATATGCTTTTAATACAAAATGATAGTCTTCATCATCTCCAACTTCCATTGTTTTAAATGTATCTCCGTGATAAGCGTGTTCTAATGCTAAAACTTTTGTTCGTTGAAACTCTCCACAATTCATATAATACTGTAAAGCCATTTTTAATGCTACCTCTACAGCAACACTTCCAGAGTCAGAAAAAAAGCAATAATCTAAATCTTTTGGAAGCCAACTTTGTAATTTGTCAGATAGTTTTTGTGCAGATTCATGTACAAGACCACCCAACATAACATGAGCAAATTTGTCTAATTGCTTTTCAATAGCTTTATTTAGTTCTGGGTGTTTATATCCGTGTATTACACTCCACCATGATGATACTGAATCAATTAACTTTTTATCTTTAGTGTAAAGATAAACTCCTTTAGCATCTTCTATTTTATAAGGAGTTTTCATTTTTTTCATTTGTTCATATGGATACCAAATCATTTTTTATCCCTCTATTCATATAAATCTTCTAATGTTTTAACAGAAATATCTATATCGGTATCACCTTTTTTCACACAAGCTAAAACTTTTAGTCCAGTCATATTTTCACACATATACTTATTATCTTGGTGAAGTATATTACCTTCTTCATAATTATTAAATATAATTCCTTTGATATTTATATTATTTAGTTTCATATATTCTACTGTTAAAACTACGGAATTAATTGTGCCAAGTCCTGCATCGGCAATAATTAAACAATTAAGATTACATGATTTAATAAAATCTTGTAATAATATCTTTTGTTCATCATAACGAAGTGGGCAAACAATTCCACCAGAACCTTCTGCTGTAATATATTCATATTTACTACAAACCTTATCAAAGTCTTTTATAACTTTTTCAATATCTACCGAATTTCCTTCTATTTTAGAAGCTAAATGCGGAGATACTGCTGTTTCATATACATAAGGACACATTTCATCTAACGGTTGTTCTATTTTAGAAATATTTTTTACATACAAAGCATCTCCGGGTATTAAACTTCCGTCAGAAAGCCTTTCATTTCCACTCATTGCTGCTTTATAATAAGCTACTTGTTTATTTCTTTCATAAAGTTTTTTAACTATTAAAGCTGTTACATATGTTTTTCCTACATCTGTACCTGTTCCTGTTACGAATAACTTTTTACTCATCACAAATTTCAACCTCATATCCAAGTTTTTTTATTATGTTCATATCATTTTCTACAGTTATTCCAGCAGTAGTCAACATATCTCCAGAAATCGCTGCATTTGCTCCAGATTTAAAACAACTTTCACCTTTATCTTCTAACAAACCTCTACCTCCTGCAAGTCGTATAACTGATTTTGGAAGTATAAATCTATATACAGCAACTATTCTACACATATCTTCTTGTGTAAGTTTAATATTACTTTCAAAAGGTGTTCCAGGTATAGGATTTAACATATTAATAGGTATGCTCTTAATTTCCAATTCTCTTAGACTCATAGCCATATCAATTCTGTCTTCAATGGTTTCCCCTAGCCCCATTATTCCACCACTACAAACAGATAATCCTGCTGATTGTGCTGAACGAATAGCTTTTACTTTATCTTCAAATGTATGTGTTGTACAAATATTAGAAAAGTTTCTTTTAGAAGTTTCTAGATTATTATGTATCCTTGTTACTCCTGCTTCTTTGAGTTTTTTGAATTGTGCTTTATTTAATAAGCCAAATGAAACACAAACAGAAATCCCCACTTCATTTATAATCCTTTTTACTACTTCACACATTTCATCTATTTCTTTGTCGGATAGGTATTTTCCTGATGTTACAATAGAATAGCGAAGCACTCCTTGTTCTTTATTTCTTTTTGCTCCATCTATAATTTCATCGGCTGATAATAGTGAATACTCAGAAATATCTGTGTGATTATGTGCAGATTGTGCACAGAATTTACAATTTTCTGAACAATGTCCACTTTTTGCATTTATAATTGTACACATATCAAATGATTTATCACAAAAATGTTTTCGTATATTATTTGCACTTTCACATAATTTATCTAGTGGTTGTTCATATAAAAATAGTGCTTCTTCTTTAGTAATTTCTTTTCCACTTAAAACTTTGTCTGTTAATGTTTGTAAAGTCAGCACAATAAATCACACCCTTTTCTTTTTAATAATAGGAATAAGTCTTTTAGATAAGAAGGCTCCCAAAATACATAAAACTATATCTCCTGGTACTGCTAAAATGAAGCAGTATAAAAATAATGGCCATAACCCAATTGGTGTTCCAAGATAAAAGTTACTTATCATATAGTAGTAGACCATTCCAAATAAATAAACTATCCCTAAACCAATAAAGTTTGCAACTAATAATCGTTTATAGCTTGGATTGTCAACTTTATTTGCTATTACACCTGTAACAAATGAAGCAACTGCAAAACCTATAATATAACCAAAACTTGGTTTTAAAATATATCCAATTCCTCCACCCTCTGTAAATACTGGTAATCCTATCAATCCCATTATTATATAAATACAAACTGATATTGCTCCCCTTTTTCCTCCGAGCAATAACCCTGCCATCATTGTAAATAAAAATTGCAATGTAAATGGAACTACTGGTATAGGAATTTTAATAAATGCACCTACTATGATCAAAGATACAAATAATGCACATAAAATTATATTTCTCGTTTTTTCATTTCTCAAGATTTTCACCTTCTAAATATAGATTATTTTAATATTAAAACAGGGTTATTATAACATTACATATATACATTGTCAACTATATATTTATATAGGTTTACAATATAAATATGTTTTATTATTACTTATATTAACAACACTATAAAATAATAAGCACCCTAAAAGAAATATCCTTTAAGGTGCTTATTGTTTTTTACATATTATTTTTTACTGTTTTGTTTTTTCTTTAAAAATACGCCTAAGCTTAATACTGACATTAATACAAACAATACGGAAATATTAAAATCATCTTTTGTATTTGCTATATTTGAATTTCCTTTTTCAGATGTATTTGAGTTGTTATTTGTATTTTGATTATTATTGTTATCACTAGGCTTGGTTTGATCTGTTGAGCCATTTGAGTTGTTTGAATTATTTGAATTGTTTTTTGTTACTTCAAATTGTCCACTAACTTCTCCGTCTTGATATACAAATGTGATAGTATGTTTACCTATTGTTAAAGTTTTTAAGTACTCAGATTTTAAAGTTACTACTGTACTTCCTGATTTTACTGTGTAATTGTCTTTACTTACTTCTTTTCCGTCTATCTTTATACCTGTAAATAAATCAACTGAACCATTTGCTTTAATAGTTAAATCTTTATTGCTTTCTGATTGCCACTTACTATTATTGCCTTCAATTATTTCATAATTATTCATAGCTTTTAATAATGAATTTAATTTATCTACATTTTCTTGTGATAATAAAGATTTTTCATAATCTGTCAAGGAATCATATGCTTCTTTTGCATTGACAATTTCTTTTTTAGTAATAACATCATCAGGTTTTACTGATGTAGGAAGATTTGTAAGAATATCTTCAACTTTTTCTACATTGCTAATGCTTTGTAGTGCATTTTCTATACGATTGATACTGTTATTGATAAAGTCAACTTCTTTTTCAGTATAGTTATCTGCATATTGAAGTGAGTGTTTTAAATCGTTTAATGCTTTATTTAATTTATCTTTATCAGTTAATTTTACATTATCTACTGTAATATCTTTCACTGCTTGAGTGTTTTCAGTTTCGTATAAGCCTATAACTCCGCTTACTGTGATAATTATATCTTCTTTAACATTAGATACTTTATATTTACCATTTGTTAAATCAATATCTTTGCCATTAATTTGTACTTTAAAATCATCAGATAATTTATATCCGTCGATTAGTTTAAATGTTAATGTAACACTATCATTCCAATTAACAACTTCTTTGTCTGATGTTATCTTGTATCCCAATGTATCTTTTGGTAATGATACATTATATGTATTAATTGTATATACAGCTGTTATTGTTGTATCTTTTGTTATATTTTTACCGTCATTATCCCAATATGGTTTTACTTTGTCATAACCTTCTTTAGATGGTATTTCAGGTAATTCAACATCTGAATTCCAGCTAACTTTTTGAGTTTGTGTAACTTGTCCGTCAACTACAAAATCAACAACTAATTTTTTACCAGAATTGATTGTAATTTCTACTTCATCAGAAGCTTTTTTGTTTTCTGTTTCTTTATAACGAACATAATATGTTCCGTCTTGAAGATTTTCTATTTTATTGCCTTCAACTGCTACCCAATCCGTTTTATCAGTTGAATATTCCATATCAGCTGTTACATTAGTAATTGAACCATCATTTTTTCCGTCTATTGATTCGTCAACGCCTATTACATTAGAAGGTGCTTTTTGATTTGCTTTTTCAATTAAAAATTCTACTGTTGCAGTTGCGTTATCTTTTGTAATTTTTGCAATAGCTGTTCCTGCATTTATATTATTTTCGTATGAAACAGTTAAATCTCCACCTTTCCAATTTGGTGAATATTCAACTTTGGCTGTTTTGATGTCTGAGCCTGTATAAACTGCGTCACCTGCTGTTATAGTTGCAGTTTCGTGGTGGTCGCCATAAACACATTCTTCTTTTATGACATTTCCTTGTGCAGTATATGTAAGCATATGATTATCATTTACTGTAATTGTATATTCAGTAGTATTTCCTGCTTTATCTGTTGCAACAATTGTTTGAGGTGTATTTTTAGAAGTTACTGTAAACTTATTATCTATTAGTGTAACTTGCTTATCATTTACTGTAACTGATTTTAAGTTTACATCTGTTACTGTAACTTCTACTGGATTACAATAAGTTTTGTTATTTTCTATACCAGAAATAACTGGTGCAACTGTATCAAATACAATTCCGTCTGTTGAAATATATGTTGTGTTTTTAGCTTTATCTGTTACCTTGATATAATATACAAGTTTTTTAGCATCTTGTGCTGTTATATTAACTCCATCTTTTGACATTTCTTTCCATACATTTGTTAGTTTTTCAACTTCATCAAAAGTTAAAGCCTTATTAGACTCATAATATTCAATTGTTTCTATTCCAGATAGATTATCTTCTGCTGTTGCTTTTACTGTTTGTGTTTCTTTGAAGAATAATCCAAAAGTAATATTGTTTAAAAATTCTTTCCATGTGTTTTTGCCAATAGTAACTTCTGCTGTTGGAGCAATTGTATCAGTTACTGTTACGATTACTTTACCATTTATTGAGTTATAGTTGTTTGTATCGTTTGCTGTAAATTTCCAATCTAGTTCATTTTCGCCATATTGTAAAGTTACTGAAGTATCTTCTAATGCTAATGTACCTGCTACTGTATCATCAGTTCTACTTAAAACAACATTTGTTGCAGAAGTATCATTTTCGGCAATTGTAGCACTTACTGTACCAATATTTGGATTTGCTTTTGCGATTTGTACTTCTACACTTGCTGGTGCTACAAGTTCATTTCCTAAACTATCTACAACTTTATACCAAACTTGATATGTTCCTGCATTTGTTGCAGTTGGAATATCAATTGAGTATTTTCCAGTTTTAGATAAGCTATATTGTAGTTCACCAACATTTGTTGAACCTGTGTTTACAAGAGCTTGTGGATTTGCATTATAAACTAAGTTTTCAATAGGTGTTGGTGCTGTTATAGTAGGATTTTCTTCTACTACTTGAACACTTACTTGTAATTCAACTGTATTATAATTTTCAGTATCATTAGGAGTAAATACTACTATATGATCTCCAGTTGCTGTTGGTATTTCATCAGGATTTTTCCAAGCGAATGTACCGTCTACACTAGCATCACCATCTGACAATATGCTTTCTTTTAAAGATTGTCCTTTTTTAATTGAACTTGCAGTTGGATTTTTTTGAATATTTGGTGTAGCTTTATTTACAGTTACAGGAATTTGTGAGCTTACAACTGAATTGCCGTCAGTATAATTTACAGTAACATTTGTAGTTGATACACTTATGTTTTCAGTTAATGATGGAGTAAATGAAAAACCACTATCATTTGTATCATAATCAATATCTTTGGTTGTTCCATCACTATATGTTACTCTTATTCTAAGTCCTTGTGGATTAAATTGTTCACCATATGTATAAGTTGTTTTTATAGGTTGATTTATTACATCTATTTTACTCATAGATACAGGAATAACAGCTACAACATTTGATGTTTCTACTAAAACTTTACTGCTATTTCCTACTGTATAAGAGTTTGGAGATACAATACCTCCTAAGCCACCACGACGATATAGTTTACCTGAATTGATAACACAAGTTCCGTTGTTATCAATAACTTTTCCCATACCAGTTTGACCTATATAATTTGTCATTGTAGCAATTGTTGAGTCAGGTGTTACTTTAGAATCGTTTATTGTTAAAGTTGCTCCTTGTTTAATTGTAAAAACTGGTTCAACATTAGCAGATGAAATTTTTAATGTTTTACCATTTATATCAAGATTAATGTTTTTATCTATTACAATAGTATTTTCTATTTGAATATCACCTGTAAAATCACCATTCAATATGATTGTATCATTGTCTTTTGCATTCATAAAAGCATTTTCTATTGTATCATAAACAGTATCATTTACAAACGCTTCTTTGTCTGAATTTTGTACAACATATCTTTCATTTGACAATGTTGGGTAATCAGCACCATCATCTTTATGGTTATTTTTATAAATATTATTTGTTATAGGATTTATAGTATTGGTATTATAACCTACCATAAAATATCCTTTTATAAATTTTTCAACATCATTATAATCGTTCCAAGTAGTATCTACATCATACCATTTACCATCATCACCTTGAACTCTGTTCCAAGCATGTTGTGTTCCGATATTATCATTTGGATCATTATATATTTTGCCGTATACGATAACAGATTGTAAACCTGCTAAGTTACATAGTAATTGATAACCATATGAATAACCAACACAAACAGGTCCTGTTGATTCATCATTATTGCTCATAATACTGCTATATGCAGTTCTTCTATTATCAAGTGTACCAATAGCTGTATCAGAAGCATATTTATTATTTGTAACTATCCAACGATTTAAATACATAAGTTTATCGTAGTTTGATGTCATTGATTTTGTAGGTTCTACTATTGTTTTTGCTTTTGCCATTAAATCTTGATAATGCTTTTGTATAGTTGCTTGAGCATCTGGCATATTTTCATAAGTTTTATGATAAATAGTGTCAGAACCAAATGGTGATATTTTATAAGTTACTGTTTTAGCAGTAGTATCTCTTTGGTATTCTAATGATAATTTTGTCCAATCAATCCAAAATATTTCAGGGTGATCTCGCATAACTGAATATTTTAATTTATCAAACCAATCATTACTACCAAATATTTCTTTGTGAATATCATTGTCTGATACACTATCAGAAACTCCTAAAGATTCATAGTTAATAGTATAAACTAAATCTTTTTCTGTGCCGTCAAACCATTTTGTTGGGTCTTCTGACAAAAAGTCATAGTAATTGATTAAATTAGGATTTGTAAGTTTACTTTTAAAGTATTCATTAGATTGTACTTGCGTGTTTGCAGCTTGTACAGTTGATATATTAGACAAACTACTATTAAAAGCTATGTTTGTTGATATACTAACTACTAATGAAAAAACTAATAAGTAACTTATTAATTTTTTTATAGATGAACCCTTCATAATATACCCCTTTTCGTTTTATTAAATATATTAATGCTTTTATAAAGTTATATTTATGAAAGTATACCATATTAATATTATTTTGTAAAGGAATAATAGCTTTTTGCCAATAAATTCAAAAAACATTTACTTTTATATACAAAAAAGTAGATAGATTAAAAATCCACCTACCTTTTTAAATACTATTTGCTTTTATACATAAATTATGTTGTTTAATACTTACTTTGCACAACCTACAACAGTTGCATAAAAACCATCTTTGCTATGATCTATCACTATAAGTTCTCCGGTGTTTATAAAATGTTGAATTCTTTTAGCAATAAACACATCACCTGTAAGTATTTTTTGTTTTCCCAACGCACTACCTACTATATACGCAATATTGCATGTTTTTTTAGGAAACTCTTTTCTTATTAAATCATCATAATAATCTTCATCGACACTAATTATTACACCATTTTCTATAACCCTTAAAGGTGCATTTTCTTCTTTTAATTTTTCCCATTGGTTTGATAATTCATTAATTTGTGCTTTACTAAGTTTCTTTTCTCTATCAAGAAAAGTTCCATATAATTCTGGCTCTACTTCACCCCAACTACGATACTCTATCATACTGTTATTATCTTGCTTTAATTCTTTTGGCAACTCAATAACATAAATTTCACTATTACTATTTTTCAATAAATTTGCAACAAACAATAATCCACATTGTGCATCAGGTGTCCTATCTAACCATATTCTTATCTTATCTTGTGATAACTTTAACTTTTCTAAATCGTTAACACAATTTCTCCAAAAATAATTGATTGTTTGTTTCATATTCTCATTTTCGTTATATCTATCAAAAGAAAAAACAGATTTAATATAATCTTTTCGAGGACAATCATCAAATTTAATAGGTGACTTTATATCTCCTTCTGATAAACTAAATGAAATTCCTACAACATCTTCTCTTTTTCCACCGAGAGAAACTGCTCGTCTTTGTAATTCTTTTCTTTGTTTTTTATATTTTCTTAATGCTAACTTTTTTGAAAAATAGGAAAATATTCCTTTAGAACTGCTAATAACATTAAATGATTCGCTTATAATATTATCACAATTTTGTGCATATAATAATGCTCCTTTTACTGAATCGCTAAAACATACTTCTAACATATAACTATCACCTTACTAAATTTACTAAATATTCATTTGTTCCTTCTTCAAACTTTTTCTCTCCACTCAAATGAAATCCATTCCTTTTATAAAAAGAAAGTGCTTTTTCATTTTTCTCTAATGCCCACAAATTATCTACATTATATTCTTTAATTGCATATTTTATCAGTTTTTCTCCAATTCCTTTTCTTTGAAAGAATGTGTCTACATACAGTTTACAAATTTCCGTTCCTTCTATCTGCATAAAACCTTTTATTAATCCGTCATCATAAACAATTATATTTTTTAATATATCATCTCTTCCAAAATAGTTATTTGCTATATCGATTACTTGCAATTTATCAAAAGAAAAATTGTCATCTTTAAATATTGGCCAATAATTTATTCTATTATTAAAAACATATATTTCAGCTATTCTTGATAAATCTTTTTTTGTGGCATATCTAATATTCACTTTATCATCTCCATACTTTGATGATATCATAAGTGTTATTTGTTTTCAATCAAAATATTTTATTCTTTTTAAAATACAAAAACCAGCCGATAAAATATCTGCTGGTTTTGTTTTAGAAAATATATTTTTATCTATAATAAAATTATTTTTAAAATTCGTACCTTGTACCATGTGAAAGCAATAATCCATCTGTTAATTCTATACGTAAAATTATAGTATTTTCATCATCAAAATTGTTATCGCCGTTATCGATCCACTCTGCAAAAACTTTCTTTAATTTTTTAGCAATTTTTTCATTTTCTTTTTTTCCAAAATACCCTAAATTAATGCCTTTTCCATGTGCTGTAAACCAATCACCAGCTATTGCAACTGTACAATTTTTCTCAATATGTTTCATTTTGTTTGAAAGTGCATATGTAATAATATAAAATGCTCCATTTTCGTAATAAGCATTTACATATCGTACATAAGGTACTTCATTATCTATCGTTGATAATGCTATAACTGTGTCTTTGCCAAAACGCTCAACCATTATATTTTCGGCTTCTTGACTCCATTTAATCATAAAATTATCTCCTTTTTTATTCCGATATATTCTATTACAATCATATCACTTAACTTACAATATTTCAATTAATATTATCGTTAATCTTTTCTCAATAAACTTTTATTTTTTTAATGTGCAAATATATTATTAATCTATCTTTGGTTTAAAGCTATTTGGATAAAACAATAGTTTTAATACTATTAGCAGGTACTGTAAAGTTTATAGTATTAGTTTGTTTATCAATGTGAATTTCTTCATTTAGGAAATGTCTTTCCGTTATATCTACAAATTTTGCTTTTGTGCAGTTAAATTTAGTTTTTATTATAACATCAGTATCAACACCGTTTGTTTCATACACACGGATAACAATATCGTCTGAATATTCAGACATTTTTATTGCGCTAATAACCACGCTTCCGTCAACAACTTCAAAAAAGCTATTTGATAGTGGCAATACCCCTTTGTGGTTTGTTCCGGTAACTACTTTGAAGTCATGTGAGAAACTTTCAGATACTATTAAATTTTCTTTTGATGTATTATTGCTATCTAATATATTAACACTAAATTTAATATTATGAGTTTTAATTTCAGGTGTTGGGTCTGGGTCATATGCTCCCCTTATTAGTGTTAATGACATACTATTATCACAACATCTAAAAGCATGTTTGTTTTTAGAGAGTAACATAAATGATTTGTCCCCATTTACATTTGGTGCGAATGTGTAACTACTTGCTGGATATTCTATATTTTGAGATTTTCTTTGAGTAGTTCCGAAAGGAATATCATATTCATAATTATCACAATTATAATTTAATGGTAAGTAGAAGAATAGTGTTGGAACACCTTTTTCATTACAACCAAATTCTCTCCAATCACATACAACATCATAATTTAAAGATGTTGAGTATTTATCCAGAGAAACCACTACTGTAATAGTTGAATTTTTAAATTTAGTTTCATATTTTATAGATTGTCTTAAAGAATCGATTTGATGCACAACCATTTCAATATTGTCATTTACTTCATCTATGTGTTTATATCTTCCTGTAAACCAAGCAGACATTCCACCATTCCAGTTTGTAACTTGTTTTTTTACTGCTTCTGTAGCTAGTTTAAATACACCAGTTTTTCTTGTTTTATCTACTAATTCTTTTCCAGTCTTTTTATCTATTATAGAAGCTATTGCACCTGTTTGCCAATCAAGTTCTACTTTTATTTTATCATTTTCTAAAATAAATTCTTCAACACTTTGTGTTCTCATGTCATTTATAAAATGATATAAATTTTGTTGAGATTCAGTATCACTCAAAACAATTGTTTCATAACCGCATGCTTTTACAAAAACATCTACTAAAACCTTTTTGTAGTTATGTCCCCAGTAGTGACCTTCGTCTGTTATTTGATATTCAACATTATTTCCTTTACTATCTTTTATTTCTAATTTAGAATAATCGCCGTTATAATCCCAAACTGTAATTTCAGTTATTTTTCTTCTATCAAAAGCTGTTGAGTTAAATATGTGATATATTCTTTGTTTTCCTGCATTAGTTCCACATTGAATATCTCCAGAACCTGCTCCTTCAGATACTGTAAAGGAAATGTCTTCATCACCCATATTCAAAACAGATGTATCAATATTGTCAGTGATTGATTTTAAAGCAGATTTCATTGTAGTTTCTGCTGTTGCAAAAACTTGTTGGTACAAACCTGAAGCATATTCTCTAGTTTGTGTTACACCTGAACCAGGAATAATATCATGGAATTGATTGAATAAAGTTTTTTGCCATGCAGTTTCAAATAAATTTTTTGGATATTTTTTATCTGTACAATTATTAGCCAATACATTATAGATTTCTGTTTCTTTTAATAATTTTTCAGATTTTCTATTTCCTTCTTTTATTGTTGTTTGTGTTGTATAACAACCATCACATAAAAAGTTTATTTCATCGTTTATTGTAGGTAAAATATCCTTATTTTTATCTATTGCAGCAAAATATTGTTTTAGTGTTGAAAAGGTGAATTTTGGATATATAGGCCAACTGTTCATTTCAATTAATCTTTCGATATCGCATCTTGTTGGACCTCCACCATGGTCACCCACGCCATAAACTTTTAATAGAGTTTTTGATTTTGTTAAATCTGCTAATGTAGGAGCATATTCTCCTAAATCATAATCTATTGTAGAATTGTACCAAAATGGTTCTGTGTATACTAAAATGTCTTTTCCTGATGGAGCTACCCATCTTTGTAAAATATTTTCACCGATTTGTCCACGACAATGATAATAATATTTTATTCCACCTTGATTTAATATTTCAGGGACATTTTTGTTGTGTCCAAATGTATCTGGTTCAAAGTCTATTACTAATTCATCTTGTGGTATACCAAAAAGTTGTTCTATATATTTTTTTGTGTATAGGATATGTCTTGACAAACTTTCTCCAGTAGGAATATTTTTGTCTGTTTCAACCCATGTTGATGCAGTTACTTCCCATCTGCCTTCTTTTACTCTTTGTTTGATTTCTTCTAACATTTCTGGGTCGTTTTCTTCTACTATTTTATAAACAGACGCTTGTGATTGAGAAAAGTGATAATCTTTATATTCATTCATTAAATTTAACATCGTTCTAAATGTATCTATAGTTGTAGATACTGTTTCATCATATCCCCACATCCAATTCATATCTATGTGTGCGTGTGCTACACATAGAAACTCATAACTTTTTGCTTCTTCAGATATTGGCATTAATACTTTTTCAACTTCTTCGACTGCTGTACTAGTTATTACTCCGTTATCTATATAGCATTTTTCTAAAATATTACCGCTTTTTTCTAAAAGATGTGAATATTTTCCATTATTTCTTTGGTTTAAAATATTTACAAATTTTATTTGTTGCATTATTCTGTTTTGTAATTTGTTTAATTTGTCATTTTTAGATAGCTTTAAAATATTTTCAATATTTGAATAATCTACTGACATTTGTATCATTTTAATCACCGTTTTTCTATTATTAATTTTTTATTTATATAGTACTTTATATATTTTCGTGCACGAGCATATACTGAACACACAGTCATCATACCATTGCCTTTAAAAATTTGCAATAGCAATATAAAATTTTATATAAGTCTTTGTTCATACCATTAAATAATGATAATATGAAATACTAGAAATTATATTTACTTTCATTATAATACCTCGTCAAAATTCCAAGACAAAATATTTTCTGTCAAGCGATATGCCACAGGGTCTGTATCATCTGCATCAGTTCTAATACTGCTGACTAAAATAGCACCTTTTCCTATATTCATTGAAAATAATGGACTACCACCTATTTTGCAATAATCAGTAGGATGTGATATATAGTTGTGCCACTGTAAAGTTTCAGCTAATGCACATAGTGCAGAATCCATACGATTAATTGTATATCTGCCATATGCTACATATGGCACATCTCTACCATTATCAAACCATGCTGTATCTAATTCTCCAATATCATTAAATATAGAACTTTCAGGTATATTCATAGTTATAATTTCGGTCTTATCTTCTGTGTAAGATATATCTTTTTGTCCTATTAATTCTTTTGGTAAATTTCTTTGATTTATTGCTACAACTTTACCACCATTTTTTATATAGTTATAAGTCATTGTTGCTTGTTCTTTTTTTAAAGTTTTTCCTATTACCAATCGAGTATTTTTTTCAGATAATGTTGAAATATCATCATAAGCAATTCCTTGTAGTCCATGTTTTTCAAGTATATTTTTAATTGCAATATCATCAGAAAAATAATATGTTTTTTCTTTTAATTCATCTGCTTTTAGCCATTGATTGTCAACTATTAAAATGTCATAGTCATTTTCTGATATTATTTTATTATTTTCCCATACATTCAAAATAAGTTTTGCTTCGTTTCTATGCTTTGGTAATTCGTTAGGAATTTGTATAGATAGTGACATAGTCTTTGTTTCAAAATATGGAACATCTTCATATACCACATCAACTGTACTTATAACTTGATTATCAATTACAATTTTTGCTTCAACTTTTGGAGAATTTAGTTTTTGATATGAAGTACTATCATTAATTAATGTAATATTGGTTTTTAGTAATTTTCCTGCTAAGAAATGACGACTAAACAATTCTACACTTGCCAATACAGGTTGATATGCAGTTTTTAAACGATTTGCTGATAACATAGGTTGGATTCTATTTTTGTCATGGTGATGATAAAACCATGTTTCAAAAGCAAATAAAAGTACACCACATGTTCTTTCGTGTTCAACACGACGAAACATCTCTACTAGTCCTTGTAGTTGAAAACTATGATGAAATTGAAAATATTTAGGGTCATTGTGTTCATATGCTCTTTTACCTGTTGTTGTTTGTGGTGTTTGATGTTCAAATAAATAAAAACGAGTAGCATGACCATCTTCTGAACGGCAATATCCCAAAGAACATTCTTGTGACATACATGGTCGTCCAGGTAAAGTTATATCTCTACCAAATTCTCCATTCATAAAATGAAAGAAATCAACAAAATACCAACCATAATATGAATGTGGATCATCCATATCTCCATCATCATAATTATTAGGTAAAATTACTCTTTCGTATCTTCCGTTTGCTATTTTAAAATCTTTATCTCGTCCGTGTAAAGTTGTAGGGCCTCGATAATATCCAGAATCACACACTAAAGGAAGATTAGGAAATATTTTTCGTGCCAATTTTAAACCATCTTGAACTAAATATCCCTTTTCTTTTATGACTTCATCAGAATCTCTAGTCAAGTAAAAATTCATTTCATTATTTAATGTAACTAAGAATAGTGAAGGACGGTTTTTGTGACGACTGAATAATTTTTCTAGCTCTGTTTTCCAAATTTCCAAAGATTTTTGAGATGGAATATGAGAAATCATCAACCATGGCCAAGTACCTTCTAATGATACCATTACACCTTCTTCATCAGCTGAATTTAACCATGTGCTACCCCAAGGTGCTACATGTGTTCTTGTTGCCATTACATTGTGTTCTAATGCAATTCTCATGTATTTTTTTGCTAATTCACTATCATTAGGTTTGATATGTGCTGGCATATGATTAGCTCCTCTAACCCACATAGGATTTCCATTGTAAATTAATTTGCTTCCTGCAAATTCTACTGTACGAAATCCAACTTTTTCACAATAATTGTCAACAAGTTTGTTGTTAGATTTTATGAATAAGTTTAAGTTATATAAGTTAGGTGTACCAGGTCCCCATAGTTTTGGTTCAACTTTTGGCGTTTTGAATGATTTTTTTCTTGTTTCTCCAGCACTTAAAACAACTGATTCGATATCACCTTCACACAACAATTCACCAGTTGTTTTGTGTATCAATGAATATGATAATGTTGCTTGTATTTCGTTTTTATAATTATTTTTATACTCAACTTCAATTGATGCATCATTTAATGTAGGCTTAAACCAACAATCAGATATATGTAATTTATCGCTAATAATTAATTTTACGCTTTTCCAAATTCCACCAGGATTATTGTTATAAAACCCATGGGGTATATCTTCTGCACAAAATTCTCTGTGTAAACAATCAGAAACAGGAATGTCAGATGTATTACTTGATGTTTCTCTCGCTTTTGAGTAATTATTATCAACTGAGTCTGACTCCATGTAGTTTTTAGAATTTTTCTGTAAACAACGAGAAACCTCTACTGCTATTACATTTCTACCCTCTTTTATATACTCACTAATATCAATTTGAATTGGTGAAAACATTCCTATATTTTCATATACTTTTATGCCATTGCAGTAAATATTACTTATTAGAGCAATAGCTTCAAAATCTAAAATAACATGTTTATCTTTTATCCCTTTTGGAAAATCTATATAATGACGATACCACGCACTTTTTGTTTTTTCATAATCAAATGTTTGATTTTTACAGCGAACAATTTCTTCTAAATAATAGTTATCATTTTGACCTTTATTTAAATCGCCCATGAACTCTCCTTCCAACCACGCTTGTAGTGGAACCCATGAAGAAGGTACACTTATAATATGTGCTTTACTGTCATCGTATAATAAATCTATAGGATTTTCTTTAACTTCATAATCAGGTATAAAAAGCCAGTTTCCGTCAAGGGATAGTTCTATTCGTGATTTAGGTAATGCTAAAATTGCATATGGACGATACTGTGCTCTTTGTCTGAATCTAGTATTTTCCCACAATTCTTTTGGTAAAGACACCATATCTAAATAATCAGGTTGTTTATCCACATTATTCAAAATATCTTCAGAAACTTCTTGTATAGAAATATCTTTATATTCTGTTCTTATGTAACTGCCACCCAACCCAACTGTTCCACTGTCAAAAGGACAATCTTCATCTTCACAAAGAATTCTTGGCTTTTCTTCGTTGTTTAGATATACAGCTATTTTATTGTTTACGCAAACTACTTTAATTTTATACCAAACACCAGTCATAGCACACCAATCTAGTGGACAAAGTGCTAGCATTTTGTCATATCCTAAAGCTCCCATCCTTGCAAGATATAGATGTTTATGATTTCCACCTCGTAAACCTATCATATATCTGTAATCTCTATTATAGTGTCTGAAGCAAGCCCAGATATCTACTTCTTGTTCATCTTTTGGAGCACGAGCTGAAAAACTAAAACTAATATTTTTAATATTCAAGTTTTCTACTGTTACCCAACAATCTTCTGTACTTAATATCTTATCTTTAATAAAACAATTTTTATTATTGCCATACACTCTTAATTTATCTGAAAAAAATTCTGAATCATAAATAATATTATCACTTTGTTTCATAAAAATATCCTCTTTTATTAAATAAATAGTTTATGTTTTTATTCATTATATCATAAACTAATTTACAATAACATTGTGTTTTATAGCTAATTATATTGTAAATAAAATCATAATTAATAAATATGTCAGCTAACGATAAAAGAATTCATAAGTAATATTATAAACAAAAAGATAGGTAAACCTATAACGGATTACCTATCTTTACTTTTTTATTCAACTGTTACAGATTTAGCTAGATTTCTAGGTTTATCAACATCATATCCTTTTAAATCAGATACATAATATGCAATTAATTGCCCTGGTAAAACGCTTACAAGTGGCATAAATAAATCATCAATATTGGGAATTTTTATAAACTTTTGACATATATCTTGTAAAGCTTTATCATGTTCATTACCTATTCCAATAACATATGCTCCTCTTGCTTTTACTTCTTGTATATTTGAAATCATTTTTTCGACCATATTTTTTTGTGTGGATAGTGCAATAACAGGTGTTCCTTTTTCAATCAATGCAATTGGTCCATGTTTTAATTCTCCAGCCACGAAACTTTCTGCAAATATATATGATATTTCCTTTAACTTCAACGCCATTTCTTTTGCTGTTTGGCCGTCCACCAATCTACCTAAATAAAATATTGAAGTACTATCTTTTATTTCATTTGCAATTTGTTTTTCTTCATCAGTATTTTCAAGCATATTTTGTAAAACATCTGCAGTTTGCATTAATAATTTTATATATTGCTTGTAATCATTTATTGATAAAGTTTTATTATATAACCCTAAATTTAAAGCTATCATATAAAAAGCTGTAAGCTGTGTTGTATAGGCTTTTGTAGATGCTACTGCTATCTCTGGTCCTGCCCAAGTATAAAATACATCATCACTTTCTCTTGCAATAGATGAATCAACAACATTTGTTATTGATAATATTCTTGAGCCTTTTCGTTTTGCAAGTCTAAGTGCTGATAAAGTATCAGCAGTTTCACCTGATTGACTAACAATTATCGTCAATGTATTTTCATCTACAAATGGATCTTGATATCTAAACTCACTCGCAATTTCACAAGTTACATGTATTTTTGAAAGTTTTTCTATTATATATTTACCTACACAACCAGCATTAAATGCTGTGCCGCACGCAACTATATATATTTTATTGAATTTTTTTATATCTGATTCTGTCAGTTTTATATCATCAAGTTTTATTAATCCTGATTTATCAATTCTTGAGTTTAAAGTATCTCTAATATCACTTGGTTGTTCATGTATTTCTTTCAACATAAAATGTTTATAACCACATTTTGTAGCCTGCTCCAAACTCCAGTTAATTGTTGTATGTTCTTTTTCAACCATATTTTTATTTTTATCATAAACTACAACGCTATCCTTTTTTACAACGGCTATTTCTCCATTATCTAAAAATGAAATATCTTTTGTGTATTCTAAAATTGCAGTAATGTCACTGGCAACGAAATTTTCTTTTTCTCCATATCCTATTACAAGTGGAGCTTCATTTCTCATAGCTATAAATTCTTCTTTTTGGTCATTATGTATTATAACTATTGCATAAGTTCCCCTAATTAATTCTCTAACCTTAAATGCTGTATTAAGCAAATTTTCATCATAATACATATCAAACAAGTAAACTATAACTTCTGAATCTGTTTCACTTTTAAAAACATACCCATTTTCTATTAACATTTGTTTGAGCTCAAGATAATTTTCTATAATCCCATTATGGACTATAGCAATATTATTTTTCTCATTTATATGAGGGTGTGCATTCTCATTTGTTGGATTACCATGAGTTGCCCATCTAGTATGTCCAATACCTACATTTCCATTTAGTGTATTGTTTGATAAAAAATCCTTTAATACAGATAGCTTTCCTTTAAATTTGTGACATTCTAATTTAGAATTTGTCAAAACTGCTATTCCTGAAGAATCATACCCACGATACTCCAGTCTTTCAAGCCCTGACAGAATAACTTCTTGTGCTTTATTCGCACGACCAACATAACCTACTATTCCACACATAGTAAGCCCTCCTTTTTGTGTATTTTTATATAACACAAAAGGTGCATTCAGTTTATTTTGTTTGCAAATTGCTTTGCGTTTTGTAAAACTGATTAGACTGCACAGCCTTTAAGGCATCCGCCGAAAATTTCGATAACCTTAACCCTCGTCACCCTTTTTTATAAGGGTCTGGCGCTTCTTTATGTATTCTTTTGTGTTAGAATGTAGTTTACCACAGTAAATTAAAAAAGTCAATTTTACTATAAAAATAAAAGATATGTTTTTGCTTTAATTTACCAAAATGCTTTTTATTCATTTTATGTATTATTTTTCTAAAATGATACTATAAATAAAAATGTTTTCACTTAAATTCTACTACATTTTGTTGTTGGATTTAAGTTTTATTGTATTTTTATACACTCTAAGTCAAAGATATAATAGTTACTTTTAACTAGCAACTATTATATCTTTGACAAAATAATTATTAAAAAATTAATCACTATATATTTTTATAGCATCACCTTAATTTAAATCTATCTTTATCATTTTCTTTACTGGATAAAGTGAATATACCAAATAATAATCTCTATTTTTTACATTATTCCAATTAGATTCTTTGAAAAAGTTTTTTGACAACGGTACAGGAAGTTTTAATGATTTAATTTCATCTTTTTTTAAATCTAATTGCATACCACATTCATTTAAATACATAACAAATGGTAAATCAGCTTGTAAAGAAAAATCATTAGATTCAAGATGAAATGGTATCAAAGATATACTGCTATCTTTATCTGATGTATTTTTTATCACTATATCTAAGATAACAAATTTAATATTATCGCTTTGATTTTCATAGTATTTATTTACTAAATCTAAAAAGCCTTTATCTTTTTGTAAAGCTTCAGCTTCTATAAAATTTGCATCATTTATTTTCATTTTCATATTTTGATATTCAAATTCTTGTCCTATTTGATATATCTCTTTTGTATTTTGTGGAAATTTAGAATTTACTGAAACAAACATAAATATGTAGGCTATCAAAAATACACTTATACATGCAAGTATTATAAATAGTTTTATTTTTCTACTCATTTTTATCATTCCCTATTATTTTTACTATTTTTCCTAACTTAATCTCTATTATTTCATCACATAGATTTTCTATTTCTTCTCTATCATGGCATGATAATATAACGATATTTTCTTTATCCTTTTTAGATTTTATTATATTTCTTATATTTTCTACTGTTTCCTCATCAAGTGCATTAAATGGTTCATCTAAAATTAGCAAATTAGGGTTTTCCATTATAGCTCCAGCTATTCCAAGTTTTTGTTTCATTCCTAAAGAATATTTTCTATAACTTTTTTTATCATTTGGGTCTAATCCTACCATTGATATAACAGATTTTATATCTTCATCAGAAATTTTATTTTTAATTCTAGCCAGATACTTTAAATTTTTAAACCCACTATAACTTGGTATAAATCCAGGATTTTCTATTAATATTCCTACATTGTCTGGAAAAGAAATATCTTTTCCTAAAACTTTGTTATCTATAACTATTTCCCCAGAAGTAGGATTTATAAGCCCACAAATAGCACGCATAAGCATAGTTTTACCAGAACCATTTTTTCCTACAAAACCATATATTTTCCCACTTTCTAACTTTAAGTTTATATTATCTAAAACATTTGTATTAGACAGTTTCTTTGTCAAATTATTAATAATTATTTCCAATACTCACACCACCAATTAAATAATATCTTTTCTTTTAATAACAATCATTCCCAAAATATACGAAATTACAATTAAACAAATCGAAATAACTACTCCATTTTGCAAGGTAATATTGCTTTTTGATGAAAAATAATTATACCTAGAAATCATTGAAAAATTAAATAATAAAAATGGATTGCTATAAAAACTAGAACACACCATAATAGTCACAATTAACATAAATGAATATATAGGCTTTATTATCAATCCTAATACTACTTGAAATACTGAAATAGCTATCGATGATATCATGGGAATTATAAAAAATACTAAAATTGTATCAGTATCTTTTATTAACGATATATCTATTTTAAAAAATTTTTCTGTTATATCTGTGTTTGTTACAATCGATAAATTTCCAAATATTAAACAAAATAAAATTACTGTAAAAATAAAAACTATATAGTACACTAAAACAGAAAAAATGCACCAAACAAACTTACTACTCCACCATATTCTTTTTGATTGAACCCTTATTATCAAAGCAGATGCACTTTTTTTAATATCATCTGACACATAAAACCCTACTATTAAAGATAAAATCGAATGAAACATAATCCATATAATAGGTATATCTATTTTTTCATTAGAATTAATATCAAAAGGTTCATTTCCTACAAAAAATTTTAAAACAAAGTCAAAAATACTACATTGTGAATTATTTGTTCTCATTCCAAGCTCAAAACATACAAATGAAAAAAATAATAAAGCTAATAAATAATATTTATATCTTTGAATAACACCTTTTATTAGATCATTATAAAGTAAATGAAAAAAAGAATTTATTTTAACCATTATAAAAAATCCTTTCTTTTAATTAGCTTTAACGATAGCAAAATTGATAATAGACAAATTATAGGAATTATAATAAATATAAGTATCGTATAAGATGTACTAATATACTTTTGCTCGATTTTTGGTAAGTTTAAAAAAATTGTTAGATAAAAAGTAATATATCTAAAAGTATTTATCGCTAACAAAAATATTATAATAAAGTAACAAAATATATGTTTCAACTTTAAACTTAAACAAAAGAAAATACAACTAAATAAGTAAAATGTAAAAACTTTTTTTATAATAGTTAATATTATAATTTTTGCAAAACTTATATTCATTGTATAGTTTAGTGAAAAATAAAAATAACTTGTATTTTCGCTCCAATTAATAATTACTGGTGTAAATAATCCAGAAATAATCACTGCAACTAATACATAGTAAATCGATATAAAAACAGTTAAAACAAACATATTAATATATTTATTTAAAACCAAACTACTTTTTTTTTTTGCCTAATCAAAAAATTTGCTGTATCATTTTGACTAACTATATTTATTATCAATATTAGCGTTATAGGCACAATTACCATATCTAAAAAATATCCATGATTTATAGATGATATATAATCTGCCATACAAGATATTCCCTGTGTCATAACACTTTTGCTTTGAACAAACATTAATAATGTAATAAATGGGATTATAACCAAATAAGCTATAACAAACCATATCGACATTTTTATATCAGTCATAAATATTTGTATTTTATTTCTAATATTACAGCACATCTTTTTTCACCCCTATTAAATAATAAGGAACAAAAGATATTATAAAAAATACAATACAAAAAATTATAACAGAAAAAGTTGTTCCGTTTACATCACTTGGTGTCAAAAAAATTCTTGGGCTAAATGCGCTCATATTTATTAGTTCAAATAGCAAAGATGAAAACATATAAACAAAAAATGGAAAGACTAGAGGTAAAAAACTTTTGAATGAAAAATAAGTTATCAACAATGACATTGTTGCAATAATTCCCGAAACAATAAACCACATTAACATATATATAGCTATATATATCATAGGTGTTTTAAAAAACAAATCTGCCCACTTATTAACTGACCAAATATTTGTATAAATATATGATGATTCAGGTAACATAGTTGGCAAAAATGCTGATGAGATTAAAAAGCTTAATATCATAGGAATTACTGCGCTAACTCCCCCACTAACAAAAACTGCTATGTATTTAGCTAATAAATAATCTTTTTTTGAAGTTCTAACACTAATAGATTTGATATATCCTGAATTTATATCAGAGAAGAAAGAACTTCCAAAAGGTATAGTAACCAACAATGGCAATATTAGATAAAATATGTTTTGTTGTAAATATGTAGTATTACTTCCAAGCCAGTTTGTAAAAGATATTTCTAAAAAATCATCTTGCATAAACTCCGTTGAAAAAGTATTGTTCTTTTCAATACAAATAGGTAATCTTTCAATAGAAAACCAAATTACCAATACAGATGATAAAATTAACGAAATCAAAAACATCTTATTTTTAAAACATCTATTAATTTCTATTTTCAATATATTTAACATAATTATTCTCCATCATTTTTCTTTATTAAAGGGATATTTTCTTCTTCCCCATCTCTATATGAATTATTATAAAATGAAACAAATAAATAAAGTTCATTTCTATATTTCTCAATTAATGCATCTTCTGCTATAAAAGCTAAAGTATATTTATATTCGACATTCGGTTCAAAATCAATAATATAATAATCTTTGTTGTGTGACATTAATTGAGAGTTATATGATCTTAATTCAGAATAAGATTCTGGACCTATAGATAAAAACATATTATTAAGAGAAGTAGTAAATACATTTTTTCCTTTATTTGTAATTGTAACATCTGCTGTAACATATGAATACTCATTAGTAATATTTCCATTTTCATCTTTTGTTTCTTTAAAATCTCCACACAAATCAAAATTGCCTCTCTCTTTAGAAATATTAATATTATCATATTTTACAAAGATATCTGAATATTCATTTTTCTTATGAGTTTCATCAGAATATTGTACTGGAAATTCAGCTCCTTCGCTCAAAAGCATTTTGTATAACGGATACTCCAATCCATTTTTTTGATTATCATTCTTTTGTTTATCATCATTGTTTAATTGTTCATCACTTGATAATGTAGTATATAAATTTTCAGTAGAAATCACACCATTTTTTATTAAACTAGCGACAACTACTATTGCAAATAAAATAAAACAAATTATTGAAATAATTATAGTTAAGCTTTTTTTATTCATAATAATTTCCACCTTATTAAATTAAAACAACTTTACTAATATTCCTATCAATTAAGTTGCTTACAAATATTAATTAACATTTAAAGATATAACATTAATTACAGTTCATTAACACTCTCTCCTTTTTTGTTTTATCATTGTATTATACTACTATTTACTACACTTTCATTATCATCGTGCAAAATTAATAGAGTATCGTGCAAAATTGATTAAATTATCACTAAAAACAAATAAGTTGAGTAGAATTTTGATTCTACCCAACTTGTTTTATATACTGTTATTTTTTAATAACTTTTATTTAAAATATTTAATTGTGAATGTACTTCCTTTATTTGAAGTGTCAACGCTAATATATCCATTATCTTCATTTACAATGGTTTGAGATAAAGATAGACCAATCCCTACACTATCATTACTTGCGTTTTCACCTTTATAAAATCTTTCAAAAATGTGTGGCAAATCTTTTCTTGAAATTCCTTTTCCATAGTCTTTTATTCTAATTGCAGAATAAACTCTATTTTGTTCGTATTCAATATCTATTTTACTGCCATTTTCTGAATGGTCTATACAGTTTTTTATAATATTAGTTATTGCTTCAACTTGCCACTTAAAATCACAATAAACTTTGGCTTTTTTATCTCCACTTATATTAATATCAATACTTTTCAAATCACAGAGTGATGATACATTTTTTACACTCTCATCAATTAATTTTTGAATTTCAAATTCATTTTTAATAAAATCAATTGTATTGGCATCAAATTTTGATAATTTTAAGATTGATTGAATTAAAAAATTTATGTTTGTAACTTCTCTTTTTATATCTCTTATAAAATCGCTTTGTGTTTCTTTATCCATGTTAGGATTGTCAATTAAATTATCTAATATAATCAATATGCTAGTAAGAGGTGTTTTTATTTGGTGAGATATATCTTCCAGTGATTTTTTTATATTTTTCTTATCTGCAAGTGAGTTTTCTGCTGTTTCTTTTAACATTACAGTAGTTTTGTATATTTCATTTTTTAAAATAGAAAGCTCATCTTCGGATATGGAATCTATTGATAAATCATAATTTTTCTTATTTAATTGCTCTATATAATGTGTGATACTATTTATCTCTTTTACCTTATATTTTTCATATATTAAAAATATAATTACAAGTGTAGAGAGTGATAAAATAATGAATATAGCATTTATTATAACAAATTTGTTATGTGTATCGTCATTCTTTAACATAACAGAATCTTTTTTTAAATCAATCCCATATTTTTTTAAAGCATCATCATTACTTAAATTTTTACTATTCATAATAGTTATTAATTCATCTTTTGATATATTTGGATACTCTTTTTCTAATAAAACAACAATGTCATTTAATTTTTCATTATAATTAACTTTATACTCATTGTATTCGTATCTATTTAATAAAGTAGATATCAATAATATACAAACAGATGCTATGAATATTATTTTTAAGCATCTGAATAATTTAACTTGATTTTTCATCAATTCTATACCCTATTCCTTTTACTGTGATTATAATATCGCTCTTTAACTTCTCTCTTATCCTTTTTAAATACACCGTAACAGTATGAGAGTCAACATCATTGCCTGTCCATTCCCATATTTTGTCTAATAAAGTATTTCTACTAACTACTTTATTTATATTTATAAATAATAGATTTACAATTTTAAGTTCTAGTGCTGTAAGTTCAATTTTTACATTTTTTCTAAAAATTTCTAACTTATCCATATCAAATGTAATATCATCTACTTTAATGATATTTTCTTTTTTATATCTGGCAAGAATTTTTTTAATTCTTGCCAGCAATTCTTTTGTGCTAAAAGGTTTAGTTATATAGTCTTCTGCGCCAAACTCCAATCCTTTTACAATGTCATTTTCATCATCATTTGCTGTTAAAAAAATAGTTGGAATATTAGTGTTATTGATATGATTTTTATATAAATCAAAACCATTTCCGTCTGGTAGTGTTACATCAAGTATAATTAAATCTATTTTTACATTATCTTTTAAACACTCAAGCGTATCTTTTACAGTTGTTTTATATGATAAATTATAGCCATTTATTTTAAATGAGTATTCAAGTCCCTTTATAATTGACAAATTATCTTCTACTAACAAAATATCCATTTAATCACTCCCCATATGCATATAATTATATCATAATAAAATTTTAAATTATATATTATCATTTCTTATTGTCTCAATAATATTTTGTTTATTTACTTTATTTACAGAATATTTCATCAAAATAAAAATCAATGCAAACACTACAATTATAGAAATTAATATTGGAATAATTGGAAATTTAAATGGTAAATTGCTTTGTGCTAAAGCAAAATGGTGTATTAGTTTAGAAAGAATAATAGCAACAGGAATACCAAAAATTAATGATTTTATTCCCATAAATATACTTTCAAGGCTTATCATTCTATTAAATTCCTTTTTAGTCATACCAATTGATTTTAACATTGCAAATTCTTGTTTTCTAAGTGCAACATTAGTTGTTATTGTATTAAATATATTTGTTATTCCTATTAGTGATATAACTGTTATAAATCCATATAAAAAGATTGCTAATAAAGTGTAAAAGCTTGTGATTTTTCTTACATGTTCAACTGTATTGCTTATATCATATGAATAAGTAGTTCCTAAATAGTCTTCTATATCTTTTTGTAGTTTATCTGGGTCAGAAGATTTATATCTGATGTTTAATACATTACTTTTAATAATACTATTATAAAACTCATCACTTACTACTATTACCCCACCGTCATTTGTACCAAATGGTTTTTCATCTGTAATATATGCAATTTCAATGTCAACTTGTTTTTCTCCATCATATAATTTACCACTTATTTTATCACCTTTTTTAAGGTCATATATATCATAAAACTTCTCTATAATTTTATTTTTATTTTCCATTTTAACTGGAACTTTCTTTTGATTTATTAATATGCCTTTATCTTTAACATCTTCATATTTAAGGCCTAATTTACTAATATATTTTTTGTATTGTTCTTCTCCTATAGCAGTAATTGAAACAGATGTTTCAACTTCTTGCTTATCTATTCCCTCATCCATTTTATATATATTAAAATATTCATCTGTATATATATTTCCTTGTACATAAATATATTCTGTCCTGTTAACTGAATAATCTTCAATATTATCAAATTTTGTTACTTTTAAAATATCATTTGTTTTTTCTGTATCAAAATGATATACATTTAACGCTAGATTTTCTTCTGTATATTTTAGTTCTAATCTTGCAGATGTAAATGCCATTCCTATAAAACTTGATAAAGTTATGAATATAACTACTGATGTAAATATAGACATTACTGTTGTACGATATTTTTTCTTATTTCTTTTCAAATTTTTATATGAAATTTCTCCACCGATACCAAATATCTTTCTTATGATTTTTGGTGATTTTAATTTTTTAGCTTTAATTTTAATATCCATATTATTTCTTATAGCATCAATTGGTGCAATTCTTGAAGCCCTTATAGCACTTCTTAACGCTGATAAATATACTGTTACTATACCTAATATCACTGCAATAAATAAAGCTAAATAATAAATTTTAAATGTTAGTGTATAATCTAACTTACTCATCTTTAAAAAGTAATTACTTACTATAACTAAAATGTATGATGCCAATAACCCAAAGAATAAACCTAATGGTATACCTATTATACCTAAAATACTTGCTTCAAAAAATACATTTCTCTTAACTTGTTTTTTAGTTGCACCTATACTTCTGAGCATTCCGTATTGTTTTATTTTTTCTGTAATAGATATATCAAAACTATTTTTTATACAATACACTGATGTAAAAATTATTATTAATATTACAATACATGCAACAAATCCAAGTTGTGTCACACCTGTTCTACTTGATTTTAAAGGATTTTTTTCTATCATAACTAGATTTGAATTTTCTTTTGTTTTATATTTTGCTTTTTCGATTACTTGTTTGTAAAGTTCTGTATCATTATTATCAAGTTTTTCAATTGCTTTTTCATAAAGGTTTTGATCTACTCCTAAAATATTTGCATTAACTTTATAATAATCTTTTAATCCTTGTTTATTATATCGTACATATACATTTGATTTATTAGTTATATCGTTTATATCTTTATATGTTATTAGTGTATACCCTGGAGAAAGTAGATCTTCAATAAAGCTATTTGGTCTTTCTATTTTACCTACAATTTTATATGTCTTTTTAGTTGTATCAATAATTTCTTCGTCTGAAAATACAGGTTCTGTAAATGTTCCATCATCGTTTTTTTGTGGATATTCTACTATAAATGGTGTATCTTGATTAAATTCGTATCCATCTTTAGATACTCGTTTTCCTATGTCTAAAGTTATTTCTTCCCCTACTTTTAAATCAACTTCACCACTTTCTTGTAAATGAATTGGTATAACTATTTCATTCTCATTTTCTGGCAATCTTCCTTCTATTAATTTAACAGGTAGATTTTTCATAGCATTGCTTGTAAACCCATTAACAAAAATGTATGGTTTATACTCTTTTGCGTTATCCATATCTTTATTTAATTTTGCATACCCTATATTTTCTACAACACTAACTTTTTCTATTTTTCTATTATTTAAAATTGTTTGTAATTCGTTTTTAGGGACATCTACAAATTCAATATGAAAATTGCCGTCTATCTGTATTTGATAATTTATAAGTGATTTTATACCACTCATATATATAGTTGAAACAGCAGTCATTAATGCTACTGATAATATAATACCTATTATTGTGACGATAGTTCGTTTTTTATTAAGTTTTAAGCTTTTTATTGTAAGTTTGTTAAGCAAGTTCATATATTATACCTCCTCAACAATTTTACCGTCTTCAATTTTTAAAATTCTATCTGCTACTTTTGCAATCTCTAAATTATGAGTAATCATAATAATAGTTTGATTTAACTCTCTATTTGATTTTCTAAGTAATGATACTATTTCATCACTTGATTTAGAATCTAAATTTCCAGTAGGCTCGTCTGCCAATATTATTGTTGGATTTGTTATCAATGCTCTACCAATACTTGTTCTTTGTTGTTGTCCACCTGATAATTGATTAGGCAAATGATGTCGTCTGTTATTGAGTGATAACATTTTTAATATTTCATCTACTTTATCAGCTCTTATATTTCTATTATCAAGTGATAATGGTAATGTAATGTTTTCTTCTACATTTAATATAGGAATTAAGTTATAAAATTGATATATAAGACCTACTTGTCTTCTTCTAAATATTGCAAGTTTTTCATCATTAAAACTATATATATCTTTACCATCAATAAATACTTTTCCTGATGTTGGTCTATCTACTCCACCGATTAAATGTAATAATGTTGACTTTCCACTTCCCGATGCACCAACTATTGCTACAAATTCACCTGCATTTACTGAAAATGATACATCATCAAGTGCTACAACTCTAGCTGCTCCTCTTCCATAAACCTTTGTTAAATTTTCAACTCTTAATATTTCCATAAACTATACCTCCTTTTTATGATGTTATTATATACATTCCAAGTTACAACTAAGTTACTTTTAAATATTTTTATTATTATATCATAGATTTTTATATAAAAAAAAGTAAACCAATATTGGTTTACTTTTTTAATAGCATATTTATATATTCTATTATATTAATCAAATTCTTTTATCCTTTTAGATATATTTCCATATCTAAATCTTGCCATTTCATTCTTTTGAAGTACATCTTCTTCACTGCCTCTATAACAACATCTTAAACAGTAATATTCTTTCTTTTCCTTGTCGTAAAACATATCTATGTCTAAATCTCTCATAAAACATGATGGACATCTATAATTTAATTTGCCTTTTGTAGATTGAGCCATGTTGTCATTTCCCCTTTCCCTTTTATTTCTTTTTTAAGTCCTAATGTAAACATTGGACTAAAAGCATATCCTTCTCTATAATATCCTGTTACATTTTCATCTTTTGGTATAATTTTTACTACTGTTTCTATTTCCGGTACTATTGCTGTTACATCTTTTGCATTTTCTAACTCTGCTTCTCTGCACTTGTAATTATATTTGATTTCTTGTTTTTCTTTATCATTTTCTACTGATAAAATTACATTTGTCATATCTTCTGGATATTCTGTTGTTCCATAACACGCTGTCATATATTCATTGAATTCTACTACTGCTTCTGGATTTGTTGTTCTTGTTATTTCTCTTATCACTTTAATTTGTGATGAGCCTTCTTCAAATACAAATGTTGATACTATATCTATTTCTAAATCAGAAAACTCTATTGTAACAGGGTCTAATTTTACTATATGCTTTGTTCCTTCTTCGCTATATTTTGCTTTTGTTCTACATAAGCATAAGTCTACTTCTTCACCTTTATAACTTACTTTTAAGCTCTTTACTGTTCCTTCTCCTGCATAGTGTGTAAAATATCCTGCTCTATAGTTTGCTTGGATTAAGAATGGATAACTTGCATCTTGTACATACTTTGTTCCTATTCCTACTGGTCTTTCTAGTTTTGCTACATATGGTCTTAAATCTATCATCGCCCCACCTTGATTCATGTCTAAACATGTTCTCATATATGGGTCTACATACCAAAAATATTGTTTATCTGAACCATATAATATATCTTTCCACAATGCACATTCTGGTTGTTCATATGTATGAGTTTTTCTATAATGGTCTGCAAATTCGCTCATTGTCATTTCTTCCAATGCGCCTTCTTCTTTTAGTTTTGCATAATATGCCATTCCGTCTTCATAGCTCTTTAACAACAATTCATATGGTGCTTCCCATCTTCCCATTTTGTTCATCCAGCCTGGACCTACAAACATCATATTATACGCATATCCTCTGTTGTATTTTGCTAAGTGTCTGTATTGGTCTATTAAGTTGTACAAATATGGGTACTCCCATTTTTCTGTATCGTATATCATTCCCCTTAATACATTTTGTGGGTGTGTTCCAAAGTTTGAACCATTTCCGTCAAAGCATGCCATTAAGTCCCTTGATAAGTGTGGGATAGCAACTATTCCACTATCTTCACTTTCATCTTTTGCTGGTGCATGTGTATTTTGTTTTGATGGTATCCATGGGTTCCATGGGCCTCCGTCAAATATTGTATACCATGAGTTATTGCATGTTCTATATGCTTTTGGTCCTTCTTCCCAACATGTTGCTACTGCACATTTTATACTTGGATATTCTTCTTTTATGTAGTTTGTTAACTCTGCGTCTATGTAATAGCTTCCTGTTGATTCTGGGTAAAATCCAAATCTTTCATAGAATTTTTCAAACACATCTTTTACTATTGCTTTTTTATCTTCCATTGAAAACATCCATATACAAAAATCTTTTGTTTTGTATTTTTTTCTAAATTCTTCGCATGGTAACCCTAGCAATGTCAATGATATTTCATCTCCATATTTTTCATGGTGTTCTTTTGCAAGTGATACTGCTTCATCATTAAACAAACTTGCATATGTCATTTGTATTGTTGTTTTTAACCCATGTTTATGTGCTATTTCTTGTTGTGTTTTAAATATATCTAAGCTTTCTGTCAATAATGACTCACGGCTTATATCTTCTTCTTTTCCATGTCCTGTTACTTTTTCGGCATACTCAGGCACCATTTCAGGTCTATGGATTATATTTAATATTAATTTATCCATATTTTAATTTTCCTTTCACTAATCTATATTTCTATTAGGGTTTGCAAATTTTGGTATTGCGCCATATTTTTCTGTCATATGTGCGTAAACTCCTGGTCTACAATGTTGTCCTGTTCCTGTAACACCTTCATTCCTTGCATCTATCGCAGGGTCAGAGTATTCCAAAAACCATTTTTCCATTGCTGTTCTCATTTGCAATATTTTTTCTGCATATTTTTCTTCATCATATAAATTTTTATCTTCGTTAGGGTCATCTATTAAATTATATAGCTCATTAGGTCCATATGGGTATCTAATCACTAACTTCCAATCGTGATATCTAATCATTCTTACAGGACCATATTCATCAAAAATTACGATAGGAGCTTCTTCACTTTTTTCAGGATTATCTAACCAATCTAAGAAACTTCTTCCTGGTATATTTTGTTTTGTTTCACAGGATATTCCGGATAACTCACATATTGTTGGTAATATATCGTAATGGCTAAACATTTCCTTACAAATTTTATCTTTTGCAATATGATTTTTCCACATTACCAAAAATGGAACTTTTACTGAGCTATCAAACATATTTTGTGGGAATGTTCCGTTTCCCTTTCCCCAAATACCATGTTGCCCCATATTCATTCCGTTATCTGAAGTGAAAATTACAACTGTATTATCTAAAATATTTAATTCTTCTAACTTATCAATCATAAGCCCTATTTGATGATCCATAGCTGTAATAGAAGCATAATAACCCCTCAACAATTCCTTTCGTCTTTCACCTGTACCAAAATCACAAGTATAAACTTGATTTGGGTGTAAAGGTAAATCAGGAGTTGCTGTAAAATCACAATCTCTATACATATCTAAATATTCTTTTGGGTGATCTGTTTCTTCCCAAGGACCATGAGGTGCTGTAAAATGTACACTTAAATAAAATGGATTATCTAGTAAAGAATATTCTTCTATTTTTTTTATAGCATGGCTTCCTAATAAATCTGTTACATATTCTTCTTCAAATCTTAGTTGTCCATTTTCTACAATTTCTGGTTTAAAATATCCACATCCACCTCTTGCTATTGTGTACCAATCTTTAAAACCATGTTGTGGATTTAAACTATCGCCTAAGTGCCATTTACCACATAATCCACATGTGTATCCATTATCTGCAAGTAAATCAGTATATGCTGTTAAATCTTCAGTATATGGTATAGCTTTTGTTTCGTTTTTAAACACTTCTAATCCTTGTATCAAAGGATTAGAAGCATCTATATTACCTCCGTCTAACCAATCTAGTACACCATGTTTAGATGGCATTGTGCCAGTTAAAATTGATGCTCTTGCAGGTGAACAAACTGGTGATGCACAAAAGAAATTATCAAATCTTACCCCTAATTTTGACATTCTATCTAAGTTAGGTGTTTTTATATCGTAGTTTCCCACACAGTTTAATGCCCATGCGCCCATATCATCTGCTAATATAAATAGTATATTAGGTTTTTCATTCATTGCTAAGTCTTCCTTTCGATTTAAAACTATCCTTTTACAGCTCCACCTGTAATACCTTCAACATAGAATTTTTGCATGATTAAAAATAGTATAGATATTGGAATAGATATTAATACGCCACCTGCACAGAATTGTGTGAAATATTGATTTAATAACATTCTGTCAAGCATATTATTCAAACCAATAGCTACTGTCCAATTAGATGATATACCTGAATTTAACATCAATGTAGCGAATACAAAGTCCATCCATGGAACTAAGAAAGAACTTATAATTGTATAAACAATAATAGGTTTACTCATAGGAATAACTATTGTAAAAAATACTCGTGCTTCACTAGCTCCGTCTAGATAAGCTGCTTCTCTTAAAGATTCTGGCACTGTGTCCATAAACCCTTTTGCTATTAAATATCCTAGACCAGATGTAGCTGAATAAATTAATATTAAACCTAAATGGTTATTAGTTAAATCTAATGCTTTTAAAATGAAATATACGGCAATCATTGATAATACTGCTGGGAATAGATTCAATGTAATACCTATATTCATTAATGTTTTTCTCATTTTAAATTTCATACAAGAAGTTGCATAAGCCACCATTAAAACAAAAGCTGTTGATACAACACAAGTTGCACAAGCTATTACAAATGTATTTTTAAACCATGATGGAAATTGTGTTACAGAGTCTGATGCGAATAATAAATTTTTGTAATTAATCAAACTCCATTCTTCAGGGAAAAATGTACTAGTATTCATCCCTGTATATTTGCTAAAAGAAGTTGCTACAAGCCAAACAATTGGTATAAGCCATATTAAAGCAAGAAATGCAAGAAATAAATGTCTTAATATATCAGAAAATTTAATCTTCATTATCTATATGCCCCCTCTTTATCTCCACTTGTTAAACGCTTAAATACAACTAATGTACATACAGCTGAAATAACAAATACAACTATACCTATTACAGCTGCCATTTTGTAGTTGTAATTATCTCTTGTTAATGTAAATAACCATGTAACCAACAAGTCAATTTCTTTAGCTTGTGAATTAGCTAACGCTTGGTTTGATGTTGTATATGTGTTATTTGTTAACAAGAATATAACATTGAAGTTATTAATATTTCTTACAAAGTCTGTTACAAGAGCTGGTCCTGTTATAAACAATACATAAGGCATTGTGATGTGTCTGAATATTTGGAATGAATTTGCTCCGTCCATTCTTGCACTTTCAATTTGGTCGTTAGGTAAATTCATTAATACACCAGTTGCTATTAACATTTGATATGGTACACCAACCCAAATATTAATCAAAATTACCATTACATGTGCCCATCCAGGAGATGTTAAGAAAGGAATATATGTTGTGTTTATCATTCCGATATCTCTTAACCAATCAATTAAACCTATATTTGCACAAATTGTGTTTACAATTCCTCCGTCTGCAAAAAAGTTTTTTACTAAAAGTAAAGAAACAAATTGTGGTACTGCTATTGTAATAACAAATAATGTTCTCCACATTTTTTTAAGTTTTACTCTTTTATTGTTTATTAAGCTAGCTAAAAGAATACCACCTATATATGTTGTAAATGTAGCAAATACTGCCCATACTAATGTCCAAATTAATACTCTTACAAAAGCATATCCAAATGTACTTGTTATGCCTCCACCACCAAATAATTGAACAAAGTTGTTAAATCCTACCCAAGTAAATAGCTCTGTTGGTGGCATATGTTTTTGGTCGTAATTAGTGAAAGCTACAAAAATCATAGCTATTAATGGTATAATAATAAATAAAGATATACCTAATACTGGTAAAGCTAATAATGTTATATGAAATTTACTGTTTAAAAATTTATTCATGTAATCTTTGAACTTTTCTGGTGCTTTACCATTTTGTTCATCTAATTGTAATTGATATTGTCTGTAAATATTTCTTATGTATACTACTAGAAAAATTGCCCATACAATGAAGCTTACTAATGAAAATAATAAAATTTGAAAAGAATTGTCGTAATTATTAAATTCTTTTTGCATTGTTATAGGATTAAATACAGATTCTTGTTTTACTGTTCCTAATGTTCCAAATTTAGGAACATATTGTATTGCAAATGTGAATGTAAATACTAATACTGCTATTTCAAACAGAGTAATTATTAATGATTTAATATATTGTTTTCTGCGAAAATATCCAGCACCCATCCACAAAAAAGATAACTTAACAAATAAATCACCTTTTACAATTGCTTCTTTATATTTACTTAATCCACTCATTATACTGTCAAATATATTGGAAAATTTATTTGTAACTGTTTTCATATCATAACACTCTTCCCTATAAATAGTAGATTTTAAAAATGAGTAGTTTATAGTCAACAGAAAATAAACTACTCATAAATTAGAATATTATCTATTCAATAGGTGCTTTAACACCTTCAACCATTGTATCTAAAGCTTTTTGAATACCTGCTGTATCATCTGCTTTTAATTGTCCTTTAGCAACGATTTCTCCAAAAGTTTTTGTAGGAGCCCAGAAATTATTGCCAACATCTTGTCTTACACCAAACTTGCTTTGTTCTACTACTGCTGATGCTGTTATATTTTCTGAAATCATTGGGTCTTCTAATACTTTTTTATTTGAAGGACCAATTTGTCTTATTTCAAATCTTGCTTTTTGTTGGTCTTCGTTTGTTATAAAGTCTGCTAATAGTGCAGCCCAACCTGCATTTTTTGAATGAGCATTTACGCCTATCATTTTATATCCTACAACTGCTTTTTGTTGAACATCTTTATCGCCTATTTTAAATGATGGTAGTTTTGTTGCTGCAAATCCATCACCAAATGCTGTTTGAGCAGCGTTTGCATCCCATGTACCAGAAATTGCTGCGCATAATTTTCCAGAAGCAATTTGATTTGACATATCGCCGTCTGCTATTGGCATAAATCCAGGATTTGAAGCTATTTTTAACATTGATTGTGTTACTTCTACACCACTGTAATCAGCTGTGCCGTTCCAATCTATATTAGTTGTACCATCTTTATTTTGAGATGTTGTAAATCCTGCACTGTAGAAGAAAGAAGCATTATACCAACCAGAAGCTAAAATCATACCAACTTTTTTACCTGATTTTTCAGCTGCACTTAAAAGTGTATCCCAAGATTTAACTTCATCTTCTGAAATAACATTTTTATCATAATAAAGGAAATATCCATTATCTGCTGTCATAGGAAAAGCATATAAAGTATTGTCATAAGTAGCAGCTTCGACTGAACCTTCGATATTTGCTTTTTTCACATCATCAACTGTTTTTCCTGCATATTGTTCAAGCACTGGGCTCATATCATCTATAGATTGTAAAGCCCCTGCTGATGCTAAGTCTTGTATACGGTCAGAAGGGAAACTAAATACATCTGCTGCAGCTTCTTGGTCTGTCAAAATTCTATCTCTTGCTTTTGCATCACTTTGTACACCAAGTTCAACTTTTATATCTGCATATTTAGAATATTCTTTTTCAAAATCATCAATCATACCTTGCAACATTTGCTGGTCTTGTTCTTGTCCCCACATTGTTAAATTAACAGAAGGTTTTTCTCCGTTATTATTCGGGGATTGATTTTGTTTTTGTGTACATCCTGCAAAAATACTTGTAGCCATTGTTGCACACAATAACACACTTAATATTCTCTTCTTATTCATAATATTTCCTCCATATCTTCTTATTTCTGTTGCGCAATTTTGCGTTTATGTTGCTCTGTTATCTTATGTATTTATTATATATCTTTAATTAATGTTTGTAAATTGATAAAACTTATAGTGTTTTTTTTATCTATATTAGCTAAATTGAACAAATAAAAACATTATATGTTGCGCAATTAGCGCAACATATAATGTTTTGTTTTACTATTTTGTTGAATCTTTCATAACAACTTCATAATCTAAAAGTGTTCTTTTTGGAACTTCTTTTCCATGTATCATATTAATTAATATTCTACAGGATTCTCTACCTATTTCTACAACATCAAATTTTAGAGAAGTAATAGATACTGGATAATTATCCAACAGTTCACTATTATAACATGATGCCACTTTTATTTGTTCAGGAATTTTAACTTCAAATTCTCTTAAAGCATCTAAAACTCTATTACAAACTGCATCTCCTTGACACAAAATACAATCAACTTTTTTCTTAAGCAACTCATACACTTTGTTGTTCATCACAACTGGTGAATTTTTTCCTCTAAATATAATATTATAATCTATTTCTATTCCTGCATTTTTGTGTGCTTGTATATATCCATTTAATCTTTCATCGTTTACTATTTGTTTATCTTGAGTACCTAAATATGCTATACGCTTTATATTTCTAGATAATAAAATAGATGTTAAATCTCTACAAGCACTTTCATTATCGTAATTAATCTGAACTATATCATCATCATAAATAGTACCAATTGCAACAAAAGGTATGTTTTGACTTTTAAGATATGATGCAACTACATCATCTTTATAAGTTCTTGTTAATATAAAACCATCTACTTTATTACATTCTATAAGCCTTTTTATGTGAGTTATATCTTTTCCACTAGTTGTTATAACAAACATATCATATCCACTTGTTAAGGCCATTTCATTTACACCATACATACAAGTATGGAAAAATGACATATCCATCAAATCTCTAACTTCTGGTATTATTATTGCAATATTATTAGTTTTATCTTTTCCCTTCTTTTTATTAAGCAAATCACAGTTATTTTCTTGCATATATTGTAATATTCTATTCCTAGTTTCTTTTCCAATTCTACCTTTGCCAGATACGGCTCTGGATACAGTACTAACAGAAACTCCAAGTTCATTTGCAACATCATAAACAGTGATTTTCTTATCTTTTTTGTTAACCACTGTATAATTCACTCCTTTTATTATACATACAAATATCAAATAGTTTTTTCATATAAACTATGATACACAATAAACTTTTATTTTTCAACCATATAATAGATAATAAGGACTGAAATAAATATTCAGTCCTTATCATTTAATTTTTAAGATAATCTATCTTTCTTTATCTGTTTTAATTGAGTCACTGGTTTTATAGGTTTTTCTTATTTTCTCACTTCAATATATGTTACATCTAAACCAGTTGTTTCTAATGTAAATGTTTGCTTTTCATTTTCTTTTGATATATTAATATTTTTTTCTTCAACATTTCCATTTGTTTTATGTAATTTAATATTATAATTTCCAGATTCTTTTGCTGTCAAACCTACTTCTATTGTTCTTTTTTTATTCGCATTTCCATCATTGTTATTGCTATTAGCATTACCCCAAAAATGTAAAACTCCTAAATAATTTCCCTTATCTTTTTCTAATAGACTTAATGTAGCATTACCTTGATTATTTGATGTATTGCTAATAATTTCCATAGCTACATTACTTGTATTATCTTTATTAACAGGCACACCTGCATAAACTAAATCTTCAACATCTTTTACTGTTTTTACTAATGTTTTGATTGTTCCAAGAACTGGTTGAGGGAATTTTGTTTCGTTTGGCTCAAAATTATTATACAACTCACCATAACAATACAAACCAAATCCTTGTCCACCACGGGCAATTGTTTGTGCGCTTATTTGTTTTGCAACGCTACCGTCATTCATTGTAGCACTAATTTCTGTTGGGAAAAGTATAGGGAATGATTTTGCATATTTTTGAATATTATTATTTGCTTTTTTAACATAATGATTATCTAAATTTGTATATATGCTTGATGCTCCTCCATAAAACATAGAACCTATCATATCTACATTTTCATAAACTCCAATTGTCATACCATCATTAGAACGACTACCATATTGTATGCCACTCTTTTCCATTTCTCCGCCTTGAGTATTTGTTGTTGTAGGTTTATAAGGGTCAACCTTATGAATTGTATTGCTAAAATGTTTCCATAAATTATTTATAGTATCCGCTCTAAACTCGTTAATATTTCCATTTGGATTTTCTTGTAGCCATAGTTTTTCTAATTCTTTATAATATGGATTATCATCATTACCATTATTTGTATAATAATTAAAACCTTCCTCGTTACCTATTTGATAACCTATAACTTTATCCGAATTTTTAAAGTTTTCTGCTAATTTTGTCAATGCTTCTTCCATTTCTTTAAATACAACTGGGTGCCAGTATTCTAAGAAGTTTTCTTTACCACCATGAACACCTGTTTTATTTAAATGATCTCTAAAATCTTGAGAACTTGTTAAACCTTCTCCCCATTGCATTGATAAAGAATATTTTTTACCATTTATAGTTTGATTATCTAAATCGTATCCCCAAAATTTATCCATAGATAATGGTATGTAGTTTGTTTGGCTGTGGAAGAATACTATAAATTCTGTTTTTAATCCATTTTTGTCAGCCAAATCTGTAACATGATTTAAAAATGTAAAATCAAATTTATCATTTTCAGGTTCCCAATCTCTCCAATGAATCATAAGCTGTACAGTATTAAACCCCATACTACTCATATCAGAAAAATATCTATTCCATTCTTCATCAGTAATCTTTTTGAAATCATCACCTACGTCTTTTTGCGCACCTTTATATCCGTTATTATCTATACGAGTATCCCACCAACCTGTTTCTACTGCTATTGGATAAAATGGTTTTCCATCAACTGTGTATGCAATCTTATCATTATCCAATCTTGTTAAAGCAACTGGTATGGATTTTGATTCCTCTTTTGATACAATAGATGCATCTTGTTTAGTTAGTCCTTTATCAAATAATGTATTATATACTGTTTTTAAATCCTGTGTATTTATCTGTAGTTGATTATAAGGAATATCATTAGCTTTTATTTGTGATGAAATTGTTGTTAAAGATATCATACAAGTAAGTATTCCTGCCAAAATTTTCTTTTTCTCCATACTATCTTCCTTTCAAAATAAATCAAAATTTATTTTAATAATATAATTCATGTAAATTTCTATGTCACAACATATAAAAATTAAAACATATGCTATATAACAATAAAAAGATTTTAATGGTTATGAAAATTGTTTATATATTAAAACTTAGATAACAGCATGAGCAACTTATAAGCAAAATATTGCGCATCTTATACAAACAATTTTATACATATGTATTAATATTTAATATATTTCAATACAACTTATATCATATAGTCTATAAAAAGTAAATATATTTTATTATAATTATTGTATATATTGTATGATTTAATATATAATGACTCAAAAATCAGTAAATAATACACAGATATTGCGGACAACTTTTTTATTGTTGCTCAAATAAATATTGAAATTAATTGTATTTTGTTATAACTATACTGTTTTTGTGGTGGAAGATACTGGTTTTGAAGAAGATGATGAATTTTTATAGTTCTCTCCTTTATTACTGTTTTCCAAAATTAATTTAAAAAATTTTTTCATTTACAAAATCCTCCTGTAAAATAGGAAAAGAGGTGTCAGAAAATTGACACCCCTTTTCGATTTTTAAATCGACTTTTTATATCTATTTGCAATTAATACAGTTAAACCAATCAAGCTTGTCACCAACAATAGCATAGATGCAATCGGAATACCAGTATCACCGGTTTTTGGAACATCTGTATTAAGGTCATTATCTTGATTTTGTTGATTTTCTTGGTTTTCTTTGCCATCTTCTTCAGTTGCTAACCCTTCTGCAATGGCATAAACTCCACCTTTTTCTACTTCAAAAATAGCTTTTCCGTCTTTTATTTCAACAACTTGCATTTTAACAGCAGTATTTCCAGCCATATCACACTGATATATGATATAGGTGCCATCATTTAGAGAAACCTCTAGACTGACAGTAACCTTACCAGGGAAATTTCTATTTTCATCAAAACCAAAGACTATACCATTTTTAAGTAGCTTTTCAAAATCTGCTTTACCTACTGGATTCATAGAAATACCATAATCAAAATCTGTAGGATTGCTGATATTCATACCGTTAAAAATAACAGTATACCCATCGCCTTCCACTGTGTAATTCATATCCATACCAGCAATATTTTCAAATACCTTTTTAGGTACAATACCTTTTTCCAAAGCTGCAATGATTTCCTGTGCATCTACTACATCACTGTAATACTTCACATATTTTTGTTCTTCAGGACGAAGTGCTGAATATTTCTCAGATATGCTTTCTACAATTGCCTTATCCTTCAGAGTAATATTCAAAGGATCTAGTTCATTCCAAATGAGATTATCAATTTCATCCACAGCTTCACGATAAGCAGAAATTTTTTCATAAAGATTTTTCAACTTCTGTGAATTAGTAACCAAAGCTTTTGCTGCTTCATGTAATTCTTCATAATCATTATATAGATTTTTGACATTTCTTTCATCTGCCAATGTAACTTCATCAGGGGTAGGTAGTGCATTGATTTGGTCAATAAAATCTTCAACCAAAAGTTTGTCGTTTAACTCTTTCAATTTATCTTTGGCATCCAACAGTTTCTGACGGTTAGTAACCTTTTCTTTATCACTGTCACTCAATGCTTCATACGCATCCCAAATTTCATTGACAATCGATGTATGTTCTAATGTAATTTCATCTCGTTCAGGCAATTGTTCAATTTTCTCTATTAATCCTTCAACAGAAGACTTCAAATCATAGAGAGCTGCAATTGCATTTTTTAATATATCACGACCAGATACTAATGCCTTATCCTCCTCTAACAGTGCACCATAAAGCTGACTTGCTGTTTCAATAGTCTTTTCATCACTGAGTACAACTGGATCGGAAATTTTTTCAATTTCTTCTTCCACATCTTCCAAACGTTGATGTGTTAAACGTTCAATTTCGTTTACAGCCGCAATCAACTTGTCTGCGTTAGACACACTTGACTGGTCAATTAATGCATCATAACGTGCCTTAACGGCCAAAACATTTTCTTTATCCTCATAACTGATTTCATCTGGTAAAAGCGCAATTGCGTTTTCTACATCATCAGCTGTAAAATCGGCGTTTTTACTACTGAAAATAGTTAGTGCATAAGTAGTAGCTGAACCACCATTTGGGAATCCCCAGCTGCTTCCTCCAATAAAATACAAATTACCGTTTGGGTCGGCACGGAAGCCACCAGAATTGTAAGTTGTAGTTTTATGCTCTTTTCCACCAATAATTTCGCTATTACCAATTTTAAATACTTCTTTATATTCTGTCTGTCCCTGACTGTCTTCAAAGCAATAAGCCACACCAAACTCGAAATCTACGACATAGACATAGACTGTATAATCATTTTTCGCAGTTGCATAGGCTGTAGTAACCAATGGCAAACTTTGTGTTTTGATCTGTGAGATTTCATATGCTTTTGTAAACTTGCCTGCTTTTTCATCCAATTCCATAACAACAAGTGGACCAGAAGAAAGCATTCCACCAGAAGGTAGATAAACACGTCCATTATAAGCAGAAAAACCACCCAATGTTCCTCCAAATTCATCTGTTTTAATAACAGTTTCCTTATTTAGAGAGCCATCTTGATTCAATTCAAATGCATATAGAGTATGGTTATCGACAGTTGCAACCATCAATCGATTAGTAGCTGTGTCATAAACAGGAACAGAACGAACTTTTCCACCTAATACATAGCTGTCATACACAATGTCTTCAGTCAGATGACGAACATACAAAATACCATTATCGCCGGCAAAATAAATCTTATCGCCTACAACAATACCGCCGCCCCAGTAATATCCGCCTGTTTTTGATTCCCATGTAACATCTTTCACTTCATATAAGTTTTTAGGGTCTTCATCCTTAGTGGACACACAGTAATAAGCTCCATCTGTTGGCGCAGAGCCTCCTCCTCCACCGGAAGTTCCTCCAAAATAAATGTAACCATCATTATAAGTAATAGGGCTTTGCATTTGAAGTCCAGTATCTGGTGTCAACCACAAAGATTTTAGTGTATTTGCATCAAATGCTTGTACACGACCTTTGATTGTAACAAAAATTTTTCCGTCTCCATAAGCAAGGCGAGAGAAAAAGTCAGAAGATGTATATGTATCTACTGAGGAAATTAAATTTCCGTTTAAATCAAAACAAGATAACTTTGTTCCTCGTGCAGTATATACACGGTCACCTACAATAATAGGCTCATTGGCAGACATTTTTTCTTCCTGACCATCAAACAGAATTTCCATATCATCAAGACTTGTAGGAAGTTTACTGTCCACAATAGCATTGTTGTTATGATCTTTGCCGTAGGAAGACCAGTAAGAACCCTCTCCCATACCTTGAAGAAGTTCATCTAGTTTTTTCTCAAGCTCTTCTAATTTTGTAAGATTGCTTACTTCATCTTTCCATTTGTCAACAACTGCATCATAAGCTTTTCTAGCTGTCTGTACAGTTGAAAGGTCAGTAGTTTTTACTTCTTCTACTGTAGGTAGTGCATCAATCATATCAATTACATCAAATGCCGCAACTTTTTCCAATAAAACAAATAGCTTTTTATCTACAAGTGTCTTATCAAATTCATGCATACTATTATATATATCCTGTGCTGATTTTACCTCTTTTGCATCGGATTTCTTTAAGCTTTCAACTGCTGGTAATGCTTTAATAGTATCATTAAGTTTATCCAAATTGTCGCGTAATTCATTTGACTTAGCCTTCAATTTATTCAGCCACTCTGCTTTTAAAACACCCTTGCGTTCTGATTCATCCATAGCAGTATAAGCTTTGTCAATAGAATTAATTTCTTCTTCATATTTCAGAGAAAGATTTTTATCAATCCATGGTTCGCCGTTATAACTACCCATCTCGTCCAAAATTGCTTGAATTCTCTGATCTAATTTTTTTGCAGCTTCTGTAGGTGCTTGGTGAATTGGTGTATCCCCAAAATTCACTGTGATTTTGGCAATTTCTCCATCTTGGTTTAAAATGTATGCGTTATTACCTAATACAGTTAATCCAGAAAGACTTTCCACTTTCACATCTGTTGTTTTGGTTACCAATTCCAACCCAGTAAAGATGTCATAAACTACCTTACCATCTTTCACAGAGAAGACAACTGGCACTTCATCCACATTCATCATAACAGGACTTGAACCAGCAGGTGTCAAATTCATATTTGTTTTTTCTGCAGAATCCGTCAAAGGATATGCTGTGTATTGAACAGTGCCACCACTAAGTCCTACTACTGCGTTCAGAGCACTTTCATATACAGTTGCGCCATCAAACAGTCCTGCTTTATAAGTTACTTCGTTGGTCTTTGTGTTTACTGTTGCAAAAGTAGAACCAGAAAAAACAAGGTTATCGTCCAGTTCATAGGCAAGACTTTTAGTATTTCCATTGCTGTTACTTACACTTGTAAGAGAAACAGGATTTTTTTCCAATCCGTCTGCCGCATTCAAAATAACCACAGCAGCTTTGGCTTGTTGCATAAATGTTCCACCCATTGCATAGGTATAAACATATAGACAACCATTTTTTAACACCATTTCAGCATTAGGTTGACAATATACTGCCCCAGCCATTGGTGGTTGGAATTTGAATGCATCCTGCTTATCAAATTTCCACTCCTGTGACCAATTTTCAGTATTATAGGCTGTAACCACCGTATTTGTTCCTGCTGTATACAAATTTGTACCATCGTATAGTACATAGTCAGCATCCAAATCAGTCATACTGCCTACTGCCGTACTTTTTTCTGTCTGTATATCGTAGCTGTATAGATCGCCATCTTTGACGTAGTATCCAGTGTTGCCTGATATGCTGACATTAGACATTTCAATTATACCAGCAGCGGATACAGTCAATACCGATGTACTAAACATCGAAAATACCATCATAAGCGCTATCACAAATGACAGAAAACGCTTTTTACCGTGTGCTTTTTTCATGTTTTAATTCCCTCCAAATTTAATATAAAATATCTATATAATAAGAATACTAACAAATTGTTGTATTCCAATTACTAAAATGTATCTACATCAAAAGAACTATCATTGATAATATACAATAATTGATCCGACAGTAAATATTTGATGTATGTTTTATTCTGGCAACAACATCCATGTGCATACCGCCTTAGACTGCAGAAGTATGAAAAAAGCTGATCTCCTCCACTCAGATCGTAATGGAGGAGATCTTCCTTTCAAAACATATCATCGTGCAACAAAAAGCCGCTTTCCCTTTACATAGAGAAAGCGGCTTAAAACCAACCATTTTTTTAGATATACTCCCCTTTACCCAGGAATATATACTTTCCCTAACAATATGGCTGGTTTCCTGACTTATGACTTACGGCTTTACCGAAAAAGGACACCTTCTCAAAATGCAAACATTTCAATGGTATACTGTCCTTTTCATCGTCAATCACAGTGATGGCTGTCGTGTCGGATTTTCACCAATACTTCCCAATTCTCCTATGCTTCCATAGGCACCATATTGCAAATTGTTCAAATTTTATCTTGCAGTATTGTATCATCAAAAAATATAAATGTCAACTTAAAAATTATACATTCTTATATAATCAAATTTGTATATTTTAACGCATAAAATATTAGGATATTTTTTCTTGTTATAACATAAATCGTATTATCTAAAAGAGTATAACTATTCTATTGTAAAATTAATTCATTTTGGATCACTAAATTTTCTAATCAGTTGAATAGAAGAAGTTCTGTAAATCACCTTTGAAATATCTTTATTTTGTGCCGTCTTTATCATTAAATAGCTTTTCAAAACTTTGAGTATTTACTATATATGATTTTATTTCTTTTTATTAGTCTATCATTTTATCATTTATACTAAATATTTTCATATTCTCTCTGATTTGAACACCATACAGACAATTCGATTCACAACGATCACACATTAGACAATTGCTTGCAGTGGAGATAAATCCCAATAATGCTCCATTACTGTACCTGGTACAGTTTCTTGTTGTTGAGCTAAATCTAAGAATTTTGTAATAGTCGCAATATCTAAGTGTGCTGCATCAACAATAGCAGTACTTTATTCAGATGATAAACCACTAAACCATTCCCCACCTAAACCAATTTCGCTAACTTTGAGACCAGTTCTCCCTAAGATTCGATAATTCATAAAAACCCCTATTAATTATTAAAATCAAATGTTTATGAATAAATCATTTTTTTAGTCATACCACCATCTACAATAAGATTTATTCCATTCACAAAATCATTGGATGGATCAGATAAAAACAAACAAGCATTCAAAATATCTTTTGGTTTCCCAACTCTACCAGAAGGATGTTGCTTATGATCATTTTCACTTAGCTCATCATATTCATTCACTTCAATCCATCCCGGACTAATTGCATTAACTGTAATACCAGTATTAGATAGTGATACACAAAGACTATTAGTTAATGATACTAATCCACCTTTTGAAGCACCATAAGCTTCCCACCCAGCTTCATTTTGATGAAATCGAGTTGAAGCAATATTGATAATACGACCATAACTTCCTATGCTATGTTGTGATATAAATTCTTTGCAGCATAAAAATGAACCTCTTAAATTGGTTTGTATAACTTGATCAAATTCTTTAGAAGTTAATTCAAAAATAGATTTATGAAACTTGCTAATAGCTCCATTATTAATTAAAATATGAATCTCACCATATTGTTCTCTAATAATATGAAAGCAGTTATAAATTTGTGTTTCATCTTGTAAATCTACTTGAAAAAAATGAATGTTATTTAAAGAGAAAGAAGCAGGTAATTTGTCAATAGCAAACACCTCATATCCTTGTTTAGCATATCCATTTACTAAATGTTTTCCTATTCCGGATGCTCCACCTGTAATTAGTACTCTTTTCATAAATTATTTATGACCTCCTTATTATTAAAATCTATATTTATATACATCATAAACACAACAGTTGCTTAAATTCATACTACATAATCACAAAATTATGATATATTTGAATTATATATTGTTAAAGTAGAAATAACAAGTAAGTACATTTTTTTTAGAAAGTGAAATAAACCTCACTATTGGATTTAAGATAAATGGAAATCTTTAATCTTAGAACAAATTCTCATATTATTTTTTTACGCTTATGAAAAGTAAAATATCTTTAAATCTAAATTATTGATGATATTAAGATGATGACTGAAAAAATACTAAAATCTCTTAAAGACCAAAACATAAATTTGCTATTGCTTTTAAGCTTTATAGATAAATATATTGTGTTTATTTTGTTTTTCCTTTATTTTAGGTGTAAAAAAGCACCTAAAATAAAATCAACTTAGGTGCTCTCTAAACTATTTTCTATTTATATGTTACATCTTTTTTAATCTCACTATTATCACCATTGGAATTTCTTTTTCATCTTTAAAACATTCTTCATAAAATCCATCAACTACAAAACCTGTTTTGAAACATAAATTAAAAATATCCTGTAATGACCTATGATAATAATGCTGTTTTTCTGGTTGTCCTTCAATGGCAACTCCATAATATTGATGTGGTGTCATATATTTGTTTGTAAGAGTAACAAAACAAGGATGTTGTGTAGCAAACACAAAAATACCACCATCATCAAGCAATTCATAAACTGTCTGTATTAATGGCTCTATGTCTGTTATATCCATAATTGCCATATTACAGACTGCTTTTGTAAATTTATTTTTTCTTTTTAAATTTAATAGACTTTCTTTGCTTGTTGCATCAGCTACACAAAATTCTATTTTATCTAAATATTTTTCTTGCCTTTTTTTCGCTAACTCAATTAACTTTTCACTATAGTCAAAAGCAACTACTGAAATCCCACTATCTGCAAGATATGCAGAATAATTTCCATTTCCACAAGCAATATCTAATATATAATCTGATGCCTTTGGTGATAATAATTCTGTAACTTTAGGTCTAATCACTATTCGATGAAACTCATTTGAATTATCACCCATGTTATCATCCCAAAAAGTTGCATTTTTATTCCATATATCCTTGCTTTCTTTAACTAAGTTTTTCATTTTATTCCCCCTTATTAATTTTATATATATTTACATAACAATAATTCCAGCATTTTTCTTGCTTATTTCTCTAAAAAAATCTTCTTTATTTAGTAATGAAATTAATACAATTGATTTATTTTTACACTTTATTTCAATTCTATCCAAAGACGCTGCTAAAGATGATAATGGATTATTTGTAGCACAGAGTGTTAGTATATCATCGTATGGAATTTTCTTTTTTACAAAACCAAATACAATTAACAAGTAATCATCTTCTAATTTTACATAATTAAATAATACAATAGAAATAAAAAATAATTCTATTAAAATAAACATTACTAAACAAATAATCATATCTATTATTTCTTTATCTCTAATTGTAGAAATAATAGTAGAAATTAAAATTACTGCTAAAAACAATATAATTACATAAAACCACTCTGCTACTTTTCCTTTAAATTTCATAACACTACTACCTTTAATCAAATGAAGTTCATATTAAACTTAATTTTATTTAATATATCTTTAGCAAAATATATTTCATCTTCTTTATTAAAATCCATTTTTTATCAGATTGATAACAGTCTATTGCACAAGAAATTAGTTGGTTATATTTTTTATATAAATTAACCAATCCCCATTTTCCACCTTTTTCTTTTGATATTATTAGCTCATTAAGTATATATTAATAACATCTACATAAATTTAAAATTACATCAACAGGATTTTCTAAAATATCCCTTTCTGCATTTTCAATATCGTACCATATACTCCGAAAATGATGACCAAATAACTTCTTTATCTATAGGTGCAAAAGGTGTTATTTCAGTATTATCAAATATTTTGCCTGATGTAGTATACAAAATGTGTACATCATTTTTTGATTGTGACACACATGAAAGTGAACACTTACAAATAAAATATTTAAAGTTTATAAACGCTTTGTTTTCTGATGTAAATCCTATTCCAATAAAATATGCCATAAATAAAATGGAAATTGGTGTATGATCTTTTAGGCTTCTTTTATGTGAAAAGGATGATGATAAGAAACAAATATTAAATTCAATATTAAAAGAATACAATTTATTTAAATAAAATGAGATTTTTATATGATAGAATTTAGCGAGTATGGCGATACCCAATAGTTTATTATCAGAGGTTATTCGTTGTATTTAAATATACATCTTTATAATTTAATCATTCTATACCCTACTCCTACATGAGTTTGTATATATTGAGGCATTGATGTATCTTTTTCTATTTTTTTTCTTAAAGTAGCCATAAAAACTCTGAGAGATGCTACATCATTTTCTACATAATTCCCCCAAATTTCTTTTGTTATAAAAGTGTGTGTTAAAACTTTCCCAACATTTTTAGATAATAAACATAAAAGTTTGTATTCAATTGGTGTTAAGTGTAATTCCTTATCATTAATATATGCACATCCCGCTGCATAATCGATTTTTAATTCTCCATTTATAAAAATAGAGTTCATTTCTTTTTCAGCATTTTGTACATAATTTAATCTTCTAAAAGTAACTCTTAATCTAGCTAGTAATTCTTCTACTGAAAATGGTTTTGTTAAATAATCATCAGCACCTGCATCCAAAGCATCAATTTTATCTGTATCTTCACTTCTTGCGCTGATAACAATAATTGGTGTCATAGACCAAGAACGAATTTTTTTAATTAATTGTATACCATCTATATCAGGTAGCCCCAAATCTAGTAATATTATATCTGGGTTATGAGAAACAGCTTCAAGTATTGCTGTTTCTCCATTCATTGCTGTAATAAATTTATAATCATGCGTTTTTAATGTTGTAGATATTAAGTTTCGAACTGCATAATCATCTTCTACAACTAAAATAGTTGGCTTATTCATTTATATTAACCTCCTCAGCTGGCAATGTGAATCTAAATACGGTACCTTTTGGTTTATTATCAAAAACAGAAATTTCACCATTATGTGCCGTAATGATTGACTTACAAAGTGCCAATCCTAATCCCATGCTTCTTCTACTATCTACTATTTTCATATTTCCAGTATAAAACATATCAAAAATTTTAGCCTTCGACTCATTAGGTATACCATCACCATTATCTTTAATATCGACAACGACTTTATTTTTTACTTTCTTAGTTGAAATAATAATATCTGAACCTTTTGGCGTATATTTTATTGCATTATCAACGATATTAATTATAACTTGTATAATTAATCTTGCATCTATTTTTGCAAGAATAAAATCTTCAGAAGATTCAACTACTATGTTATGTTCTTCTTTTTTTCTAGTAATATGTCTTAAAGCTTCTGTAATTACTTCGTCCATTAATTCAGTTGATAATTTTAAATTCATCGTTCCATCTTCAATTCTTGTTACAGACAATAAGTTTTCTACTAAATTTATCAACCACAATGAATCATCATAAATATCTGTATATAGTTGTTTTTTTGTTTCTACGCTCATGGCATCTTCACTTGCTAATAATATATTAGCATTACCTGAAATAGATGTTAAAGGTGTTCTTAAATCATGAGAAATTGCTCTTAATAAATTAGCCCTTAATTGCTCATTTTTAGCTAAAATAGCTGCTTCTTCTCTTTCTTTGTTTGATTTTTCATTTTCTAATGCCAAAGCACATTCACCTAGTATAGATAACATAATATTATGTTCAAATGAATCCAATGGACTATTATCAATTACTATTCCAACAACCCCATATACAAAATTATTCATTCTTATAGCTAAATATAAGCACTTAGCACTTCCTAGAGTATTTGTGGTAGCACCTGCATGTTTATTGTTTTTATAAACCCATTTTGCTACCGCTCGCTCATTATCATTTGTATAATCTTTAATATAATTATTTTTACCATTTGTAAAAACACAAGGGTTACACAATTCTCCGTTATCTGCTATATAAAATATTATATCTCTTTTTAATAATTTTGTAAGTTGATTTGCTGTTGAAAAAATAATTTCATTTTTCATTGTTGCTTTTTGTAGCACTTGGTTTGTTTCTAATAAAACTCTTGTTCTGTATGCTGTTTGAGCTGACTGTCTTGCATGTTGTTTTAACTTTACTGCAAGTGTACTTGTAATAAAAGCAGAAATAAACATTATTATAAAAGTAGCAGTATACCCTGCATCATAAGCTGTAAATGTAAATCTAGGTTCTGTAAAAAAATAATTAAAAGTTAAAACACTAACAACGGAAGAAATCAAACTATAAATTCTTTTAGTTGTTAAAGTTGCTGTTGCAAGAACACTTAATATGTATATTGTAATTATATTAGCTTCTGAAAAATTAAAACTGTGAAAAACAAATCCAATTAAAGTTGCTATTAATAATAACAATAAACTTTTCATTGTATCTTCAAAAACAAATTTTTTATCAATTTTGTGTTTTCCCTTTTTATCATTTTCTTGAACTATTTGTTTTCTTTCTGGTATTACATAAATATCTAAATGTGGAGCATTTTCTGTTAATTGTTCTGTCAAAGTTGGCTTACTCCAAAAATATTTTCTCCTAGCATTATTTCTACCAAGAACTATTTTTGATACACCTGCATACTTTGCAAACTCTGCAATTTGAAGCGGAATATCTTCACCATAAACAGTTTCAATTTTTGCACCCAATTGTTGAGCTAAGTGAATATTATCCCTTAATCTATTTTTATTTTTTTCGCTCATATAAGGAAAATCAGGTGTTTCAACAAAAAGTGCTGTAAATGACCCTTTAAATGCATCTGCCATTCTTGATGCTGTTCTAATAATCTTAGAGTTTGATGGAGAAGATGATAAACAAACTAATATATGCTCATCAGTATAATAATCTGCATTTAATCTTGTTTTTCCTGATATTTTATTTACTCTATCAGCACATCTTCTCAAAGCTATTTCTCTAAGTGCAGTTAAATTTTTGATATCAAAAAAGTTTTTTAGTGCATTCTGTGCTTGAACTTCTCTATAAATTTTACCAGCATTTAATCTTTCTATTAACTCTTCTGGTTCTATATCAACAAGTTCTACCTGTGATGCTTTATCAAAAACATGGTCAGGTATTCTTTCTCTTACAGTAATACCTGTAATTGTAGCAACCATATCATTCAAACTTTCAATATGTTGAACATTTATAGTTGTATAAACATCTATTCCATTTCTAAGTAACTCTGCAATATCTTGATATCTTTTTGAATGACGACACCCTTCTGCATTTGTGTGTGCTAATTCATCTACCAATATAAGTTTTGGCTTTCTTGCAAGAGCACTATCAAGATCAAATTCCTTTAAGTTTAAGCCTTTATGATTTACAGATAAAAGTGGGAGTTGTTCTAATCCTTTTAGTAAAGCTGTAGTTTGAGGTCTTTGGTGTGGTTCTACATAACCTACAACAACATCTATACCCCTTCTTTTTGCTGCATGTGCTGCTTTTAGCATAGCATATGTTTTTCCAACTCCAGCTGCATATCCAAAAAATATTTTTAAATGCCCCTCGTTATCTGATTTTGAAGAATCCTTTATTTGCTTTAACAACAACTCAGGTTCTAGTCTATTTTCATCCATTACATCACTCCCCTATCATATATTATATACTAACTAATATTAATTTTACATATATTTATCTCTATTGACATTAAGATTGTATAAAGATTTTTATTTTAATAAAAAATAAAAGGTATCTTTTACAATACCTTTTATTAATATTAATCTATTAATCCCATTTCTTTAGCTATTTGTAAGTTTACACCTAGTACATTTACTCTATCTTGACCAAATATACCTAAAACTTTTCCTTCTGTGTTATCATCAACTATTTTTTGTAATGTATCCATTGAAAGACCAGTTGTTTCCTCTAGTTTTTCTAATTGAACTTCAGCAGATTTTGGACTAATGTGAGGATCTAATCCAGAACCTGAAGCTGTTAATAAATCTGTTGGAATATCTTCTTTTTTAATATTTGGATTAGCTTTTAAAAATTCATCAATATCAGCTTGAACTCTTTCTACTAAAGCTTTATTAGATGGAGCATAGTTGTTTGATCCTGATGCAGGTCCTGCATATTCTCCACTTTCTTTTGCTTCTTCTGTGTATGTATTATAGTTTACTGAAGAAGGACGACATTTCATAAAATAATCTTCTGTAAAGTCTTGACCAATTAATTCAGAACCAATGGCTTCTCCATTTACTTTTACTAAACTACCATTTGCTTGATGAGGGAAAATCAATTGAGATAACCCTGTCATCACTAATGGATAGATAAGTCCACATATTATTAATAATACTAAAGTAACTAAAAAAGCTTTTTTTACACCACTAAGAGATGTTTTAAATTTTTCTTTCATTGTATAACATACCTCCTGAATTATAAACCTATTAATGATAATAATGGAGCAATAATTAAGTCAATTATTTTAATTCCTACGAATGGTGTAATAATACCACCCAATCCATATATTAATAAGTTTCTAATCAACATCTTGCTACTAGACATTGGTCTGTATTTAACACCTTTCATAGCAAGAGGAATTAAGCAAGGAATAATAATAGCGTTAAAGATAAGTGCAGATAAAATAGCACTATATTGTGTTGATAAATTCATTATATTAAGTACTTTTAACTGTGGAATACCTAACATAAACATAGCAGGAATAATAGCAAAATATTTTGCTATATCATTGGCAATAGAGAATGTTGTTAAACTACCACGAGTTATAAGCATTTGTTTACCAATTTCAACTACTTCTAATATTTTTGTTGGGTCTGAATCTAAGTCAACCATATTAGCAGCTTCTTTTGCAGCTGTTGTACCACTATTCATAGCAATACCAACGTTAGCTTGAGCTAGTGCAGGAGCATCGTTTGTCCCATCACCTGTCATTGCAACAATTTTTCCTTTTCCTTGTTCTCTTTTAATAACATCAATTTTATCTTCTGGTTTACATTCTGCGATAAAATCATCAACACCTGCTTCGCTAGCAATAGTTGCAGCAGTTAATGGGTTATCCCCTGTACACATAATTGTTTTAATACCTATAGCTCTTAATCTATCAAATCTTTCTCTCATACCAGGTTTTACTGTATCTTTTAAGTAAATAACACCTAATATACGATTATCAGAACATACTGTTAATGGAGTACCACCTAATGTTGAAACTTCATCAACTTGTTTTTTAAGATCATCTGGTATAATTCCACCTTGTTGCTTTACATATTCAGCAATAGCTTCACTAGCACCTTTACGAATCTTTGTTCCATTTGGTAAATTAATACCACTCATACGAGTTTGAGCTGTAAATTCAATAATAACTACATCTTTTCTCAATTCAGGAATTTTTATACCTAATTTTCTACCTAATTCAACTGTTGATTTACCTTCAGGTGTTTCATCATATACTGAAGCCATCACCGCAGCTTCAATTAAACTTTGTTTGTCTATACCTTTTACTGGTAAAAAATCAGCAGCTAAACGATTACCAAAAGTAATAGTACCTGTTTTATCTAAAATCATTGTGTCAACATCACCACAAGCTTCAACAGCCTTACCTGACATTGCAATTACATTAAATCTTGTTACTCTGTCCATACCAGCAATCCCTATAGCTGATAACAAGCCACCGATAGTTGTAGGAATAAGACATACTGCTAATGCAATAAGTGTAGAAATAGGTAATTGTACACCACTATATACACCAATAGGATATAGTGTAACGATAACTATCATAAAAATAATTGTAAGTGAAACTAACAAAGTATTTAAAGCAATTTCGTTTGGAGTTTTCTTTCTAGATGCACCTTCTACTAACGCAATCATGTGGTCTAAGAAACTATCACCAGGATTTGATGTTATACGAATTTTTAGCCAGTCACTAACTACTGTTGTACCACCTGTAACACTACAAAAGTCACCGCCACTTTCTCTAACTACTGGAGCAGATTCACCTGTAATAGCAGATTCATCAACACTAGCTATACCTTCAATTACCTCACCATCGTTTGGTATTAATTCACCTGCATATACCATAACGATATCACCTTTTTTTAGTTCACTTGAACTAATAATTGTTTCAGAGCCATCTTCAGATAAAAGTCTTGCTTTTGTATCTTTTTGAGTCTTTTTTAAAGATTCAGCTTGTGCTTTACCTCTACCTTCTGCAACTGATTCTGCAAAGTTTGCAAAAAGTACAGTTATAAATAATACAACACAAACAATAATATTATAAGCACCAAGATTTCCGCTGTTATCTCCAAAAATCGAAGGGAAGATTGATAACAAAAGTGTTATGAAAAATCCAAGCTCAACTACAAACATAACAGGATTTTTTATCATATATAAAGGATTTAGTTTTACAAATGCCCCTTTAATAGCACTTGTTAAAATTTTACCTGTAATAAAATTTCCTTTTTTAGATTTACTCATACTTTTATATCTCTCCTTAACCCCATAGTGTTAAATGTTCAGCAACAGGACCCAATGATAATACTGGGAAGAATGTTAAGCCTGCAAAAATATATACAATTAACACTAATGCAATAGTAAATGTTGTAGTATCTGTTCTTAATGTACCAGCTGATTCATTAACAAATTGTTTTCTCATAATAGAACCTGCTATTGCAAGTTGAATTACTATTGATAAATAACGGCCAAAGAACATAGCAAGTCCAGTTGTAATATTCCAGAATAATGTGTTATCAGCTAAACCTTCAAAACCTGAACCATTATTTGCAGCAGATGAAGAATATTCATATAACACTTGTGATAATCCATGGAAACCTTCATTAGTAATTCCAGCTAAACCTGATTTTGTTGCAACTGCAATAGCCGAAAATGCTAAAATCAATAATGGGTGAATTATTATACATAAAGCTGTTAGCTTCATTTCTTTGCCTTCTATTTTTTTACCTAAGTATTCTGGTGTACGACCTATCATTAATCCACAAATGAATACTGTTAAGATTACATACATAATCATATTCATTAATCCAACACCTTTACCACCAAATACTAAGTTTAGCATCATATGAAGTAAAGGAATCATTCCACCTAGTGGAGTTAATGTATCATGCATATTATTTACTGTACCTGTTGTAAATGATGTTGTAACTGTTGTAAATAAAGCTGATTGACTAACACCAAATCTAACTTCTTTACCTTCCATATTACCCATACTTTGTGATAAACCAGCATTTACAAGTGCAGGGTTTCCTGCCATTTCAGCATAGTAACATACAAACAAACCAATTAAGAAAATTATAGACATAGCAACAAATACTGTTCTACCTTCTCTACCAAATAAGCTTTTTCTTGCTTTAATTGCATTTGGAACATTATTTGAAGATTTTCTATCTCTAACCATTTTACCAAACATAATTACACATGCCCCAGGTAAAATCATCATTGACAACAATTCAATAATATTTGATATGATTGTTGGATTTTCTAAAGGTGTTGATGAGTTAGCACCTAAGAAACCACCACCATTTGTTCCAATGTGTTTTATTGATTCTAATGCTGCAATAGGACCCATTGCAATATCTTGCATTGTTCCCTCTAATGTTTTAACTGTAACATTTTGTGACAAATTTTGAGGAACCCCTTGCCATACTAACAATAATGTAACAATTATAGATAAAGGTAATAAAATTCTTGTTGTAACTCTAACTAAATCAACATAGAAGTTTCCCATATTTTTCTTATCTTTACCAGCCAAACCTCTCACAAAAGCTACACATGCCGCATAACCACTTGCAGCTGATGTAAACATCATAAAAGTAATAACTGACATTTGTGATAAATAAGACAATCCACTTTCACCGGCATAGTGTTGTAAGTTTGTATTTGTCATAAAACTAATAATTGTATTAAATGACAAACTTTCTTCCATTCCACTAATTCCATTTGGATTAAAAATAGGTAAAAATTGAATCCTTAAAATTATATATCCAACAAATACCATAAAAGCATTTGTTAAAACCAATGATAAAACATACTTTTTCCAACCCATACCGTTTTGAGGATCTATTCCACAAACTTTAAATATTCCATTATCTAAACGATTTAAAACTGGATCAGCGAATGTTTTTTGATATGTAGCTATACGATACATATACATACCTATAGGTATTACTATGATTATAAAAATTAATAAAGTCATCAAAATCTGAAACATTAGTGTTTCCTCCTGTTTTGAATAAATGTTTTTGTATTAGAATTTTTCTGGATTAATTAGTGCATATAATAAATAAGCTCCTAAACCGACAAGAATAACACCTAATAAAATCATACCTATTGACATATTAAATATCCTCTCTTTCTAATTAAATATTATTGCTTATCAACTTGGCGTTCACACCAATCTGCTAACAGTTTTATACTTATAAAAGATACTGCTAGTATAGCAATCATAAGTACGTCCATAATCTTACCTCCTTAGTTTATAAAAACACATAATATATTATGGTAATGCCCATAACTGTTTTATTGCATTAATAAGTCTATCATAGTTTGTTTAAAGACTGTATTAAAGCTATCAATATCATATAAAGATTATATAAAGATTTATTTATACTATATAAATTTAGCTATAAACAATGCTGGTAACCATAGAACAAAAATAATAGCAAACAATGCTGTAATAATTGTTAATGGAATTCCTATAAAAATTGATAACCATAATAGTACTGGATGTCCTGACAAAATTAATAATGATTTTTCAAACTTATCTTCTAGCTCACACCTCATACTTTTAATCATATATATCACCTCTAACAATCAAATAATACTATATAAAATATTAAAAGAGTAAAAGAAAATTAAGATACAAATTAAGATTTAATAAAGATAGTTTATTTTTAAACTTATCTCATAATACTCAATTAATTACATAGATTATTATTTTCTCATTTTGGTATAAAAATAGGTAAATCAAAATTGATTTACCTATCTACTTTTATATATTAAATTGTAATATCTTTGTATGAGTTCAACTCCCTATGGCTTAAAATATATATTCATTTTTGTACAGTAAAAAACAGCCTTTTGGATATGAAAAAACCCCGATAAAATCGGGGTTTTTCGGCCAAATATCTTTTTTATTTTGAGCTTATGTCTGTTCACTACAATATAGATTTTTTTGAGGATTTTCTGTAGGGAGTTGAATTTGTGTAAATTATAATAACTATATAATAATCATGCATATATTTTGAAATGTTTTAATATATCATGATTTAATTTTAATAAATAATATTTCTATAAATCCTCCTCTTACATCTTTTCAACAAATATAAATTACTTTATTTACTCCTATGTTATTTTTTAATTAACATTGGCATAAATATTCCACCTTGTACACTTCTTCCAATAAAATGAATATAATTTCCACTAACTGTTTCATACCAATCTGAAAAAGGAACTCTTGATTCAGTTTCTTTCAAATATCTTGCCACAGGTTTTATTAATTCCTTCATCTTATCATTTTCTGCCATAGAAGCACACCATAAAATCCAGTCACTTTTAGTATACTCTTTTCTACTATCTAGTGGAACACCATATTTATTGGTCTTTTTAATATAGTAATCTATCTCTGTTTTAAATATTTCTTTAGGGAATAAATTACTTTCAAAGAAAACATCCCAAATCAAGTTATATTTTAGACTCCAACTTTCTTTATCTGTAAAAACTAATGATGTATGATCAATTGTTGAAGCTCTTTCCACCCAATCTATTGCCATATCTTGAGCTTTCTTATGATATTCTTCATACATAACAATATTTCCTAATTGTTTTTGTAGCAATGCAAAAGACTCAACACCCATTATAGCTTTTGCTGATAAATTAACATTATGTGATAAATGTCCAGCAAAATCGTCTGTACATAATTGTTCTTCTGGGTCTTTACCATATTTTAATAAATACTCAGTCCATTGTTGCAATACTTTCATATGTGGAATAGCAAAATCAGCACTGTTATCTAAACGACAAACGACTGCTGTCATAATTAACATATTTCCACATTCTTCTAAAGGCATTTGCATATTAAAATCATAATAATTACACTTATCGGGATATTGATAAAATGGTGGATAAACAAAACCATTATCTCCATTAAAAGCTCCTTTTTTTGAGTTTAATCCATAAACTTGACCCCAAGCATATGGATATCTTCCCACATCATGTGGAGCAAAGTCATAATCCCAAACAGGCATATTACAAAAACTATATATAGGTCTAAGCATACCTTTTACATACTCTGTATTAAAAAGTAAAAATAATGGAATTGATGGGTAACTAACATCTACAGTACCAATACAACCGTTTGAATCATTTTCTTTTGACAAGAATATTAAATCTCCGTTGTCATCTGTAATAAGTTTGTGAGCACAAATAGATTGTCTATAAGAAGTGTTACATAATAACTTATAATCTTCTCCTCCTATATTACTTGCTTTTTCTTCTAAAGTTATATCAAAAGAATTACATTTTTCTATAATTTTATTCTTATCTTTCCAAGATGCATCAATAGCTTCCAATATTGTAGAATAAAAATTAGTCCAATATGCTTTTTTCCACTCACCAAAATAATTTATAGATAATAAATCGTCATATGAGATTATATGAGAACCAATAGTTTTATTCTTTTTCAATTCTATATTTCCACTTAAAATTTGTTTTTCTTTATTAAACTCAAAAGAAGAATTTTCATCTTTAGCTGATAAGTACACATATCCCCAATCTATTGTAATATTATCCCCACTGTGACTTAATGGAGTTTGTTGTGCTTTTCCCATCATTGCGTATTTATACTCTTGTGTATTAAATATATCACCTATTATTTCTGATTTATTTAAAGAAACTATATTAGAATGAATATCTATTCTAATTGAAATATCTAAATCTTCTTTTTTTCTTTCAACTTGATAATCTATATAAGTACAAGGTCTTGATACTAACAAAGGTTCTTCTAGTAATAATGGTGATATAAATTTCACTTTTAAGACTACATCTTCATTTTCAAATGTATATTCTGTACTTAGTGCATTTAACTCACAGTTTATTTGATTAATTATATCATAATTTTCAGGATTTCCCATAAAACAATATTCGTTACCATTAATTATTATATAACCCCTTATTGTTTGATATGACCCACTCCAATGTTTTAAATCATCAATATTTAATTTATCATTTGAACACCAAATACTAAAATATGGATCATGAGTAATTATTGGTACACTACTTATTCTTTCTATTTTCATATAATTTTCTCCTATCATTTAATTTTGTTTGTCTAACACCTGGATCATTACAATGATATTTTTGATACCAATATCCTTTTGGATGAATTTTAGTTCGATACCTGTTTCTAGGGAAAGGTAAAACATCACAATTTTTAAGCCCCATTGTAATTAAATTTTCCATCATATCTATTTTTACATTTTGATATTTATCGTCATTCCATAAATTAATTAATTCTTTTGGGTCATCTTTCAATGAATATAAATAAGCATTTCCCATCATATCTATTTGTATTCTATAATTATCTTTGACTAAACTTCTCATTTGACCACACTGTGTCCATGTGTTTAGACAATCAAATTCTGTCATATTTTTAGTAGCTCCCTCTGCTTGATAAGATAAGTTATCCTCATCATCCCAATACATTCCTGAAAAGCCACTTTCAATGTACGCACAATCAAATTCTACATCATAATCATGATTATTTTGTAATAATGGAAGAATACTTTTACCTTGTGTTCCTAAAGGAATATCAACTTCAAGTATATCGCATATTGTAGGAAGAATATCTACCAGACTTACATAACAATCATCTTTCTTACCAATAGATTTTATTTTAGGTCCTCTCCAAATCATTGGTATATTTATTAATAAGTTTGACAAGTCAGCACCTTTACGAACTAATCCATACTCTCCTACAAAATCTCCATGATCTGATAGATAAATGACTATTGTATTATCTTCCAAATTTCTATCACGAAGACCTTCTATAAGTCGTTTAAATTGGTCATCAATCAATCTTAACATACCAAAATAATTTGACCTTGAGCGTAAAATATGCTCCTCAACATTAGGAGAATATACCTGTTCCCAAACTTTTCTCATTCTTTCATATCTTTCTCCTTTATCAAACTTTTTCGCATCGCTTGCACTAATACATTCTGGTAAATCTTTTGGTGGAAACATATCATAATATGGATATGGAACTTGATAAGGATTATGTGGTTCTGCAAAAGATACCCAACAAAAGAATGGTTTGTTATTTGTATATTCATCTATAAATTTAAAAGCTGAATTTACATTTGCATATGGGTTTTGCACTTTTACATCATGTGGAGATGGTTTTTGACTATCTACAAATTTTGTATCTTCTAAAAATTTGTAAAATTCTTTTTGCTCTATTGTTTTTTCTCCTGGTATATCACTGTTTAAATGCCCTGTTTCTTCCCAAAAGTCAAAATCACATTTTCTATGATATGTATGATTTTTCCCACATAGTGCCGTTACATAACCATTATCTTTTAACACATCAAGCAAATCCTTTGTATATTTTATATCTTCTTCATTTTGATTTGAACGAATCCCATGACTTTGAGAATATCTTCCAGTAAACATACTTGCTCGTGCTGCAAGACAAATAGGGTTTGGGGTATATGCTTTTTCAAAATCGACACCACCTTTAGCCCATTCATCTAAAAATGGCATAGTATCTAATTTACAACCACAACTTTTTCTCAAATCTGCTCTTTGTTGATCTGTCATCACAATTACAATATTTGGTTTCATAATTATACCTCCACAAAATTATGCTATTAAAAGAACATTCATATTATCCTTTTACAGCTCCAATCATTACACCTTTTGTAAAGTATTTTTGTACAATAGGATAAAGTAATAAAACAGGAACACTTGATACAACAATTACAGAATATTTTATAGCTTCTGCCATTTTTACTTTATCTTCCATTCCAACACTGTTAGAGCCCATTTGTTCAGTATTTCCAACTAACAATATATCTCTTAATACAATTTGTAGTGGGTTTAAATCTGGATCTCTTAAATAAATCATTGCAGAATAATAAGAATTCCAATGTGCTACACCGTAGTATAAAACTAATACAGCAATAATTGCACCAGACAAAGGAATAGTAATATTAATCATCATTCTAAAATTAGAACAACCGTCTAACATTGCAGATTCGTACATTTCTTCAGGAATACTATTTTCAAAAAATGTCTTTGCAACAAGCAAGTTATATGTTGTAATTGCTCCAGGAATAACAATAGCCCATATTGTATTGTCTAAGTGTAAATTTTTTACTAATAAATAAGTTGGCACTAAACCACCATTAAAATACATTGTAAAAATTATTATTAATGTAAACACTTTTCTAAAAGGCATATTTTTTCTTGACAATGGATATGCAGCTAAAATTGTTAGAGTAATATTGATAAAAGTTCCCAGTACTGTATATATTATAGTGTTTTTATAACCAATCCATATATCTTTGTTTTCAAAAACTAATTCATATGCACGAGTAGTTATTCCCTTTGGTAGTAGAAAAACTTCTCCCTTTTGTACTAAGTCAGGGTCTGAAAAAGAGGCTGAAACAACAAATATTAATGGATATAATACTATTACCATGAGTGCTACGCCCAGAATATTTATTACAATATTAAATATTTTATCTTCAAAACTCAATTTAATTTTATTATTATTTTTAACTTTCACCTATATCACCTCTACTATTACCACAAACTATGTTTAGTTAATTTTTTAGATAGTGTATTAGCTACAACTAATAATACAAAATTAATTGCGTTATTAAATAATCCCATAGCAGCACTATAACTATATTGACCTTTAATAAGACCATATTTATATATAAATGTTGAAATAATCTCACTTGTTTCCAAATTAACAGGATTTTGCATTAAATATACTTTTTCAAAACCTATTGTCATTGTACTACCAATACGCAAAATAAATAAAATTAAGATAGTTGACTTTATTTCTGGCAAAGAAATATGTATTATTTTTTGGAGTCTTGTTGCTCCGTCAATATCAGCAGCTTCATATAAAGATGGGTCTATTGCAGAAAGTGCAGCAATATAAATTACAGCATTAAATCCCATAAACTGCCATACATCAGAAAATATATACAATGATCTAAAATATTCAGGTTTAGAAAGCAAATCTATAGCCTCCAAACCAAAAAACTGCCTAATCATATTAAATATTCCACTTTGTGGATCTGAAAAAATACTTAACATACTTACTATTACTACAGCTGATAAGAAATATGGTATGTAAGTAACATTTTGTATTAATTTTTGAAACTTTTTATTTCTAATTTCATTTAATAACAAAGCAAAAATAATTGGAATAGGAAATCCTATTAATATTGTACCTAAACTTAATAAAATTGTATTTAACAACAAATCTTTAAAGTAGTAAGAATCAAAAAATTGATTTAAGTATTTAAAACCTACCCAATCTCCTGCCCATATACTCATCCCTGGAGTATAGTCTTTAAATGCTATTTGTAATCCATACATTGGAACATACATGAAAATAATATACCAAGCTAAAGGCAGTGCAAAAATTAATAGCAAATCATAATTTTTTTGCAGTTTTTTCAAAAGAGCATTTTTTTTCATTTTTCATCCTACCCCCTAACTAATTACATATATTTATATAAACTATTAATCTCTATAATTATCATTTTTTGGTGTCATAAATTTATGGCACCAAAAAATGAGTGTTTTTATTTATTCATAGCGTCAAATGCTTCTTGATAAATCTTTTCTAAGTCTTTTAAGCCTATTTTATCTAAAGTTTCACAATATGTGTCCCATTGATCAAAATCCCATTCTCCAATGATAAGTTTTGTAACAACTTCATCTCTGTATTTATACAAATCTTGAGTTATAATGTTATATTTTTCTTGTTGTTCTTCTGTAAAAGAAGGTGCTGGATATACTTCTTTTGGTAAGAATGGTACTAGATCATTTGAAATTTGTTTTACTCTTTCACTAGCAACAATTCCACTAGTTTTTTCTGTAATAATTCTAGCTGATGCGCCGCCTGGGATAAGGTTATATTTTCCCAACTCTGTCATAAATCCATCAGGACTATTTACTATTTCATCTATTAAAACAGGGTTACCTTTTTCATCATAATTAAATGTTTCTCCTTCTTTTCCATAGCTTGATAATAATGAACCTTCTTCTGTATATAAATAGTCCACCCAACGAATAGCTGCTTCAGGATTTTTACAAGTAGAACTTAATGCAAATGCTCCTAAAGGTGTAACACCTGTTGCAGCAGGTGCCCATATTTGATCACCATTTGGTCCTTTTAAAGGATCATAACCGATATATTGATCTTCAATACTTAAAAATACATCTGAATAAGGCATATAGAATGTTCCAAATAATCCTGTTGATAAGTTAGTTCTCCATTCAGAACGAGAATCTGCTTTATAGTAATTTTGCCACATCAAACCTTCTTCATATAATTCATTTAAAAACATTAGATACTCTTTAAATGCTTCGTCTTTTAACCAAATATGAACTTTTCCATCTTCTATATTTACAGTGTCATTAAGTTGATGTTCTAATCCCCATGTACCTGCTAAAACTGAATAAACAGAACTTACTTCTCTAATACCAAGTGGGATTTCATCTTTTTCTCCATTTCCATTAGGGTCTTTATCTCTAAATGCAATTAAAACATCTTTAAATTCTTCAGGTGTAGTTGGTACTTCTTTTCCTACTGCCTTTAACCAATTTTCATTTATAAATTGTTTAAAATCCATAATACCTGTAGAACTAACATCTAAAGGATATAATGAATATATTTTTCCATCAGATGCTGTAGAAGTCATTTTTAACGCCTTATTGTCTTTCATCAATTTACTATAATTAGGTGCATATTCTTCTAGATAAGGACTTAAATCCATTAGTTGTTTACTCTTAACCCCATAGTCTAATATTTGAGAAGAAGAAAACATACTTCTGTAGAATACATCTGGTAAATCACCTGAAACAAAAAGTAAGTTAACTTTTTCTTCATAACCTTGAGCAGATACTTGTTGAAAATCAAAATTTATACCTGTCATTTTTGAATACTCTTTAAAAAACCACATATCTTGCCAATTTGTTTGATTTTGGTCTTGTGAACCAAAAATACTCAATGTAATTGGTTCATCAACTATAGGAAAACCTTCTTTGTTTACACTTGTACTATTTTGGTTATTGTTACCTTCTTCATCTTCTTTATTACCACAAGCTGTTAAAGTTCCCACTGTCATCATTGCAGCTAATAATATAGCAAGTATTTTTTTTGATTTCATATGATTACCTCCTTAATAATTTCAATAACTTTTAATTAACGCGAAAATTAAATATTAAACATATATTCTCATCTGAATGATTAAAATGTTAAACTTAAATATTAATTTTTATTTAACATTTCTTTGATATATTTTATTATAATGATTATTGTATATATTTTCACTGAATTTTTTTGATATATTACAGTAAATTTATGATATTATACTATAAATTGTTTATATTTTGTAATTTTTATGATAACATTTTTTGAGAATTGAGTTGATTTTATGTTTAAGAAAATTAATAAATCTTTTTATATTGGAAACAAATTTATCTTTGTTATTTTACTTACTTTCTTTATTCCTATAACAATAATATTTTTAGTTTTTTTCTATAAATTAAAAGTTTTTCTTATTGAAAATGAAAAACATATTATACAAACACAATTTGACTGGTCAACATCTCAAATAGAACATACAATTAATGAAATGATGTATGTGTCTTCATCTCTACTTTTAAATAATGAAATTGAAAAAATATTAAAAAGTGAGGTCAACAGTCTTGACATAAATTGGTTTAATAACATAACTTCTCTTGAAAATACAATTGATTCAATAAAATCAAACAAACAAAACAATTTAGATATTAGTATAATTTCTAAAAAAAACAATGGTTATAACTATCTTTCTATGTATGATCAAAATTTAAGTGATACTAATAAAATTATTGATAAATTTGTAAATTCAAATAATGATTCGATATTAATTAATAGAAAATATGAAGGATTAAGTAATGAGGGTGTTATTACTTTTATTAGAGATATGTCATATTATGGTCAATCACAAGCTACCATGCTTATTAGTATTAATGACAGCATTTTTCAAGAAATTTACTCAATGTATGATGCAGAATACTGTAAATTTTTTGTATTTTCTAATGATAATATCATTTTTTCATCTAATGAAAATAAAAATGATAATTCAGAAGAATATTATAATAGTCTTTTAAATCTATCAAGTAATATAGAATCAATAAAAATTAATAATCAAAAATTTTTTACTTTTACTAAACAATCAAATGTCACAAATTTAAAAAATATAGTTTTAGTACCAGAATCTAAAATATATGATAAAATAAATGTGTTTTTATATTTTGTTGGAGCTGTTTTTGTTTGCCTTCTAATAACTATTGGCATTATAATTGTAATATCTTATAAGTATACTCAAAACATTTATAAGCTTAATAAATCTATTGAATCATATGGTAAATATGGTAAATTAACAAAAAGTAATATTAAAGGTAAAGATGAAATAAAACGATTAGGAGATAACTTTTATTCAATGCAGAAGTTAAATCAAAAATTGATGGAACGAATAAGAAATGAAGAAAATGAACGATGGAAAATGCAATTTAAAGTTCTTCAAGCTCAGATTAATCCTCACATGATTTATAATGTTTTAAACTCTATATCTTATTTAGCTCAATTACAAAACTCTAACAATATATACGAAATCTCCTCTTCATTTTCTCATCTATTGAAAATGGTATCAAAACATGACAGTGATTTTATATCTTTAAAAAATGAACTTGAATGTGTGAAATATTATGTCAAAATAAAACAATATACACTTATCTGGGAAATTAATGTAGAATATGATATAGCACCAGAAACATTAAACTGTAAAGTTTTAAAATTAATGATTCAACCACTTGTAGAAAATTCTATGAACCATGCTTTTTCAGAAAATTCAATGTTCGGTACTATAAAGGTTAAAACTTTTATAGATAACAATTTCCTCGTTTTAGAAATTTCTGATAATGGTTGTGGAATACCAGATAATGTAATCAAAGATATATTTTCAGAAGAACAAGTAAATAATAAAAACAGCAACGAATTTAATAGTGTAGGTCTTAAAAATACTATTAATAGACTTAAATTTAATTATGGAGATAATTATACATTTTTCATTGATAGCAATGAAAATACAGGAACTTGTATAAAAATATCTATTCCGATTGAATATATATAATAAACAAAAGAAAGGAGTTGTATAAAATGATAAAGGTTTATTTTGCAGATGATAACCACCTAATGCTTTCAAAATTAAGGTCTGTCATAGACTGGGAAAAAAATGGTTTTTCATTAATAGGTCAGGCTGATAACGGAGAACAAGTTTTATCTGATATCATAAATTTAAAACCAGACATTGTATTCTTAGATATAGAAATGCCTAAAAAAAGTGGCTTAGAAATAATTTCATATTTAAAAAATATAAATATGTTACCATATATTCTAGTATTAAGTAATTATGATAACTATGATTATGTTAGATATGCTTTGATAAATGGTGCAAAAGATTATTTATTGAAACATAAGTTAGATGAAAATATAATATTAAATAAACTAAACGAATATATAAAGAATAAAAAGGACACAGATATAACACGCATAAAAGAAGAATTTTTTCACCATACTGCCAAACAAAATACAATTAGAAAAGTTGTTTTGTCAAAAAAGCTAAATGATATAGAATTAAATTTTTTAAATAATGAATTTGACTGTTCTACTAAAACAGTAGCTTGTGTCTTTTTTTCAATCAATAATTTTTTGTCTTATTCATATCTTAATGAAAACTATGATTCAGATAAAATATCACAATCCATTATAACTTTATGTGAAAATATATTTATATCACTGAATAATGGATTTATTTCACACATTAATAATGGTGATTTTATTATTTTTTTCTCATTCACAGATACACACTCTGTTTTAAAGATACAAAATTCTATTCAGAATATGATTAGACTTATCACTTCAAATATTTTTAAAATACTAAATATTATAATAAACTGTTCTGAATATCAAATTATAAATGATATAAATATCATTTCGTCTTTATATAAAAAATATATTTACTCTGATAATAATATTATTATTGATGAGAAAGAAATAGAAAATTTTATAATTAAAAAACAAAAACAAGACTTAGAAAATTATTTTAATTCCATTTGTAATGATTATGATAATTTATCACATATTGAAAAAGATAAAGTTATTTTATCTTTATTAAAAATTGCAAATAATATAAAAACATCGTTAAATATTTTTATTTCTATCCAATATTATGACAAACTTAAAAATAATATTTTTAATGAAAGAGATTTCAATAAAACAATAGAACATATTTATAATTTCTATTTAACTTTAATGGAAAAATCTGAATCAATACAAATTAGTAATTATTCTACATTGGTAAAAAATGCTATTAATATGATTTACAATGATTATAGTAAATATGATATCTCTTTAGCAGAAGTATCATCTAAATTAAATGTTTCTAGTGAACATTTATCTAGACAATTTAAAAAGGAAACATCTAATTCTTTCATAAATTTTTTAAATAACTATAGAATAGAATTATCAAAGGAACTAATTTTTAAAGGTGATTTGAAATTAAAACAAATTGCTGAAAGTGTAGGTTTTCAAGATTATAATTATTTTTTAAAAGTTTTTAAAGAAAAAACTGGTAATACCCCAAAAGAATTTATAAGTAACATTTCAAAATCTTAATACTTTATAATAAAAATAGGTAAACCAATAATAGTTTACCTATTTTTTAATTTTTATTAAACTGTTGCAGGCATAGTTAGATTTCTGGGTATATATCTTGTAGTGCGTTATCATATTAAATAATTATGTGTATATGTTTTTACATTAACACTTGTCAAATATATTTTTCATCACTCAAAATTATGTCAATTGTACGTTTTTCCTGTAACTGTTTTAATACTATTTTCTTCTAAATATTTCTTTCTCTCTAACCACATTACCCTGCAAATATAAATCATAAATTTTTCTAACAGTTTCTGCTTCTTGTGGAACTATAATTAATACACCATAATTAAATCAAATTTACCTTTACTACTATCTTTTACCATCTGTTTATATGCACATCTATTCTTAGTATTTATACCTTTATTAATTCATAGTCTGAATTATTTTCAAAGAGTCTTCTCCACACAAAATACATTATTTTAATATATCATTTATATTTAATCAATTTATGTTATAATTAAATTCTAAATATATCAATAATTATATCGTAAAAAGGAGACAAATTATGAAAAATACTAATCAAGATAATAAAATAATTAAATTTATTTTTTACAAAATATTTCCTAATATATTTAAAAATATACTTCCAATTATTTCTATATTCATAAGTATTATATTTTTTATTCTAAATTATAATTTAAATCAAAATTCTACCTCTTTATCTTATTATGTAAATCCATATGTAAAAAATGCTACTCATAATTCTTTTGATTCACAGCTTGAATTTAAAGTAACAAATGGTGCTATTGGAAATATCATAATATTTTCTTATGATGGAAAAGAAATTTACGAATATACAAGTTATAAAGAGGGTACTATAAGTCAACAAAGTAGTTTTAACAAAAGAGTTTTTAAAGAAAAAATAAACTACGATAAAAAAACAGATGATGAAGTTATTCTTGTTAGGTATATACTTGTTTATGGAAAAAACGGTAGCAAGCAACTAGATATGCTTTTATATCATATTACTCCTACACAGATTATCTCCAGTTATTATTCTCAAGATGAAGTATATTTAAAAGAACTTTCATCGGACTATAAAAATTATAGTAGTGCTATATCATATCATAAAGAATTAATTCAAAAACTAAAAAAAGATGGTGTACTAACAAATTAATTTTATGTTTTTAAAGATGTTTTTCTAACTTTATAAATAGGAATAATAAAATCAAAAAATTTTGTTCTATCCTTAAATATAAATATATCATCACGCAATAAATAGAAAAATCTTATTATATATTTCTTTTTGTATATTTTATTTAATAATCCAATATTAATTTCTTTTAAGTATCTATCAAAATACGAATCATTACTCTCTTCAAAAATTTCTATTCCATACCCTTTTATATTCAATTTTTTAAAAATATTTTTATTTTTTGAGTTTTAGTAAATCGTATATAAATATAGATAAAATTACAATTTGTTCACTCCTATCAATGTTTTTTTGTGCAAACGATTGATAAGGCGGACCTCTGCTATTTGGTAAAATATCTTTAAACGCAAAAACACACTTATGCATTGAGCAAACAATGTTTGTTCTACACATAAGTGTGTCTTTATTTTTATATTTAATTTTTACTAACATAATATTTATGTTATCTAGTGCTTTTATTCATTCCACTTTTCCATGATTTATCAATTACATATACACTTAAAACTAATGCACATACTCCTAATATTACATATACCACTTTTGATAAAATATTATCTTGTAAGAATATATCTCCTGAAAGTAATGGTATAACTGAAATATATTTTACAATATATATTTTTGATGTATATGCAAGTATTGGTGCTAATATTAATGCTGTTGAGAATGTGATTGATAATGCATCTTCTTTGCATTTAGATGATATCATACAAATAATACTTCCTAATATTATTG
>JAGHIE010000023.1 GCA_017887325.1 Oscillospiraceae bacterium | reverse complement strand
GCGACAATTCTTTTCTCGCAACCATCGGTTTTATCGCACCTGATAAGATATTGATAAATTCTCGTCGTACAGGCAGTATAATATGGATTATCAGAATAATACGAAAACTACATCACACGGTTTATAAGCAAAAAGCGTTAAGTTGTGGCTTTCGGCAACGAGTGGGAATAACCTTAAAAACATAAAAAGAATTACTGGTTAAAAACCAGTAATTCTTTTTTTATTAAACTTTTTGTTTTAAATTTTAAGAGATTAATTTATAAAAACAATAATATGGATTGGTGTTTACAATTTATTTTCTTGCTTCATTCTCCACCACTGCTTTAATGCCCAATTTTGCATTTCTACAAACATATTATTTTCAAGTTCTCTATATTCAATCCAAACAAGAGAATGATCTTTTTCTATTGGTAGTTGAATTTGTCTTAAAATAGTTCCTTCATAATATGTTTGGATAGGGTGAAAATAGCCAAGAGTAGTATGTTTCGTATATGCTTCTGCAGAACAAATAAAATTTCCTACAGTTACTTCAAACCCTATTTCTTCTTTGCACTCCCTTTTAATACATTGTATATCAGTTTCATTTACTTCTAAACCTCCTCCGAGTAAAAAAAAGCCTTTTGAAGTTTTAACTACTCCAATTTTTGAATTTTTAAAAGGAATAATATACGCTCCTTTTCTAGTCAAATATGGAGCATCTATTTTTGTTCCATATATTTTATGCATAGGAATTTACCTCAACTCTTTTATTTATATTTTAGGTAACATTCAAATCTAGCTTATTACGTACTTCTCATACCAATTAACTTTATATTAATTTAACCATTTCTTGAACATTTTTCAGCATCTATTGCTAGTACCATCATTAAAGCACATAAAGCATCATCTGGGTTATATATGTCTATTACATATGTATCTGTTAAATTAAATACTTCTTTTGAAATTTTGGCAACAGTATATCCTAAACTATTTTCTATACTATAATCCCATTCAAAAAAATCACCTTTCACATTCCAACCATTAAAATCAATATTAAATTTAGGAGTAAAGAAAGAAAACTCTTTACTAATACATCCTACATATCTATCTTGCAAATAAATTTCAAATTTTGGCAAAAAAGTTAAAACCTTTTCTTTTACAGTTCCTATCTCATCACCATATGCATTAAATACTTTTAAACAATGTCCCCATGAAAGTTGTCCTTTTACAGTATATACTGTTTCTCCTAATTCATTATAAATATCATAACTATCAAACCAAGAAAAAAATCTTTGTTTAAATAAAAGTTTCATAATTATTCCCCCATACAACTATTTATTTAATTATATACTCACTCCAAGTAAAACTTTCGTCTGTATTCATTACTTTATCAAAGCTTGAATATACTTTTGTTTTAATATCATATTTTAATAAAGGGATAAATCTATTTTTCTTAACATCACCATCTATATAAAAATGATTCTTTTTATCCCAATAAACATTATGAAAATCTTTATCTTTAGATATTATTGATGTATGTATATGTCCTGCAATTATATCTTTGTAAAATGCACCTTCTTGATGTGGATATTTCCATAAATAACAATCTTTATTTGTTAGTTTTTTCCAGTCTTCCCCTGCTTCTTCATCTATTCCAGCATGTACAAAAATTTGATTTTCCGTTTCATAATAATACGGTAATTTTTTCAACCAATTAATCATTTCTTTGTGATGTACTTTTATTTGTTTAGTAACATATTTATATATTGTATATAATCTCATTTGAACATTAGGAATATATATACATTCTTCTGTAATTTTTTCATATTCTTTCTTAGGAATATAGTTTATAAATTCATCAAAATTCCACTCAGAAAACTTACTATTCAAATCATCTAAAAATACTCTTTCATGGTTTCCCATTAATACGATTACTTGATTTGGATAGTTTTCTGATAATTCTTTTATATAATATAGTGTTTCACAGTTTTTATCTCCACCATTTATATAATCTCCTAGTAAAATTAGTCTATTATTTTTATCTTTTAAATCAACATTTTCCAATGTTTCTTTAAATACATCTAAAAATCCATGTACATCACTAATTGCATATATATATCCCATTTTTCTCACCTCTTACATCTATATATTTTCATATAAAATTTTATTTGTCAATATAAAAAAATAGGAGAATATAAATTCTCCTATTTTCTAACTATTTAATTAAATCTTTGCCACCCATGTACATTCTTAGTGCTTCAGGAATTCTAATAGTTCCGTCTTCATTTAAGTTATTTTCTAAGAAAGCAATTAACATTCTAGGTGGAGCAACAACTGTGTTGTTTAATGTGTGGGCAAAGTAATTTTTGCTTTCTTTGCTACGAACACGAATACCTAATCTTCTAGCTTGAGCATCGCCTAAGTTTGAACAACTACCAACTTCAAAATATTTTTGTTGACGAGGAGACCAAGCTTCAACATCGATACTTTTAACTTTTAAGTCAGCTAAGTCACCAGAACAACATTCAATAGTTCTTACTGGAATATCTAATGTTCTAAAGAAATCTACTGTATTTTTATATAGCTTTGTAAACCATTCTTTACTTTCTTCTGGTTTACATACAACAATCATTTCTTGTTTTTCAAATTGGTGAATACGGTATACGCCTCTTTCTTCGATACCATGTGCACCAACTTCTTTTCTAAAGCAAGGTGAATAACTTGTTAAAGCTTGTGGTAAACTGCTTTCATCTAAAATGTTATCAATAAATTTACCAATCATTGAGTGTTCTGATGTACCGATTAAGTATAAATCTTCACCTTCAATTTTGTACATCATGTTTTCCATTTCAGAGAAGCTCATAACACCAGTAACAACATCACTTCTAATCATGAATGGAGGAATATAGTAAGTAAATCCTCTATCAATCATAAAATCTCTAGCGTATGATAAAATTGCTGAATGTAATCTTGCAATATCACCACATAAGTAGTAAAAACCATTACCACTTGTTTTTCTAGCGCTATCTAAATCAACACCATTTAATCTTTCCATAATATCAATATGATATGGTACTTCAAAATCTGGAACAACAGGTTCGCCAAATCTTTCAACTTCAACATTTTCACTATCATCTTTACCAATAGGAACTGTTTCATCAATGATATTAGGAATTACAAGCATTCTTTCTCTAATTTCTGCTTCTAATTTTTCTTCTAAAGCTTCTAATTCAGCTAATTCTTTTGCAATGTCTGCAACTTTAGCTTTTGTAGCTTCAGCTTCTTCTTTCATACCTTTACCCATAAGCATACCAATTTCTTTGCTTATTACTTTTCTTTGGTTACGAAGAGAGTCACATTTTGTTTTTGCATCTCTAAATTGAATATCTTTTTCAATAACTTCATCAACTAAAACTAATTTTTCATCTTGGAATTTCTTTTTAATATTTTCTTTTACAAGGTCTGGATTTGTTCTTAATAAAGCAATATCTAACATATATATTTCTCCTTTTATAATAAAATATTTAAATGGGGAAAATAAAAAACCTTTCACCCCACCTATAAAACATGGGACGAAAGGACTCCGCGTTGCCACCCAAATTGCCAATATATACATATAAAATATTGACCACTCAAAAGTACTATAAAGGGTACTAACCTTCGGTTTTCACCGTATAAGCTCAAAAAGTGGAAAAAATAATGTGTTTTATTGGTTTGCAGCAACCACCAACTCTCTAAAAAAACAACAATATTTTTGCTTTTGTCATAGCTTAAAAAAATATTCTTAAGTAATATTATAAACATTTTTATCCAATTTGCAAGTAGTTTTCAACAATAATTTATTTTTGTGTTAAAAAGTAAAGGACGATAAAGTATTATCGTCCTTTACAAGTATTAATTAGTGAGTATGACAAGCTTCACAATCTCCGATATGTCCAACTATTGGAGTTGGGTCAATTCCTTGTCTTTTATAGTAATCAGCAATAGCTGATTTAATAGCTTGTTCTGCTAAAACTGAACAGTGAATTTTTGCTGGTGGTAAACCTTCTAATGCTTCAACTACTGCTTTATTAGTTAATTTTAAAGCATCAGAGATAGATTTTCCTTTAATCATTTCTGTTGCCATAGAACTTGTTGCAATAGCAGCTCCACAACCAAATGTTTTAAATTTTACATCTGTAATTATATCATTTTCAACAACGATATACATTCTCATGATATCTCCACATTTAGCATTTCCAACTTCACCAATACCATTTGCATTTTCAAGTTCTCCAACATTTCTAGGATTTGCAAAATGGTCCATAACTTTATCTGTATATATCATAATTCAAAACTCCTTTTTATATCCTCTATCTATTTTTAACTTTTTCCCAAACTGGTGACATATCTCTTAATCTTTCAATAATTGGTGGTAAACATTCAATGATATAATCTAACTCTTCTTGAGTAGTTTTATCATTAATACTAATTCTCAAAGAACCATGTGCAATCTCATGAGGTAAACCTATAGCAAGTAGAACATGAGATGGGTCTAAAGAACCTGATGTACATGCAGATCCTGAAGAAGCACAAATACCTTTAAAGTCTAACATTAATAATAATGCTTCACCTTCAACAGCTTCAAATGAGAAGTTTATATTACCGCACAATCTATTTTCCAAACCACCGTTTAATCTTGTATATGGTATTTTAGAAATATTCTCAATTAAGTAATCTCTCATTTTAGTTACTTTTTCAACTTTTTCATCTATATTTGCAGTTGCTAACTCGATAGCTTTACCTAAGCCAACTATACCTGCTAAATTTTCAGTACCTGCTCTGCGTCCTCTTTCTTGAGCACCACCAGTTATAAGGTTATCTATACGAATACCATTTCTGATGTATAAAACACCAACACCTTTTGGTCCATATATTTTGTGTCCTGATAATGATAACATATCAATATTTTGATCTACAACATCAATATTAACATTACCAACAGCTTGTACTGCATCTGTATGGAAAAGAACTTTATTTTCTTTACAAATAGCACCTATTTCTTTAATAGGTTGAATAGTACCTATTTCATTATTAGCATACATAATAGTAACTAAAGCTGTTTCTGGTTTTATAGCATTCTTTACTTGTTCAGCTGTTACATAACCTTTTTCGTTAACTGGTAAATAAGTAACTTCAAAACCTTGTTTTTCTAAATATTCACAAGTGTGTAAAACAGCATGGTGTTCAAAATTTGTTGTAATAATATGATTTTTACCTTTTTTCTTCAAAGCCATTGCTGTTCCTCTTATAGCCCAGTTATCTGACTCTGAACCACCAGCTGTAAAATATATTTCTGTAGGTTTTGCTCCTAAAGCTTTTGCAACTTTTTCTCTGGCAAATTCAATCGCTTTTTTAGACTCACGACCCACTGAATATATACTAGAAGCATTGCCATAATGCTCTGTTAAGTATGGCATCATTTCTTTTAACACTTCGTCGTTAATTTTAGTTGTTGCTGCATTGTCAACATACACTATTTTATTCATAACGATTTCCTCATTTCTCTATTATAGACTATATTTATATTTGGTAATTTTTCATTAATTATTCATTTTAAATGAGCATATACTCATTTAACAAATTTATTATATACCTATACCGTGTATATTGCAATACATTTTATTATATTTTTATATTTTTTTATAATAAATACAAAAAATATACATTTTTAGTGTAAAAAGCCGTTGAATTAAATCAATAAATTTTTTTAATAATATTTTTTTGATTCCATTACAGCCAATTGATCACATCTTTCGTTTTCTGGATGTCCTGCATGTCCTTTAACCCAAACAAAAGTAACTTTGTGAATATCTAACAATGTAAGTATTTTTTCCCATAAATCAGCATTTAATGCAGGATCTTTTTTATTTCTCATCCAATTATTTGCTTTCCACTTTTTTACCCAACCTTTTTCAATAGCATCAATTACATATTTACTATCACTAGTTAATGTTACATCACAAGGTCTTTTTAATGCTGACAAAGCTTGTATAATAGCTGTCATTTCCATTCTATTATTGGTAGTATTAGCTTCACCACCACTTAGTTCTTTCATGTTAGTTCCTGCTTTTAAAATAGCACCCCAACCACCCGGTCCTGGATTTCCTGAACAAGCACCATCGGTATATATATATACTTTACTTAAATTATCTGCCATTTCTATCTCCTAGCTAAAACAAATTTTTATCTTTTACAAAATTTATCCAATCAGATTTATCCAATGTGACTATTTTCATAAATGAACCATAAGCTGGTGGAACATCGAAGTATATTTCCAATTGCTCGGACTCATTAAAAATAAAATATGAAAGACTTTGATCTACTGCCACATTTTCTAATCTAGATTTCCACTCATCATTACTAAAATTACTTGTAAACTGTGTTGACATATCATCAAGCTGACTATTACTTTTATCAATTATAAGTGAAACAAACTCATCACTAATATCAAATAAATCAACCAATGAATATTTTTCACCAGTTTCATCATTGGTAACTATTCCAACTTCTATTTTATTCCCATGTGGAGCATCTTTTTGTGTTACTTCTCCTTGATATCTTTCGCTTGTAATTTTATTTATTGTTACAGTATCCTTATATTGAATATCATCTTGTGTTATCTCTACACCTTTTAATTCATCTGAAATATTATCTAAAGCTTCATCAACAGGAGTTTGATTGCTAGTAGCTGTACTGCTTTCTTCAGATTTTTTTTCTTCTATTTTATTACAAGATACAAAACAGCAACTACATAATAACACCAAAAATAATGAAATTATTTTTTTATTCATCTGTTTCCTCCATAGAATTTAAAACTAAATCGTATATTTCAGGGAAATGTTTTTTCATATTTAAAGGTTTTAAATCTAAATTTGTCCACGCATGAGTAGTAAACCCTCTATTTAGTAAAACTCTGTCTTTTGAATAAACCTCATACGCAAATTTAATTTTTGATGCCTTAAATTCTTCTATGTAACATTCTATTGTCAATTCATCTTCATATTTAGCTGGATATATATATCTACAACCTAATTCTATTAATGGCAACATTAATCCTTGTTTTTCCATTTCTGTATATGTCATACCAGCTTTTTTTATAAAATCTGTTCTTGCAACTTCGTACCAAACAGGATAAACAGAATGATGAATAATTCCCATTTGGTCTGTTTCAGCATATCTTGCTGTTATTTTACTTTCACTTCTCATTAATATCACTTCCTAATAAAATATGATACACTATAACCTTTTTGTTATCAAGTTATATATTTCTCAAATCTATGCCTATTTTCAGACATTCTTGATATAATCTTGATACCGGTAAGCCAACTATATTGTTATAATCTCCATTTATCTTCTCAATATATATAGCACAAATTCCTTGTATACCATAAGCTCCTGCTTTATCCATAGGCTCCTTAGTTTCTATATAATCTAAAATTTGTTCATCACTCATTTTATGCATATATACGCTACTTTCTTCATAAAAAGAAATATTGTTTTCTTTCCCATTTAATCGATAGCACACACAAACACCAGTATAAACTTTATGTTCATCACCTTGTAGCATTTTTATTTTATCAAAAGCATCTTTTTCATCTACAGGCTTTCCCATTATTTCATTATCTTTTGCAACAACTGTATCTGCTCCTATAACCAAAACATCTCCTATATTTTTATTAAATATATCTTCAGCTTTTTGCATTGCTAAATTCTTTACAATATCACTAGGAATATTACCAATTATTTTTTCTTGCACATCAGATACTTGAACTTCAAATTTTATACCTACTTGATTTAACAAGTCACTTCTTCTTGGTGAAGCAGAAGCTAAAATAACTCTCATATTTATCCTCCATTAAAATTATAGCTATTGTTTACATTATCACATAAAATTTTTAATGTCAACAAATCATATATTAATATTACTTTATTTGACTACACATTAATAAATAATTATAATATTGATAAAAATGTCCGTAGGTGATTTTATGAAATTAAGAAAAGAATATACTTGCCCTTTAGAATTAATTCAAGATATGTTAAAAGGAAAATGGAAATGTATAATTATATGGAGATTAAGGCTAGGAGCAACTTCTCCATCTACCTTGAAAAGAGATATATCTGGAATAACAGAAAAGATGTTACAAGAACATTTAAAAGAATTAATTGATGTAAAAATTATTGACAAGATAGTTTATGACACTTATCCTTTAAAAACAGAATACTTTCTAACTGATAGAGGAAATGAAATTTTAAAAGCTCTTACAATTTTCCAACAAGTAGGAATTGATTATATGTTAGAGTTAGGTCAAGAAGAAATATTAAAACAAAAAGGTCTTATATAAAAATCCATACTTACAAAAAAGTGCGTAATTGTCATTTTATCAATCATGATTTATACTATATTTGTAGATAATTAACGGAGGTATTACACTATGAAAATAACAAGTACAAGTATAAATAATGGTATTATTGATGATAGACATGGTTGCCGAGGAGAACTTAATGAATATGGAATTCCAACATGTTCCATTCCACTAAAATTTGAAGATGTTCCAGAAAACACAGTATCTTTTGCTATATTTATTGAAGATAAAGATGCTTTCCCAGTAAGTGGAGGTTTTTCTTGGGTACACTGGACTGTTGCAAATATCACAGCTAATGAAATTTTTGAAAATGAAAGTATAAGTAACAAAGATTGGGTTCAAGGTGTAAATAGTTGGATTAGTATGCAAGGAGGAAATGTTCCTGCAGAAGTTTGTAGTTTTTATGGAGGTATGTATCCTCCTAAAAATCATGGAAAACATACTTATGAAATAAATGTTTACGCATTAGACTGTAAACTTGATTTAAAAAACGGCTTCTATTTAAACGAACTATTTCATGCTATGGAAGGGCATATCCTTGATACAGGATTAATAAAAGGAGTATATGAAAATTGAGTATATTTGAATTAACTATGCTACTATGCTTTGGATTAGCTTGGCCTTTTTCAATATACAACTCAATTAAATCTAAATCTACTAAAGGTAAGAGTTTAATCTTTATGCTAGTATTGATTTTAGGGTATATTGCTGGTATTTTTCATAAGTTAATATACAGCTATGATGTTGTTATTTATTTTTATATTATAAATTTATGTATGGTAAGTATAGACTGTACAATTTGGATTTTAAATAGACAACATGAAAAAAGAGTGGTTATTTAATAACCACTCTTTTAAATTTATTTTATAAAACAAAAAACTCAAGCACACGCTTGAGTTTTGATTATTGGTTGCGGGGGCCGGATTTGAACCGACGACCTTCGGGTTATGAGCCCGACGAGCTACCGAGCTGCTCCACCCCGCGATATATAGCAGTCTTGCTGACTGCTTATATATAATATCATAAATAAATATAAATGTCAAGAACTTTTTTAAAATTCTTTTTCTTCTTCATCAGAATCTAAATTTTCTTCTTCAACATCTTCTGTTGTTTCAACAACTTCTTGTGGTTCTTCTGAAACAACTTCGTCTTCTTCATGTGTAACAACCTCATCCATAGGATTATAGCTGTCATAAAATTCACATTCATCATCAAAGAAATCATATTCTTCGTCACGAAGTTTTAATTCGTCTAATTTCTTTTTAATAAACAAAGCTATTCCAACAGCTGTTGTAGCTACTACTGCTGCAGCCACTGCTATTTTTAGCCATGGTATTTTTCTTTCCATAATATAACACTCCTTGTATTAATAATTTTTTACCTACACCATTATTATATACTCTAATACTTTTATTATCAATAAAAATTTATATATTTTTTGTAACATTCATAAGTATGCTAATAGCTGTCAATGGTGCTGTTTCACATCTTAATATTAATTTTCCTAAAGTAGCTTTTAAAACACCATTATCAACAGCTTTTTCAACTTCCTCTAAATCAAAACCACCTTCAGACCCTATTATTATCCCAACACTTTTTTGGTCTTCGGATACAATATCATTTATTCTTTCTCCTCCACCTTCATAAAAAATAATCATTTTTTCTAAATTATCAGGATTTTTTATAACTTGGTCAAAAGTTTTCATTTCATCTACAATAGGAATTATCCCTCTACCACATTGTTTAGCAGCTTCTTTAACTATCTTTTGATAACGAACAATCTTTTTATTCATAGATTTTTCATCTGGTCGTGATACGCATCTTTTTGTTAGTATTGGTACTATTCTAGTAACACCAAGTTCTACTGCCTTTTGCATAATCAAATCCATTTTATCACTTTTAGGCAATGCTTGATATAAAACTACTTCTACTGTTGGTTCGGTTTCATTTGGTTTGTTAGAAATAATTTCAAGTTCAACATTTTCTCCATCTAAAGATGAAATCTTACATTGATAATCTATTTTATGTGATGATGAAACAGCTAATTCATCACCTACTCTCATTCTTAAAACTTTTCTTATATGTTTTGAATCTTCCTCGTCAATTACTATTTTATTTTCAAAAATGTTATCACTAAAAAATCTAGGCATATATAAATTTTTACTCCTTTAAATAATCTAAAAGAGGCATCTAATAGATACCTCTTTTTAGTTTAATCTATTATAAATATTTTTTTAAGTCTTCTGGTAAGTTTGCTAAATCAGTAGAAACTGTAAATGTAACTGTAACTTCATCTTTTACAAGTTCATCAACTTTTTTAACAAGTCTACATAAACCTTCTAAGTCTTTTACTGCTCCACCAATTCTTAAAATACCATCTACGAAAACATCTTTTATATCATAATTTCCTGCTAATACACCAGAAATAAATCCATAGAATACATCATAACTATCTACTTTATATTCTTCAACATCTATCAATCTAACAGAAGGTACTATTTCAAAATTAAGTTTCATATCTTTTTCAATACAAACTACACTACCATTTGTTGTTCTAGCTGTTTCATTTACTCTGTCAATTAATATTTTTGTTTTTCCTGAACCTTTGCTTCCTACGATTAATTTAATCATAACTTTTTCCTCCTATCATATGTTTCAGTACTGGTATGTAGTGAAACCGTTTATATTATAAATCAACTAATGTTGATAAAATAATATGCTAATAACTCTAAATATTTAATAAATTATTTTAATTTTTCTAAAAGTGCTTGTTTTTCACTTTCATATCCTGGTTTGCCAAGTAAAGCAAACATATTTTTCTTATAACTTTCAACACCAGGTTGGTCAAATGGATTTACTCCTAATACATATCCATCTATTGCACAAGCTTTTTCAAAGAAGTAAATTAAATATCCTAATTCAAACTCACTGATTTCTGGCATTTCTAAAATCATATTAGGTGTGCCACCTTCAGTATGAGCAATTACTGTTCCTTCTAAAGCTTTTCTATTTACAATGGACATATTTTGATTTGATAAGAAATTTAATCCATCTAAATTATTTGGGTCATCTTTTACAAAGAAATCTGATTTAGGTTTTTGAATATCTAAAACTGTTTCAAATAAAATTCTTGAACCATCTTGAATATATTGACCTAATGAGTGTAAATCTGTTGAGAAAATAGCTGATGAAGGATAAATACCCTTATTGTCTTTACCTTCACTTTCACCAAATAATTGTTTGAACCATTCATTCATCATTGTAAATGCTGGATCATATGATACTAACATTTCAACTTTTTTACCTTTATTCCATAAAGCTGTACGATATGCTACATATTTATAACAATCATTATTAAATACATCTTCATCGTTTAATTCTTCTTGTGCAGCTTTTGCACCTTCTAATAATTTATAAATATCACAACCACTTACAGCAATTGGAAGTAATCCTACTGGTGTTAAAACTGAGAAACGACCACCAACATCATCAGGAATAACGAATGTTTCGTATCCTTCTTTATCAGCAAGTTCTTTTAATGTTCCTCTAGCTTTATCTGTTGTTGCATATATTCTTTTTCTTGCTTCTTCATCACCATATTTGTTTTCTAATAATTCTCTAAATACTCTAAATGCTAAAGCAGGTTCTGTTGTTGTACCTGATTTTGAAATAATATTTACAGAAATATCTTTTCCTTCGCAAATTGAAATAATTTCGTTTAAATATGTTGGATTAATATTATTTCCTACGAAATAGATATCTGGAGTATCTTTTTTCAAATTATTGTAAAAAGGTGATTTTAAAGCTTCAATAACAGCTCTAGCACCTAAGTAAGAACCACCTATACCTATAACGATAAGTATATCTGAATCTGATTTTATTTTTTCAGCTGCTTTTATAACTCTTTGAGCTTCTTCTTTATCATAATTTGTTGGTAACTCAACCCAACCTAAAAAATCATTTCCTAGCCCTGTTTTATTCATCAATTGATTATGAGCTGAAGTGATTAAAGGTTGCATACCTTTTAATTCATGTTCTTTAACAAAAGAACCCATATGTTTATCGTTAAGTTTTATTGACATGTATAAACCCCCATAATACATTAATTCGTCATTAATAATAAAAATTTGTTATTTATTATTAATCTATATACTAATATTACATTAAATATTACATTTTTTCAAGTCTAGTTTTTGAATTTTTCATGTATTAGGTGTAGGAATATCTGTAGTTTTTTTGTTATTTTTAACAATTGACAAAGAAATTATGTGTAATTTATATATTATTTTTACAATTCAATCATGTTTTTAAATATCATTTCTAATGATTTTATGAAACTTCTTTTATTAACATTATCACAAGCAATTATATTAGTGCTATATATTTCTTCTCCATTCATATAAGTAGTTATTTGCCCTACTTTTTGTCCTTTTTTAACAGGAGCTTTTACACTTTTATCTAATTTTGTTTTTTGTTCAACTTTCGGTTGGCTTCCCTTAATTATAACTTGTTTTGGTACTTCAGTATTTTCTACTTTTATTTTTACTTGTTTAGTATCCCCATACTCTACATCAATTTTATTTTTTTTAATATTCTCTAAATCTATTTCATACAAATCATAAGTCATAAAAGCATGGTCTAACATTTTTTCTAAATCTGCTGTTCTGTCTTTTGATGTTTTTTCTCCCATAACTACTGCTATTATAGTCATACCATCTCTTTTAGCAACAACACTCATACAATATCCAGCATCTTGAGTATACCCTGTTTTACCACCTACACACCCTTGATAACTCCACAAAAGATTGTTTGTGTTTCTCATTTTATACTCATTTTCGCCTTCTCTTATAGGATAAATTTTAGTCCCAATAAATTCTTCTGTTTTTTCATACTTTAAAAGTTCTCTAGTCATTATAGCTATATCTTTAGCACAAGTTAAATGATTATCTACTGGTAATCCATGTGGATTTACAAAGTTAGTATTTTCCATGCCAAGTTCTTTTGCTTTATTATTCATCATATTAACAAAACCTGACTCACTACCACCTATATGTTCAGCTAACGCCATGGCAGAATCGTTAGCAGATGCAACAGCAACAGACATCAATAAATCATACACAGACATTTTTTCCCCAACATCTAAATTTATTTGAGTTCCGCCCATTTCTTTTGCATGTTCAGATGCTGTTATAATATCATCAAATGACAGTTTCCCTTTATCTATTTGCTCTAAAGTTAAAAGCATTGTCATAATTTTAGTAACAGATGCAGGTGCTTTTTGTTCTGTTTCATTTTTAGAATACAAAATTTTTCCAGTTTCAGCTTCCATTATAATTGCATTGTTAGCTAATAAATCTAAATTACTTGCATTATTATCTTGTGCAAATAAATTACAAGTCATAGAGTAAACAATAAAAAAACTAATAAATATTGCTACTATCTTTTTCATAATAAGACTCCTTTAGTTATAATATTCTTATTACCATAACTATGACGAGTCTGTTCTATTTATAACATATTTTTAATAAAGCCAATAATCTGACTGTATACCAAATCTTTCACTAATATTTTTTAAGCCATTAAAAACCCTTTCCCTTGAAAAATTATTTTCTTCTAGTTCTTCATCACTAAAATTATTTAATTTTTGATAAAAATCCAAAACTACTCTAAATTGTTTCATATTTTCAACATCTACTTTTTCAAATAAATATTCTTCTGCTTCTGATATCTTATTTTCATTTAATAAGGCTGTTATTCCTATAAATAATTTATCTTCTTCTGTAAGATTATCATAATCTTCAACTTGATATTCGTTATATGATTCTCCAAAAACAACTCTTGCAACAAATTCTACCATTTGCTCTACTTGCATCATAAACCAATCTTTACTATATATCGACACATATTTCACCTTCTTTATGCTAAAAATCGGTATAAACAAAATTGTTTATACCGATTTCTATTTAACTATTTAATACAATTATTTACCTAAAACTTCTTTAACTTTTTTAGCAATGCTTGGTGCTGTTAAGCCAAATTCTTCTAATAATTTAACAGCTGGTCCTGAATAACCATAAACATCTTTAACACCAATTTTATAAACAGGAACTGGATTTTCACAAATAGCATCGATAACAGCATCACCTAAGCCACCAATAATTGAGTGTTCTTCAACTGTTACTATTTTACCTGTTTCTTTAGCACATTTTTGTAATAATTCTTTATCAATAGGTTTTATAGTATGGATATTTACAACTCTAGCATCAATGCCTTCTTTAGCTAATTCTTCAGCAGCAGCCAAAGATTCACTAACTGTTAAACCACTAGCTACGATTGTAATATCATTACCTTCTCTTAAAGTAATACCTTTACCTATTTCAAATTTGTAATCTTCATTTTCATTAATTACTGGAACTGCTAATCTACCAAAACGTAAATATACAGGGCCAACATATTCTAAAGCAGCTCTTACAGCAGCTCTTGCTTCAACATCATCAGATGGATTAATAACAACCATTCCTGGAATTGTTCTCATTAAAGCAATATCTTCATTACATTGGTGTGTTGCACCATCTTCACCAACAGAAATACCAGCATGTGTTGCACCTATTTTAACATTTAAGTGTGGATAACCTACTGTATTTCTAACTTGTTCAAAAGCTCTACCTGCTGCAAACATAGCAAAAGAACTAGCAAAAGGAATCATTCCTGCAGCAGCTAAACCACCAGCAATACCTATCATATTACATTCAGCAATACCACAATCTATATGTCTTTCTGGGTGTGCTTTTTTAAAAATAGCTGTTTTAGTTGCAGCTGCTAAGTCTGCATCTAATACTACTAAATTTGGGAAATCTTTATAACATTCTACTAATGCATTACCATAACTATCTCTTGTTGCAATTTTTTTAACATCAGCCATTTATTAACCCTCCAACTCTGCTAAAACTTTGTCAAGCTCTGCCATAGCAATATCTCTTTGCTCTTGATTTGGAGCAGTACCATGCCAAGCAACATTGTTTTCCATAAATGAAACGCCTTTACCTTTAACACTTTTTGCAATAATAGCTGTTGGTTTACCTTTAGTTTCTTTAGCTTTATTAAATGCTGTTTCTAAAGAAGTAAAATCATGAGCATCTGCTAAAACTACTTCAAAACCAAAAGCTTTAAATTTTTCATCTATTGGATATGGTGACATAACATCTTCTATATTACCATCTATTTGTAATCCGTTGTTATCAACTATTACAACTAAATTATCTAAATTGTTGTGAGACGCAAACATACAAGCTTCCCAAACTTGACCTTCTTGTATTTCACCATCACCTAATAATGTGTATACTCTGTAATCTTTATTTAATAATTTACCAGCTTTAGCCATACCACAAGCTGTAGAAATACCTTGACCTAAAGATCCACTAGACATATCTACACCAGGAATATGTTTCATATCTGGGTGACCTTGTAATCTTGAACCAATATGTCTTAAAGTTTTTAACTCATCTACTGGGAAAAATCCTCTGTGTGCTAATGCAGCATAATATCCAGGAGCAACATGACCTTTACTTAAAACAAAACGGTCTCTATTTTCATCTTTTGGATTTTCAGGATCTATATTCATTTCCACAAAATATAAGTATGTGAAAATATCAGCAGCAGATAAAGAACCACCTGGGTGTCCTGCTTTTGCATGGAAAGTTCCTTCAATAACACCTTTACGAATATTGCAAGCTGTTATTTTTAATTGTTTAATATCCATATTAAAATTCGCCTCTCTTGCATCTAAAATTTACATATATAACCGATTTTATCCACGATAAATATTCTAACTTATACCTGTTTAAAAGTCAACTATTATAATCTACTATATTACTATTTAGATTCTTCAATACTTGGTACTTTAACTAATAATACAAATCCTACTATAAATAAAATTAATATACTTAAAACTCCATATCTAGAATTTCCTGTAATTGTTGTAAATATACCCATTAATAAAGGTCCTATAATAGTAGCATATTTCCCAAAAATATTATAAAATCCAAAATATTCATTATTGTTTTCTTTTGGTATTAATTTACCAAAATAAGAACGAGATAAAGCTTGTACTGTACCTTGAACCAATCCTACAACAACAGCTAAAACCCAAAACTGCCATTCTTCCTTTAAAAAGTATCCAAATACACAAATTCCCATATAAACAGCTACACAAAACAATAAAACATTTTTAGTAGAAAATCTTTTTGCAATTTTTGCAAATACTAAAACAGCTGGGAATGCAACAATTTGTGTCACTAGTAATGCAACTATCATAGCTGTTGTATCAAGCCCTACTGATTGTCCATATGTTGTAGAAAGTTTTATAATGGTATCAACACCGTCTATGTAGAAGAAATATGCTAATAAAAATATTCCTATTGTTTTATTTTTTGATATTAATTTTATAGTATTCCATAATTTTTTACCAGCATAGACAATACTATTTTTATTTTCTTCTGAATAATATTTTTGATTTACTTTTCTAAACATTGGCAATGTAAATGCTATCCACCATATACCATTTATCAAAACTCCAAGTTTTATAGAAGCTATTACACTAAGTCCAAATGGAGTAAGAGAATATAACAAAATACTAATTATAAAAGGAATACAGCTTCCTATGTACCCTAAAGCGTAACCCAAAGATGATATAAAATCCATTCTTTCATCATCTGTTACATCTACTAAAAATGCATCATAAAATACATTTGCTCCAGCATAACCTATGCCTGACAAAATATTTACGGCAAGTAACAAATAATAATTATCAATAAAAAACATTGCTAAAAACATTGTTATCCCAAGCAAAAAGAAACTTGAAAAGAATAATTTTTTCTTTCCTTTTCTATCAGCTAATACTCCTAAAACAGGAGCTAAAATAGCAATAAGCAATGTTGCTATAGATTGTGTAAACGCCCAATGTGAGCTTGTTTGTGCACTAGTTAATCCAAAAACTTCTTGTCCTACTGTTGCTATATATGGTGGGATTATTGAAGTAAGCATCATAATATATGCTGAATTTCCAACATCATACAAGCTCCAGCACCATTCCTCTTTTGTTAATTTTAGTTTATTCATAATTTTCTCCCTCATATTATGTTTTCACTATATTCTACCATAAATCGCATTTTTTTCATAGTAAAATTAATTTTACATATTTAATTTAATTTTATAGATATATCTATACAAAAATAATATTATTATGATATACTCTACATATACTGATATTATTAAAGGAGTGATTTAAAATGCCAGACTTAACAACTCATTATTTATTTGGAGAAAAAGTTTATTCAGATTTAAATGAAGATATAAGAGTTTTAATAGATAAACATAGAAATGTTTTTAATGTTGGATTACAAGGCCCTGATTTATTATTTTTTCACAATGTAATAAAATCACCTTTTTCAAATAAAAGTCCATTACCAAAAATAGGAAGCAGAATGCACACAGAATATGTAAAAGAAGTTTTAAATTACATGAAACTTTATATAGCAACCTTGGACTTTCCTTCTACTGAGCATGATATACTATCAGCATATTATTTGGGATATATATGCCATTACTTTTTAGATAAAACAGTTCACCCTTATGTATATTTCTTAGTTGATAAAATTAGAGCTAGATTTCCTAAAGAAACCGAAACTAGTGTTCATGTAAAAATAGAATCAGAAATAGATGCTATTTTATTTAATCATTTAAAAAATATGCCAATAAATCAATTTTCAGTTAAAAATACTCTAAGTGTATCAACAGTTGCTAAAAACATCATAGGAAAAATGTACTCTGATATGTTAAGAGAGCTTTTTGATACAGAAGTTGAAATTTTCGAAATTATGAAATGTTTTGATGATTTAATTAATGCTAGTAGATTATTCTATGATAAATCAAAGGTTTTAGGAAAAGTATCAAGAGTTGTAAACTCAATTTTCCCTATAGCAAAAGATGTAACAAATCATATCAAACCTCTTAATGTAAAATTTGATACAGCAAATTTAGGTTGCAACTTATGGCATCACCCATTATACCCTGAAATCAAATCACACAAATCAGTATTAACTCTATTTTATGATGCAAAACAAGAGGTTGTAGAAGTTATAAATGATTTATACCCATTATTAAATAGCGAAACTCCTATTTTATTTGATACAAGTTTAGATTTTCATGGAAATAAAACAGTATAAAAAAACAAGTCCTAAAAATAGGACTTGTTTTTTTATTACATTTTTTCTGGTTCTGGATAATCTACACCAAATGTGTCAACTGTAACTTTAACCATTACTTGATCTTCATATGGTTTATCCATACGGTTTCTATCAACTGAAACAATTCTATCAGCTTCTTCAATACCTTCAATAACCTTACCAAATGAAGCATATTGTCCGTCTAAGTGTGGAGCATCTTCAACCATAATGAAGAATTGAGAACCTGCACTATCTGGATCCATAGCTCTAGCCATTGATAAAACACCTCTTGTGTGTTTTAAATCATTTTTAAAGCCATTTGATGTGAATTCACCTTTAATTTGGTATCCAGGGCCACCCATACCAACACCTTGTGGGTCTCCACCTTGAATCATAAATCCTGGAATAACTCTGTGGAAAATAACTCCGTCATAAAAACCTTTTTTTACTAAAGAAATAAAGTTATTTACTGTGTTTGGTGCTACTTCTGGGTAAAGTTCTATTTTAATTTTTGTATCTCTACCTGTATCAATTGTTACTATTGGATTACTCATTTTTGTTTTCTCCTTTATAATTAATCTAATATAATAAGTGCCATAAACACTAAATCACTATCTTGTGTATTTACTAAACCATGTCCATTACCACTTTTACAGAAAAGTGTATCACCTGCTTTTACTGGTATTTCTGTACCATTATCGTTATAAATACCTTCACCACTTAAAATATGATATGTTTCTGTTTCATTTGTATGAACATGATAACCTAAAGAACTTTTTGGCTCTATTGTAACTTTAGCAAATAGACCACATTTATCGTTAAGTTTTTCTTTGTCTAAAACTCTTTCAATAACTACATGGCCTTCTCCACCATATAAATTTGCATTTCTTTCTGCTTTTGTTTCTAGTTTTCCAGACATACCAATTCTCCTTTTATCCTCTTTTTTCTTTAAATACTTTACTATATTTTTCCTATATTTACAAGTATTAAATGTAAATTTATTCAGCCTTATTTGCAAATAATTCATCAACTAATAACTTCAAGCCTTTATTTTCATCATTTTGTAAATATGGATCATCTTTTATAATCTCACTAGCCAATTTTTGTGTTTTTAAAAGCACATTCATATCATCAACCATATTAGCAATTTTTAAAACTGGTAAACCATGTTGTCTTTCTCCAAAGAAATCCCCAGGCCCTCTTTGTTTTAAATCTTGTTCTGATATATAAAAACCATCGGACGATTTTGTCATGATTTTTAATCTTTGAACTGTAACTTCTGATTTATTATCACTTACAAGTATACAATAACTTTGCAAATCGCCTCTACCAACTCTACCTCTTAATTGGTGGAGTTGTGATAAACCAAATCTTTCTGCATTTTCTATCATCATTATAACAGCATTAGGGACATCGACACCAACTTCTACTACTGTTGTAGCAACAAGTATATCTATTTCTCTATTTTTAAATGCAACCATAATTTTTTCTTTTTCATTAGGTTTCATTTTACCATGTAAAACACCTATTCTATATTCAGATAAGATACTACCTTTTAATTTTTTAGCATAATCTTCTACAGAAAATAGCCCTTGATCTATCTCCTCATTCTCCTCTATTAGAGGACAAACTATATATGCTTGATTTCCATTATCAATATGCTTTTTAATAAAATTAAAAGCCCTATCTCTTTTTTTACTATCTATCATATATGTTTCTATAGGCAATCTTCCTTTTGGTACTGTTTTAATAACAGATACATCTAAATCGCCATATATAATTAACGCTAAAGTTCTTGGAATAGGAGTTGCAGACATTACAAGTTTATGAGGATTTTTTCCTTTTTGAGCTAATTTAGCTCTTTGATTTACACCAAATCTATGTTGTTCATCTGTAATTACTAAACCTAAATTATTAAACTCTACACTATCTTGAATTAAAGCATGAGTTCCTATAACTATATCAACTTCTCTACTAGCAATCTTTTCTTTTACTTCTCTTTTTTGTTTAGCAGTCAAACTACCTACCAATAATTCACATTTTATATCCATGTTTTCTAAAATGCTTTTAAAGGTATTATAGTGTTGAATTGCAAGTATTTCTGTTGGTGCCATAACTGCACTTTGATACCCATTTCTTTGCATAGCAAAGCTCAATGCACATGCAACCATTGTTTTACCAGAACCAACATCACCTTGAACCAATCTATTCATTGGCACTCCTGATATAAAATCTTTCAAGCCATCATTTATCGCTATTTTTTGGTCTCTTGTTAATTCAAAAGGTAATTTACTGGTAAACTCTTTCATATTACAACCATTTATTTTTATAGTTGTTCCCTCTCTTGAAGTTTTCTTAAGCAACAACAATCCTAATTGTAAAACTAATAATTCTTGGAATATTAATCTTTTTCTTGATATTTCAAGTGCATTGGTACTTTCAGGAAAATGTATATTTTCTATTGCATATCTTATATGGCACAATTTTTCTTGTTGTTTTATATAATCTGGTAACACATCTTCTAAATTATCCCCCCATAAATCTAACGCTTGTTTTACTGCATTAGATACTACTTTGTTGGACAATCCTTCAGTTAACCTATATATAGCTTTTACCGGACATTCTTTATCAATATTAATAAATGACGGTGTGTGCATTTCTTTTCGTAAAGGACTTCCCTGCATTTTGCCATAAAAACTATATTCTTGACCTATCTCTAAACTATCAAATATATATTTACTGTTAAAAATAGTAATTATAACATCTTGTGTTCCGTCTGTTACAAACACCTTAAATATGGATAACCCTTTTCTTATTCTTTGTTCGCCTTGTTTTCTAAAAACCTTTGCTTTAAAACAACAAATTTCGCCTACATCACATTCACAAATATCTTTTGTTTCTGAAAAATCCATATACGCTCTTGGAAAAAATTGCAAAAGGGAGTAGATACTATCCACTCCCAATTTATTATAACATAATGCTCTTTTTTCTCCGACGCCTTTTAAATACTTTATAGAATCTGTAATCTTTGTCATATTTATTAGCCTCTTCAAAAATATCGCTTATTCAACAGATACAATATAATAATAAACTGGTTGACCACCGTTTATTAAATTTATTTCGTGATTAGAATATTTATTAGATAAATATTCACTAGCTTCACTTGCTTGTTCAGCTGTTACATCACTACCATAAATTATTGTAATAAAACTTCCATCAGATTTTTTTACAAGTGATTTTACAAGTTTATGCAATGCTTTTGTAACATCTTTTTCAACAAAACCTAATTTTCCGTTATCTAAAGCTAATATTTCACCTTGTTTTATATTATGTCCATCAAAATCAGAATCTCTAGCAGCAAATGTAATTTGTCCTGTTTGAACTCTGTCAAACGCTTGTGTCATATTAGTTCTGTTATCTGACACATCAGCACTAGGATCAAATGCCATCATAGCTGATAGTCCTTGAGGAATTGTTCTTGTTTGTAAAACGCAAACATTTCTATCCGCTAATTTTACTGCTTGTTCTGCCGCCATAATGATATTTTTGTTGTTTGGCAATACAAATACAGTTTTAGCTGGTATTGAATGAATTGCTGATAAAATATCTTCTGTGCTAGGATTCATTGTTTGACCACCACTTACAACTTTATCAACACCCAAATCTATAAATAAATCATGTAAACCTGCACCAGCACAAACTGCCACAAAACCATAATCTCTATCTGGATCTACTTTTACATATGTAGCGTCTAAATTTGTTTTTTTAGCTTCATTTTGTTTTGCAGCAAATTGTTCATTCATGTTCTCAATTTTAATGTTCATAAGTGTACCAAATTTTAATCCTTCTTGTAACGCATTACCAGGATCATTTGTATGAACATGAACTTTTATAATTTCATCATCATCAACAACTACAACACAGTCACCAATAGTTTCTAGATAAGCTCTTAATTTTAAAGAGTCATTTGCTTGTTTATTTTTATCAACAATAAACTCTGTACAATAGAAGAATTTTATATCTCCTTCATATTCTACAAAAGCATTTTTAACTTCTGATTTTGACTCATTAGTCTTATCTTCTAATTCAATCATTCTATTATTTTTGAAAACTTCTAACATACCTTCAAAAATAACTAATAAGCCTTTACCACCAGCATCTACAACACCTGCTTTTTTAAGAACTGGCAATATTTCTGGTGTTTGATTTAAAGCTTCTTCACAAGCTTTTACGGTTTCTTCAAACACAACTACTGGGTCATTTGTTTCAAGTGCTACTTCAATTGCTTTTTCAGCACCTAATCTAGCAACTGTTAAAATAGTTCCTTCTGTTGGATTCATAACTGCTTTATAAGCATTATCAACACCTATTTTTAAAGCATTAGCAATATCTAATCCATTTGCTTCTTCTTTGCCTTTTAACCCTTTAGAAAAACCTCTAAATAAAAGTGATAAAATTACACCTGAATTACCTCTAGCACCTCTAAGTAATGCTGACGCACAAGTATCTGCAACTTTTGATACATCACTTTCTGATAAATTTTCTAAAGCTGTTTTACCAGCTTTTATTGTCATGGACATATTAGTCCCTGTATCACCATCTGGAACAGGGAATACATTTAATTCGTCCACTTTAACCTTTTGATTTATAATATTATTAGCACCTGATATAATGCCTTGCGATAAAAGTTTTCCGTTTATCACAAACTTCACTCCTTAAATTATCTTAATCTTTCATCTCATCAACAAACACATTCACTTTTGCAACTGCTAAATCTGTTGTTTCTTCTACTGTATATGTTACTTTGTGAACAATGCTTTTTACAATGCTTGAAATATTAGCCCCATATAAAACACTTATATGAACATCTATATATAATTTGTTTTCTTTAACTACAACTCTAACTCCACTATCTATAGCATCTTTTTTCTTGAATAAAAACTTTTGCTCATTAGTTTGTACCATTCCAACTACGCCAAAACACTCAGTTACAACACTACCAACTAAATCTTCAAAAAATTTATCTGTTATTTCAATTTTACCAAGATGATTTTCATATTTGACCATATAATAATCCTCCTTCTAATTGAATGTGTTATTTTTATTATTATACACCAAATTTATATTATTGAAAAGTTAAACCATGACAAATTTACAAAATGTTATGAATATTAAAAAGCGTAGACATTATTTAATAAGTCCACGCTTTTTATAAAACTATCTTTCTTCAACTATTAATTTTATGGCTGTTCTTTCAACGCCATCAATTTCAATATTTGCAAAAGATGGAATACACACTAGTTCTACGCCACTAGGTGCCATATAGCCTCTTGCAACAGCAATAGCTTTAATAGCTTGGTTGGCAGCTCCAGCACCAACTGTTTGAATTTCTACACAACCTTTTTCACGAATAACTCCTGCAATAGCACCTGCAACAGATGTAGGTTTGGAATTAGCTGAAACTTTTAAAACGTCCATTACAAAATCCTCCTATTATCTCATTTATTAGATTGTCTGAGTAAGATATTATTAAGATAAAATCTCTTCACCTACATAATAATCCATTTTCAAAAAAAATTCAAACATTTTTAGAGTTTTTCTACAGTTAGTTTATATTTAATCTGTAAATTTTGTTACTTTTGCCAGTTTTTTCATCTATTTCAATAACAACGGCATTGAATTGACACTCTGTATTTTCTATCTCAAATCTAGTAGGCATATTAGTTTTATATCTTGATATAACACACTCAGGTTTAACACCTAAAACAGAGTGAAATGGTCCTGTCATTCCAACATCAGTTATATAAGCTGTACCATTAGGTAAAATTTGTTCATCTGCAGTTTGTATATGTGTATGAGTCCCTACCACAGCAGATACTCTACCGTCCAAATAATAGCCTAAAGCTTTCTTTTCTCCAGTAGCTTCTGCGTGAAAATCAACAAAATAGCAATCTGCTTTAACTTCTTTTAATATTCTATCTATAGTTGCAAACGGACTTTCTAATGGATCCATAAAAACAACACCCATTAAATTTATTACACAAAAGCTATATTTTCCACCATCATATACAAAATATCCATTTCCATTACAAACACTAGGAAAATTTGCGGGTCTTATTACTTGTGGATTTTCATCTAAATAATCATAGATTTCTCGTCTTTTAAAAACATGATTACCTGTTGTTATTATATCTACACCACAATCTAATATAAAATTTGCAGAATGAGGTAAAACTCCATTTCCAACTGCTGAGTTTTCTCCATTAGCAATAACTATATTTATACCATGTTCCCTTTTTATTCTTGGCAAATTATTTCTTAAATAATCACACCCTACTTGACTTATTATGTCACCAATAAATAAAACTTTTATCATAATTGTAATACCCTTTTACTTTTTAATTTACGCCATTAATGATTCTACCAATTCTTTATCCGGTGTAACATAAGCTGTTTGATAATCAACAAATATAACCATACCAGGTTTTGCACCATTTGGTTTTTTAACATTTTTAACCAAAGTATAGTCTACTGGAACTTGTGCTGATTCTCTAGCATGAGAATTATATGCAGCTATAATACAAGCTTCTTCTATTGTTTTATTTGGTATTTCTTTACCGTCAGCCACAATAATAACGTGAGAACCTGCTATTTTTTGAGTATGAACCCACATATCATAGTTTTTTGCAGTTTTCATTGTCAATTTATCATTTTGCTTATTATTTCTGCCACATAAAATTGTAAATCCATCACTAGAAATATACTTTATAGGTGGCATAGCTTTTAACATCTTATTTTTATTTCTGTAATTCTTCAAATATCCTTGTTCTGCTAATTCTTCTCTAATTTCTAAAAGTTCACTTTCTCCAGTTGTTCTAGTTACTGCATCAAAAATTGATTCAATATAAACTAGTTCTTCTTTACCTTTTTCTATCAAATCAACTAACTTTTCTTCTGCTGTTTTTGCTTTTCTGTATTCGTTATAATATTTTTGAGCATTTTGTGCAGGTGTTAATGCTTCGTCTAGTTTAATTGTTACTTCATCATAATTTTCGTCATAGAAATTTTGTACTGTTACAAATTTATCTCCTTTTTTCATTTGGTATAAATTTGCATTTATTAAATCTCCATATATTTTATAAGTATCTCGGTTTTCACTTTCTGCTAATTCTTGTTCTTGTACACTTAATTTTCTTGTTATTCTGTCTGTTAAATTAACAAGCAATTTTAATAAATCATGAGAACGCTGTTTCATTCTTTCTATTCTATCTCGTTCTGAATAGAAATTATCAAGCAATACACTAGGACTGTCAAAAGATTTTTTATCTAGAAAAGAACCATATTGAACTATATCACATACAGTAAAATCTTTCGGCTTACCTTTTTCCATAACAATAGTAAATTGATTGTCCCCATTTTTTAAGTTTTCTTTTAATGTATCAATATATTCAAACATTCTGTTCATTCTAAAATTGGAAACATCATTTTTTAATAAATCAACCCCACCAGTTGCATATTCTGCTATTTCCCTACTTAAAATAGGAGATACCCCTTGATAAACAGCCATAATAGCTTTTGCAAAATCTTGATTTTTTACTTGTTTAAATTTTTCTAAAACCTCATCTCTTTGAGCTGTTAATAAATCAAGCTTATCTTGTGCTGGAGGTAATTCATACATCATACCTGGTAAAACACTTCTTACGCTAGACATTTCATCAGTAATTCTTTTCACTGCATCTATTATTTTACCATCTTGATTTACAATTATTATATTTGAATGTCTTCCCATTATCTCAACAGCTATAGTGATAATAACCATATCACCTAACTCATTAACTGTTTCAAAATCTAAAAACAAAATTCTATCTAGTCCTAATTGTCTTACTTTTACAAGTCTTGCTGTACTTAAATGTTTTCTCAACAACATACAAAACATTGGAGGAACTTTAGGATTTTCCAATGCTATATTTGTAAAGTGTACTCTAGGACTACTTGCACTTGCACTAATTAATAACTTTACTCCTCCACCTCTAAATCTTAAACCAATAACAATTTCTTCTTTAGAAGGTTGGTAAATTTTATCAACCCTTGCATTAAGTGCAACCTTTTCTATTTCATTTTTAAGTGTACTTAAATAAATTCCATCTAATGCCACTTTTTTATACTCCTTAAACTATGTCAACAAAATTTTCTGTTTCTAATATTAGTATTTCTGTATCTGTGCAAATATTATTTAGTTTTTGTTTTAATGAATTTAATACAACTATCTCTGAATCAAAGTGACTAGCTTCTATTAAATTCAAACCAATATTTCTTGCCTCTACAAATTGGTCATGTTTTATATCACCAGTAATGAATGTGTCTATTCCTAAGCTTAAAGCATCTTTCATCATAGAACCACCACTACCAGACACAAATCCAACTTTTTTTGCTTTTATTCCTGCATCATAAAATCTAACTGCTTTTGCATTTAAATTTTTCTTTATAACTTGAGCATATTTTTTTACACTAATAGGTTCTTTTAATTCTCCAACTCTACCCAAATTTTCAAGTATTTCTGGTGATGATATATTTTCTAACTCATAATATTTTACAAGTGTATCATTTACACCATCTACTGCTTTATCTAAATTTGTATGAGCAGATATTACAGAAATGTCATTTTTTATAAGTTTGTATACAGGTGTATTAGCCATAATTTTTTTGGTTGGATTAAATATTACAGGGTGATGAGTTATTATTAAATTAACTCCATTATCCAATGCTTTTTCAATCATTTCATTTGATGCATCTAAACATAACCCTATTTTTGTTACATCAGCGTTCATATCTCCAACAATTAAACCACAGTTATCAAAATCACAAGCTGTAAAAAATGGAGCAAACTCGTTTATATATTCATATATTTGTCTAACTTTCACTTTATTTCACCTGCTTTTCTAAATTAGATATTATATCATTATATTTTTGTATTTCTTCTTGTTTATTATTTGTTTTTTGTAATCCTGCAACAATCTTTTTTAATTTATTAATTTGAAAAAGACAATATTCTTTTGAAGATTGTAAAGTATCATCACCCAACAAACCAACAATAGAAAATTCTTCTGTTATTTGTTTTTCTTCTCCACAATATCTACACAACATAACTGTATAGTGATGTTTGTTTTCATATACTGCTTTCTCTTTTATAATTTCAAAGCCATTTTTATATAACTCTTTTCTAAGAAGTGGAGCTTGTGTCATAGGTTGCACTATAAAATGTTTATCGCTATTCTTACTAAATTTACAAGCTAATATAATGCTTAATATTAATTCTCCACCCATACCTGCAATAATTATATCATCTGCTTCATTTTCTTCTATTTTTTCGAGTCCATTAGACAACACAAGTTTTACTCTATCTTGCAAGTTGTTATCAATTACTGTTTTTTTAGCCATTTGAAGTGGTTTTTCATTAACATCACAAGCAATAACGCTTTTTATGTCATCTTTTTTTGCTAAAAAACAAGCTAAATAAGCATGGTCTGTTCCAACATCTACTACTTTGCTATTTTCTCTTACAAATTCTGCACATGCAAGTAATCTATTATCCATAAATTTCTCCTACTACGAAAATAAAAGGGCGAGATAGTCGCCCTTTTATACTTTCAATTACTATTTATTAATGTGATTTTGTAGTTTTTCGATTAATTCTTCTACATCAACACCATGTACTGCACAAGCTTGTTCAATACTTTCTCCACGAGATGCAGGACAACCTAAACAGTGCATACCCATTTCTAAAAAGTATTCTGCAGTAGTTCTATCATAATCTAAGATATCACCAATAATAGAATCTTTTGTTATTTCAAATGCCATATTTTTCAACTCCTTTTACTTTAAAATAACTCATATACATTATACTCAATAAGTATAATAATTGCAATACTTGTATTAACCCAATCTACTAAATAAAGCTTTTACTGTACCTCTTGTAAAATGACAAGCAGCTTCTTTTATAAATAAATCAAAATCAACACTAGCGTCATCATTAGCACAGTCTGATATAACTCTTATAATTGCGTATGGAACACCATATTCAAAACAAGCTTGAGCTACAGACGCTCCTTCCATTTCAACACATTTTATATCTTTTACATTTTCATATAACCAGTTATTTCTCTCTTTTGAGCATACAAACTCATCACCTGATGCAATTACACCCATTTCTACTTTAGGGCTAATAATTTTAAATTCATCAAGGTATTGTTTTGGAATATCATTTAACATATCGTTTGAAATATATTCTTGTACTGCTTCCATAGCCTTTTTAGATAATTCTTCATCTGTAGGCAAATAACTAATATCAAGTAATGGAATTCTAAACATATCTCCACCAGGAACTTTAAAGTCATGTTGAACACTGCTTGTTGCTACTACTGCGTCACCAACATTCATTTTAGGGTCAACTCCACCTGCTGTACCTGAAAATACTACTTTATCAACATTAAATCTATCAATCAAAATGCTTGTAGTAATTGCAGATGCAACTTTACCAATTCTTGATACTACCAAAACTGTATCAACTCCATATAATTTACCAATATGAAAATCTCTACCAGCTATTGTTTCTATTTTATCAGATTGCATATCTTTTCTTATTAAATCTACTTCTTCATGCATAGCACAAATAACGCCTATTCTCATTGCTAAACACTCCTTATATCTTATTATCATTGACAGTATACCATATCTAAGTAGATTTTTGTATTTATTTTTTCAAAATTTTATGTTATCATTTATATAATTTATGATTAGACTAGGTGAAAATAATGAAAATACAAAAAACAAATGCTATGCGTATTCTCGATAAACAAAAAATCGAATATTCTTCCCACACATACGAACATACAGAAGGTGATAACTTAGGTGTAAGTATCGCAACAAAACTAAATGAACCTTTAGAACAAGTTTTTAAAACTTTAGTGGCACAAGGGCACAGCAAAAACTATTATGTTTTTGTTATTCCTGTAGCTTGTGAATTAGATTTAAAAAAATCTGCAAAAGCTGTAAAAGAAAAATCTGTAGAATTAATTCCAGTTAAAGAAATCAATAAAGTTACAGGATATATTCGTGGAGGGTGTTCTCCAATTGGTATGAAAAAGCAATATGTAACTGTTATAAATTCTTCTGCTAATGATATTGAAAATATTATTGTTAGCGGTGGTAAAATTGGTTTCCAAGTTGAACTAAAAGTCAGTGATTTAATTAAAGTTTCAAATGCAATTTTAGCTGATATAACAAAATAAAAGTTGCTCTCATATGAGAGCAACTTTTTTATTATTTTATAACTTTGTTGTCAATTTCTTCTTTAAACATTGCAATAGCTTCTTCAATTGATTTAGCACCTAAATCACCTTGTTTTCTGCAACGGATAGATACTGTATTATTTTCAATATCTTTATCCCCTACTAAAATCATATAAGGCACTTTTTCAAGTTGAGCTTCACGGATTTTATAACCGATTTTTTCGCTTCTGTCATCAATTTCAATTCTAGCAATACCAGCTTCTTGTAATTTTCTTTGTACTTCATATACATAGTCTAAATGTCTGTCAGCGATTGGTAAAATCTTAACTTGTACAGGAGCTAACCACATTGGGAATGCACCAGCATATTTTTCGATTAATAAAGCTAATGTTCTTTCATAACAACCCAAAGATGTACGGTGAATAATATAAGGATTTTTCTTTTCTCCGTCAGCATCAACATATTCCATACCAAATTTTTCAGCTAACATTTGGTCTACTTGGATTGTAATCAATGTATCTTCTTTACCGTGAACATTTTTAATTTGAATATCAAGTTTTGGACCATAGAAAGCAGCTTCGCCAACGCCTTCTTTGTACTCAATTCCCAAGTGGTCTAAGATTTTTCTCATAACGCCTTGAGCTTCGTCCCATTGTTCATCAGTACCGATATATTTATCTTTATTGTCAGGATCCCACATAGAGAATCTGTAAGATACATCTTCATATAATCCTAATGTTTTTAACATGTAGATAGCAAGTTCCAAACAACCTTTAAATTCATCTTCCAATTGAGATGGTAAGCACATTAAGTGACCTTCAGAAATTGTAAATTGTCTTACACGAATTAAACCATGCATTTCACCACTAGCTTCATTTCTGAATAGTGTTGATGTTTCGTTGTATCTTAATGGTAATTCTCTGTAAGAACGTTGTTTGCTTAAATATGCTTGATATTGGAATGGGCAAGTCATAGGACGAAGTGCAAAAACTTCATCGTCTTTTTCTTCATCGCCTAAAACAAACATACCGTCTTTATAGTGACCCCAGTGACCAGAAACTTTGTATAAATCACTTTTTGCCATAAGAGGTGTTTTTGTTAATTGCCAACCACGTTTTTGTTCTTCATCTTCTACAAATCTTTGTAGTAATTGAATTATTCTAGCACCTTTTGGTAGCATAATTGGTAACCCTTGACCGATTAAATCAGATGTTGTAAATAAACCTAATTCTCTACCAATTTTATTATGGTCACGCTTTTTAGCTTCTTCAACTCTTTGTAAATGTTCTTCTAATAAAGATGCTTTAGGGAATGCTGTACCATATACACGGCATAATTGATGATTTTTAGCATCACCTCTCCAATAAGCACCTGTACATTGTGTTAATTTAACAGCTTTTACTGTTGAAACGCTCATTAAGTGAGGACCTGCACATAAATCTACGAAATCACCTTGTTTATAAAAACTAATTGCTTCACCTTTATCTGCATGTTCTTCAATTAATTCTAATTTATATGTTTCATTTTTTTCTTCCATTAATTTTTTAGCTTCATCTACTGGTAATTCAAATCTAGTAATTTCTAAACCTGATTTTACTATTTTTTTCATTTCAGCTTCGATTTTTGCTAATTCATCTGGAGTGAAAGCTTTTTCTACTTCTACATCATAATAAAAACCATTATCAATAGCAGGACCTATTGCAAGTTTTGCACTAGGATATAAGTTTTTAATAGCTTGAGCTAAAATGTGAGAAGCTGTGTGCCAAAACGCTTTTTTACCTTCTTCATCATCAAATGTTAAAATAGCAACTTCACAATCTTTATTTAACTCAGTTCTTAAATCACAAACAACTCCGTCTACCATACAAGCACAAGCTGCTTTATAAAGACCTGCACCTAAATCTTTTGCTACTTCTGCAACAGATACGCCTTGTTCATATTCTTTAACAACGCCACCTTTTAGTGTTACATTAATCATAACTCACTACTCCTTTTTAGTTTAATACTTAAAACAAGAAAAATAAAAACACTCCACCCCTAAAAATAGGGATGAAGTGTATAAACTCCACGGTTCCACCCAAATTACAGAAAAACTCTGTCACTTTAAGAGCAATATAACGGTTGCTAACCGATACAGTTTTTTAACCCTGTACTCTCCAAGGTGGTAACATTAATACACAAAGTGGTAAAACACTTTCAGCCGATGATGTTTTTCTCTGATTTACCTTGCAAACTATTAATGCCTTCTTGTCAACGATTTATCTTGATTTTATTTTATACTACCACTTGATTTAAAAATTGTCAAGCGATAATAAACCTACAAATTGCTTACAAGTTCATTTTTTACTATTTCAACAGCTTTATCAATATAAACTGAAACTGGTTTAACATCTTCACCAAAAGCAACTTTTACACCACATTTTTGTATTGGTATTAAAACTTTTAACGCTTCACTACTGCTTATTGCTTCTGCCATTTTAGGTGTAAGTTCTCCTAAAATAGAATTTGGCATCACAATTCCCAAAACACCAACTATAATATGAGATTTGTAAGCATTTACAACAATTGCATTTTCCCCAGTTGCTCCGTCATTAGCTCCAGCTTTCACCATTTTATTTGTGGCAGTTGAATTTGTTCCTAAAGCTCTAATATATACATTAGGAACTTCTTTTCTAAGTTTTTCAATAAACTGTTTGCCTATTCCTCCACCTTGTCCATCTACAACTAACACTATTATATTTTTATTCATAATAACTCCTATATTCAATAATTAAAGTCTTCTGTAAAACCAGAAGACTTTAATTTTATACTTATGCCATAAATTCTGTTAAATTTTTGCCACCTAATATATGAAAATGTAAATGTTTAACACTTTGTCTTCCATCTTCACCAATATTAGTTACTACTCTATATCCATTTTCTAAATTTAACTCTTTTGCTATTTTTGGAATAACAGAGAATATGTGTGCAACAACATTAGCGTTTTCTTCACAAATATCGTTAACACTGCTCAAATGAATTTTAGGAATAACCAAAACATGAACAGGTGCTTGTGGATTAATATCATGAAAAGCATAGCATTTTTCATCTTCATATGCTTTGTTTGATGGAATATCTCCGTTTATAATTTTACAAAATAAGCAATCACTCATAATATATTACCTCTTTTGAATTATTAGATCATAGCTTCTAAGATTTCTGGGAATTTTAATAATGCTTCGTCTATCTTAGTATTGTCACCAACACCAGCCATAGCACTATCTGGGCGTCCGCCACCTTTACCACCAGTAATTGCAGAAACTTCTTTTACTATTTTACCAGCATGAGCACCAGCTTTAACAGCATCTTTACCACATACACATAACATAGATGCTTTGTCTTCTGATACACCAACTAATACTGCTACTGCATCTGGAGATTGGTCTTTAATTTTATCTCCCATATTTCTTAAAACTTCTGGTTTAACATCTGTCATCATAGCAGAAACTACTTTAACACCTTTAATTTCTTTAGCACCATCTAAGATATTACCAAATTGTAGTTTAGCTAATTTTTGATTTAATTGTTCAATTTCGTGATTTTTTTGTTTTAATTCTTCCATTACAGAAGCGCATTTTTGTTGTAATTCTGCAGGGTTTGATAATTTTAATTCTTTAGCAGAATTTGTTATAACATCATTTGTATGTTTTAAAACATTTAAAATTTCCATACCTGTTTTTGCTTCTATTCTTCTTACACCAGCAGCAACAGATGATTCACTCATAATTTTTAATAAACCAATTTTTGATGTATTATCAACATGAGTACCACCACAGAACTCGATAGAAAATCCGTCTACATCTACAACTCTAACAACATCGCCATATTTTTCACCAAACAATGCCATAGCACCTGTTTTCTTAGCTTCGTCTATAGACATTTCTTTAGTTACAACATTTAAACATTCAAATATTTTTTCATTAACAATTCTTTCAACTCTTGAAATTTCATCAGGAGTCAAAGCTTCAAAGTGAGAGAAGTCAAATCTTACACTAGTAGCATTTACTAATTGTCCTGCTTGGTGAACATGGTCGCCTAAAACTTCTCTTAAAGCTGCTTGTAATAAGTGAGCTGCTGTATGATTTCTCATAATAGCTTCTCTTACATATTTTAAAACTTTTTCTTCTACTTCGTCACCTACAGCGATAGAACCTTCTTTTATTTCACAAACATGAATATATAAACCACTACCAGTTTTTTGAACGTCTAATACATCTGCTTTAAAGTTGTCATTGCTAATAATACCTTTATCAGCTACTTGACCACCACTTTCAGCATAGAAACAAGTTCTATCTAAAACAATAGTAACTTTTTGACCAGCTGTAGCAGTTTGAGCCATTTCATTATCAGCTAAGATTGCTAAAACTTTACCTGTTTCTGTTAATGTTGTATAACCTGTAAATTCTGAAGTTTTTCCTTCTAAGTTTAATGCTTCGTCAGCCCAAGCAACATCTTCCATTGACATTCTAGCTTTTCTAGCTCTTTCTTTTTGTTCATTCATAAGTTCAATAAATGATTCTTCGTCAAGGTCAACGCCTTTTTCTAAAGCAATTTCTCTTGTTAAATCAATAGGGAATCCATATGTATCATATAATTTGAATACATCTTTACCTGCTAAAACTTTATCTTGTTTGCTTTCAATTGCATCTATTAAATTATTTAACATTTCAAAACCTTTATCAATTGTACGATTAAAGTTTTCTTCTTCAAATTTAATAGTTTTCTTTAAATAACCTAATTTTTCTGTTAATTCTGGGTATGCAACAGCGTTTTCTTTTGCAACTGTTTCAACTACTTCATATAAGAAAGGTCTGTTGATACCTAATAATCTACCATGTCTAGCAGCACGACGAAGTAATCTTCTTAAAACATATCCTCTACCTTCGTTAGATGGAGTTACACCGTCAGCTAACATAAATACTGTACTTCTGATATGGTCTGTAATAACTCTTAAAGATACATCTTTTTTCTCATCTTCGTGATATTTAACACCAGCAATATCACTAATATGTTTCATAATGTTTTGAACTGTATCTACTTCGAATAAGTTATCAACACCTTGCATAATACAAGCTAATCTTTCAAGACCCATACCTGTATCAATGTTTGGGTGTTCTAATCTTGTATAATTTCCGTTACCGTCATTATCAAATTGGCTGAATACTAAGTTCCAGAATTCAACGAATCTGTCACAATCACAACCTACTGCACAGTCAGGTTTTCCACAGCCTTTATCTTCGCCTCTATCAAAATAGATTTCTGAACAAGGACCACATGGACCTGCACCAATTTCCCAGAAGTTATCTTCTTTGCCTAATCTAACAATTCTATTTGGATCAACACCAACTTCATTTACCCAAATATCAACTGCTTCATCGTCATCTTGATATACAGATACCCATAATCTATCAACTGGTAATTCTAATTCTTTTGTAATAAATTCCCAAGCCCATTTTGTAGCTTCATGTTTAAAGTAATCACCAAAAGAGAAGTTACCTAACATTTCAAAGAAAGTACCATGTCTTGCTGTTTTACCAACATTTTCAATATCAGGAGTTCTGATACATTTTTGACAAGTAGTAACTCTTTTGCTTGGTGGAACTTCTTGACCTAAGAACCATTTTTTCATAGGTGCCATACCAGAGTTTATTAGTAATAAACTATTATCACCTTGTGGTAATAAAGGGAAACTTTGAAGTCTTGTGTGTGCTTTGCTTTCAAAGAAACTTAAATATTTTTCTCTAAGCTCGTTTAATCCTGTCCATTGCATAACTAAAAATTCTCCTTAAAATTAATTTTCATACAAAAAAGAGCCCTGTTCCATAGAAACCTATGGGACGAAAGCTCTTATAACTTTTCCGTGGTACCACCCAATTTGTTAAGATAAAATCTTAACCACTCAAATTTCTTTAACGCAGAAATACGATACAGTATTAACTGATAGCTCCAAGGTAGCACCTAAGTTTTAGAATAAAAATCTTTCAGCTTATGATTTTCTCTCTTATAATTCTAAAAATCTTAGTCATTCTCATCATAGCATTTTGTATATTATCAAATTAATTATATTTATATTTTGTTATTTTGTCAACTGATATATTTAACAATATATTACTAGACTAATCTCTGTGTTTATGGTACATTTTATCTATAGTAAATTACATATAATAAAAATACAATATTTACTGGAAAGATAGGTTTTTTTATGAAATACACAGAAATTATGGAAAAAATTTATTTAAGCAAACTTAAAGAAGAATTTAACAAAGACAAAATAAATTTAATTAACTCAGAAGAAACTAAATATGATGAACAAATAATTCACATTGCTAACACAGCAGTAGAAAATGGAAAACATATAATTTTACTAACAGGACCTTCTTCTTCTGGGAAAACAACCACTGCTAAAAAACTTTCAAAAGCTATACAAAAACTTAATAAAAAAGTTTATAGAATATCTTTAGATAATTTTTATAGATGTGGTGATGATTTTCCTTTATGGGAAGACGGACAACCAAATTATGAAACTATAGAAGCTTTAGATATAGATTTTTTTAATTTTAAAATAAAAGAACTACTTGAAAATAAAAAATCTCTTTTCCCTATATATGAATTTGGGAAAAGACAAAGAGCTGAAAAAACTTTTACTGTAGAATACGATGAACAAACTTTTCTAATTTTTGAAGGTATTCACGCTCTTAATCCATTATTATCTCAAAATATAAAAAACTCTAATGTACTAAGAATATATGTAAGTGTTCACAGTGATTTTGTTGATGATAATAATAATATCATCCTTCCTGCAAGAACATTAAGACTTATGAGAAGAACTCTTAGAGATAACAAATATCGTGATTCAGATTTTGATGAAACATTTGATTTATGGAAATATGTTTTAAGAGGAGAAGAATTATATATAAAACCTTTTAAAAAATCTGCAGATATTCATATCAATTCAACTCATAGTTATGAACCTTTTTTATTCTGTCATAAAATTTTACAGTTACTAGAAGGTCAAGAAAACCATATAAAACATAAAGAAATCATAAACGATTTAATAAATATCTCACATAATTTTGAAGAACTTGATGAGACACTAATCCCAAAAGATTCACTTATACGAGAATTTTTATAACTTATTACAGAAAGGATAATTTTATATGGCAAATATTTCAAAAGCTACTTACGATGAATATGAAAAACTAATTGATACTGCAAACACTGCTTTTAATATCAAATTTGAAGAATTACTTCCTAAATTATATAGTAAGAAAAACTTTTCACCGGAAAGCCACTATATAGTAAAAGAAGATGAAAAAATATGTGCCGTAGTTGGTTATTTTAAAAATACATTATCTGTACTTGATGAAACAATCAATGTCGGTGGTATTGGAACTGTTTGTGTACACCCTGATGTAAGATCTAAAGGCTATATGAAAGACTTGATGTCAACTGCAATGAATGATATGAGAAAAGATGGTGTTGATTTAGCATATTTAGACGGAAACAGAAAAAGATATGAGTACTTTTCTTTTACTCCTAGTGGTGCTGATATAAACTTTTATTTTGATAAAGCTAATATAAAACATAGTATTCCAAAAGAAAATAGTGCAAACCAATATCAATTTAAAGAAGTTTCTGAAAATGATTTTGAAATCCTAGAAAGTATTATAAACCTATTTAATAAAAAGCAAGTAAAAGCTAAAAGAAATATAAATAATTTTTATGATATTGCAAAAAGTTGGAGCAATTCTTTATATTGCATTCTACAAAATGATAAATTTATAGGATATTGCATATCTAGCTCTGATAAATCTAATATTTTTGAGTTTGAACTTGTAAATTATGATAATTATTTATTAGTTTTAAGTGATTATTTAAATAATTTTAATATTGATAGTGTATGTTTATCACACATACCTATGTATGATAATATAAAAGTTAATTTATACTCACAAGAATGTTCATCTTTCAATATGTGCCATTCAAAAAACTTTAGTATAATTAATTTTAAAAATGTTATATCCGCATTTTTAAAATTAAAATCTACTTATTCTAATTTAGACAACGGTTCTTTAATCATTGATATTGAAAACCATGAAAGAGTAAAAATTGAATTAAGTAATCAAAATGTTTCTGTTTCAAACACAACTGAAACACCTAATATAAAATTGCCTTATTTAAAAGCTGTCCAACTTATTTTTGGGTGTTATTCTTATTTTTCAAATGTACAAATGGAAAAAAACTGGTTCCCTATTCCATTACACTTTGATATCCCTGATAGCGTGTAACCTATGAAAAGATCATTTTTGCTTATAGGTGGTGGACTGCTAACAGGTAGTTTTCTAGCAAGTCAATTATCTGCATTTCAACTTATAGTAGTTATATGTTTTATAATCGTAATATGTTTTATCTCTATTTTAATTAATACAAAGGCTAAAATATCTGCTTTAGCCTTTGTATTGTTTTGTATAATAGGAAGCTGTCTGTTTATATCAAAAGACCATTATGAATATAATAAAATTATAAAGCTAGATAACACAACTCAAAATATTACTGCAACGATAAAGAGCATAACCCAAAATAAATCAAATAAATTTTCATATGAATTATCGGTAAAAAAAGTTGAAAATAATAATATTAAAGACTTCAATACCATTTTATATACAAATAAATACATTGATGCTGACTTGTATGATGAAATAACTCTAAAAGTAGATTTTTTCAAGCCAATATCTAGTAATTCTTTTAATAGCGTAAATTATTATAAGAGTAGACAAATTTATTTACTTTCAAGTCATTATGATAACTCAGAAGAATCAGCTATCAACATTATAAAAACTAAAAATAAACCATTCATTTACTATGTAAAATCATATAATAATTATCTTTCACAAATCATAGATAACAATTTTAAACAAAATAGTTCGTCGATTATAAAATCTATGTTACTAGGTAATAGCGAAGATATTCCATATAGTTTAGAAAACAAATATAACACTACATCGACATCTCATATATTTGCTATTTCTGGTTTACACATTAGCATATTATCCTTATTAATTTTAAAACTGACTAAAAAATGTCCTTTTTTATTTAGAGTTATTTTTCCAGTTATTCCTATAATTTTTTATATAATTCTTAGTGGCTGTCAAATTTCTGCTATTAGAAGTGGTTTTATGCTGTTAATTCTAATTCTATCAAAACTATCTCTCAGAAAATCTGATTTATTAAACACATTATTTTTAACAGCATTTGTTATAGTAAGTTTCAATGTTTATTCAATAATAGACATTAGTTTTTGCATGTCATTTTTAGCAACCTTAGGAATAATTTTGTTAGCTGATAAACTCACTTTATTTTTAATTTTAAAATGCAATATGCAAAGTTTTAGCTTATTTGCGATAAAATGTATTAGTGTATCTATATCAGCTAACATATTTCTAATGCCATTTTGGATATATACATTTAAAACATTTAATATCATATCTCCAATAATAAATTTATCTATATGCTTTTTACCACCTATAATATTATGTCTTTCTTTTTTGTACATAATAATTTGTCCTTTCAATCAACACAATATTATAAATTTTATTCTTGATATAGTTATATCCTTACAAAATGGCATTGTAGATATATTCTCTAAATTAGATTATTTTTCAATAGGACTTGATTATGAAATATTTAACAAATGGCTATTATTTTCAATAGTTCTTATTATAATTTTTATTTTTATAAAACAAAACTTAAACACTAATATAAGATTAAAACATTTGTGTATATGTATTTGTATAACATTTGTTCTATCTTATGTTTCTACATTCATTCAAAATTTTAATTCATATCTATTTGTTATAGGTAGTGGGCAAACTTCTAATATTATAATAAATGATAAAAATACTACTACTGTTATATCTACAAGCGATGATAATTATGTAGATACTCAAACTGTTAAATTTCTTAAAGGAAAAGGAATAAACAAAATTGATAATCTAATATTATCATATACAACATTTAATGAATATGAAGACACTCTATCTTTAATAAATAGCATAGATATCAAAAATATATTTTTTAATCAGAATAATACAAACGCTTTTAGTGTATTAACAATGACAAAGCCTAATTTTTCAATTTTACCAATAGAAGATAAAATGCAAATACAAATCAATGACAATATACTTTTAAATTTTTCATATGTTATAAAAAATATAAATATAGATATAAAATATAATAACTCAAATATTTGTATTTGTGACGAAAAATCTGTCGAAAACAATATGGAAAATACATTATTTTTCGTAAGAGGTAATTCTGATAATGATTATACCGTCAATAAAAATCTTGTTTTTTCTCTCCAAAAACCTTATGATTATAATAACAAAAATAATAATACAGAAGTTTTAAATCCAATGTACGATAAAAATTCTACATTTATTATTAAATAGATATAAAGGAGTGAGTCTTTTTGCCTATATTTACAGACCAAAATTTGAGTGCTAGTATAAAATCTGGCGAAGTGTTTCCTTTTTATTTTCTGTATGGTGATGAAGTATATCTAATAAAAAATATAGTATCTAAATTGACAAAAAAAATTCTAGTTCCAGGACTAGAAGATTTTAACAAACAAAAATTTGATAATGAATCTTTTTCAATAGAAGATTTCACATCTGCGTATGAACAAATACCTATGATGTGCGATAGAAAGTGTATTTTAGTAAAAAATCTAAACATAGAAAAAATAAATAAATCTGATTTTGAGATATTACTAAAAACATTTGAGTTTAAAAATGAAAGTTGTATTGTAATATTTTACTACACAACAACAGATTTTGACTTTAATAAAGGGACAAAATTCAAATCAATTATAAATACAATTAATAAAAACAATGGTGCAGTTTGTGAATTTGGCTTAAAAGATAGAGCAACTTTACGAAAAACTATTTTGTCAAAGTGTAAAAAACATAATATTACTATCGAAAATAATGTCATATATTCTTTAATAGAAAGATGTAGTAATTCTTATGATATAATATTAAACGAGCTTGAAAAACTTATCCAATATTGTGGTGAAAACTCTCAAATATCTATGGAAACTTTAAATTTACTATGTGTTGACACAGTACAAAACACAGCATTTGACTTATCTAATCAAATTTTAAAATCAAATTATGATAAAGCTTACGCTATATTGGATAAACTTTTTTATGATAGAATAAGCCCTATTATGATTATGGGTGCATTAAATATGTCTTTTATTGATATGTATAGAATAAAAACAGCTCAATCTGTTCTACTTTCAAGTGATGATGTTATTTCTGACTTTAAATATCGCTCTAAATATAGAATAACAAAACTTTATGCTGATGTTTCAAAATTTTCTATAGAGCAAATAAGACATTGCCTTTTTTGCCTTGAAGAAGCTGATACCCTTTTAAAATCATCTAAATTAGATAGTAAAATAATTTTAGAACAGATGATTGGAAAAATGTCTATAATCAAAAACTAAAGGAGTTAACATATGAAAATAAAAATATCAAAAGCCATTTTAGTTGAAGGTAAATATGATAAAATTAAACTAGAAAGTTTTATTGATGGTTTAATAATAACAACTAATGGCTTTAGAATTTTTAAGGATAAAGAAAAAAGAGACCTTATAAAAACTTTATGCGATACAGTTGGTTTAATTATTATAACTGATTCTGATGTTGCTGGTTTTAAGATAAGAAACTATATAAAATCTATCACCAAAAACTCAAACAATATTACAAATATATATATTCCTCAAATAAAAGGTAAAGAAAAAAGAAAAACTCAAGGTTCAAAAGAAGGTACTCTTGGTGTAGAAGGAATAGATGTTGACCTTCTTAAAGATATATTTGATAAACAAAATATTGATGTTAGTTTAGATGATAATCCAAGCAAAAAAATAACTAAAATGGATTTATTTGAATATGGTTTTTGTGGTAGAGATAATAGTTCTGTTTTAAGAAAAATGCTTTTGAAAAAATTAAATTTACCATCTTATTTATCAACCAACTCACTATTAGATATAATAAATACTTTAATTTCATATGATGATTTTTTAAAAACAGCACAACAAATCCATGATGACTTACAGTAAATGAGGTGAATTTAGTTGGAGTTTTCTAATACAATATTTATATTTGGATTTTTTCCCATAATACTGTTAACATATTTTTTAACGCCTACCATTCATAGAAATAAAGTTTTATTCTTTTCAAATTTAATTTTATATGCTTGGGTAGAGCCTATCCTTGTATTTTTATTGCTTTTTATAATGTGTACTGACTTTATTAGTGGTATCTATATAAATAAGTTTAAGGACAAACCCACTAATAAAAACATTGTCTTTTGGTCTACAATAGCAATAAATATTATAACTTTTGTAGTATTTAAATATTCTCTTATCAACTTTTCTAATATTTCAAACATATTCACAAAATCCCTAATTCCTTTTGGATTATCAATTTATATACTACAGGGATTATCTTATGTGATAGATTTATATCTAAAAAAGGTTAGAGTACAAACTAATTTTATTAATTTTGGTGTATATATGGCGTTTTTCCCACAGCTAGTATGTGGTCCTATTCTAAGATACAGTGATATGAGAATAGAATTAGAAAATAGAGAAGAATCTACAAATAAAATTTTTACAGGATATGGTGTTTTTATAAAAGGTCTTGCTAAAAAGATATTTTTTGCAGATAGCTTTTTTAACTTTTGGGTTTCAATCAAAAATTTAAATAATGATTATACTTCCATTCTCTCTTCTTGGATTGGTATCATATGCTTTATGTTAGCTATATATTTTTATTTTTCTGCATATTCCGATATGTCTAGAGGTATAGCAAAAATATTTGGTTTTGAACTACCTATCAACTTTAATTATCCATATATGTCAAAAAGCATTGCTGAATTTTCTAGAAGATTTAATATATCATTAATCAATTGGTATAAAACTTATATATTTACACCTCTAGGTTCTCAATTTAACAATAAAACTATTATATCTTTTAGACTTCTTTTAATTTGGTTTTTAATTGGATTGTGGTATGGTAACTCTTTAAACTATATTTTATGGGGTATATCATTAGGAGTTATCATTTTAATTGAAAATTTATTTTTATCAAAAATCTTAACTAAACTTCCTAAAATAATTCAGCATATTTATACTTTGTTGATTTTATTATTTAGTTTTGTAATATTTGCATTTTCTTCTTTTGGAGATATTATGAATTTCTATTCTAATATGTTTACAGGAATATTTGTTGACAAGTCTTTTTTAGCTATAAATTATCTACAACAAATACTTCCAATTATAATACTAGGAAGCATCTGTTGCACTAATATAGGTAATAATTTGATGAAAAAGGTTGAAGATAATAAACCTAATGTGATAAAATGGGTTAGAATTAGTATTGATTTGTTATTAACAGTATTTTGTTATATATATATTATTGCACAAAATTTTTCACAATACGGTTCTTTACCTTTATTTAATTTTATTTAAGGGTGTGATTATTATATCTACATTATTTGATAAATACAATTATGTTGAATCTAAAAACAAAAAAATAGATGTTAAAATTATACCTTTTGTCTTTGCTATTTGCGTTTCACTACTACTACTTATATCAAGTGTTTTTTTTAATTTTATTATTGAGAAAGACACTTCTCAAATAGCAAAACCTACTTTAAAATCTGTATCTGATGGGTCTTATTCTAAATCTTTAAGCAAGGTATATTCCGATAATTTTATTTTTAATAAATATGCAAAATCTTTTACTAATAAAATAAAAAAAGGCTATGGTATCAATCCAATAAATGATATATTTATCACAAATGATAGATTGATATATAATGTTCAAACACAAAACACTACAACAGCTGAAAACAATTCAAAAGCAGTATCAGAATTCACCAAAAAATATTCAAAAAATATTGATTGTTATTTTGGTCTTGTACCAACAGCTAGTGAAATATATAAAAACGATTTACCTTCATCATATAATACCTTGAATCAATCTAAGTTTATTTCAGATATGTATAGCGAAGTTTCAAATTCTACAATAGATATATTTTCTATTCTTTCTTCTCAAAAAAATAATTATATATTCTATAATACAGATTCTAGCATTACCTCTTTAGGTGGATACTATATTTATTCTGCTATTATAAGTGCAATGGGTAAAACTCCTATTCCCATTGATAGATTTGATATTGAACATACTTATCACAATTTTTTAGGAGATTTATATTCACAAACTTTGATAAAACCTAAATATGATGATACTATTGATTTGTTTCATTATAATGGTTTTAATGTAGTTGATAAAGTTGTAAAATATAATAATTCAGAACAGTATACTAACGATTCTATATTTTTTAAAAACAATCTACAAACAACTAATAAATTGAATGTTTACTTAGGCGCACCAAGTCCTGTAACTCAAATTAAAACATTAAATATAGGGTCTGATAATATTTTAATTTTTAAAGACAGTTTAACTAATAACTTAATGCAATTTCTACCTTTACACTTTTCAAATATAACCTTAGTTGACTTAGACTTGATATCAGAAAAAGAACTAGAAGAATTAGATTTAAATAAATTTGATTCTATTTTATTTTTATATGATGTTGACAACTTTAATAACAATACTTCTATCTATTCTAAATTAAGTTTGTTATTGTAAAGAAAGGATTTTATTTCTATGTTTAAAAAAGTTTTAATAGCAGTTTTATCTGCAACTATAATTATAAGTAGTTTATTTTCTTGCAAAAAAGTTGAACACAAAGAAGTTGTTTCTAAAAATGTATCAGAATCTTCATCTGAAGCTCCTAAACCTACAAACATAAACCCTTTAACTGGTACTGCTGACTTAAATCCTTCTATGCTCAACAAAAGACCTGTGTCTTTCATAATTAATAACTCTCATAGTGCGTGGCCTCAATACGGTATTTCAGATGCTGATATACTATATGAATGGCCTTATGAAGGAAGTGCAACTAGAATAATGGCTCTTTTTGCTGATTATACTAAACCTCAAACAGTAGGTCCACTTCGTTCTGTAAGACATGACTTTGTAGAGCTTTCAATTCCTTACAATACAGTTTTCGTACACTGGGGTGGAAGTTATGCAGGATATAACTGGTTAGAAAACTATAATATTAATAACTTTGATGGTCAAAGTGGTTATGAATCCTTCTTTAGAGATCAAAACAGATTAGATAGTGGGTATTCTTTAGAACACACAGGTATGATTTCTACTTCTGCTTTTACACAAACTCTACAAAGCAATAATATTGATATGAATTACCAAACTTCTCCTGCTTTCAAATTTAATGAAAGTGAAACACCTATTACTTTTCCTGATACAATGGCAAATTCTGTTTCTGTTAAACTATCTGGTGAAGTAACTTGTGATTTAAACTATGACGCTGCAACAAAAAAATATAACAAATCTGAATTTGGCGAACCTCAACTAGATGCTTCTAACAATGTTCAAGTATCAACAGACAATGTATTTATATTGTATTCAAATATAACTTCTTTTAATGGTGACCCTACACTTCGTGATTTACATCTTGAAGATGGTGGATATGGATATTATTTAACTCAAGGAACCAAAACAAAAATTAATTGGACTAAACCATCAGTAGAATCTCCTATTAAATACACTCTTGAAAATGGTGAAGAATTAGTTGTAAATCAAGGTAAATCTTTAATTATGTTTGCATATAATGAAGAATCTAGTAATACAGTTTTCAACTCATAATTATTAAATCGTTGAAAATTACAGCTTTTATTCTTTTATTTTCTATTATTATTTATTTTGTTAATTTAATTCTGCAAAAACATTTTAAAAAAACAATATATCAACCACATTAAGTTTTCAACATTAAATAAAATACTTGTTGAAAACTTAATGTGGTTATAATTATCTTTTAATTCTCTATATTTAACAAAAACTTATCGGTATTAATATTTTGATTTATCCTACAATAAATTAATAAAATTTTTATATAAAATACAGTTTGACATTGTCTTTATTCTTTTATATAATCTACTTATACAAATATTTGTAATCGTTTACAAGAAATGAGGAGATATATATGAAAGTTACTGTTTGGAACGAAAACATAGCTGAAATATTAACAGATGAAGAAAGTCAAGAATACAGAAATCAAGTGTTAGCTGTACACCCTAATGGTATACACAACACTGTAAAAGAAATTATTGAAGAATTAGGTGATGATGTAGAAGTAACTACTGCTACATTACAAGACGAAAACATTGGTCTTTCTGATGAAGTTTTAAATAATACTGATGTTTTAATCTGGTGGGCACATATGGGACATGACCAAGTACCTGATGAAATTGTAGCAAAAATTCATCAAAGGGTTTTAGCTGGAATGGGCTTAATACTATTACACTCAGCTCACTATTCAAAACTACTAAAAACAATTTTAGGTACAACTGGTGACTTAAAATGGAGAGATGATACATACGAAAGAATGTTCTGTGTTAATCCTTCTCACCCAATTGCAAAAGGAATTCCTGAACATTTTGAAGTAGGTGCTGAAGAATGTTATGCAGAATGCTTTGATATTCCTAAACCAGATGATACAATATTTATAAGCTGGTTTGATATTGGCGAAGTATTTAGAAGTGGTTGTACATGGACTCGTGGTAGAGGTAAAATCTTCTATTTCCAACCAGGACACGAAACAAATACTTCATATCATCACCCAGTAATAAGACAAATTATTAAAAATGCTACTCAATGGGTTGCTCCAACAGGTTATAGAGAAAACTTTGGTGCTCCTCATATTGATGAAACTCTTGAAGATTTAAGAGCTCAAGGTAAATTATAATAATAAAAAGGTATCCTAAAAAGGATACCTTTTATTATTTATTTTTTTCTTCTAATGCAGTAATAAACTCTTTCATATAAGGCAAACTTTCAACCCAATCACAAAAAACATGCCATTCTTGTAATTTATGATGTCTTCTTGAAAAATACATATTCAATACATTTTCATAATTAAATGTACAAGTTCTCATTTGATTATACGATGATGGTAAAAACTGAATTAAACTATACCATACTTCTTTATCTTTAGTTTCATTAAATTGTATTCTTAATTTTTCTAAATGTGCTATAACTAAATCCATTTGCTCTAATGTTTCTTGATTCATAAAATCACAACTAAAATCTTCTCTTGAAAACTCTTTACTTGCAATTTTATGCATTGTACTAGTTGAGTTTGCAACTGTACCAACTTTATATGTGTCATATTCTTTCCACCAATATAAAGGAGCTGTTATATCTACTGATACAAAAATTTGTCTTATAAATTTTCTATGGTCATTACCTGCACAAATTAATCTCTTTGCTAATGAAATATCATTTTCTCCAAACACAAAATTTCCTTCATCGTCATAAGAGCTATCCATTCTAGCCCAGCTATTCATTGGATTTCTTGCTCCACGCATAGCATTTTCAAAATTCATCACATCTGTACGTTCTAATTTTATCATCTTAATATTCCTTCCATATTTAAGTTTTTCTTTCAAATGTATTTGAACATTTAGGACAAACTATCCTAATTTTTCCTCTACCTCTTGGCAATCTTAATAACTGTCTACATTTTGGGCATTTTATAAATTTATGAGTTTTATTATCTTTAACTCTATTAATTTTTTTATTTATTTTAGTTGAAATATCTCTCCACCAAAACATAAATTTATCATTTTCTATTTGTCTTTTAAAAATATCTTTAGAGAACATTCTATAAACACTTATTCCTAAAGGAATATACGCTACAATTCTAATAAAAAATAATTCTGTTGGTAAAAACATAAACAAAACGGACAATACAAAGAAAACGATTATTAATGCAAAGCTTAATTGGTCTGCGCCTCTTCTTCCTGCCATAAAGTTTATAAACCATCTCATTTTTCATAACCTCCTTGATAACACATATTTTAATATATATTATATTTTTATTCTCTAAATGTTTAAACAATAAATTTATTGTAAATATTATAACAAAATTTAATATTAAAATAAAGAGTATTATTCTTTGCAGAATAATACTCTTTATTTTTAAAATCTCTGAGCATATTGGCACCTTTTGCACAAATCCTCCACTGCTTTTCTATTTGAAAAACCTTCATAAATATTTTTTGCTCTCTCACTATTTAAAATGTCTTTTAGACTTGTTTTAAAGATATTACCTAAATTTATTTGACCTTGATTATCTAAACAACAAGGAACAACTGTTCCGTCAACTAATATTGCAAACTGATTTCTAAGTCCATAGCAAAACACTTTTTCATTATCCATATCTTTGCTAATATCTGGCCATTCAAATTTATTTGCAAGTTGTAAAAATGTTTTTTGAGCTAATTTAAAATCTTTATTTGTCTTTATCATATCTTCAAGTGATATTTTAACATCAAAATTTTGCTCTAAAACACTTACTATTTTATCATTTAGACTGTTTTGTCCTTTAACTCCACCAAAATCTAAATTCCATAATCTTAAAGCTGTTATTATTTTATTTGTTTCACTTGCTTTTTTAGCAAATACCGCTATCTTATTCAAATATTCATCTAAGGTAAAATTTGTTTCATTTGCTTCAAAGCTATGTAAAGATACACTTATTTTATTTAAACTATCAGATTTTAAAAGTGTATCTGCTACTTCATCATCAAGCAAAGTACCATTAGTTGTTATATTTACTTTTAAATTATTTTTACCTGCTATATCCAAAAAGACTTTTAAATCTTTATGCATTGTAGGTTCTCCCATAACATGCAAATTAACATAATTTGTATATCCTTTTATTTGATTTATTATAAACTCAAATTCTTCGATATTCATATATCTTTTTTCTCTGCTGGTTTTAGGACAGAAAGAGCAATTAAGATTGCATATATTAGTTATCTCTAAATAAACTCGTTTATATTTTTTCATTTATTTTTCCTATCTACTTTTATTTTTATTTACTACATATACAGATATATTATACATTATAAAACAGAAAATTAAAGAAAAAATTAAAAATAATATAGATCTAGTTACTAATCCTAATTTAAAAATTATTTGCCACTCTTCATTATTTGACATAACTCCTGACAATCCACCCAACAAACCACCTAAGCTAGCACAAATAACTATTACAAATATTCTAGACTTGCCTATCCCGAATCTATATGTAAAAACTATATATAATGAACTTAATATAATCGCTAATGATATTCCCATAAATATTATAGATAAATTTTGTAATACATTCAATTTATTAAAATATATATCAGCTGTACATATAATTACAAAATTAAGCAAAGATACTGAAATTATACTTATTAATGCAAAAATAAATTTGCTGGATACTCTCTGCTTAACACTTATAGGTAATGCTCCTTCATATTTATCCCACTTTGTTTTAGCTTCGTGTTCGAATGAATATCCTCCAATAGCACCTGTCATTGCAATCATTATACCTGCCCAATAATTACTTTTAAAAAATAACCCTGTTAAAATACTATACAAAACTACAAATACACTTATAAATATCAGACTAAATTTTGTAATATAAAAATCTTTTAATATTAACCCTTTCATAAAATCTCACCTTATTTTCCTTTATTTAGTAATACCATTACATCTTCTAAATTTGCGTTATCTACTACAATTTCTGGATAAGCTTCTTTAAATTCTTCTTTATTTTTAATTAAACACTCGATACTTTGTGGTGTTTCCCTTTTACATATTATTAAGCTTTTATCAATACTATCTAGTTGTTCCTTTGTAGCTCTAACCACACCATATTCATAAATAATAGTGTCTTTATTTTCTACTAAAACAATTTTACCATTGTTTATATATGTTATGTAATCAGCTACTTTTTCTAAATCTGATGTAATATGACTTGATATTAAAATTCCTTTTTCTTCATCTTGCATAAAATCTAAAAACTCATCTAATATTTCATTTCTAACAACTGGATCAAGTCCACCTGTAGGCTCGTCTAATACTAATAATTTAGCACTATAAGACAATGCTATTGCTAAAGACAATTTCATATTCATACCTCTAGAATATGTTGATATTTTTTTATCTTTAGGTAAGTTAAATTTATCAATATAATAATAAAATGTTTGTTCATTCCAATTATCGTAAATATTCTTTAGCATATTATTTATTTGTTTTACCTTTAATGAATTAGGAAAATGATTTTCATCTAAAACTACACCAATATCTTGTCTTAAATTGTCTTGCTTATTAGATTTTCCAAATATTTTTATTTCACCACTATCAATAGTTATCATATCTAATATAGCTCTTATTGTTGTACTTTTACCTGCACCATTTTCTCCAACAAATCCCATTATAGAACCTTTTGGAACATTAAAACTAACATTACTAAGTTCAAAGCCTTCATACTTTTTACAAACATCTCTTAATTCTAAAATATTTTCCATATAGCAACCCTCTATTCGTTATATAAGATGTTTAACATTTCAATCAATTCACTAAGTTCAACATTACTTTGTTTTGATAAATCAACTGCTTTTGATAATATTTCTTCTATTTGCTTAATTTGTTCTTCCCTTATAAACTCTATATTTTTTCTTGCTACAAAACTGCCTTTTCCAGTCTTTGTAATAATAAAACCATCTCTTTCTAAGTCTTCATATGCTCTTTTGGTTGTTATAACACTTATTCTTAAATCTTTAGCTAATTGTCGCATAGATGGTAATGCGTCTCCCTCTTTAAGATTACCATTCATTATCAGACTTTTTATTTGTATAGATATTTGTTCATATATAGGTTTATCAGAAGAATTGCTTACTATAATATTCATAAACACCTCCTGTATATACACTAGTGTTATATTGTATATATCTTATATATACAATATAACACTGTAATTTTATTTTGTCAACATATTTTTTATTATTTATCACATACTAATAAAAAATAACAAAGGAGTTCTTTTATGAAAAAGGTTGGCATCTGTGCAATTACTTCTAAAAACAATAATTTTAAAAAAAATAGCAACATTTCTTTATCTAAATATAGAGAAAAATGCACATTAAACACTATTATGAATATGGCTCAAAATAGTTTAAAACAAAGCGATAATAATATAACTCAATTAGGTATATACAATAATATTGATAAAGCTTTATCTGATTGCAAAAAAAAAGGAATAGATACATTATATATAACTTCTAAAGATGTTATAAAGGATATGAAGGCTGATACTAACGGTATTGATGTTATGTATTTTTAGATATATTGACTATCTTGACTTTTTAATATATTTATAATATACTGATGTTGATTTATATTAGGAGGATAGAATTAAATCAAAATGGAAGAAGACTGTAGTGATAATCAGAATACAAAATTTAATTATTATGATAAATATATGACATGTTCACAAAATAATATTTTTTGTGAATATGTCTTTTTGCGTTTTAAAAGGATTTTAATATAAAAATATTTAATAATATTTTATTTTAAATTTAGGAGGAAATTTATTTTGGATAATACTATATTTTTACAAATACTTTTACAGATTTTTCTTATTGCATTAAATGCAGTATTTGCCTGTGCTGAAATAGCTGTAATTTCTATAAATGATAATAAACTTGATAAAATGGCTCATAATGGAGATAAAAGAGCTAAAAGATTACAAAAGCTTACTAATGAACCAGCAAAATTTTTGGCTACTATTCAAGTAGCAATCACTTTATCTGGATTTTTAGGCAGTGCTTTTGCCGCAGAAAATTTTTCAGATGTATTAGTTGATTGGGTAGTTTCTTTGGGCGTTAATATAAATGTTAAAACTCTTGATACTATCGCTTTAATTATAATTACATTAATTCTATCCTATTTTACACTAGTATTTGGAGAACTTGTACCTAAGCGTTTAGCTATGAAAAAGGCCGAAGAATTAGCTTTACTTATGTCTTCTTTAGTTGCTTTTATTTCTAAAATATTTGCACCTATTGTGTTCGTACTAACTGCTTCTACAAACCTTATACTAAAACTTTTTGGCATTGACCCTAACTCTGAAGAAAATGAGGTTAGTGAAGAAGAAATTAGAATGATGGTAGATGTTGGTACTCAAAAGGGTGTTATTGATGTTGAAGAAAAAGAAATAATTCAAAATGTTTTTGAGTTTGATAATATTACAGTTGAAGAATTTCAAACACATAGAACAGATATTTCTGTTTTGTGGTTAGACGAAACAATAGAAGATTGGGAAAATATTATTCACAATACAAGACACTCAGTATATCCTGTATGCAATGAAAGTGTTGATAAAATTGTAGGTATTTTAAAAGTTAAAGACTTTTTTGCTACTAAAGATAAGTCAAAAGAAAATATTTTAAAAAATGTTGTAAAACCTGCTTATTTTGTTCCTGAAACAATTTATGCTGATGTTTTATTCAAACAAATGAAACAAACTAGAAATCACTTTGCCGTTGTCTTAGATGAGTATGGTGGTACATCTGGTATTGTTACTATTAACGACTTGCTAGAACAATTAGTTGGTGATTTAGAAGATGAAGTAACGATTGAAGAAGAACCAGCAATAAAAGCTTTAGATGAATACACTTGGATTATAAATGGTAATATAGAACTAGAAGAAGTTTTCACAACTATTAATCAACCTATACCTTCTGATAAATATGAAACATTTGGTGGATATGTATTTAACCACTATGGTTCTATCCCAGATGATGGCAACGAGTTTGAAATTACAATAAATAATATTCATATAAAAGTTTTAAAAATAAAAGAACATAAAATACAAAAAGCTATTATTTCAATAATAAATAATTAAAAAAAGGTTAGTCTTATTTTAAGACTAACCTTTTTTATTCAACTTTTTTATCGTAATAACCATTAAATGATTTTATGATACCTTTTAATTTATCAAATATTAATCCATAATTATTTACTTGTTTAGCTATAAATCTTGCAATATATCCTACTAATAAAGCAGCAATAATTGTACCTTCTCTAACACCTTGTAATCCATGTGTATAGTATATTGATAATATAGCTGCTATAACAGTCATTGAAACATCAAAACAAACTTTGGTAACCCCAAACTCTGTATTCCATGTATTACTAACTGCTCTAACAAATGATTCTCCAGGCAACATAGCAACATCAGCCCATACTTCAAAGTAAACGCCTATTCCTAATACAACACAACCTAATAATAACAATATAAGCTTTATTAAGTATATATCTGTAGACAAACCATTTAACATAATCATTGTTAAATCTATAAAATAACCAAATAAAAACGAAATTGGTATTTGTAGTACATGCTCTAATTTAAAATTCTTTCTTAAAATCAAAAGTTGTAAAAAAATCAAAAATATACTAAATATAACTGTAAATGTTCCCAATGAATATGGAAAATTCAAACTTAGTACATATGGTATTGAAGAAATAGGAGAAGTTCCCAAATCTGCTTTAGTAATTATACTTACTCCCAATGAGTTTATAAATAAGCCTATTAAAAATATTATATATCTTTTTATTTTATCTTTTACCATTTTTATAAATCTCCTTTCTTATCTAATAAGTTTGTATAGATTTTTTCAAATACTTCTAAAAAATTATTTTTTTGTTCTAAAGATATATTTTTAAATGCGATATCTTCCATAAATGAAAATGCTTCATCAATTTCTTTTTGCATATTTTTACCTTTTTGTGTCATATAAACATGTATTGTTCTTCTATTCCCATTTATATTTTTTCTTTCTATTAACCCTTTATCTTCCATTCCATTTAAAATTACAGTTAAAGATGCTGGTTCTACATGACAACCAATAGCTATTTCTTTTTGACTAGCTCCATCATTGTCTTTTAAATAATCCAATACTTTTGGTTGTCCCAATGTTAATCCTGTATCTTTTAATTTTGAAAATACACCTCTATGAAAAATAGACTGATTAGCCATTAAAAGATAATGAAAATTATAATCCATTTTTTCTCCTCCAAAATAATTAGAATTCTAACTATTAAAATTATAATAGTTAGAATTCTAATTGTCAAGTTATCTTTACACAAAAAAGAAGACCTTGGATAAATCCAAGGTCTTCTGTATATAATCCCAAACGGGAAACTATCTTTTTGAGAATTGAGGAGCTCTACGAGCAGCTTTAAGACCGTACTTCAATCGTCTGAGCGATGATTTTCCTTGATATTCCGGGCTTTTTTGAGCCTCGGCCCCTCGGTTGTCCTATTCCTTAACCAAAAAACAGGCCACTTTTACGAGGGGACAGCTTGAT
>JAGHIE010000022.1 GCA_017887325.1 Oscillospiraceae bacterium | reverse complement strand
TTACCAATTGCATGTGCATACCCATTCTTCCAAAGATATTTTATTTCAGGTTTAACAGTAGGTGCTGTTAAAGGTTAATTTAATAAATATATTGAAAACAAGCTTGAGGAAACTCAAGCTTGTTTTTGTAATTTTATAAAAATATCACTTTTTATGTTTTTGCAATTTTTAAAAAATCTTGACTTTTTAAAATGTATACAATAATATATAATATAGGTTATAAAATGTAGAGGGTATACATAATAATGTTTAAAGATATTTTTAAGTTTAAAATTTACAAACAAAAATTTATAAGATTATGGTTTATATTTGTTATAGTAATATTTTTAGCTATAATAGTTTCTATTAAATTCTTTTTATTTTCTTGGGTTAGAGATTTTGATATGAGATCACAAAAAGCGTTTAATGGAATGGAAGAAAGATTAAGAACAGCAACTTCTCTGATAGATATTTCTATGAGTAATATTTATTCAAATATTTCTTTGCATAAAGATGTGGAAGATTTTATTTATAGTAAATCTATGGACGAATATTTGAAAAGAAGAAATATTACTAGTATATCCAATGAAAGACAGATAGCTTCTTATACTAATGAAATGAATAATTTATTTATTATAAGTAAACCATATATTTCAACTGTTAGTATTCATTATGAAGGTTATGTTAATTATATTTCATCTGTAGGATTAGAAGACAAGTATAAAAAAGATAGTAATTCATTAAATTGTAAATTTAACATACCAGAATCAACTTTTGAAAGTTACTATAATAAAAAAAATAATTTGAATGTATCTCATACATTTACATTTGAAGATGAAAATGGTATAAGTCAAAAGGCTGAAATGGTATTTTGGTTAGATGAACAAAGTATCTTGTTGAGAATGTTAAGTTATAACATTGGTGCGATAGGTATTCAATCAAACGCTAAGGAAGAAACATCTCCTATATGGATAGATAATACAACATATAGTGATAATCAAATAAATCTTTGGTTTGATGAAATGGAAAAATATGAAAAACAAAGAGGTAGTTTTTCTACAGGATTAGTTAATGTTGTAAATTATTCTAAATTTGATTCAAGCCAAGTTAAATTTACTTTTATATGTATGATAGATGATTTTACTTTATTAAAAGATAATTTACCTATTACTATATTTGTTATTACATTGATAGTTTTAGTTAGTATAATAGCATTAGTATTTACAATAACTAGTTTACATTATGATGCGATTTTTATGAATCAAATATTACATATAATAAAAAATGTAAAAGACGGTAAATTTAAAATAGATAAAAATTATTATAAAGAACATTTATATGAAAAAAACGAATATGGTATAATCATTAGAGAGCTAGAAAAGATGAGTATATCATTAAAAAATTATATTGAAAAAGAATATGAATTTACAATAAAACAAAGAGAAAGTGAAATGCTGGCATTACAATATCAAATTAATCCACATTTTTTATATAATACATTAGAAGAAATTAGAGCCCAAGCTTTAATTTCTAATGATACAATTACTGCTGATTGTATTGCCAATTTGGGAAGTTTATACAGAGGGATTATTAGAAAACCTTCTGAGATAACATTGGGTGAAGAATTAGAATTATTAGAAGATTATTTGAAGATAATGACTTTAAAATATCCTAAAAACTTTTTTTATCAATTTGATGTAGAAGATAAAATCAAGGATATAATGACTGTTAAGTTTTGGATGCAACCTTTAGTAGAAAATTTCTTTGTACACGGATTTGATTTGAAATGCGAGTATAACATGATAATAATAAAAGGGTATTCGTTAGGAAGCAATATTATTATTGAGATTACAGATAATGGTGTAACATTGTCTGAAGAACAATTAGAAGAACTTAATAATAGAATTGTTAATACTAAAGAACTTAAAACAAGTAGCATAGGGTTACCTAATGTTTATACAAGATTAAAAATATTTTATGGCTCAAGATTTGATATGAAAATAGCAAATAATAGTCAGCAAGCAGGAATAAACACAATAGTAAAAATACCTGTAAAAAAAGTTGATTAATGGAGGAGATATAAAATGTACACAATGCTTATTGTAGATGATGAAGTACATATTTTAGAAGGACTTTTGAGAACTTTAGATTGGAAATCTTATGGAATTAATCGTATTGAAACTGCTGGAACTTATGAAGAAGCCTTATCAAAAGCAATAGATTTAAAACCAGATATTGCTATTTTTGATGTTTGTATAGGACCACATAGAGGATATGATATAATAAAAAGACTTAATGCGTTAAATTTAAAAACTAACTATATAGTGATGAGTGGATATTCAGATTTCGAATATGCTTGTGAAGCTGTTAGATGTGGAGCAAAAGAATATTTATTAAAACCAATTCAAAAAGATAAATTACAAGCTGTAATAGAAAATATTATTGTTCAGGATTTGAAAGGAAATATAAATAAGAGTAAGGTAGACGATGATGAAATAGATCCTGTATTACTTGTAAGATATGATTCTTTCCCACCATTAATAATTAAAATATTAATGATGGTTCAAACAGAATATAAAAAGAATGTTTCTTTAAAATCTATTGCTGATAAATTTAAAATGAACCCTACATATTTAGGACAATTATTCTTAAAAGAAGTAAAACTTAAATTTTCAGAATATTTAATGTTGTATAGATTAACTGCATCTCAAGATAAAATTATTCATACAGATGATAAAATTTCTTATATTGCATCTTCTGTAGGATATAGTAATTTGAATTATTTTTATTTGCATTTCCATGATTATTTTGGTATGTCACCGTTGGAAATGAGAAAACAATACCAATCAATAGACCAATTTGATAAAAATAGTTTATCTATCAAAGAAGAAGCGTAATTAGATATGATTTTATTTTTGGATAAATTGTGCATAATCTAAAGTTTTTATACTGGTATATAAGATTTTTTCACTAGAGATATTTGCCAAAAATAGATATAATTTATTTGAAATATAGTATTGTAAATAAAGGAGAATATATATGAGTAAAATTATAGGAAATGCTTTGCCAAATATTCCTTGGCAAGAAAAACCAGCTGGTTGCAACTCTCCAGTATGGCGTTACACAAATAACCCTATCATTAAAAGAGATGCTATTCCAAGCTCTAACAGCGTATTTAACAGTGCAGTAGTTCCATTTAAAGATGGTTTTGCTGGTGTTTTCCGTTGTGATAGTAAATCTGTAAGTATGGATATTTTTGCTGGTTTCAGTAAAGATGGTATAAACTGGGAAATTAACCACACACCTATCGTTTTTGAAGGTGATGAAGAAATTACAAAACGTGAATATCGTTATGACCCAAGAGTTTGCTTTATTGAAGACAGATACTATATTACTTGGTGTAACGGATACCATGGTCCAACAATTGGTATCGCTTATACTTTTGACTTTGAAAAATTCTATCAATTAGAAAATGCTTTCTTACCATACAATAGAAATGGTGTTTTATTCCCAAGAAAAATTGGTGGTAACTACATGATGGTTAGCCGTCCTAGTGATACAGGCCATACACCATTTGGTGATATCTTCTGTTCAACTAGCCCTGACTTAACATTCTGGGGTAAACATCGTTATGTTATGGGAACAATCAATGATGACTGTTCTGCATGGCAATCTAAAAAAATCGGTCCAGGTCCTATTCCAATCGAAACAGATGAAGGTTGGTTAATGATTTATCACGGTGTAATCAACACATGTAATGGTTTCGTTTATCGTATAGGTGTTGCATTATTAGATTTAGAAAAACCTTGGATTGTAAAAGCTCGTTCAAGAAACTACATCTTAGGCCCACAAGAAATTTATGAATGTGTTGGAGATGTTCCAAATGTAACATTCCCTTGTGCTGCTTTAACAGATGCTGAAACAGGTAGAATTGCTATTTACTATGGTTGTGCTGATACAGTTACAGGTTTAGCATTCACAACTGTTGATGAATTAATGAACTATATGAAAGAAAACCCATTAGAAATCTAATGGTTTGATAATTGTGTAAAAGCTCGGGTTTTCCGAGCTTTTATTTTTACAAAGGAGTAGTAATTATGCCAGTAATTAATTTGCTTATTAAACCTTCTTCTGGTCAATGTAATATGCATTGTGATTATTGTTTTTATTGTGATGTTATGCAAAATAGAGAACAATCATCATTTGGATTTATGTCATTAGAAACAATAGAAAATGTTATAAAAAAAGCTTTAGAATTTGCTGAACAAGAGTGTACAATTGCATATCAAGGTGGGGAACCTACACTTATTGGATTAGACTTTTTTAAAAAGACAATAGAGTTTCAAAATAAATATAATGTTAATAATGTTAAAATTAATAATGCTTTGCAAACAAATGGTTATGCAATAACTGAAGAATGGGCACAATTTTTTGTAGAAAATAATTTTTTAGTTGGTTTATCTTTAGATGGAACAAAGGATACTAATGATATTTTTAGACATAATAAAGCCTTGAATGGTACTTTTAATAGAATTATGGAAACTGTAAAAATATTCAATAAGTATAATGTTCAATATAATATACTAACTGTTGTTAATTCACAAACAGCGAAAAAAATAAATAGTATATATTCTTTCTTTAAGAAAAACGATTTCAAGTATTTACAATTTATTCCTTGTTTACAACCTATTGGAAAAGAAAGCGAGAAAAAGCCTTATACATTAACAGCTAAAGCTTATGGAGAATTTTTAAATAAATTGTTTGATTTTTGGTATAAAGATGTATTAGAAGGAAATGAAGTACATATAAGACAATTTGAAAATTATATTGAAATGTTATTGGGTTATCCACCAGAATCATGTGGTATGAGTGGAATTTGTGGATATCAAAATGTAATAGAAGCAGATGGAAGTGTATATCCTTGCGACTTTTATGTTTTAGATAAATGGAAACTTGGAAATTTAAACGAAAATAATTTTGAAGAAATATACCAAAAGAGAACGGAAGTTAAATTTATAGAAGAATCAATGAATATTGATGAAAAGTGCAGTAATTGTAAGTATTTCCCATTGTGTAGAGGCGGTTGTAAAAGATATAGAGAGCCTTTTGAAAATGGTAAATATCAACTAAATTCTTTTTGCAAATCATATGAGATGTTTTTTGAACACTGTGGAGAAAGATTAGTTGGGTTAGCAAAAAGACTAAGATAATATAGTAAAATAAAGAGTAGCATTTTTATGCTACTCTTTATATTTTACAATAAATTTAAAAAAACATTGAATTGTCAAAGCTTTTTGTGTATAATGAATTTACTAGAGTAAAGTGTAAGCTCTAGTAAATTTATTTAGGGGGTAAAATAAATGTATAATGACATGATGAAAACTATCGATTTTATAGCTGGATATGATAAAGAAGTATCTGATGCTATGAATGAAGAATTGAAAAGACAGAGGAGAAATATTGAATTAATTGCAAGTGAAAACATAGTATCACCAGCGGTAATGGCAGCAATGGGGAGTATTTTAACAAATAAATACGCTGAAGGTTACCCAAATAAAAGATATTATGGTGGTTGTGAATGTGTAGATGTTGTAGAGCAAATTGCAATAGACAGAGCTAAAAAGTTGTTTGGTGCAGAGCATGCTAATGTTCAACCACACTCTGGTGCGAATGCAAATATTGCAGTATATTTTGCTTTATTAGAACCAGGAGATACTGTTTTAGGAATGAGTTTAGCTCATGGTGGACACTTAACACATGGTTCTCCAGTAAATCTTTCTGGTAAATATTTTAATTTTGTATCTTATAAAGTTGAAGATGATACTCAAACTATTGATTATGATAAATTAAGACAACAAGCTATGGAAGTTAAACCTAAAATGATTGTTGCAGGTGCTTCTGCTTATGCTAGAGAAATTGATTTTAAACGAATTTCTGAAATTGCAAAAGAAGTTGGGGCATATTTAATGGTTGATATGGCACACATTGCAGGTTTAGTTGCAGCAGGATTACATCAAAGCCCTGTACCATATGCTGATGTTGTAACAACAACAACACATAAAACTTTAAGAGGCCCTCGTGGTGGATTGATTTTATGTAAAGAACAATATGCTAAGGCTATTGATAAAGCTATTTTCCCAGGAACACAAGGTGGTCCATTAGAACACATTATAGCTGGTAAGGCTGTATGTTTTGGGGAAGCTTTAAAACCTGAATTTAAAGAATATGCTAAAAAAGTTGTAGATAATGCAAAAGCTTTGGCTGATTATCTATTAGATTATGGCTTTGATTTAGTATCTGGTGGTACTGATAACCACTTAATTTTATTAGATACTAGAAAATTTAAAATAACAGGTAAAGAATTAGAAAAACGATTAGATGATGTTTATATCACTGTAAATAAAAATGCTATTCCTAATGACCCTGAAACTCCATTTGTTACAAGTGGTATAAGAGTTGGTACACCAGCTGTTACAACAAGAGGTATGGGTGTAGAAGATATGAAAGTAATTGCAGAATGCATTTATTTAACAGCAACTGATTTTGAAAATAAAAAAGAAGAAATTAGAAACAAAGTATTGGAATTAGTAGCTAAATATCCACTATATGAATAATTAAAACATAAGTAAAGAAGGTATAATCAGATGTTAACTTTAGATAAAGTTTATCATGCGTCATATGTACTAAAAAACATAATAAGAAAAACAGATTTAATATACTCATCAAAAATTAATCCAGATGCACAAGTATATTTAAAAACAGAAAATTTACAAGTGACAGGTTCATTTAAAGTAAGAGGTTCTGCTTATAAAATTTCTCAATTATCAGATGAAGAAAAAGAAAAAGGTGTTATCGCTTGTTCTGCTGGAAATCACGCACAAGGTGTTGCTTTAGCTGCAACTAAAAATGGTATTAAATCATTAATTTGCTTGCCAGACGGAGCTCCTATATCAAAAGTAGAAGCTACTAAAAAATACGGTGCTGATGTGTGTTTGGTTAAAGGTGTTTATGATGATGCTTATCAAAAAGCATTAGAGTTAAAAGAAGAAAAAGGATATACTTTTATTCATCCATTTGATGACGAAGATGTTATCGCAGGACAAGGAACAATTGCTTTGGAAATATTGGAAGATTTACCAGATTTAGATGCTGTAATAGTTCCTATTGGTGGTGGCGGATTAATATCAGGTATTGGATATGTAATCAAGTCATTAAATCCAAATATCAAGGTTTATGGTGTTCAAGCTGCAGGAGCACCTAGTATGCTAAACTCAATACATGATCATAAAATAGAAAAACTAGATAGTGTTTCTACTATTGCTGACGGTATTGCTGTTAAAGAACCAGGAACAAATACTTTTGATTTGTGTTCAAAATATGTTGATGAAATAGTTACTGTTACAGATGATGAAATTTCTACTGCTATACTAACTTTAATTGAACAACAAAAATTAATAGCAGAGGGAGCAGGTGCAGTTGCAGTTGCAGCAGCTTTGTTTAATAAAGTTCCTATAAAAAATAAAAAGGTTGTTTGTATTGTTTCTGGTGGTAATATTGATGTAACAATTTTATCTAGAGTTATTAATAGAGGATTATTAAAAGCTGGTAGAATTGCAGATTTAACAATATCACTTAAAGATAAACCAGGTGAATTATTGGGTGTATCAGAAATTATTGCTAAAAAAGGCGGTAATGTTGTTAGTGTGCATCACGATAGAGCTGATGAAAATTCTGAAATTAATTCTTGTATATTGAAAGTATCAATGGAAACAAGAGATCATAAACATGTTGAAGAAATTCGACAAGCACTAATTGATGCAGGATATAATTTAGTAAGGAAAAAATAGAAAGAAGGATATAAAATGTTAAAAGTAATTCATACAGATAATGCTCCACAAGCAATAGGCCCATATTCTCAAGCGATTGTATATAATGGTATGTTATTTACTTCAGGTCAAATTGCTATTAATCCAAAAACTGGAAATGTTGAAGCAGAAACTATTAAAGACCAAGCTAAACAAGTTATGGAAAATTTAAAAGCTGTTTTAACAGAATCAGGAAGTGATTTTGAAAGTGTTATAAAAACTACATGTTTTTTAAGTGATATGAATGATTTTACTACTTTCAATGAAGTTTATGGAGAATATTTTGTAAATCATAAACCAGCTCGTTCTTGTGTAGCTGTTAAAGAATTGCCAAAAGGTGTTAAAGTAGAAGTAGAACTTATTGCTGTTGTAAAATAAGTTATATAAAACAAAAAAGGAATGGTTTTAAAACCATTCCTTTTTTTATACCGTTTTTATTCCTACAACTACTCACTTAAATAAGATTTAACCATAGCTTGTAGCAATTCATCTCTATCAATATGTCTAATCAAACTTCTAGCATTATTGTGAGTTGTAATGTAAGTAGGATCTTCTGATAAGATGTATCCTACTATCTGATTAATTGGGTTATAACCTTTTTGGCGTAGGGCATCATATACAGTATTTAATATTTGCTTCATTTCATTTTCGCTATCATCTTTGACAGAAAAAGTCATTGTTTTATCTAACATCATCAGACACCTCCTACAATATAAAAATAATATACAATACTATTATATATTATTTTTATGAAAAAACAAGTGATTTAATGATTTTTAGTTATTTTTTCATATAAATGCCTTTTTCTTCAAGATTTTTTATTAGCTTGTCTAACATTGGTTGGATTTCATTTCTTGATAAAGTTTTTTCATTAGATGAGAATGAAAATCTTAAAGTAATACTGCTTTGTTCACCTTCGTAAACATCTATTAATTTAACATCTGTTAAATAATCGTATTTGTTTTCTTCCCATTCTTTAGAAATATCACTATATTTAATATTTTCGTTAACTATAAATGATAAGTCTACATCAATACCAGGGAATTTAGAAACTTCTTTGTATAAAATATCATTTGAAGATATAGATGAGAATAAATCCATATCAATTTCTGCAAACACAATATTAGCTTTTTTATCAATTTTATTTTTATTAGATGGATGTAAAACAGCCATAGTACCAATTTGTGTACCATTTAATGATATAGAAGCTGTGTTAATAGGGTGTTCCCAGTTATTTGAGCTTGTTGTACTTGCAAAAGATATATTTGTATGTTTTATGTCATATCCTAACATTGCAATAATATCTCTTAATTTAAAGAATAATGATTTTTCATCACTAATACGGCTAAATAATGCAATGCCTAAATGTTTTTTCTCATTACATAAATTATCGCTTGTTAATCCGTCTATAATTTTACCAATTTCAAAAATACCAAACTCAGGTGCAAAACCTTTGTTTTCATTTACGAAAGATAATAGAGTTGGAATCATAGAATAACGCAAATTAGTATGTTCTGGTGTCATTGCATTTAATAATTTAACATTATCTCTAGTTTCAATACCGATTTCTTTATATTTTTTAGTATCGCACCAAATATATGAATGAACTTCATGTAAATTGTATTTGTAAACTAATAGGTCTTTAACCATTGTTTCGTCTGATTTTGCTCTTGTCATAACAGCAGGACGTAAACCGCTTAATGTAGTGTCAATTGCAAAGTTATCATATCCATAGATACGAGTAATTTCTTCAATCAAATCAGCTTTGATTGTTACGTCTTTTGTAGCTCTCCAAGTTGGAACTGTTACAAAGAATGTGTCATTTTCTAGTTTTACATCAAAACCTAAAGAAGATAATGTTTTTAATATTTGTTCATTGCTTATTTCAATACCTGTATAACGGTCAACATAGCGTTTATCAAAACTTAGATTGATAATATCGTATTTTTTTACATACTTATCGCTTAAAGCTGATATAACTTTAATTTCAGGGTCAATATCAGTTAATAATTTTAAAAATCTTTCAATAGCAACTGTTGTAATTTCAGGGTCTAAAACTTTTTCATAACGCATGCTAGCATCTGTACGTAAACCAAGTTTAGTAGATGTTTTTCTAACACTAACGCCATCAAAGTTTGCTGATTCTAATAATAATGAATTTGTATCATCACAAATTTCAGAATCTAAACCACCCATAACACCAGCAACAGCAACAGGAGTGTCGTTTGAGCATATCATTAACATAGATTCATCGATATCTCTAGTTACACCATCTAATGTATCAAATTTTAATGGTTTATCGAATGTTTTAATTTGAATATTTTGAACTTTTGTTAAATCAAAAGCATGCATAGGTTGACCTAATTCTAACATGATGTAGTTTGTTAAGTCAGCCAGTAAGTTTATAGCACGAAGGCCACAGTAATATAATCTTACTCTCATTTTAACAGGAGAAACTTTTTTAGTGATATTTTCAACTTTAATAGCAGAATATCTGTAACATAGTTTATCATCTTGAACATCTATTGAAACTTGTGGTAAATCATTGTATTTAGATAAATCTAATTTTTCGATAGGAGTTAGTTCTCTACCTGTTAAAGCAGAAAATTCTCTAGCTATACCATAATGTCCCCATAAGTCTGGTCTGTTAGTTAAAGATTTGTTATCTACTTCGAAAACAACATCATCAAGACCAAATAATTCTTTAATATCTGTTCCTAGTGGTGTACCTTCTTCAATTTCAATAATTCCAGAATGGTCATCACTCATACCTAATTCGCTTTCAGAACAGCACATACCATGTGATTCATATCCTGCTACTTTAGCACAGTTTATTGGGTGACCACTAACTTTACCACCTTCACATGCAAATGCTACTAACATACCTTCTCTAACATTAGGAGCACCACATACACAGTCAACAACTTCTGTACCGTTATCAACTTTTAATAAATGTAATTTTTTAGAATCAGGGTGTTTTTCAACAGATAATATTTTTGCAACAACAACTTTTTCTGTATCTTCACCCATGTGATATATATCTTCAACTTCAGCTGTTGAAAGAGTAAAACGATGTATAAGTTCATCTAAATCAAGTCCATCTAGGTTGACAAACTCTCTAATCCAGTTTGTGGATAATAACATAACAAATTCCTCCAAGGTTATATTTTATTATTTGTTTTTGAATTGTGATAATGATTTTAAGTTACCTGAGTTTAAATCACGAATATCTTTGATTCCATATTTCATCATAGCAAGACGAGTTAAACCTAAGCCAAATGCAAAACCTGTATATTTATCTGTGTCAATTCCACCATATTTTAGAACATTAGGGTGAATCATACCACATGGACATAATTCTAACCAACCAGAATTTTTACATGATGGACAGCCTTCACCACCACAGATTAAACAGCTTATATCAAGTTCAAAACCAGGTTCAACGAATGGGAAAAATCCAGGTCTTAATCTAACATTTATATCTTTGTGGAAAACTTCTGATAACATAGTTTTCATAAAGTAAATTAAGTTAGAAATAGAAATATTTTCATCAATCATAATACCTTCCATTTGGAAGAATGTGTTTTCATGGCAAGCGTCTGTTGATTCATTTCTAAAACATCTACTTGGGAAAATAGCTCTTAGAGGAGCACCATATTTTCTCATAATTGAGTTTTGTGCAGCAGAAGTATGAGTTTTTAATAATTGACCATTTTCTAGGTAATATGTATCTTGCATATCTCTAGCTGGGTGATGTTTAGGAATATTTAAAGCTTCAAAGCAGTTATAATCGTCAACTACTTCTGGGAAGTCTTCAATTGTAAAGCCCATTGTGTAGAAAATTTCTTCTACTTCTCTTTGAACAAGAGTAATAGGGTGGAATGAACCTTGTGAAAAATCAACTGGTAAAGATACATCGTATTTAGTTGCACTATTAACTAGTTTTTCTTCTTCAGCTTTTTTTATTTTTTCAACAGTGCTAGCTATTTGTTCTTCAACATGACGTTTTAAAAGATTAATTTCTTTACCTAAAACTTTTTTTTCATCATTGCTAGCATTTTTTAAGTTTTTTAATAAATCTGTAACTTGTCCTTTTTTTCCTAAAAAGTTAATACGAATTTGTTCTAAAGCTTCAGAGTTTTCAACTGTGTTTATTAAGCTTTCAAATTCTTCTTTAATTTTGAGAATTTTCTCTTGCATATTATTTCCTCCTAAAAATTGTGGTTGGGGATAATTTTTATATAAAATAAAAAAGCCTTCAATCCCCATAATATAAATAGGGACGAAGACTTATAGTTACAATAAGTTTTCCGTGGTACCACCCTGATTTCTGATAAATACATCAGACACTCATTAAATCTGTAACGAAGATCAACCGTTTTTGCCTACTAAAAAATTTCAGCAAAACCACTCAAAAGCGAAAATTCTGATTAAATTATATTAGGTTGCTTTCAGCCTGGTGACAACCTTTCTCTTTAAATATAAATACATTAATCATACAACTTTATCATAGTGTTTTTTATAAACTTTTCACAATATAATATAACAAATTTTTTACAATTATTCAAGTACATTTTCTACAAAATATATTGAATGTTTAAAAAAAATAATTTATAATAATTACAATGTTTATTATATTTGAAAGGCAAATGGTGTTATAAAATGGATATATTTTTAGAGCAAATCGTTGTAAAGAAAAATACAGGAATTGATTTATTAAAAAAAGTAGGAATTATTGTTGCAGGTTTAATTATTATCGTGATATCATTATTTGTTTTACCTGCTGTTGTACCAATTTTAGGTAGTATTAGTTTTGTTTTTGCTGCTGGTGCTATTTATGGTATGTGGTTTTTGTTGACAAGTTTTAATGTTGAATATGAATACATTTTAACTAATGGTGAAATCGATATCGATAAAATAGTTGCAAAAAGAAAAAGAAAAAGACTTATTACTGTTAATTGTAGAAATTTCTTAGAGTTTGGTAAATATAATCCACAAAATCATGCAGGACAAACTTATAATAGTACAATTTTAGCTTGTACTTCAATAGATGCACCAAATACATATTATGCAGTTACAGATCATAAAAAATATGGTAAATGTTTGTTGGTGTTTAATCCAAATGAAAAAATTGTTGAACACGCAAAACAATTTATGAAAAGAAGTGTTATTAAAGATTAATGATAAAAACAGGTATAGATTTAGTATCAATAAAGAGAATAGAAAATAGTATTAAAAACCCAAGATTTTTACAACGAATTTTTTCAAAAGAGGAAAATTTATTATTTTTAAAAAAAGACTTTAAAGCAGAAACAATAGCTGCTAATTTTGCAGGAAAAGAAGCTTTTTCTAAGGCTTTAGGAACAGGATTTAGAGGATTTTCTTTTAATGAAGTTGAAATATTAAGAGATGAATTAGGAGCTCCTTTTATAAAATTATCCGGAAAAGCTAAAGAATTAGCAAAAGGTTATATTATGAGTATTAGTTTAACTCATACAGAAATCGATGCAGGAGCTGTTGTTGTTATGATTAAAGAAGGCGTTAAATTTTAGCATATTAGTAAAGAACGGTTTTTAAACCGTTCTTTTTTTAATATAAGAAAAAATTAAGAAAAATGTCTGCTTAGGTTTTAAAAATACAGTGTATTATTTTAGTATAGAATAGAGAATTAGAAGTGGAGTTGTTAAATATGAGCGTAAGTAGAGTATTAGTTGTAGATGATGATAGAGAAATTGTAAATGCAATAGCAAAACTTTTAGAATTGCAAGGAATAGAGTGTGTGAAAGCTTATAACGGAGAAGAAGCTTTAGATGCAGTTGTTAGTAAAGAGATACATCTTATTGTTATGGATATAATGATGCCTAAAATGAATGGTTTATCAGCTACTATGAAAATAAGAGAAACAAAGAATATTCCTATTATTATTTTATCAGCTAAAAGTGAAGATAGTGATAAAGTTATAGGTTTATCAATGGGTGCAGATGATTATGTTACTAAGCCTTTTAGCCCAGATGTTTTAGTTGCTAGAATTAAATCACATTTGCGTAGATACACCAATTTAGGAGATATTACTAAGAAAAATATTGAAGAAAAATTGGAAATAGGTGGACTTGTTTTAGATTATGCTGAAAAGAAAGTTTCTGTTGATGGAGTTCCAGTAAAATTGACTGCAACAGAATATAAAATATTAGAATTTCTAATGAAAAACGCAGGAAATGTTTTTTCAGCTGAAAGAATTTATCAAAATGTTTGGAATGAAGATGCATATGCTGTTGAAAATACAGTAATGGTACATATCAGACATATAAGAGAAAAAATAGAAATAGACCCTAAAAATCCTAAATATTTAAAAGTTGTATGGGGAATAGGCTATAAAATAGAGAAAATGTAGTGATGTAGGGGTGATAATATGGATAATAAAGAAAGTAAGGAAAAAGTTAAACTTTTGAATTATCTAGGTGATATAAAAATAAGTTCAATACTGTTATTATTAAGTACTTTTATATTTTCAACACTTTTTGTAATAATGGTTTCTGCTTTATGTACAAGAGAATACTTTGTAGGAATACCAGCTATAATATTGTTAATAATATTTGGTTGTCTTGGTATAGCTTTAATGTCTATTTTGGGAGTTAAAACTTTTAAAATGGAAGAAGAAAGTAATTATTCTTTTAAACTAGATAAAACTTATATTGAAGTAAGAATCGGGATTATATTATTAGTTTTAATTTTTTTGTTAACAGGAATAAAAAATACTGGTTTATGGTATATATGGCAAGATTATTTGTATTTTAGTTCTGGATATAATATAAGTTTTGCAGAGATTATATATTATGGAATTAGATACATAATTTATGATGTAATTTTTGTCGCAACATATGTTATTTGTGGATTATCTATAATCAGAAGTATAAAACATAAACAAATAAAGTCTTGTACAGAAAAACCAATTATAAAATTTATTGAAGATATCAAATCATTTTTTAATGAAAGTAGATACAAAAATCATAAATTTAAAGAAAAGCTACATAAAAGACAAAGAAATTATTTAATTTGTATGGTAGTGTTAGGCGTTTTAGCAGGATATTGTGGATTTTTTAGTTTTGATTTAGTTGGATTAGGGTTTTTACTTGGCGTATCTATGTTAGTAATTAGTATAATTTTTGTACTAAGAGAAGATAAGATGACTAAGGATATAGATAAAATAATATCTCAAATTGATGAAATATCTAAAGGTAATTTACATACTTTTAATACTCTTGATGAAAAGTCACTTCTTTATTTAACAGGTAAAGAGTTAAATGAAATACAACAAGGTTTTCAGAAGTCTGTTGAACAAAAAATTAAGAGTGAACGTATGAAAATTGAATTAGTTACAAATGTTTCTCATGACTTAAAAACACCTTTAACATCAATAATAAGTTATATTGAATTATTAGATAAAGAAGAATTATCTCCAGAATGTAGAGATTATGTTAATGTACTTAAAAATAAATCTAACAGATTAAAAAATATGGTAGCTGATTTATTTACATTGGCTAAAGTTACAAGTGGAGAACAATCTTTAGAGTTGATGGAACTTGATTTTACTAAATTAGTTCAACAAACTTTAGGCGATATGGAAGATGTTATTGAGAAATCTTCATTAATATTGAGAACAAATATCACAGAAGAAGAAACTAAGGTTTTAGGTGATGGAAATAAGTTATACAGAAGTATTCAAAATATTTTAGATAATGCTTTTAAATATGGATTAAGTGGAACTAGAATATTTTTAGATGTTGTAAAAGAAGATGGATATGTTAAATTAACTTTGAAAAATACATCTGATATAGAAATTACATATACTGCCGAAGAAATTATTGAAAGATTTTTCAGAGGCGATGAAGCTAGAACAACAGAAGGAAATGGTTTAGGTTTATCAATTGCAAAAGGATTTGTAGAGTATATAGGTGGTAGTTTTGATATAGTTTTAGATGGCGACCAATTTAAAGTTATTATAAAAATACCATTAATAGATAGTAACAAACAAGAAAATGCAGAAAAAGAAAATTCTGTTGATAATAAAGGTGTTATTATAGATGCAGTTGAAAATGAGCAAGAGATGACATTGATTGAGAAAGTTAATAAAATAGAAGATGATAAACTAAGAAATAAATCAAAATGGAATACATTAAAAAAATAAAGAGATAGAATTTATTCTATCTCTTTATTTTTTCTTTTTCTAGTAGGATATTTTTTTGTGTTTTTCTTTTTATTTTTCTTTTTTACTGAAAATCCAAAACTACCTACTTTTTTTCCAACTTCAAAATATTCTCCATGTGCAAATGCTAATAACCCAGCTTTATCTAAATGTAACTTTCCTTTTTCATCTAGCAATTCTTCATCAACATTAACAGCTACTATATCAGCTAAAAACATTTCATGTGTTCCGTCCAAATTTACTATATCAAAAACTTTACATTCCAAAGATAAAGGACATTCTGCTATCATTGGAGCAGAAATTTGTGTAGAGGGTTGAGCTGTTAAGTTACAATGTTTGAATTTATCAATGTCTTTTCCAGATCTAACTCCACAAAAGTCAACAGCTTTTACTAAGTCTTTTGTTGTTAGGTTTATTACAAATTCTCCACTTTCTTTTATTATAGGATATGAATATCTGCTTGGGCGTACAGAAATATATGTTTTAGCAGGTTTAGTATTTATAATTCCTGTCCATGCTATTGTTAAAACATTAGGTTTTTCTAATGTTCCACAAGATACCATAACAGGTGGTAATGGTGCTATTAAAGCCCCGCCTCTCCATGTTTGTTTGCTCATATTATAATCATCCTTTTACTAGAATTAACTTAAAAAATCATATCATGTTTTGAATGTATATGTCAAATGTATATTTTTTTAATAAATTGTAAAGGAGAAACAACTTAAAAATAATAAACAAAAAATTATGTTGTTTCTTGGCGTAAACGATTAAAAAATTATTAATTTTTGTGAAAATGATACAATAAAAATATCCAAAATTAGTTGTTATTCGTTAATTTAATGTTGTTAAAAAAAAATAAAGGTGATATAATTTGTAGGTAAAAAATGTTAGATTATTTAACATAAATATAAAGTTTGTGTACTATTTATGTGATTAAATTTTAGCATTCATGGAATTATAATAGATAGGAGGTAAATTGCTTTATGAAAGATTTAATGGATAGCATTATGAGTATAGATCATTCAGCTAATAATAGATTGAATGAAGCTATTAGAAAAAAGCAAGAAGCTATTGAGAAAATAAATAAACAAAAAATTAAAATGGCTAAAGAAATAGAAGATTATGCTAATGAGCATTTAGATACTTTTGAAAAATCAGAAAAACTTAGTGCTCAAGATAGCATGTTAGCAATAAAAAATAATTCAGACGAAGAACAAGAAAGATTATTGAATTTATATAACGCTAACAGAGAAAAATGGGTCAGTTCAATTGTAAGTAATATTACTGGTAAATAATGTCTAAAGTGGGTGAAAAAATATGCCTCAAAACAATTCAATGGCTATTTTAACAAAAGCTAGAGCTATGTATGGTAAGTTACTTACACAACAACAATATAGTGAAATGATGAAATGCAAAACTGTTAGTGAAGTTGCTGGATATTTAAAAAATAATACTCACTTTTCAACAGCGTTGCAAAATATTTCTGAAAGTACTATCCATAGAGGTCAATTAGAAAACTTGTTGAGAAAATCGCTGTTTGACCAATATGCAAGAATGTATAGATATTTAGTTGATAACAGTAGAAGTCTTTTTTATTACATTATAGTAAAAGAAGAAATAAGAGAAATACTGCGAATGGTTTTACTTTTAAAAGCTGATAATGCTAAGAGTTTTATCATTGATTTGCCAGGATTTTTGATAAATAAAACAAATATAGATTTGTTAGCAGTAGCAAGAGCGACTAATTTTGATGAGTTAGTTTTAGCTTTAAAAGGAACAGATTATGAGGAAATTTTAAATAAGTTTAGACCAACACCTGAAAAGCCTGAAATTAATTATGTTGCTTGCGAACATAGTTTTTATGAGTATTATAACAAAAGTTTGTTTAATGCTATAAAAACAAAGTACAGAGGACAAGAACAAAAAGATTTATTAGCTTTGTTAAGTGTTGAAACAGAACTTTTAAATTTAAGTCATATTTATAGAGCTAAATGTTATAGAAATATTTCTAAAGCAGAGGCAGTAAGTAGAATTTATCCTTATTACTATAAAATGAGAGCTAAAGACTTTAATGAGCTTTTAGATATAGAAGGAGTTCCAACATTAAAAGAGTTTATAGATAAAACTCCTTATGGAAAGTACTTTACTAGTGTAGAATTGCCTTATATAGAAAATTATACAACGAGAATTTTAAATTATGCTTGTTCTTATAAAATGCATTTTACCTCATATGCTTCAGTCGCTTTTTATTCATATGTAATGGTAAGCCAAGTTGAGTTTAACAATGTTATTAATATAATAGAAAGTATAAGATATGGTGTAAATGAAGATGAAATAAGAAAGATAATAGTTTCAAGACAAAAAAGAAATATTAAATAATAAAGGACGGTGAATATTAGATGTCTATTGAAAAGATGTCACAAGTTCATATCGTCGGAGATATTGAAAAATTAGATTTAGCGTTGTTAAAATGTTGTGAAAGTGGATTATTTCATATAGAAAATCCTCATATTACTAATAAAGAAAATGAAGAATATTTTAAATCTGTTGAAGGAAATAATCCTTATTCAGAAAATTATAACTTAACGCTTGATGTAATGTCTTTAATTGAATTAAAACCTAAGTTTAAAGATTATTCTGATTTAAATTTAGATGCTAATCAAATTAAAGAATATCTATCTAATAAGAAAAATGAAGTTTTAAACATTTCAAATCAAATAGTTGCTCTAAATGATGAAAAAATAATATATGAGCAAGCTCTTAATCAAGTAGAACACTTAAAAGGTTTAGATGTTGAAATTAGACAAATATTATCATCTGATGTTATGGTAGCAAGATTTGGTAGATTGCCTGTTGACAGTTTTGCTAAACTTGAATATTTTTCACAATATAATTTCTTTTTCTTTGATTTTGACCACGATGAAGACTATTACTGGGGTATATATTTTACTCCTAACACACATTTAGAAGAAATAGATCATATTTTTAAAACTCTTTATTTTGAAATAATTGATATTCCTGATTTTGCAAGGGGTACTCCGGAATTAGCGATGAAGAGTATTAAGAGTAAGATTGCAGATATTGTGAAAAATATCAATAATCTTGAAGAAGGTAAAAATAAAATATTGTTAGAAAATAAAGAAAAAATATTAAAAATATATTCTTTATTAAAGACAAAAAATGATACTTTTGCATACAGAAAATTTGTAAAACAAGTTTATGGTCAGTTTTATATTGAAGGATTTGTTCCTAGTCAAAAATTTGAACATTTTGCAAGTCTATTTGATGAGTATTCAAATATTATTTGCGAAGAAAATCCAGTAGAACAAATTGCAGATATAGAACCTCCTGTAAAACTTAAAACAAACTGGTTCTTTAAGCCTTTTGAAATGTTTGTTAAGATGTATGGTTTACCAAACTATTACGATATCAACCCAACTAGTTTTATCGGATTTATATATGTTTTATTATTCGGTATAATGTTTGGAGATTTGGGACAAGGTTTAGTAATTAGTTTGCTTGGTGTTTTCTTATGGAAAAAGAAAAAAATGCAACTGGGAGCTATAATGTCAAGACTTGGAATTTCAAGTATGATTTTTGGTGTAGCTTATGGTTCTGTTTTTGGATATGAACATTTGTTAGATCCATTCTTCAAATGGATAGGTTTTGCAGAAAAACCTATTGAGGTGTTTAAGCCACAAACTACTAATATGTTACTGATTTCTGCTGTAGCAATAGGTGTTATCATATTAATAAGTAGTATTGGTATAAATATTTATTTAGGATTTAAACGAAAGAATATAGAAAGAGCTGTTGTAAGTAATAATGGTTTAGTCGGTTTGATCTTATATGCTGGAACTATTTTAGCAGCTGTTTTATTCTTAGCTTCAGGTATTAATTTATTTAATCCTGTATTTATAATATTAGTTATAATATTACCAATGTTAATATTAATGTTTAAAGAACCTATTGTTGAAAAGATAAAAGGTAAAAAGGTTCATTTAGAAGGTGGAGTTGGTGGTTTTATACTACAAAACTTCTTTGAACTTTTCGAAATGAGTTTAAGTTATGTAACTAATACTTTATCTTTCTTGAGAATTGGTGGATTTATTTTAAGCCATGCAGGTATGATGGCAGTTGTAATGACTTTATCAGAAATGTTAGATGGTGCTGGAATAATAGTTGTTATCATAGGTAATATATTTGTTATGGTTTTAGAGGGCTTATTAGCAGGTATACAAGTACTAAGACTTGTATTTTATGAAACATTTAACAGATTTTATGAAGGTGATGGAAAAGCTTTTGATCCTGTCAAAGTTGAGTTTCCAGAAAATTAATGTTTTAAAAGAATTTGCATAAATTCTTTTATATAAAATCTTTTGAAAATTTTAAAATATTACCTTGCAGTTTTCAAAAGATAGTTTACTTAAAATTAAAAATAAAATTTAAGTCGTTGCAAGGCGACAGAATGGAGTTTTTATTATGAATATCGTATTAATTTTTCTTTTACCATTAGCAATCGTTACATTAATTATGTTACCACTTATCAATGCGTATAGAAAACAAAAAACAGGTAAAGCTGCAAAACGCTCAGTTGTTTTAAATCTATGTAGTTTCTTTGGTGTATGTTTAGCTGCATTTTTAACACCAGTAGGTCAATTTATTATGGCTGCAACAACTGCTGACGGTGGTATTAGTGTTGGTCAAGGTTTAGGTTACTTAGCTGCTGCATTAAGCGTTGGTTTAGGTTGTATTGGTACAGGTTTAGCTGTTGCATCTGCTGCACCTGCTGCTATCGGTGCTTGTAGTGAAGACCCTAAAGCATTTGGTAAATCAATCGTATTCGTTGGTATGGGCGAAGGTATTGCTATTTACGGATTATTGATTTCATTTATGATTATTAATAGCTTATAATAAAAAGTATAATTCGCTTTCAAGGGGTTGCTTTAATAAAATAAGTTACCTTTTGAAAGCGTTATTAAATTAAGTGTGAAAGATTTTAGTAATAATCATATTATAAAGTGAGGTTTGAGTATGAAATTATTTTGTATTAGTGACAATATAGATACTCAGATGGGTTTGCGTTTAGCAGGTATAGATGGAATTGTTGTCCATGAATATGATGAAACTATTGAAGCAATTAAAAAAACTTGTGAAGATAAAGAAGTTGGTATTGTATTAATTTCTGAAAAATTATTTGAACTATGTTCTGACTTCGTTTACGAAATAAAAATTAGACAAAAGTTTCCTTTGTTAGTAGAAATTCCAGATAGACATGGTAATGCAAATATTACTGACGGAATTACTAAGTATGTTCAAGAGGCAATTGGTGTTAAACTTTAAACTTTATGAGATTATAAAAAAGTAGGTGCTAAGAATGTCTTTTAATAAAGATAAATTAAGAGCATTTGAAAATGCTATTTTACAAGAGACTGATGAAAAAATTAGTCAACTTGAAGAAGAAGTAAAAGAATACGAAAAAAGAGAAATAGAAAAAGCTAAAAATGACGACTATAATCGTATGTTTAATTATATGCAAGAAAAAGTTCAAGAAATTAAACATAAATATCGTCAAGATATAACTAGATATGAATTACAAACAAAAAGATCTATTTTTATGTATAGAAATTCATTAGCTCAAAAAATATTTGATGAAGTTAGTGAAAAATTAGTTGAGTTTTCAAACTCAGATAAATATTTTGATTTCATTGTTGATAAACTTAATGAGAGTTTGAAAGTTTTCCCTTGTGAAACAGGTAAAATTTTAGTTTCTAAAAAAGATTTACAATTATTAGAAAAAATAAAAGAGAAAGTTCCTGCTATTACAGATGTTTTAGTAGATAAGAAAAACCATTTAGGTGGTTTTACATTAATAAATGAAGAAGCTGGTCTTTTAATTGACCAAACATTTAAAACTTTAATTGAAGACGAAAAGCAAAAATTCTATTCTTCTTGTGGTATGACAGTTAATATTTAATTATTGTATTGCTTTAAGAATTTAATTGGAGAGTGAATAAATTGGCTAATGTTATATATTCAATCAACGGACCAGTTGTAAAGTTGAGAGATACAAAAGATTTCTCTATGCTAGAAATGGTTTATGTTGGAAAAAATAAAATAATAGGTGAAGTTATTTCTATAACATCAAAAGAAACAACTATACAAGTTTATGAAAGCACAACTGGTTTAAAACCAGGTGAACCTGTTTATCCTACTGGTTCTCCTTTATGTGCAACTTTAGGTCCTGGTATACTTTCAAATATTTTTGACGGTATTGAAAGACCTTTGAAAAATATGGCTAAAAACGAAGGCGCTTTTATTGGAATTGGTTCTGATATTCCTTCTTTAAATTTAGATAAAAAATATAGTGTTGATATAACTGTAAAAGTAGGTGACGAACTTAAAGGTGGCGATGTTTATGCTACTTGTCAAGAAACTGCATTGATTTTACACAAATGTATGTTATCACCTATGTTATCAGGTAAAGTTGTTAGTGTTAAAGATAATGGTTATTATTCTGTTAACGATACAGTTGTAGTTATCGAAGATGAAGACGGTGTAAAACATGATTTAACTCTTTGTCAAAAATGGCCTATCAGAACTCCTAGACCTGTACAAAAAAGATTACCTATAGACAGACCTTTGATTACTGGTCAAAGAATTATTGATGCTATGTTCCCAATTGCAAAAGGTGGTACTGCTGCTATTCCTGGTGGATTTGGTACTGGTAAAACTATGACTCAACACCAATTAGCAAAATGGTGTGACGCTGATATTATCGTATATATCGGTTGTGGTGAACGTGGTAACGAAATGACTCAAGTTTTGGAAGAATTCTCTGAACTTGTTGACCCTAGAACTAATAAAGCTTTAACAGACCGTACAGTATTGATTGCTAATACTTCTAACATGCCTGTTGCTGCTAGGGAAGCTTCTATTTATACAGGTATCACTCTTGCTGAATATTATAGAGATATGGGATACCATGTTGCTATAATGGCTGACTCAACATCTCGTTGGGCTGAAGCATTAAGAGAAATTTCTGGTCGTTTGGAAGAAATGCCTGCTGAAGAAGGTTATCCTGCTTACTTACCATCAAGACTTAGTGCTTTCTATGAACGTGCAGGTTATATGATTAATTTAAATGATACAGAAGGTTCTGTTACAATTATTGGGGCTGTTTCTCCACAAGGTGCTGACTTCTCTGAACCTGTAACACAAAATACAAAACGTTTCGTTCGTTGTTTCTGGGCACTTGATAAATCTTTGGCTTATGCAAGACACTATCCAGCTATTAACTGGATGACAAGTTATAGTGAATATGATGATGACTTTACAAACTATTATAATGAAAAGATAGGTAAAGATTTTATTCCTATGAAAAAACGAATTACAGCACTTTTAGCAGAAGAAGCTAACTTAATGGAAATTGTAAAACTTATTGGTGCTGATGTTCTTCCTGATGACCAAAAATTAGTTATCGAAATGGCAAAAGTTGTTAGGGTTGGTTTCTTACAACAAAATGCTTTCCACAAAGATGATACTTTCGTTCCTATGGAAAAACAATATGAAATGATGAAAGTAATTCTTTATTTATACGATAAAGCTAATGAATTAGTTATGAGAAGTATTCCTATTTCAAATATTATTTCTACTGGTATATTTGATAAATTAAATCGTATTAAATATGATGTTCCTAATGATAAATTAGAAATGTTCAAAGATTACTACAAAGAAATAGATGAAAAAATTGCTGAAAGTGATAGATAAAAATTGCTTTCAATAGACTGGAGTGAAATAAATGGCTATTTCTGTACAATATATGGGAGTAAACGAAATTAACGGTTCTCTTGTTGTATTAGATAATGTTAAAGATGCTAGTTTTGAAGAATTAGTTGAACTTAAATTAGATAATGGTACTTCCAGATTAGGTCGTATTGTTGAAATTGAAGGCGAAAGAGTTGTTGTGCAAGTTTTTGAAGGTACTAATGACCTTTCATTAAAAAATACAACTACTAAATTTACAGGTAAACCTATGGAATTACCTTTATCAAAAGAAATGTTAGGTAGAATTTTTAATGGTGCTGGTAAACCTATTGACGGTTTAGGCGATATTTATCCTGATGAATTCGAAGATATTAATGGTAAACCGATAAATCCAGTTTCAAGGGTTTATCCTAGAAACTATATCAATACAGGTATTTCTTCTATCGACGCATTAACTACTCTTATTCGTGGTCAAAAATTACCTATTTTCTCTGATTCAGGTTTAAGTCACAATAAATTAGCTGTACAAATTGTTAGACAAGCTAAAATTGCTGATGAAGCTGGACAAGGATTTGGTGTTGTTTTTGCTGCTATGGGTGTTAAAAATGACGTTGCTGATTACTTTAAAGCTAAATTTGAAGAAAGTGGCGTTTTAGAAAGAGTTGTTATGTTCTTGAATTTATCTAACGACCCTATTATTGAGCGTATCTTAACACCAAGATGTGCTTTAACAGCAGCTGAATATTTAGCATTTAAACATAATATGCATATTCTTGTTATTTTAACAGATATGACTTCTTATGCTGAAGCTGTTAGGGAATTCTCATCATCTAAAGGTGAAATTCCAGGTAGAAAAGGTTTCCCAGGATACTTGTATTCTGACTTTGCTTCTCTATATGAAAGAGCAGGTGTTATTGAAGGTTCTACTGGTTCTGTTACACAAATTCCTATATTAACTATGCCTAATGGTGATATTACTCACCCTATCCCTGACTTAACAGGATATATTACAGAAGGACAAATTGTTTTAGATAAAGGTTTATCACAAGCAGGTATTTATCCTGAAATTTCTATTTTGCCTTCATTATCTCGTCTTATGAAAGACGGTATCGGGGAAGGATATACAAGAAAAGACCACCAAGCTGTTGCAAACCAATTGTTTGCTTGTTATGCAAAAGTTAATGATGCAAGATCATTAGCGTCAGTTATTGGTGAAGAAGAATTATCAGAGACTGATAAAGCTTATTTGGAATTTGGTAGACAATTTGAACAAAACTTCATTAACCAAGCAGATAATGAAGACCGTACAATAGAGCAAACTCTTGATTTAGGTTGGGATTTATTATGTCTATTACCTAAACAAGAACTTGATAGAATTGATACTGAATTGTTATTCCAATTCTATGATTCTAATCGTGCTGATCGCTTTAGAAAAATGAAAAAATATTAATCAGTTTTAATATAGATTTTAAGGAGGTGTTTTGTAAGTGGCTATGGCTGTATTCCCAACAAAAGGGAATTTAATTAACACCAAAAAATCTTTAAGCTTAGCAACATTGGGCTTTGAACTTATGGATAGAAAAAGAAATATCTTGGTTAGAGAAATGGTGTCTTTGATTGACACTGCAAAAGCTATTAGAGGAGATATTGAAGAAACTTATGCTAGAGCATATAAAGCTTTACAAACTGCTAATATTACTATGGGTATCATTGAAAATATAGCAGGTGGAATTGAGATTGAAAATGGTGTGCATATTACTTATAGAAGTGTTATGGGAGTTGAAATTCCAAAAGTTACTTTGAATAGTACACAACCTGAAAAAACATACGGTTTTACAGATACAAACTCACAATTTGATATAGCTTATGCTTGCTTTGAAAAAGTTAAACATTTAACAGTAACTTTAGCAGAAGTTGATAATAGTGTTTGTAGACTAGCAAACGAAATTAAGAAAACTCAAAGAAGGGCTAATGCTTTGAGTAATATAATTATTCCTCAATTTGAGTCTACCATTAAGTTTATAAGTGATTCTCTTGAAGAAAAAGAAAGAGAAGAATTTAGTAGATTAAAAGTTATTAAAAGAAACAAAACATAATAATAAAAGTGTCAATCTTTTGATTGACACTTTTTGTTTATTTAATTATTGTTCTATAAATGAAATGCTACCTTCGCCAATTGAATCAACAATTGCTAAAGATTCAACTCTAATACCTTTATCTCTTAGCATTTTGCCACCGTCTTGGAAGCCTTTTTCAATAACAATACCACAGCCTACTACAGTAGCTCCTGCTTGATTTACGATGTCTATAAGTCCCATTAATGCTTGTCCACGAGCTAGGAAATCATCGATGATTAAAATTTTATCTTCTGGTTTTAAAAATTTCTTTTCAACTTGTATATCTGTAACAATGCCTTTTGTGTAAGAACGCACTTGAGAAGTTAAAAGTTCTCCATCTAAATTTTTAGACTTTGTTTTTTTAGCAAAAACAACAGGCACATAATCAAAATATTGAGAAGCAATTGATGCTATAGCAATACCGGAAGCTTCGATAGTTAGTATCTTTGTGATTTGTTGGTCGCTAAATAATCTTTTGAACTCTTTACCGATTTCATTTAAAAATTTTATATCCATTTGGTGATTTAAAAAAGTATCTACCTTTAATATACCACCATCTCGCATTTTACCATCTTTTAAAATGCGTTCTTCAAGTAATTTCATAAGGCACCTCTTAATCTTAAATAAATTTTTAAATATTTCTATGATTATACCACTTATTAGTTCAAAAATCAACAAATTACGACTATTTTCTCACTATTTATTAAATAATTAAATTTTTTATTGAAATAATAAAAAATAATGATACAATAATAGTATACAATGAAAAGGAGTGTAAATAAAATGTTAGAAGTAGGACAAAAAGCTCCTGATTTTGTTTTACAAAATCAAAATGGAGAAGAAGTTAGATTAAGCGATTATAAAGGAAAGAAAGTTGTACTATACTTCTATCCAAAAGATAATACTGCAGGTTGTACAGCTCAAGCATGTGCTTTTAGAGATTATAATAAAGAAATAAATGATTTGAATGCTGTTATAATTGGTGTTAATAAAGATACTGTTAAAACTCATCAAAACTTTACAAATAAATATGAATTACCTTTTGAGCTATTATCTAATAAAGATTTAGATGTTTTACAAGACTATGGTGTATGGCAAGAAAAGAAATTATATGGTAAAGTAAGTATGGGTATAGTTAGAACTACATTTGTAATAGATGAAAATGGAAATATTGAAAAAATATTTGAGAAAGTAAAAGCTAAAGATAATCCAAGTGAAGTTTTAGCTTATTTAAAAGGTGAATAATGCTAGTTTTATTATCACCAACAAAAACTATGAAAGATGTAGTTTTACAAGATAAGAAGTTAAACTTACCTACATTTTTAGATAAGACTAAATCAATTTATAATGTGTTGAAAACATTTAATAAAGAAGATTTTCAAAATAAAATGAAAGTAAATCAAAAAATAGCACTTGAAAATATAAATCGTATGCAAAGTTTTAAGTTTGATAAATGTGGTGTTATAGCAATAAAAGCTTATGACGGAATTTTGTATAAAAGATTTGATGTTAACTCGTTAAATGAAAAAGAGTTGAACTTTGCAAATGATACTATTAGAATTATTAGTGCTATGTATGGGGTATTAAAACCTTATGACAGTATATATCCATATAGATTAGAAATGCAAAGTAAAATATCTATAGATGATAGTAAAGATATATATGATTTCTGGGGTAATACAATAGCTTTAGAATTAGAAAAAGAGAATGATATTATTTTAAATTTATGTTCTAAAGAGTATTCTAAAAGCTTTATATCACATTTAAAAAATAAAGAAAAAATGTTTAACTGTGAATTTTTAGTGCAAAAAGATGGCAAACTAAAAACACAAGCAACTTTAGCAAAACAAGCTAGAGGTTTAATGGCTAGGTTTATAGTGAAAAATCAAATAAATGATATAAATTTGGTTAAAAATTTTTCTTCTGATGGATTTAGATTTTCTGAAGAAAATAGTAATAACAATAATTTGGTTTTTATAAAATACAGCTAATTTAATAAATATTACTAGACTTAATATGTTTTTTATGGTACAATACTGTGTAGCATATAAAAAATATATTTTATGTGTTGACATTTAGCGTATTTTTTATTATAATATTTAGGCACAGCGTAAAGAGGTGTTATTATGTCTATTGATTTAAAACAGCTGTTTGAAGTAGTTGGTGATGTCTATAATATAGATTATCAACTTGATTTATCAGATTATGAGCTGTTCGGTAGCAAGCCATTTTTTAAACCCGTTCATGTTACAGGTAAAATAGAAAATAAAGCAGGTGTTGTATTTTTAAACATGGATGCTGATTTCTCTATTAGAGTGGAATGTGACCGTTGTTTAGATGAATTTGAAAGAGATTATTCTTATTCATTTGAGCATATTTTAGTAGCTGAGCTTAATACAGACAATGATGAATATATTGTTGTACAAAATCATGTTTTAGATTTAGATGATTTAGTACTATCAGATATTCTTCTTAATCTACCATCAAAGTTGCTTTGCAACGAAGACTGTAAGGGCTTGTGCAGTAAATGTGGACAAAACCTTAATAAAGGTAGCTGTGATTGCAATGATAGCTTAGTTGATCCAAGACTTGCTATTTTGGGTGAGCTATTAAAATAAGTATTTTGTACTAATATAAGGAGGTGCCAAAATGGCAGTACCAAAGAGAAAAGTCTCTAAAGCAAGACGTGACAAAAGACGTTCAGCAGTTTGGAAATTAGATATGCCAGCATTTTCTAAATGTGAACAATGCGGTGAATTAAAAGCTCCACACAAAGTTTGTGGTAATTGTGGATACTACAAAGGTGTTCAAGTAATCAAAAAAGAAGCATAATTGCAAAATGCTTCTGACTGCTGATGTTGCAGTTAGATTTTACTTTGTGATGGGTTTTAATAATCTGTTACATAAAGTTCATGAACTGAAAAAATACCGCCTTTGTATAGGCGGTTATTTTTTTAGCTCATGTTTTACGGATTTACTAGAAAGGGGAATGATTAAATGTCTGTTTATATAACCAATGTTGTTGATGGAAGTGTTGCACAAAAAAATGGTATAAAACCAAATGATGTGCTTGTATCTATAAATGGCAATGAAATAGTAGATGTTTTGGATTATCAATTTTATATAACAGAAACAACCCTTAAAGTTATAGTAAAAAGAGATGAAAATAAATATCTTGTATTAAAATTAAGAAAAAAACAATATGAAGATATAGGTTTGGAATTTGAAACTTATTTGATGGATAAACAAAGAAGTTGTACTAATGATTGTATATTCTGCTTTGTTCACCAAATGCCACCTGGTATGAGAGAATCCTTATATTTTAAAGATGATGACGCTAGATTATCATTTTTATTTGGTAACTATATAACTTTGACAAATTTAAAGCAATCTGAAATAGACCGTATTATAAAAATGAAAATAAGTCCTATAAATATTTCAGTACACACTACAAATCCAGAACTTAGAAGTAAAATGATGAAAAATAGATTTGCAGGTGAAAAATTAGGATATGTAAAACAGTTGTCAGATGCTGGTATAGATATAAATTGCCAATTAGTTTTATGTCCCGGAATAAATGACGGAAAAGAACTTGAAAGAACTTTAAGAGATTTAGGTAGTTTATATCCTAATATACTAAGCGTTGCTTGTGTTCCAGTTGGTCTTACTAAATATAGAGAAGGGTTATATCCTTTAGAAAGATATAACAGAGAAACTGCTCGTGATGTTATAAGAATAGTAAACGAATTTTCTGACGATTTTTATGAGAAACATGGCACAAGACTTGCTTATGCTTCTGATGAATTTTATTTAAGAGCAGAACTACCACTACCAAGTGATGATTTTTATGAAGATTTTGCACAATTGGAAAATGGTGTTGGTGTAATTTCAATGTTATATTCTGATTTTAATCAACTTTATGAAACTTTAGATGGTGATGATAAAGTAAGAAATATAACTATTGCCACAGGAACAGATGCTCAACCATTCATAAATGATTTAGTTCAAAAAGCAAAACAAAAATGGACAGGTTTAAATTGTGAAGTTATAGCTATTCAAAATAATTTTTTTGGTACGACAATTACAGTAGCAGGATTAGTTACTGCAACTGATATTATAGATCAATTAAAAGGTAAAAATCTTGGAGATGTCTTAATTTTACCAAACTGTATGTTAAGACATGAACAAGATAAGTTTTTAGACGATTATACAGTGGAAGATGTTGAAAAAGCTCTTGGTGTTAGAATAAAGCTTATAGGCACTCAAGGAGATTGTTTATTACAAGGGCTTATAGAGGAATAATTATAAAGGAGGAAAATCATTATGGCAAAACCGATTGTTGCAGTTGTAGGGCGTCCTAATGTTGGGAAATCTACACTATTTAACAAATTAATAGGACAAAGACTATCAATTGTTGAAAATACTCCTGGTGTAACAAGGGATAGAATTTATTCTGAGTGTGAGTGGCGTGATAGAAAATTTATGCTTGTTGATACAGGTGGTATAGAACCTGCTTCAGATGATGTAATATTAGTTCAAATGAGAAGACAAGCTCAAATTGCTATTGATACAGCTGATGTAACTATCTTAGTTACAGATATGAAAGATGGTCTTACAGCTACAGACCATGAAGTTGCTAGTATGCTTTTAAAAACTGGTAAACCTATTATTTTATGTGTTAATAAATGTGATGGAGTTGGCGAACCTCCAGCTGAGTTTTATGAATTTTATAATTTAGGTTTAGGAGATCCTGTTCAAGTATCTGCTTCACATGGTCATGGTACTGGTGATTTATTAGACTTAGTATACGATTATTTACCAGAAGAAAAAGAAGAAGAATATGGCGATGATGTAATTAAAGTTGCTGTTGTTGGTAAACCTAATGTTGGTAAATCAAGTTTAGTAAACAAAATTACAGGTCAAGAAAGAATGATTGTTTCTAATATTGCTGGTACAACTAGAGATGCAACAGACTCTACAGTTGAAAATTCTTATGGTAAATTTGTATTTATTGATACTGCTGGTATTAGAAAAAAATCAAAAGTATTAGAAAATATCGAAAGATATAGCGTATTGAGAGCTCATATGGCTGTTGATAGAAGTGATGTTTGTGTTATAGTTATCGATGCAAATGTTGGTTTTACAGAACAAGATAGTAAGATTGCAGGATATGCACATGAACAAGGTAAAGCTTGTATTATTGCTGTTAATAAATGGGACGCTGTTGAAAATAAAACAGACAAAACAATGCGTGAAATGCAAGCAGATTTAGAGAGAAATTTCAGTTTTATGTCTTATGCTCCATTTGTATTTATTTCTGCAAAAACAGGTCAAAGATTAAATAAATTGTATGAAATGATAGTTCATGTTAAAAAGCAAAACTCTATTAGAATTGCTACTGGTGTGTTAAATGATTTATTAGCTTATGTTACAGCTAGAGTTCAACCACCATCTGATAAAGGCAAACGATTAAAAATTTACTATATGACTCAACCTTCTACAAATCCTCCTACTTTTGTTGCTTTTGTAAATAGAGCAGATTTATTCCATTTCTCTTACAGAAGATATATTGAAAATCAAATTAGAGATTCTTTTGGATTAGAGGGTACTCCTGTTAGATTTATAGTTAGAGAAAGAGATAAAAAAGATACTAAATAGCAGGGAGATATTATTATGTTATATATAGTTTGTTTGGTTGTATGTGCTTTAATAGCTTATCTTTTCGGTAGTATAAATTTTGCTATAATTGTTACTAAAGCATTTACAGGTAAAGATATTAGAGATTGTGGCAGTAAAAATGCTGGCATGACAAATGTTTTAAGAACTGTTGGAAAGACACCTGCTTTGCTTACTTTATTAGGAGATTTTTCAAAAGGACTTTTAGCAGTTTTAGTTGCAAGATTAGTTTTTACATTTATTGTAAAAGATGCAAGTTCATTTACAGCTGAGTACATTTGTGCAATATGTGCTTTATTGGGACATGTATTTCCTGTATATTATGGCTTTAAAGGTGGAAAAGGTATTTTAGTTTCATCTGGAGCTTTGATTATGTTAGCACCTTATGCATTTTTGTGTAGCTTAGTTGTGTTTATTATTGCCGTTGCTATAACTAGAATAGTTTCTGTAGGCTCAATATTATCTTCTATAGCTTTTCCGATAGCCTTATATTTTATAAGAGTTGCAGAAAATGCTAATAATATTATATTAGAAGTAACATTAGCAAGTTGTATGGCATTATTTATTATATTGATGCATAGAGCTAACATTGTTCGTTTAATAAAAGGCGAAGAAAATAAGTTTGGCTCTAAAAATAAGAAATAAGGTGATATAATTGAAGAAACAAGGTAGAATTAAATTTTTATTTGCTATGACATTAGTTTTATCAATTGTATTTATCTTGATATTGATTTATCGTCAATTTTATTAAAATATAACGGATTGTATTATATGTTAATTTTAATACAATCCGTTTTTAATTATATGTTAATACATTATATTTTTTATATGATATAATTAAGTTAAATCTTAATTGAATAGAGGAGATAATTATGAGAATATCAATATTAGGTGCTGGTGGATTTGGTACTTCATTAGCAGTAACATTACATAGACAAGACCATGATATTATTTTATGGAGCGCATTTAAAGAAGAAATCGACAATATAAGAAAATTTGGTGAAAATAAAAAATTATTGCCAGGTATAGCCGTTGATGCATCTATAACTTTAACCAGTGATTTAGACGACATCAAAGGAAGCGAAATGATTATATTTGCTGTGCCTTCATTTGCATTGAGAGATGTTTGCCAAAAAGCAAAAGAGTATATATCTAAGGATACTATTTTAGTAAATGTTGGTAAGGGATTTGAAGAAAGCACACAAAAAAGATTGTCTGTTGTTATAAGCGAAGAATATCCTGAAAATAAAGTTGTTATTTTATCAGGACCATCACATGCAGAGGAGATAGCTAGATGTGTGCCTACTACTTTAGTTGCTACTTCTTTGGATAGAGAATCTGCTGAAGTTGTACAAAATGTAATGATGAGTGATACTTTAAGATTATATGTTAATGATGATATTATTGGCGTTGAATTAGGTGGAGCATTAAAAAATATTATTGCAGTTTGTGCTGGTATTTGTGATGGTTTAGAGTTAGGTGATAATTCTAAAGCTGCTTTAATGACTAGAGGTATTGCTGAAATATCAAGACTTGGTGTTGCAATGGGAGCTAAAGCAGAAACATTTGTTGGATTAACAGGAGTAGGAGATTTGATTGTAACTTGTACAAGTATGCATTCAAGAAATCGTAGAGCTGGGATATTAATAGGCCAAGGATTAAAGGCTGATGATGCTATTAAAAAAGTAGGTATGACTGTTGAAGGTTGTATAGCTTGTAAATCAGCTTATAAATTATCTAAGAAATATAATGTTGAAATGCCTATTGTTGAAGAATTATACAATGTGTTATATAATGATAAAAATATACATTTAGCATTAAAAGATTTAATGCAAAGACCAAAAAGACACGAAGATGAATTAGTTTGGTTATTATCTAAATAAAATAGTAAAAAGTAGCAACTTATTGTTGCTACTTTTTTTAGTAAATAAGAATAAATTTATAGTATTATACTCCAAAATAACAATATATATAAAATATGCAACAATATAGCTATATTGCACAATATATGATTGTATTGTAAAAATATTTTATATAATTTATAATAAACAAGTGATAATTTTGTGATATTTTATTGTTTTACTTGGAAAGGAGAATTTTTAGTGAGCAAGAGAAAAAGAAATATGAGAAAAATTTTGGCAATTGGTTTAATTGCTTCATTAGTTACAACAATGGGAGCTAATGAAACAGTTTTAACAATTGCTCAAACAGTAAATGAAAATAATAGCGTAGTTGAAAATAATGAAACAAATTTATCAGAAGATACAAATGAATTACAATCTACAACAAAACCAGATGCTACAGTAACAGAAAAGTTTAACTGTATAAGTAATTCAGATGGCGTTATAAATGAGATAAAAGACGGATATTTACATATAAAATCTGGTCCAAACAATAAAAATAACGCTGGAAATGATAAAAATAACGCATCTGCAATTTTTAAAAGTGATGAGCAAGTAGATTTAGATTTTTCTGCTGAAGGTTATGTTGAATTTGATTTTAAATCACCTCAAGATGGGGCTAAAAATAGATTTGGAGTATTTTTAGGACATTCAGAATTTAGAAAAGGATTATTTATAGGTTATAATGCTACAGGTTGGTATTGGCAAAAATATGGTGAAACAGATCCTTATGGAGCTATAACAAATTCATCAAAAATATCACAAGCCAATAAAGATAGTCATTTGAAATTATCTTGGGACGGAACAAAAGTATTAGTTGAGTTAGACGGAGAAAAGCTAGGTGAAGTAGATTATTCTGATTTTAAAGCTCAAATGACAGGAGATATAGCTTTAAGTTGTGGTACTTTTGGACAAGAATATACAGACATGTATATTAAAAACATGCACTATAGTTCACAAGAGGATATTACAGCCTATGATATATCCGGTGTTGTAAAAGATGAAAATGGAAAATTTGTTAGTGCTGTTAATGTTAAAATTGATAATAAAATAGTTGCAAAAACTGATGAAAATGGTAGTTACAAAATTACAGGACTATTACCAAATACATATACTTTATCCTTTGAAAAAGATGGATATACAACAACTTCTGAAGAAGTAACTATTACAGATAGTGATATTTCAGCTAAAGAAATTACATTAAAAGAAGTTGAAGTAAAAAAATATATCTTAGAAACACAAGATATGCAAGTTGAAGTAGACCAAAACTTCCCTAGAGTTATTAGATATAATGTTGGGGATAAGACTATTAATGGTCAAACTTCTGTTTTAGATACAATAGTTATAAATGGTAAAAATATTAAACCAGAAATTACATCAAAAGAACAAAAAGATAAAGTTGTTTATACTATGGTTTGTAAAGGTGATGGTATAGACGCTGTCATTACTGCAGAAATAAAAGTTAGTGATAATGATTTAACTTTTGAAATTACTGATGTTGAAAACAAATTAAATAATGATGAAAATCCAGTACAAACTATTGATATTCCAAATCACAGTTTAGTATCAGTAAGTAGTGAAAATGAAAATTCAAAATTTGCTGGTGCTAATGTAAATGGAGATACAAGAAAAAGTGGCGACGTTTTCTCTAATGTTAATGCTCAAAGAAATGTAGGTAGTGAAAAATATTTTTATGCTTTTGTTTCTAACGGAGATTTAAGTGCTGGTATAGATAGTAACTCCGAGTTTGGTGGAGGTGCTGGAGGTTCTGATAATAAGCGTGTTACAGTTTCTACTCAAGATAAAGGTGGAGTTAAACATGTGGGATTATCAAGTTCTACATGGTATTATGATAGAAAAGTTTCTACAAAAATAACTTCAGAGTTAAAAACTGAAACAAAAGTGGTATCTCACCTTGAAAATCCAAAGGTAACTGTAAGTATTGCTGTTGATAATAATAACGATGGTACAGCAGACTGGCAAGATGCTGCTATTGCTTTAAGAGATGTAATGCATAATCCTTATGGTAGTGAAGAAGTGCCAGAATTAGTAGCTTATCGTATTGCTATGAACTTTGGTGGACAAGCACAAAATCCATTCTTAAAAACACTTGATAATGTTAAAAAAATAGCGTCACATACAGACGGTTTAGGTCAATCAATTTTATTAAAAGGTTATGGAAATGAAGGACATGACTCAGGTCACCCAGATTATGCTGATATAGGTAAGAGAATTGGTGGCGTAGAAGACATGATTACTATGATGGACGATGGCTCTAAATTAGGTGCTCGTTTTGGTATTCATGTAAATGCTAGTGAAATGTATACAGAGGCAAAAGCTTTTGATGAAGAATTAGCAAGAAGAAATGATAATGGTCAGTTAAATTATGGCTGGACATGGTTAGACCAAGGTATTGGTATTAACGGATTATTTGATTTAATGTCAGGTAGAAGAACTGCTCGTTTTGATGAACTTGAAACAAAAGTAGGACAAAAATTAAATTTTGTTTATGTTGATGTTTGGGGAAATGGTCAATCAGGTGCAGAAGATGCTTGGCAAACAAGAAGACTTACAAATGATATTGTGTCTAATGGTTGGAGAATAGCTCATGAATGGGGTTATGCAAACGAATATGATTCTACTTTCCAACACTGGGCTGCTGATTTAACTTATGGTGGTTCTGGAATGAAAGGTATTAATAGTAGAATTATGCGTTTCTTGAGAAATCATCAAAAAGATTCTTGGGTTGCTGATTATCCTTCATATGGTGGTCATGCAAATGCTCCTCTTTTAGGTGGATATAACATGAAAGACTTTGAAGGTTGGCAAGGTAGAAATGATTATGATGCTTATGTAAATAATTTATTTACTCAAAACATATCTACAAAATTTGTTCAACATTTTAAAGTTACTAATTGGGAATTAGGTAAACAAGTAACACTTCCAACAGGTGAAACTTTCCAAACTGATAAATCAGTAAAATTAAATGGTGATTTAGGAGAACTAGTTATTTCCCGTGGTAGTGATGAATACAGTACAGAATTAAATTCAGATTATCGTTATAGAGAAATGAAGTTAAATGGTATTACTGTATTAAAAGGTCATTTATCTCCTGGTGATGGTAGTGGTAAAGGTGATGAATCTTACTTATTACCATGGGTATGGGATTCTGAAACTGGAGAAAAAGTTGAGTCTTCTAAAGAAAAACTATATCACTGGAATACTAAAGGTGGAGAAAGCAGTTGGGAATTGCCAGAAAGCTGGAAAAATCTATCCACTGTTAAAGTTTATAAATTAACAGATACTGGAAGAACAGAAGAAAAAGAAGTTGAGGTTCAAAATGGTTCTATAACTTTAACAGCTGAAGCAGAAACTCCTTATGTTGTAGCTAAGGGTGCAGAATCAGCTCCTGAAATAGTATGGAGTGTTGGTACTGGTATGATTGATGTTGGTTTTAATAGTGGTAAATTAGACCAATACACAAAAACAGGCTCTGGAGAAGCTGTTATTCAAAAAACAGAAGCTAGTAACCCAGTATTAAAACTAGATGGCGAAGTTGAAATGACTCAAAAAATTACTGGTTTAAAAGCTGGAGAAAAATATGCTTTCTATGTTGCTGTAGATAATAGAAGTGACTCTAAAGCTACAATTGCTATAAAAGACGGAGATAAAGTTTTAGCAGAGAACTTTACACAACGCTCCATAGCTAAAAACTATGTTAAAGCTGATGCTCATAGCACAAATTCTCCAACAATAGATAGAACAAGCTATTTCCAAAATATGTATGTTTATTTTGTTGCTCCTCAAAGTGGAGAAGTTACTATAACATTAGGTAAAGAAGCAGGAGTTGGTAGTGCATATTTTGATGATTTAAGAGTTGTAAAAAATAGTAGTGTTGATAACTTTGTTTATGATGAAGACGGCAAACTTGTTAAATTTACTCAAGATTTTGAAAATAATGCACAAGGAATATATCCTTTTGTAATGAGTGATATTCAAGGTGTCGAAGACAATAGACCTCACTTGTCTGAAAAAAATGATCCATATACTCAAAAAGGTTGGGATGTTAAAAAATTAGACGATGTTATTACAGATAGTAAGGCTGAAGGTGTTGCTACTGGTGATGACGCAAATTGGTCTTTAAAAACAATGGGATTGACACAAGGAAATAGAATGCTTTATCAAACAATTCCTCAAAACTTTAGATTTGAGCCAGGTGTAACTTATGATGTTAGTTTTGATTATCAATCAGGTAGTGACGGCACATATGCTATAGCTTATGGAAGTGGTGAATATACATTAAACACACTTACACAAATTCCTTTAAAAGCTACATTGCCAGAAGATGCAAAACAAAATAACAAAGTAGCTAGTACACAAAGAGCTAAATTTACAATTGTTGGTGATGAGTCTGGAAATACTTGGTTTGGTATTTACTCAACTGGTAAAGCTCCAAATACTCAAGGAACTGCAGATAAAGAACAAAACTTCGGTGGATACAAAGATATTGTTATTGACAATGTTATTATTGAAGTTAGTAAGGTTCAAAAAGGTGAGCTATTAGACACTATTAGTGAAGCTAAGACTAAGTATGAAGAAGATTATCCAGCAGAACAATTTGCTAAATTAAAAGAAGCATTAACAAAAGCAGAAGAAGTTGCTAATAGTCAAGACGCAACAGAACAACAAGTTAAAGATGCAACAGAAAATCTAAGAAATGCAATTGATGCTTTAACTCCTATAACAACAGCTGTTAAAGGTACTGTGAAAAATGAAGAAAACCAAGTTGTTAAAGATGCTAAAATTGTTTTGACATCTGATAAAGGTGAAAAAATTGAAGCTACAACAGGAGAAGATGGTACATTTAACTTAGAAAATATTTTTGTTAGAAATTATACAGCAAGAATAGAAGCTAAAGGATATGAAACTATTTATGCTGAAACCGTTGAAACTGTAGCAAATGAAGTTGTAACTAAAGAAATAACTTTAAATTACAAATCAATGCCAGATTACTTGAATGAGTTTTCTTCAGAAGATACATCATATCTTCAAGATTTGCCAGGTATAGGTGGTTCTAATGGTAAATCTATAACTGATGGAAAATTAAATATTACATTCTCTGGTGGTAGAAACGAATATGGAAGAAATACTGGGGTAACAGTCGATACAAAAGCTCCTATGATTAAGAATGGAGTTGTGGAATTTGATGTTACACCTGCTGGTAGTCCAAACCGTTTTGGTGTTGCTTTAAGAGCTAATAATATGAATGACTACTTATATGTAGGTGTTGGAGATTCTCCTAACCAATATTTCTGCGAGTTCTGGAATGAAAATGGTAATGTATGGACTAATATGTACAATGGTCCAAAAATGCAAGCTGGTACAACAACCCACTTTAAAGTAGAACTTAATGATAAAAATGTTTCTTTATGGGTTGATGGGGTTAAAGTTATTGATAATTTAACTTTAGACAACAAACTACAATTAACTCCAGGATATGTAGGTTTTGAATGTAGAAATGGTGGAGCTAAATTTGCTATTGATAATCTAGAAGTTACATCTAATGATATAGTTGAGGAAACAAATATAGTTTCTGGTATTGTTACAGCAAATGGAAATCCAGTTTATAATGTTGAATTAAATCTTGTTCAAAATGATAAAATAATACCAGCTAGAACAAATTTAAAAGGTGAATATACATTTAAAAATGTTCCTTATGGAGAATATACATTAAAAGTAGTATCAGAAGGTTACAAAGAATTTAATATGCCAGTTAGTGTTAAAGCTGGTGAACCTATCAATTTAGAAGAAATTAAACTTTCTATTGATAAAACATCACTAGAAACATTAATTTCAGAAGTAGAAAGTTTAGATAAATCTAAATATACAGAAGAAAGCTGGGCTAATTTAGAAAAAGCTTTAGAAGAAGCTAAAGTTGTTTTAGGTGATGAAAATGCTACTGTAGAACAAGTTAAAGAAGCATTTACTGGTTTGACAATAGCTAAAGATAATTTAGAATTAAAAGATACAACAACACCTGATAAATCAGATTTAGATAAATTAGTTAAAGAAGTAGAAAGTTTGGATAAATCTAAATATACTAATGAAAGTTGGGCTAATTTGGAAAAAGCTTTAGAAGAAGCTAAAGTTGTATTAGCAAATCAAAATGCAACTCAAGAAGAAATTGACAAAGCAATTGAAAACTTAGCAACAGCTAAAAATAATTTAGAGCTAAAAGACCAAACTCAAACAGATAAATCTGCATTAGAAAGCTTAATTAAAGAAGTTAGTAATTTAGATAAATCTAAATACACAGAAGAAAGCTGGGCTAAATTTGAAACAGCTTTAACAAATGCAAAAGCTGTTTTAGCTGATGAAAATGCAACTCAAGAACAAATTAATCAAGCAGTTGAAAATCTAAAATCTGCAAAAGATGGATTAGTTGTAAAAGATTCTACAAAACCAAATAAACCAGATAATTCAAATGGTTCTCAAAATAATGGTTCAAATAGTGGTTCAGGTACAGTTCAAACAGGTGACAATGCTGGTTTATTAGCAGGTGGTATAGCTACTGCTTTAGCAGGTATTGGTGCTACAATATTAGCTGTATTAAAAAGAAGAAAGAAAAACCAATAAATAAAATTGGAAAAAAGAAAATTATATTTATAAGCAAAAAAGACAACTGATTAAAATCAGTTGTCTTTTTATATTATTTAATAATTAAAGCGTTAATCAAATTTAAAGAATAATATAGAGGCTAAAGCAGAAATTAAAATAGGAAGTATTAGTGACATAGTAAGATTTCCTTTTGAAATTTCTACAATAAAAGCTATGGAGTATTTTATTGCAGAACTTACAAATCCAAGCCATACTAGTCTTTTTATAAAGTACAATACTTTTTGTTTATTAGTATAACTATATCCTGTGAAGAACCATTTTATTTTTTCGCTAAAATTTTTGTTCATAAAAATTCCTCCTTATGTTTTTATATTATAATTATACATAAAAAATAATAATTTAACAATATTTTTATTTAATTATTATAATTTTATAAAACAAAAAAAGCTCAATCATATTGATTGAGCTTTCTTGCCGAAATCTAAAAACTAGATTGCACGAGTTACTTTATTAGAACGTAAACAACGGGTACAAGCATAAACACGGCATGGTTTACCGTCTACTAAAGCTTTAACACGTTTTACGTTAGGTTTCCAAGTTCTATTTGAACGTCTATGTGAGTGAGAAACCTTAATACCGAAAGTAACGCCTTTTCCGCAGATATCACACTTTGCCATAATCTGCACCTCCCTAATGTTACTTATAGTTACTTGTAATTGACTAACATTAGTATGATACCAGTTTTTAAAAAAAAAATCAAGTCTTTTTTTATATTTTTATAAAAAATATCTCACAAATAAAAAATTAAATTATCTTAACTTGTTTTTTATAATATGTATAGGTATAATAAAGAAGTATGTAGAATGATTATTTAAAGGAGAATTTTATAATATGAATAGCATAACAATTATTTTGCAATTAGTGGCTAGAATTATAGTATTTACAATTGCTTTTCCAGTACATGAATTTGCACACGCATTTGTTGCAAATAAACTTGGAGATCCAACTGCGAGAAATATGGGTAGAATGGATTTGAATCCATTAGCGCATATGCGTGTTTTACCTGCTATAGCTATGTTATTATTGGCAACAGTGTGTGATATGTTAACCAATAATGGTAATATAGGTAATATGTTATTGTTTTTAACTAGTGTGTTCTTTTTTTCAGCTGTACCTATAAATCCTTTTTATTTTAAAAATAGAAAAGCTGGTATTGCTTTAACTGTATTGGCAGGGCCTGTATCTAATATTATTATTGCGACTATTGTTTTGATTATATATAAAATAATTTCTTATTTTGTTCCTATAGGCCAATTTATGTTTTTAGTTATGACTTTATTATCATTACTAATACAAATTAACTTGCAGTTAGCGGTATTTAATTTAATTCCTATACCTCCATTAGACGGATTTAAAGTTATAAGCTTCTTTTTAAAAGAAAATATTTTATGGAAAATTGAGCAATATTCAAATTATATTTTAATAGGATTATTTGTTATTATTTATTTTACTAATATTTTAGATTACATTATATTCTGGGGATATAATTTTCTATTTAAATTTATAGATGCTATAACTTTCTTTGTTGATTTTATTGGAAGAATGGTACAATAAGATATGTCAAAATTAAATTTTAAACTAGAGATTTTTGAAGGTCCTTTAGATTTATTATTAAGCCTTATTTCAAAACATAAATTAAATATTAATGATATTGAAATTTCTATTTTATTAGAACAGTATTTAGATTATATCCAAAAAATGAAAATGGCAGATTTAGAAATTGCTAGTGAATTTTTAGAAATGGCAGCACATTTAGTTTATATAAAAACAGTTTCATTACTACCAAGACATGAAGAGTCTAAAGAGTTAAAGAAAGAATTAGAGGGTAGATTGTTAGAATATAAACTGTGTAAAGAAATAGCTAATAATCTTAATGGTGTATATCAAGGAACTGATGTGTTTGTTAGAAAACCTCAACAAATCAGTGTTGATAAAGAATATAATCTAGTTCACAATAAAGAAATATTATTAAAAGCTTATTTGATGAATTTTAATAAAAATAGACCTGAGTTACCAAAAATACAAAATTCTTTTAGTGAAATTGTTTCTAAACGAATGGTTCCTGTTACAAGTAGAATTTTGTTTGTTTTGAAAAAACTTTATAAAAATGATAAGGTTGCTTACAATGAGTTCTTTTCTTGTTCTGACAGAAGTGAAATGGTTGCCACTTTTCTAGCATTGCTAGAACTTATAAAATCAAGAAGAATAGTTGTAAGTGATGATAATAAATTTGTTTATTTTAATAATCAGACTGATGTAGAAGAAATAGATGAAAATGATATAGATAAAGAATATAATTAAATATAGAGGTAAAAATATGAGTAATAGAGAATATTTCCCTATAATTGAGGCAATACTTTTTGCTAGTGGTGAACCTTTGTCTATAAGTAGAATGGCACAGGCTCTTGAAATAAAACAAGATGATTTGAAAGATGTTTTAGACGAATTTATAGCTAATTATAATTCTGATGATAAAGGCATTTGTGTAATTAAATTGGGTGAATGTTATCAAATGTGTACCAAGAAAGAGTATGAGAAATACATAAAAGCCATATTAGAATTAAAAAAACAATCACCATTATCTCAAGCTGCTTTAGAAGTATTGGCTATAATAGCATACAATCAACCCGTTACAAGAAGTTTTATTGAGCAAGTAAGAGGTGTTGATAGTTCTAGTATAGTTAATAGTTTAAATGAAAAATGTTTAATAGAGGAAGCTGGTAGGCTAGAGGTTCCAGGAAGACCAATTGCATACAAAACTACTAATAATTTTTTGAGAAGTTTTGGTATGTCAACTTTAGATGATTTGCCTCCTATTCCAAATGAAAGCAAATCAACCGAAAGTTAATGTATATTAATTATTATTTTGATAACAATAATTAAGGAGGAATGTGATGATAGCGTTATATATATTATTAGTCATATTATTAATCATTACATTTATCCTTTTTTCAAATATTTCTGCTTTTGTAAGAATGGTTAATAATGAAATATATTTAAAAATAGGTATTTATGGTATTTATTATTGGATTTTAAATCCTAATATAGAAAAAGAAGAAGAACAAAAGAAAGAAGAAAATAAAGAAAATTCAACAGAAGAAAATAAAAATGTTGAAAATTCTAAAGAACATAAAAAACAAGAAATAAATAAGAGTAAAAATAGTTTTTTAGATATATTAAAAAATGAAGATGGAAAAATAGATGTGAAAAAATCTATTAATATGTTTTTTGATGTATCTAAAGTAGCTTTTCCTATGATTAAAAATTTGATAGTTAAAATGAAAATTAAAAGATTAATTATCAAAATGAGTGTAGGGGCAGAAGATGCACACAGTACTGCTATACAATATGCTAATATTGCTAATAGTATTGAAATTTTGGTAGGGTATCTGAGCAAATTAAAGTTTGTAAAAATAAAGGAAATGCAAATAGTTCCTGACTTTGTTACTGGTGAAATAAGATATGATATTTCATTTTTTATAAAAATAAGAATTGGCACAGTTTTATCCCAAGCTTTAAAAGCTTTATTTATATTTTTATTTAATTATTTCAAAAAACAAAATGATAATGAAAAAGGAAGTGTTGAAAATGTCTTCAGAAAATCAAGTGAAAGACCTAATGGGGAACGCAATGGACAAAATAAAACAAATGGTTGATGTAAATACTATTATTGGTGATCCAATTACAACACCAGATGGTACTACTGTTATCCCTATTTCAAAAGTTTCATATGGGTTTGCATCTGGTGGGACAGATTTACCTACTAAATCTCCTAAGGAAACTTTTGGTGGAGTAGGTGGTGCTGGTATATCTATTCAACCTATTGGCTTTTTAGTTATTGGAAATGGTAATGTAAAATTACTTCAATTATCAACTGCTGAAAACACAGTTAATAATATAGTTAATATGGTACCTGAAATGGTTGATAAAGTATCAGGTATATTCAGTTCTTCAAAAACTAAAAAAGAGGAAGAAGCTAACCAATAATATATTTAACAATTACATTTTAGAATAAAAATATATAACTATAGCATATCATTGTATAAAGATATACTTGGGTGGTGCTTATGTTGAAAAGATTTTTATTCAAAGGTGTAATTGTTTTTTTATGCTTTATAATAATACCTATCACAACAATAAAAGTAAGTGCAAATAATTTAGAAATATCTGCTAAAAGTTATATTTTAATGGATAAAGACAGTAAGACTATTTTAGCTTCTTATAATGAAAATGAAAAATTGCCTATGGCAAGTACAACTAAAATAATGACTACTATATTAGCTTTAGAAAGTCAAAATATAGATGAACCTTTTACTGTACCAGAAGATTGGTTAAAAGTTGAAGGTTCTTCTATGGGGCTTTTACCAGGTGATACTGTTACTATGAGAGATTTATGTTATGGTATGATGTTACCGTCAGGAAATGATAGTGCTAATGTTGTTGCTATGAAATTGGCTGGAAGTTTAGAAAAATTTGCTGTTATGATGAATAATAAAGCAAAGCAAATTGGTATGAAAAATACAAATTTTGTAACTCCGTCTGGATTACATGATGATAATCATTATTCAACAGCATATGATATGGCTTTATTAACTAGATATGCTCTTAATAATCCTGAGTTTAAAGAAATTTGTTCGACTGATAAAAAACAATTAGAGTTTGGTAATCCACCATACAAAAGGTGGCTTAGTAATCATAATAAGCTATTAAAATCTTATGAAGGGTGTATAGGTGTAAAAACTGGTTTTACAAAGAAAGCAGGGAGATGTTTAGTTTCTGCTGTTGAAAAAGATGATGTAACTTTAATTGCTGTAACCTTAAATGCTCCTAATGACTGGCAAGACCACACAAGATTGTTTGATTTTGGGTTTGACAATATTAGTATAAAAGAGTATTATTTAAAGACGGAAGATATTTCTTTAGATGTTGTTGGTGGAAAAAGTAATAAGGTTAAAGCTGTTCCAAAAAATATGAAATATAAATCTATTTTAGATGACCAACAAATTATGAATATACAAGAAAAGATTGTTGCTAATAAATTTTTATATGCTCCTATTAAAAAAGGTGATACTGTTGGTAAATTACAATTAGTGTATAAAGATGAAGTAATTAAAGAAATTGATTTGATATCAGATGAAGATATACAATATAAAAACAAATTAGATGTTATAGCACAGGATAAAAATTGGTTACAAAAGCTAACTAATACTGTAAAAGATTGGTTAGGTTTTTAACATACAAAAGGGAAATGAAACATTTTCCACCAGACGAGAAGTTTGAAAATTTAAAGGAGACCATGATTATGGAGAAAATCAGAATTCAAAAGATAATCGCAGATGCAGGTTATTGCTCAAGAAGAAAAGCAGAAGAATTAATTTTACAAAAAAGAGTTAAAGTAAACGGTCACCCAGCAATAACTGGTCAAAAATTAGACCCAGTTAGAGATATTATTACTATTGATGGGGAAAAACTTTACTACCAAAGAAAGAAACAACATGTTTATTTAATGATGAATAAACCAAGAGGTTATTTAACATCTATGTCCGATGATAGAGGTAGAAGATGTGTAACAGAGTTATTACCAGAAACTAATGTTAGAGTTTATCCAATAGGTAGATTGGATTTGAATACTGAAGGATTATTGTTATTTACTTCTGATGGTAAATTTGCTAATGATATGATGCACCCATCAAGAAGTGTTAGCAAAACTTATAGAGTTACTGTAAGACCTGATATAACAGATGAACAAGCTGTAAAATTATCAGAAGGTGTTATGATAGACGGTAGAGTTACAGCTCCTGCTGAAGTTAGAGTTTTAACTAAAGAAAAAAATAGAGTTGTAATTGAAATTGTTATTAGAGAAGGTAGAAATAGACAAGTAAGAAAAATGTGTGAAGCAGTTGGTTTAGAAGTTGCTAGACTTAAAAGAACTGCTTTTGGTCCTTTGAGATTGGGTATGTTAAAACCTAGTACTTGTAGACCATTAACTGCTGAAGAATTAAAAGCTATTCGTTCAGCTGTTAAAAAACCAACAAAGTAATATAGGAGTGTATTTATGATACAAAATTTGCCTATAACAGAAAGAAAAGTAATAAATAAACTTAATTTGTCTTATAAAACAGACGCTCAGTTTGCTTTTGCTTGTATTGAACACAAAGAAATAAAAGCTACTTGTCTTTATGATATTGATAATAAAACAGCCATTATAAAAAATGTTTCAACATTAGATGAAAATATTTTTAAAACTATTTTAGAAGGTTTGTTTTTAGAACTAAAAAACAATAAAATAAATAAAGTTGTTTTTTCAGAAAATATTTCTTTAGATTTATTACAAAAATCTGATATAAACATAAATGATAAAAGAGAATTAAGGTTATAATATAAAAAGTAGAGTAAATGTATACTCTACTTTTTTATCTTTCTAATTATAAAAATTGATAAAAAAATAACAAAATTGAAAAAATAGATTAAAAACCCTTGTACTTTATTAATATTTGTGTATAATAAAAGATGGACAATTTTTGTAAGTGGGTGTATTTTGTCTTAATTTTCACTCGCTTATTTTTGTGGTTTATGACAATTTGTTGTAAACAAAAATTTGTAAAATAGCTACACTTTGTGTGCTTATAAAAGATTGGAGGAATTGGAATGAATCCAGAAAGCAAGATGAATACACTTGCTGAATATGTTTTGAAAGTTTCTAAAGAAACTCCTGCTAAAAACAGAATTTCAAAACTATTTGATGCAGATACTTTTGTTGAACTTGATGCTTTTGCTGGTTTAGGCGAAGAAACAAGTGGTGTTGTTACAGGTTATGGTTATGTTGGAGATAACTTAGTTTATGTTTTCTCTCAAGATATTACTGCTTGTAGTGGTGCTATTTCTAAAGTTCACGCTAACAAAATTAAAAAAGTTTATGAATTAGCTGCTAAAACAGGTTGTCCTGTTGTTGCAATCTATGACTCAAACGGTGCTAAAGTAAATGAAGCTAATGAAATGTTAAAAGCTTATAGTGAAATTTTAAGCCTATCTAACAGAGTTTCAGGTGTTGTTCCACAAATTGCTGTTGTTTTAGGTACATGTGCTGGAACAAGTGCTGTTATGGCTTGTAGTGCTGATTTTGTTGTTATGAGTGAAGAAGCTGAATTATTCTTAACTGCTCCATTTGTTACTAATGCTAATGGTGGTAGAAAAGAAGCTGGTACAGCTAAATTTGCAGCTGAAGCTGGTGTTGCTTCTATCGTTAAAGAAAACGAAGATAGTGCATTAGAAGAAGTTAGAAAATTAGTTGCTATGTTACCTGCAAATAACTTAGCTGCAGCTCCATTATTCGAAACAGTTGCAAATCCAGAAGCTCAAACATTAATTGCTAACGCTTTTGCTGATGTTGATGCTATGGACGCTAAACAAGTTATTGCTGCTGTTGCTGATGCTGATAGCGTTGTTGAACTTGCTAGTGATTTTGGTACAGGTATCGTTACTGCTTTAGCTACTGTTTCAGGTGCTACTGTAGGTTTTGTTGTTAACAACGAAACAGCTGGCGAATTTAAAATGGACGCTTGTGACAAAGCTGCAAGATTAGTTAGAACTTGTGATGCTTTCAATATTCCAGTTGTTACTATTATCAATACTAAAGGTATTGCTCAAGTTGATTGCGCTAGATTAATAAAAGCTACTTCAAGACTTGCTCATGCTTATGCTGAAGCTACAACAGCTAAAATTGCTATTATTGCAGGTCAAGCTATTGGTGCTTCTTATATCTCTTTAAGCAATGCTGACATTACTGTTGCATGGCCTACAGGTGTAATTTCTGCTATGGGCTTAGAAGCTTATGTTGAATTTACAAACCATGATGCTTTAAAAGGTACAACTGATTTAGCTAAATCAAGACAAGAACTAGTTGAAGAATATATTAACGAAACAGCTGGTGCTTTCAAAGCTAGCGAAAATGGCTTTGTTGATGCTGTTATCGATCCACAAGATACAAGAGCTACAATTATTCGTGCTATTGAAATGCTTGCTGGTAAACGCGAAAGCAAATTACCTAAAAAACATTCAAATGCTGTTTTATAATTTTTGGATATAGATTATTTTAAGGGAGGACTTTCAAGTGAGAAACTTTAATATTACTGTAAATGGTAAACAATATACTGTAGGTGTAGAAGAATTAGGCGCAGGTGCTGCTCCAGCTCCAGTTGCTACACCAGCTCCAGCTGCTGCTCCTGCTCCAGCTGCAACACCAGCTCCAGCTCCAGCTGCTGCTCCTGCAGGTGCAGGCGAAAAAGTAACAGCTCCAATGCCTGGTACAATTTTAGATATTAAGAAAAATGTTGGCGATACAGTTAAAACTGGTGAACCAATCATCATTTTAGAAGCTATGAAAATGGAAAATGATATCGTTGCTCCTTGCGATGGTAAAGTAACTTCTATCACAGTTAAAAAAGGTGACTCTGTTGAAACAAACCAAGTTATTGCTACTGTTGGTTAATAGTTATTTTGATTTTCTAAATTGTTAATTATAGAGAGGAATGTTACAGATGGCTAAAGTTAAAGTTACAGAAACCGTCTTGCGTGATGCTCATCAATCTTTGATTGCTACTCGTATGACAATGGACGAAATGCTACCTATCCTATCTAAAATGGATAAAGTAGGTTATCATTCTTGTGAGGTATGGGGTGGAGCTACGTTCGATAGTTGCTTAAGATTCTTAGATGAAGACCCATGGGAAAGACTTCGCATTATCAGAAGAGAAATGCCTAATACAAAATTACAAATGTTATTCCGTGGTCAAAATATGTTAGGTTATCGTCATTATGCTGATGATGTACTAGAATACTTTGTACAAAAATCAGTTGCTAATGGTATTGATATTATCCGTATTTTCGACGCATTAAACGATATCAGAAACTTAGAAACAGCTATTAAAGCTGCTAAAAAAGAAAAAGCACACGCACAAGTTGCTATTTCTTACACATTAGGTGAAGTATTTACAAATGAATACTACATCGATTATGCTAAACGTATTCAAGAAGCTGGTGCAGATTCTATCTGTATTAAAGATATGGCTGCTTTATTAACTCCTTACAAAACTGCTGAGTTAACTAAAGCTTTAAAAGAAGCTGTTGATATTCCAATCCAACTTCATACACACTATACTTCTGGTTTAGCTTCAATGTGCTTATTAAAAGGTATCGAAGCTGGTGCTGATATTATCGACACAGCTATGAGTCCTTTAGCATTAGGTACTTCTCATGCTCCAACTGAATCTATGGTTGCTGCTTTACAAGGTACTGAATATGATACAGGTTTAGATTTAATTCTTTTAAATGAAATTAGAGATTACTTTATGACATTAAGAGAAAAATATCTAAAATCTGGTCTATTAGATCCAAAAATGTTAGCTACAGATGCTAATGCATTAATTTACCAAGTACCAGGTGGTATGTTATCTAACCTATTAAGCCAATTAAAACAAGCTGGTAAAGCTGACAAATTAACAGAAGTTATGCAAGAAGTTCCAAGAGTTAGAGCTGACGCTGGTATGCCTCCTCTTGTTACTCCTACTTCTCAAATCGTTGGTACACAAGCTGTATTTAATGTTATTACAGGTGAAAGATACAAAACTGTTACTAAAGAATTTAAAGGTCTTGTTCGTGGTGAATATGGTAAAACTCCATGTCCTATCGATCCAGAATTCCGCAAAAAAATTATTGGTGATGCTGAACCTATCGATTGCCGTCCAGCTGATTTAATCGCTCCTGAGTTAGATAAACTTCGTGCTGAATGTGCTGATTGGACAGAACAAGAAGAAGATGTATTAAGCTACGCTCAATTCGGACAAGTTGCTACTAAATTCTTTGAAAATAGAAGAAACAAAAAAATGGGTATTGATTCTGCTCATGCTGATGCTAGCAAATCAGTTCATCCAGTTTAATAGATAGCAAAATAAAAAGCAGACATTAATTTGTCTGCTTTTTTTGTTAGTATAATAAAAGAGATATTTAAACTCTATTAAATATCTCTTTTATTTATTTTATTGAGCTGGAGGAGTTGGTGTTTTAGGTGGTTCTTTTGTACCAACTTTTACAATTCCTTGTACTGGTGCATAGTAAGATGATTGCAAGTCTTCGCTTTTAATTAAAGCACCATTTTTATAATAATGTCTTTGAGCAGTTGCTCTGTATCCTGTACGAGCCTCTTTTTCTACAACTCGTTCACCTTTTGGTAAAGTATTATCTTCTATTACTTTTTCAGCAGGTGGAGAAATAACTTGTGTAGTTTGAGAAGATACTGTTATCTCATCCCATTCTGCTGGTTTTTTACCATATATTTCAACTGTTAATGTTACACCATACATATATGATTTTATATAAATCGGTGTATCATAATTATTAGTAAATTGAAAATCAAGCCAACCACTAGAAACAGCAGCATCTTGACCTATATCAACATATCCTATAGGGAAGCCATGTTCATTTCTTTCTGTGATTTCAAGACCAGCTCTTAAAACAGCGCCATAAAGAGTTGTTGAACCTTGGCAAATTCCTCCGCCGTATGATTGTATTAATTTTCCATTTTCTATTGCTCCAGCAGGCAACCACCCACCAGCAGGAGAGGTTGTATCACCTAAAGTATTATTATATGAAAATGTTTCATTAGGTTGTAATACAGTACCATTTATTTTTCTCATAGCAAGTGCCATATTACTATTACCATTTGCATTATTGCTTGAAACTGTACTAAATTTAGCTATCAATGATGTTTCTTGTTTTAATTCCTCAATAGATTTACTTTCATGGGGAACTACTGTAACAGGAATATTTATAACTTTTGCTTCTTCATTTTTCTCGTTTGATAAATTTTCTTTTATTTGTTTTAGCAATTCTTCAGAATTGACTTTTCTGCCATCGTGACCTTCCACATATGTAAACATTTCTTGTTCGTTTGGTGTGAATTTAACGCTGTTTTTTACTGGGTCTTGATTAATTTCTTTTGAAATAGCATCGATTTGTTCTTGAATTGATTTTTCGTCAGCTGTTGCTGTTAAATCAAAATTCTTTTTGTTTTTTTCTAAGTTTTTAACCGTTTTATATCTAGAAAATAAATTTCCATTTCTACCAACATTATAAGCTTTTTTAAGGATTTCGTCAGTATCATAATTAAATTTAAAATCTTTACCTGAAAGATAAAATGTTTTATCTTCGTATTTTAAGTCTATCTTTATATTAGATATTGCATTTTGTTCCATTTCTGATTTTTTTTCATTAGCTTGTTCTTTTGTAAGTCCACTTATATCAACATTTTCTACACTCATTCCTTTGTAATATTCATCTATATTTAAAAACTTACTCATATTGTATGTAATTATCCAGTATGTAAGGCCTAGTATTAATAAAATACCTAGTATTATGCTACTAATAATTATTATCTTTTTTTTATTTATATCTATATTCATAAAATCCCTCTTTTCTACAAAATTTTACATAACTTATTTAATATAATATATCACATTTATAAGTAGTAAGTAAATATTAACTTATACAAAATAAATATTAATAAATTGTTAACAAATACTTGTCTATTGATTTTATATGTGATATTATATATTATAAGTAAATATGCTTTTTAATAAGTTGGGGTTAGTATAAAGAGAGGTAAAATTTTTATGATAAAAAGTATGACAGGTTATGGAAGACATAACTTAATATTGAACGGTAGAGATATATCTGTAGAGATTAAATCTGTAAATCATAGATTTTTTGAGTTTTCTTCAAGAATTCCTAGATCTTATGCTTATTTAGAACCAAAGGTAAAAACTTTTGTTCAGTCACTAGTATCAAGAGGAAAAGTTGATGTAAGTGCTACTATATACAACATCGAAGACAGTGATACACAAGTGCAAATTAATGAGTCTTTAGCTAGAGAATATGTTGAAGAACTTAGAAAATTGGGTAAAACTTTAGATTTAAATGATGATTTATCTTTATCTTCTATATCAAGATTTAGTGATATCTTTAATGTAAAAAAAGCAGAAGAAGATGAGGAACAAGTTTGGGAAGATGTTAAATTTGTTTTAAATGTAGCTGTGGAAAACTTCATTGCGATGAGAGCTGTAGAAGGTCAAAGGTTAAAAAATGATATTTTACAAAGATTAGAAAGAATAGCAGAAATTGTTAAGAGTATAGAAGAAAAAGCCCCTATAACTGTCGTTAATTATAGAGAGAGAATAACTAATAAAATGATGGAAGTTTTAAATGATACTAGCATTGACGAGCAAAGGATTTTATTAGAAGCTGCTTTATACTCTGAAAAAATTGCTATAGATGAAGAAACAGTTAGACTAAATAGTCACTTGAAACAATTTAAAACATTATTAGAAGAAGAAAATCCAGTTGGTAGAAAATTAGATTTCTTAGTTCAAGAATTAAATCGCGAAACTAATACTATTGGTTCTAAAGCTCAAGATATAGAAATTACAGGTTATGTTGTGGAAATTAAATCTGAAATTGAAAAAATAAGAGAACAAATTCAAAATATTGAATAGGTTTGAGGAGAGTTTTTATGAAACTTATAAATATAGGATTTGGTAATATGGTGTCTGCAAACAGACTTGTTGCAATAGTGAGTCCAGAGTCTGCACCTATTAGAAGAATTATTCAAGAAGCAAGAGATAAAGGATTGCTTATAGATGCAACTTATGGTAGAAGAACAAGGGCGGTTATAATAATGGATAGCGACCATGTTATTTTATCTGCTATTCAACCTGAAACTGTTGCTAATAGAATTGGTGATGATGAGGAGGAAGATGATGATGAATAAAAAAGGTATATTAATCGTTTTTTCAGGTCCTTCTGGTTGTGGAAAAGGTACTGTTTTAAAAGAATTAATAGATAAAGATGATAATGTATTCTTATCTGTTTCAGCTACTACTAGAAGCCCTAGAGAAGGCGAAATTAATGGTAAAAACTATTACTTTTTAACAAAAGAAGAATTTGAACAACAAATTTCTAATGATGGAATGTTAGAATATGCAAAATATTGTGAAAACTTTTATGGCACACCTAAAGCTCCAGTTTTAGAAAGACTTGAAAAAGGACAAAATGTAATTTTGGAAATAGAAGTTCAAGGCGCTATGAAAGTTAAAGAAAAACAAAAAGATGCTGTTTTAGTTTTCTTAATGCCTCCTAGTATGGAAGAATTAGAAAGAAGATTAGTTGATAGACAAACAGAAGATATTGAAACTATAACTAAACGATTAAACACAGCAAAAGAAGAAATTGCTCATAAAGATGAGTATGATTATACTATTGTAAATAATACAGTGTCAGATGCTGTTGCTGATTTAGAAGCTATCATTAGAGCAGAAAGAAATCGTAACAGATAATTATAAAATATAAACTAATTTTAATTATAAAGGAGAAATTTACTATGATGCACAGACCAGCAAGCTCAGAAATTTTAAAACCAGGACAAAGCTACTATTCTTTAGTTATAGCTGTAGCTAAAAGAGCTAGAGAAATTACAGAAAAAGCAGAAGCTGAACACATTGAATTAACAGAAAAACCAGTTAAAATAGCTGTTGAAGAATTTGCTAAAAACAAATATAAACTTGTAGAACCAGCAGGTATTGGTGAAGATATAGAACAAGGAAAATAGTATTATGGAAAAGAAAACAGTAGTTTTAGGGATAACAGGTGGAATAGCATGTTATAAAATTGCATACCTTGCAAGTAGACTTAGTAAAGAAAATTTTGATGTTCATGTGATTATGACTAAAAATGCTACTGAGTTTATATCTCCACTAACATTTGAAACATTAACCGGTAACAGATGTATGATTGACACTTTTGCTAGAGATTTTGAATGGGATGTTAAACATGTATCTATTGCAAAAAAAGCAGATGTTGTCTTGGTTGCTCCTGCTACTGCTAATGTTATTGCTAAAATGGTTCATGGTATAGCAGATGATATGCTAACAACCACTCTTTTAGCAACTAAATGTAAAATAATTGTATCTCCTGCTATGAATACAGCTATGTATGAAAATCCAGTAACTCAAAGAAATATTGCTATGTTAAAAGAGTTGGGACATACAGTTGTTGAACCTAGCGAAGGATTATTAGCTTGTAAAGATGTTGGTAAAGGTAGAATGCCAGAGCCAAATGTTTTATACGAGTATGTTATAGATGCTTTGTGTACTAATAAAGATTTATTAGGAAAAAATGTTTTAGTTACTGCTGGAGCTACTAGAGAAAGTATTGACCCAGTTAGATTTATTACAAACCATTCTACTGGTAAAATGGGGTATGAAGTAGCAAAAGTAGCTAGAATGAGAGGCGCTAATGTAACTTTGATTAGTGGTAAAACTGATTTAGAAAAACCTATTTTAGTTAATACTATAGAAGTTGAAAGTGCTAAAGATATGTTTGAAGCTGTGAAAAAATATGCTGACAGTTCAGATATTATAATTAAATCTGCTGCTGTGAGCGATTTTACTCCAATTGAAGTTTCAGATAATAAAATAAAAAAATCAGATGCTAAAATGCAAATCGAACTTAAAAAGACAGATGATATTTTAGCTTATTTAGGCCAAAATAAAAAGCAAGGTCAAATTTTGTGTGGTTTTTCTATGGAAACTAAAGATTTGATTGAAAATTCTAAGTTAAAGTTAGAAAAGAAAAATGTTGATATGATTGTTGCAAATAACTTGAAAGAACAAGGTGCTGGATTTGGTGGAAATACCAATATTGTGACTTTGATTACAAAAGATGATGTTACTCCATTACCGTTGATGTCTAAAGAAGATGTTGCAAGTCATATTTTAGATAAAATAATACAATTATAATTTCTTTGGGTGGTGAATTATTTTGTGTGTCAAACTTTATGCAAAGGTTTATGTTGATAACACAGCTTTTGCTTTTGATGATGTTTTTGATTACCTAGTACCACAAGAACTGGTTGATACTTTGCAAGTAGGTTGTAGAGTTGTTGTGCCTTTTGGAAAAGGTAATACAAAGCGTCAAGCAATGGTAAGAGAAATTAGTACAAATAATTCAACGCCTAAGGATTTAAAATTAAAATATATTTTAAAACAAGTTGATGAAAATCCAGTTTTTGATGATGAAATGTTTAAAATTATGGATTTTTTAGTAAATACGACTTTTTGTACCTATTATGAGGCTATTAAAGCAATTTTACCAAATTCATATGGTGTGATTTTAAGCCAAAAATATAAGGTGAATGAGAGTATTAATGAAGATAACTTACAAAATTATTCATATGAACAAAGATGTTTATTAGAATTTTTGAGCAAAGAAAAAAGTGAAAAACAACTAGATTTGTTTTTTGAACAAAATTCAGATATTAATAAAAAAATTTTCCAAGATTTGATAAAAACAGGTGATATTTTAGAAATATCTGATATTGATAAAAAGGTTAATGATAAAGTAATGAAGTATTATACTTTATCAGACCAATATAATATGTTAATTGATAATATCAAGTTAACACCAAAACAAAAAGAAGTTGCCAATTTTTTATCAAGTGTTGTTTTAGCAAATAAAAAAGAAGTTTGTTATTTTTGTGGTGTTTCTGATGGAGTTTTAAATACTCTAGTTAAAAGAGGTTTAGTTGATATTGTAGAAAAAGAAATTCTTAGAACTCCTAGTACAGACTGTAAAGAAACACAAAGCATTGATGATATTTGTTTGTCACAAGAACAACAACAAGTTTTTGAAGAAATAGATAATCTTAGAAACTCTGGTGAAGCAAATGTAGCTTTGTTACATGGTGTCACTGGTAGTGGGAAAACTTCTGTATTTTTAAAACTAATTGATAAAACTATAAGTCAAAAGAAACAAGTTATAATGTTAGTTCCTGAAATAGCTTTAACTCCTCAACTATTAAAGAGTTTTAAAGCTATATTTGGTAAAAAAATAGCAGTATTTCATTCTAATTTATCTTTAGGGGAAAAATTAGATGAGTATAAACGAATATTAAGGCAAGAAGTAGATATTGTTATTGGAACAAGAAGTGCTGTTTTTTCACCTTTAAAAAATATTGGATTAATCATTATGGATGAAGAAGGAGAAAGCTCTTATAAATCTGATGCAAATCCTAGATATCATGCTAGAGAAGTTGCAAAATTGAGGATTTTAAGACATAATGCATTGTTGTTATTAGCTTCTGCAACTCCGTCTATAGAAAGTTATTATAAAGCTTGTAATGGTACTTATAAGTTATTTACTCTCTCTAATAGATATAATAATATTGCTTTGCCAGAAGTTTACATTGTAGATAGAAGTCAAGAAGAAAAAGATGCTAATATGTTTACTATTAGCAGAATTTTAAAAGATGAAATACAAAATAATCTTGATAATAAAGAACAAACGATTTTGTTTATAAATCGTAGAGGATATAATACAGTCGCAAGTTGTATGGACTGTGGTGAAGCTATAAAATGTTATAAGTGTGATGTTCCTATGACTTATCATAAAGCAAATGGATATTTGATGTGTCATTATTGTGGGCATTCGAGAAAATTCGAAAGAATTTGTCCTAACTGTAAGAGTAACAGAATAAGATTGTCTGGACAAGGAACTCAAAAGATAGAAGATGAACTTAAATCTCTATTCCCAGAGGCAAGAATACTTAGAATGGATACTGATAGTATGTATTCTAAACATTCATACACTAAAAATTTTGAGGATTTTGCTAATCAAAAATATGACATTTTAATCGGGACTCAAATGATTGCAAAGGGACTTGATTTTCCTAATGTTACATTAGTTGGTGTTATAGACGCAGACAGCGGACTTTATTCACTCGATTTTAGAGGAGTTGAAAAAGTTTTCTCATTGATAACACAAGTAGTGGGAAGAAGTGGTAGAGCTTTAAAAAGTGGTAGAGCTTTTATCCAGACTTATAACCCAAACAATCCGGTTATAAATTTAGCTTCTCAGCAAAATTATGTAGAGTTTTATAATAACGAAATAGTTAACAGAAGTGTTTTAAAATATCCTCCTTACTGTGATATTTGTATTATAACTTTTAGTGGACTTAAAGAAGATAGGGTTGATAATGCTGTTTTATCTTTTTTGGCTATTTTGAGAAATGAAATTGAAAAATATGATGGTAGTATACCTGTACAAGTGTTACAGCCTATTAAACCATCTGTATATAGATTAAATGAAAAATTTAGGCAGAAAATAATTATAAAATGTAAGTGTAATAATAAATTTAGAAAATACTTAAAAGAATGTCTAAAACTTACTAGTAAAAATAAATATTTTAGAAATATTACTGTGACAGTTGATGTTAATGGTGATATTAATTCTTAAATTAAAATAAAGGAGTGTGTATTATGGCTATCAGAAATATTTGTACTGAAGGCGACGATGTTTTAAGAAAAAAATGTAAGGAAGTTACAAGTTTTGATAAAAAACTTTGGGATTTACTTGATGATATGGCAGAAACTATGTATAAGGCTAATGGTGTAGGTTTAGCAGCTCCTCAAGTTGGAATTGTTAAAAGAGTTGTTGTTATAGACGTTGGAGAAGGTTTGATTGAACTAGTTAACCCTGTGATTATCGAAACAGAGGGAGAACAAACAGGTGATGAAGGTTGTTTATCTTGTCCAAACGAATTTGGTATTGTTACTAGACCTAAAACTGTAAAAGTTCAAGCTAAAGATAGAAATGGAAATCACTTAATTTTAAAAGGTTCTGACCTTTTAGCAAGAGCTTTTTGTCATGAAATAGACCATTTAGATGGTATTATTTTTAAAGATTTAGCAAAGAATTTAACAAAAATAACTAGATAATTTTTGTATTAAGGAGCTTTGATTTTATGAATATTGTTTTTATGGGGACACCTGAGTTTGCAGTTGCGTCTTTACAAGCTTTAATAGATAATAAAAATAATGTTGTTGGGGTTTATTCTCAACCAGATAAACCAAAAGGTAGAGGACACAAACTTCAATATACACCAGTAAAAGAAGTTGCTGTTGAAAATAATATAAAAGTATTTCAACCTACAACTTTAAAAACTCAAGAAGCTTTAGAAGAATTTAAAGCACTTAAACCAGATTTAGCAGTTGTTGTAGCTTATGGTAAAATTTTACCTAAAGAAATATTAGAAGTTCCTACTTATGGCTGTATTAATGTTCATGCTAGTTTGTTACCAAAATATCGTGGAGCAGGTCCTATTCAATGGAGTGTTTTAAACGGTGAAAAAGTTACTGGTGTTACAACTATGTATATGGCTGAAGGTTTAGATACTGGTGATATGATTTTAAAATCAGAAACTGAAATTGGTGAAAATGAAACTGCTAGTGAATTACATGATAGATTAGCTGTAATAGGTGCAGAGCTTTTATTAGATACTTTGAAATTAATAGAACAAGGAAATGCTCCTAGAACTCCTCAAAATGATGAAGAGTCTTCATATGCTCCTATGCTTACAAAAGAACTTTGTCCTATTGATTTTAATAAAAATGCAAAATTAGTTCATAATCAAATTAGAGGATTATCTACTTGGCCTTGTGCTGTTACTATGTTAGATGGAAAAAGAATTAAAGTTTATAACAGTGAAGTAGTAAATGGTTACAAAGGAAAACCAGGTGAACTTTTAGATAATAAAAAATTCATTGTGGCTTGTGGTGATAATACTGCTATTAAATTTACAAGTGTACAATATGAAGGCTCAAAGAGAATGAATAGTGAAGACTTTTTAAGGGGAAAACAAGTTAGTACAGGTATTATTTTAGGATAATAAGGAGTTTTATTATGTTTTATTATTTTGACCAATATTATTTGTATTTAGTTATACCAGCTACTATAATAGCTTTAATTGCTCAGTTAAATGTAAAATCTGCTTTTAATAAATATAGTAAGATATATAATTATCGTGGATATACAGGGTATGAAATTGCAAGAAGAATTTTAGACCAAAATGGATTGTTTGATGTGAGAATTGAAAAAGTTTCTGGCTCGCTTACTGACCATTTTGACCCTACTGCTAAAGTTGTTAGATTGTCAGATACTGTTTACAACTCAACATCAGTTGCAGCAATTGGAGTGGCTTCGCATGAGGTAGGACACGCAATTCAACATAATGTGGGATATTTTCCTATAAAAATAAGAATGGCTATTGTTCCAATTACAAATATTGGTTCTAGTTTAGCAATACCTTTGGCTATTATGGGACTTATTTTTGGTTCTAATTTACTTGTTAATGTTGGTATTTGGTTATTTTTAGTTGTAGTTTTCTTCCAACTAGTTACTTTGCCTGTAGAATTTAATGCTAGTTCAAGAGCTTTAAAAACTATAAGAGAAGATAATATTTTAGAATCTAAAGAAGAATATAATGGTGCTAAAAGAATGTTGCAAGCTGCTGCATTGACTTATGTTGCAGCACTTATTGTTGCGATTGCAAACTTATTGAGATTGATAGCTTTGGCTAATAGAAATAGTCGAGATTAATTGTTTTAAGAGGATTGTTTGAGATGGTAAAAAATGAACAACAACTAACATTGGATATTTTGTTAGATGTTTATGAGAATAAAGGTTATTCTAATTTGTCATTAAACAAATTATTGCCTAAGGGCAAATTGAGCAATAAAAATGGTTTTATTACTGCTATTGTTTATGGTGTTATTGAAAGAGATTTGACTTTAGAATATATAATTAATATGTATTCTAAGAAAAAATGTGATAAATTAGATTTAGAAATAGTATTAATTTTAAAGATGGCTCTTTATCAATTACTTTATATGAATAGTATTAAAGATAATGCTGTTGTTAATGAGTGTGTAAAATTATGTCACTATAAGAAAAAAGTAAGTGCTAAGGGGTTTGTTAATGGAATACTCAGAAGTTTTATTAGAGATGGAAAGAAAATAGTTATTAAAGAAAAAGATGATATAAAATCATTAAGTATTGCTTATTCTTGTCCAGAGGCTTTAATAAAAAAATGGTGTGATGAGTATTCTTATGATATAGCTAAAAGTATTTTAAAAGCTTCTATTGGAAGACCACCATTGACAGTAAGAGTTAATACATTAAAAACTGATATTGATTCATTAGTACAACTATTATCTAAAAAAGATATAGAATGTGAAAAAATCCCATATCTCGATGATTGTTTAAATTTATCAAATACAAAGTCTTTAGAAAAACTAAAAGAGTTTAATGACGGATTGTTTTATGTTCAGGATTTATCATCTCAATTTTGTGCTTATTTAGTAAATGCAAAACCAAATGATACTTTTTTTGATTTGTGTAGTGCTCCAGGTTCTAAATCTTTTACTGTTGCTCAATATATGCAAAATAAAGGTAAAATACTTTCTTTTGATTTGTATGAACATAAATTGGAATTAATAGAAAAGACAGCACATAAATTAGGAATAGATAACATTACTGTTTTAAAATCAGATGCTAGTGTTTATAATGAAAAATTAGGACTAGCTGATTGTGTTTTATGTGATGTTCCTTGTGCAGGGTTAGGTATTATTAGAAGAAAACCAGAAATTAAATACAAAAGTTTAGACGATATAAAAGATTTACCAATTATACAGAAGAAAATTTTGCAAAATGGTAGTAGATATGTCAAAAAAGGTGGAAGACTTATTTATTCAACTTGCTCTTTAAATGTATTTGAAAATCAAAATGTTGCCAAGGACTTTTTGGATAATAACAAGGATTTTAAACCAGTTGATTTGACTGATATTTTAAAAGATAAGGCTTTAGTAGAAAATAATATGGCTACATTTTTACCTCATTTCATGGATAGTGATGGATTTTTTGTTGCTGTTTTCGAAAGAATATAAGCATATCTTGAAAGGAGGAATGTATTGTGACAAAATTAGACATAAAGTCTTTAGAATTTGATGAACTAGAGAAATATGTAGTTGATGAACTTAAACAACCAAAATTTAGGGCTAAACAAATTTTTGATTGGCTTCATAAAAAAAGGGTATCCTCCTTTGAGGATATGAAAAATATTCCGCAATCTTTAATAAATGAGTTAAATGATAAATGTTTTATCACAAATTTAATTATAAAAAATAAATTAATTTCTAGAATAGATGGTACTGTTAAGTATTTGTATATGTTACCTGACGGAGAATATGTAGAAAGTGTTTTGATGAAGTATAAGCATGGCAATTCTATTTGTGTTTCTAGTCAAGTAGGATGTAAAATGGGATGCGAGTTTTGTGCATCTACAAAAGCAGGTTTTGTTAGAAACTTGTCTAGTAGTGAAATTTTGGAACAAATATATCAGACAGAAAGAGATTTAGACTTAAAAATTTCTAATATTGTCTTAATGGGAATTGGTGAACCTTTAGATAATTATAAGAATGTTATAAGTTTTTTAAGGTTGATAAACTCTCCATTAGGTGCTAATATATCTCTTAGAAATATTTCTTTATCAACCTGTGGACTTGTTGATAGGATAAATGATTTGGCTAAGCTTAAATTAGGAATAACTTTATCTGTTTCATTACACGCAAGTGATGATGAAATTAGGGATAAAATTATGCCTGTTAATCATAGATATAAAATAAGACAACTTTTAGACGCTTGTAAAAATTATACTGATATGACTAGTAGAAGAATTTCTTTTGAATATGCTCTTATTGAAGGAGAAAATGACTCAAAAGAAGATGCTGTAAAATTAGCTAGTATTCTAAAAGGTCAGTTGTGTCATGTTAATTTGATTCCAGTTAATAAAGTTAAAGAAACTAATTTTAGACAATCAAGTAAAAAAAGTATTATTGATTTTCAAAATGAACTTATTAAAAGAGGAATTAATACTACTGTAAGAAGAACACTTGGTGCTGATATTAGTGCTGCTTGCGGACAGCTTAGACGAGATAATATAAAATAATTGAGGTGAATCTATTGGTATTATTTGGGAAAACAGATATAGGTAAAGTTCGTTCATCTAATCAAGATGTTTATTGTATCAAAACTTTTGACAAAAATGCCAGTTTGGGTATAGTTTGTGATGGAATGGGTGGAGAAAATGGTGGACAAATAGCTAGTGCTGTTGCTAGTCGTGCTATTTTTGAAACTATTCAAAAAAGATACAAACCTAGTTTGTCTGATGATGAGTATAAAAATATTGTTATAACTGCTTTAAGTGATGGTAATGTTGCAGTGTATGAAAAAGCTAAGGAAGACCCTGAAAGTTACAAAGGTATGGGTACTACTGCTGTAATCGCATTGGTTGTAAATAATAAAGCTTACATAGCACATGTAGGTGATAGCAGAATTTATTTGATTAGAGAAGATGAAATTTTTCAATTAACAAAAGACCATTCTATGGTTCAAATGTTGATGGATCAAGGTAAAATTACAAAAGAAGAAGCTGAACATCATCCTAAGAAAAATATGATAACTAGGGCTGTAGGTGTTGGAAAATTTGTCGATATAGACTATATACAAGTTAGCAATTTAGATGATTGTAGTTTACTTTTATGTTCTGACGGTTTAACTAATACTTGTAGTGATGAATGTATAAAAGAAGTTTTAATTAATGAAAAACCAGAAGATGTTTGTGATATACTTATAGATTTAGCAAATGAAGCTGGAGGAATAGATAATATAACTGCTGTATTTATGACAAGGAGTGAAGATTTTGAATAAATATTTGGGTCGACAATTAGATGGGAGATACGAAATAAGAGAACTTATAGGTATCGGTGGTATGGCTGATGTTTATAAAGGATTCGATTTGTATGAACAAAAAACAGTCGCTGTTAAAATCTTAAAAGAAGAATATTTGACAAATGAAGATTTTAAAAGAAGATTTAGAAATGAGTCTAAAGCAATATCTGTTTTGTCTCATCCTAATATTGTAAAAATTTTTGATGTTAATTTTGGTGATACAGTTCAATATATTGTTATGGAGTTTGTTGACGGTATTACTTTAAAAGAATATATACAACAACAAAATGTAGTAATTTGGAGAGAAGCTGTACACTTTACTGTTCAAATTTTGAGAGCTTTGCAACATGCTCATGATACTGGTATTGTTCATAGAGATGTTAAACCTCAAAATGTTATGCTTTTACAAGATGGTACAGTTAAAGTCATGGATTTTGGTATTGCTAGATTTGCTAGAGATAATGGTAGAACTATTTCTGAAAAAGCAATTGGTTCTGTTCATTATATAAGTCCAGAACAAGCTAAGGGAGAAATTACTGACGAAAGAACAGATATTTATTCTGTTGGTGTTTTATTATTTGAAATGTTAACTGGTAAATTGCCTTTTGACGGAGATACTCCTGTTACTATTGCTGTTAAACAAATGCAAGAAGAAGCACCAACTCCTCGTTCTATTAATCCAGATATTCCTGTAGGATTAGAAGAAATTGTAATCAGAGCAATGAAAAAAGACCCTGATTTAAGATATCAAACTGCAGCAGAAATGTTGAGAGATTTAGATGAATTTAAAAGAAATCCAAATACTGTTTTCGAATATAAATATTTTACTGAAGATGGAAAAACTCAATATTTTGATACAGTAGAAGATGCAGATTATAGAGATAATAAAAAACCTGTAAAAAATAAAAAGAAAATGTCTGCAAGTATGCAAGTTTTAATGGCTGTTGCAATTGCTTGTGTTGTAATTGCTGTAATTGCTGTTGTTATGTTTTTTATGGGATTAAATAAATCTAAAGTAGAAATTAGTTTGTATGATTTTGTTGGAAAAACATATGAGGAAGTAATAAAAGATCCTCAATATGATAATGTTGAAATTGTAAAATTAGAAGAAGAAAAATCTGATAAGTATGAAGCAGGAATTATTATTGAACAAAATCCTAAAGCAAATACTAAAGTAAAAGAAGGTAGTACTGTTAAAGTTGTTGTAAGTTCAGGTTTGAGTTCATTAAATTTACCTGATGTTTCTAAGAAATCACAAAATGACGCTAAAAAAGTTTTAACACAATTAGAACTTAAAGTTAGAATTGTTACAGAAGAAAGCAGGGAAGTTGATGCAGGATATGTTATCAGAACAGAACCTGCTGCTAATGAAGTTGTAAAACCAGGTCAAACTATTTCTGTTGTCGTAAGTTCTGGACCTCCAACTTCTACATCTGTACCATCCTTGATAGGTTTAACAGAAGCTCAAGCTTTACAAGAATTAAGTAGACGAGATTTAACAGCTCAAATTAATAGAGTTGAAAGTACTGAAACTAAAGGTACCGTTATAGGACAAAATCCTTCTGCTGGTTCAACTGTTCCTTTTGGTTCTAGTGTTGTTATTCAAGTAAGTGATGGTAAGGTTGTTAGTTCTTCTGAACCTTCTAGACCAGAATCATCTAAACCAGAATCATCAACTCCAGAGTCATCAACTCCAGAATCATCATCTTCATCAGAAAGTTCTGATAATAGCAGTGCTGAAGTTGTTCCTTCTCCACCAGATAACCAAAGTTTAAGAGTTAGAAGAAGTAGAGGATAGTTATTGTTTATGAATATAAAATTAATAGATGGTCTAATTGTTAAGGCTTTAGGTGGTTTTTATTATGTTGAATCTCAAGATGGTGTAATTTATGAATGTCGTGCTAAAGGTGTGTTTAGAAAAAAAGAAACATCACCTTTAGTAGGTGATAAAGTTACTATAGAAGCTAGTAACGATAATAAAGGAACTGTATCTATAATTCATGATAGAAAAAATCAAGTTCTAAGACCTCCTATGGCAAATTTAGATAAAATTTTTATAGTTGTTTCTATATGCGATCCAAAACCTAATACTTTGATTATAGATAAATTTATTGCAATGAGTGAAAATAAAGGTATAGAACCTATTATTGTAATTACAAAATGTGATTTGCAAGATCCATCTGAAATAGAAAGTATATATAAAAATTCTGGATTTAAAGTTTTGTGTGTTAATAATTTTGAAAATAATTTTGTTAACGAAGCTAAAAACTTATTGAAAGATAGTATTTGTGCATTTACAGGAAATACTGGTGTTGGAAAATCAAGTTTCATCAATTCTTTATATCCTGAGTTAAATATTAAAACAGCTCAAATTAGTAAAAAATTAGGTAGAGGAAGACACACTACAAGACATGTGGAGTTATATAAGTTAGATGATATTAATGCTTATGTTGCAGATACTCCAGGTTTTAGTTCAATGGATTTAATGAGATATGATATCATTTTAAAAGATGATTTACAATATTGTTTTAGGGAATTTGAACAATATATAGGTCAATGTAAATTTACAGGTTGTTCGCATACTTCTGAAAAAGGTTGTGCTGTACTAAAGGCTTTAGAAGAAGGAAAAATAGAGAAATCTAGACATTTAAGTTATTTATCTCTTTTTGATGAAGCTAAGAATATAAAAGAATGGGAAGTAAAAAAACAGGGGTGATTTTATGGGGATTTGTTATATTTTTGGAGCTTCACCCATTACAGATTATTCCTATATAAACATTAACATAAAAAAAGATGATTTCGTTATTTGTGCTGATGGTGGGTATAAATTAGCTTTAAATTGTGGTATTAAACCTAATCTATATATTGGTGATTTTGATTCTCAAGATAAAGTTAGTGATGATTTAGATACAATCAAATTAATTCCAGAAAAAGATGATACAGATATACAACATTCTTTAAATAAAGGTTTAGAATTAGGATATAGAGAATTTGTATTATTTGGTGCTATTGGTGGTAGATTTGACCATACTATGGCTAATATACAATTACTAGTATATGCATTAAAAAATAATGCAAAGGCAACTATATACGATGATAAAAATATTATTACTGTTATGAGTAATGAAGAAAAAACTTTCGAAAAATTGAATGAGTATAAGTATATATCTATTTTTTCTCATACAGATGTTTGTACTGGTGTATGTTTAAAAGGAATGAAATATCCATTAGAAGATGCAACGATAACAAATTATTCTTGTGGATTGACTGTTAGTAATGAAATTTTAGATGATAGTGCATCTATTAAAGTTGATGAGGGTATTTTAATTGTTATAAGAAGTAAAGATTAAAGAGGAGATTAGATTTATTATGTATATTAGAAATTCTGCAAAAGCCTTGGTTATTCAAGATGGTAAAGTGTTATTAAATAAGTGTACAACTTATAATAATCAACTTTACTATACATTACCAGGCGGAACTCAACAGCAATATGAAACAATGGAAGAAACAGCAATAAGACAATGTAGAGAAGAAACTGGTTATACAATTGAAATAGATAAATTTATTGCAATTTATGAAGAAATAAATACTGCTGATTTATTTAAAACATATTTTTCTACATACACACATAGAATTTTTACTGTTTTCAAAGCTCATTTGGCTGAAGATATAAGACAACAACCTATTGAACTTGATAAAGACCAAGTGTCTTCAGGTTGGGTAGATATTGATGAATTGGAAAATATTCCTTTAGTACCTGCAAAAATTAAATCACATATTTTACAAATGATTAATGAAAATGAAACTTTATATTTAGGCTCAGAAAGAACTGATAATAACAAACTTTTCGGATAATTAATAAAAAAATCACCTTTTTTTACTTATTTGCATAGAATAAATTGTATTAAGTAAAAGAGGTGATTTTTTTGAGAACAAAACCAAGAAGTTTGAGTACTAGTAGAGTTTTTATTATATTCGGAATACTGGGCGTTTTTTTCCATACATTTCCCTCTTTATTACTTATTTGTTCTATTATTGCTATTGTTTTAGGAATAATTTTATTACCTTAAATACATATTTAATTGGAGGGAATTAATATGAAAATAGTTGTAGTAAAAAGTCCGAAGTTTTTATCTTGTGTATTAAGAAAAATATTTAAAATAAAAAAAGATTAATTAAATTATTAAACACATATGATATTGTTTTTTAATCAATATCATATGTGTTTTTTTCTTTTAGATGTGATATATAAATTGATATTATATTATCAATTTGACATAAAGGAATATTTATTTTATTTACTTTTATATTTAAAGATTTTAATTTGCTGTAACAAGAATTATCTTGACCAAAAATATCTCTTTTCACATGTGTACTATGTGTTAATGTGAGAGGGTATAAATAAACTTCTTTTATATTTTTTTCTTTGATAATAGGAATTATATTTTCAAAACGGAGAGATCCTTTTAGTGTTGTAATATATATGTTTTTATAATTTAATTCTTTTAAAATATTTTGTAGTTTATCATAAGTCATACAAAAATCTGTTTTTGTATCATGGGCCACACATATTAAAGTTGAATTATCGTTAGGTTTTATATCGTTTAAAATATTACATACTTTGGTTATATCATTTTCACTGTATAATAAAGGTTTTTTTATATCTATTGAATAAAAGTCGTTTTTTAAAGTCAATACTGTATTTATAAGTTTTTTATATTCTATTCCTGGAATAATTTGTAATGGTAATATTGTTATTTCTAAGTATTTTTTGTTTTTTAAATCTATTAATAGTTTTTCTATAGTTGGTATGTAAATATTTTCTTTTATTTGTAGTTGTTGAGATAGGTGTTCTGATGTAAAGCATATATATAAATCTAAATTATTAATACTTTGCTTGATTTTTTCTTCTAAATATTTTAGTTGATTTAAAGATTCTTTTATACTTGTCCCAACATATGATAGTATCATAGCTTTTTTTGTCATCTTTTCTCTCTTTTCTAAATTAAAATAATATTAAAATTTTGTTAATAAACTGTTTAATGAATTATTAAATATATTGTAATATAATATCTTAATAATAACATTATGTGATTAAAATATATGACTATTATAACACATAATATTATATATAAAGAGGATTAAAAAATTATGGGTAAAAAGTTTCCACTTTTTATATCTTTGGAAAATAAAAATGTTTTATTTGTTGGTGCTGGAAATATTGCTAAACGAAGAATTAATACACTAAAACAATTCGATTGTAATATTACTGTTATTTCTGATCATATAGATAGTGACATATATAATATGGGGAATATAAATATTATAAATAGAAAATATAAAAAATTAGATTGTATTAACTATTTTATGGTATTGGCTTGTACTAATGATAAAAATATAAATGAGCAAATTTATAGAGAGTGTATTGAAAATGATATTTTAGTCAACATTTGTGATTGTAAGGAAAAGTGTAGCTTTTATTTTCCAGCAATAGTAGCAGAAAATGATATTGTTGTTGGGATTACTGCTAGTGGAAATAATCATTCCCTTGTAAAAAAAGTTGCTGATAAACTTAGACTATTAAAAAATGATTTGCTAAAATAATAGTAATGATAGGAGACATTATGGAGAATTTTAAACAGAATTTTATGGATTTTTCAAATAATATTAATCCATTAGGATTATCAGAAAATATTAAGCGTGATATTAGTGAAAATGTTGGGTTGTGTGAACATTATCCAATAAAAGAACATGAAAAGGTAATTAATATTATTTCTGAATTTGAAAATGTTCCTAAAGATAATATTATTACTGGGAATGGTTCAAGTGAATTAATATTTAGAATAGTAAATTGCTTAAAACCTAAAAAGGCTTTACTTGTTTCACCTTCTGCATCAGATTATGAAAAAGCTTTAGATGCAAATGGATGTGCTATATCTTATCATAGGTTGTTAGAAAAAAATCAGTTTACTTTAGATGAGACAATTATTTTTCAATTAACTCCAAATATTGATATTTGTTTTATATGCAATCCTAATAACCCAACAGGTCAAAGAGCACCTAAACAATTATTGTTGAGAATTGCAAAACAATGTAAAGAAAATAATATATTTTTGGTTGTTGATGAAGGTTTTATGGATTTTGTTGAACAAAATGAATTATATACTATAAAAGATATTTTATCGGATTATCCAAATGTTTTGCTGATAAAAGCTTTAAGCAAAACTTATGCAATGTGTGGAATTAGATTTGGATATGGTTTGTGCTACAGTAATGATATTATATTTAAATTAAAAAAATCATCCCCAAGATTCACTGTTTCCACTCTTGCTTGTGTTGCTGTTAATTCAGCTTTCAAAGAAAAAGATTATATGAAAAATGCAAGATTATTGATAAGACAAGAATATGAGTTTTTAAGAGAAGGGTTGGAAAATTTAGGTTTTGTTGTTTTTCCTTCTAAAGCTAATTTTATATTGTTTAAGTCAAATCAAATAAATATTGCTGATAAATTAAAAGAAAAAGGCTTTTTAATTAGACGATGTGAAGATTTTAGAGGTTTAGGCAATACTTATTTTAGAATTGCCATAAAAGATAGAGAGAGTAATAAAAAATTATTAGAGGCTATTAGCCAAGTTATTTAAAATAAAAGGAGAATTAAAATGTCTGGGTTAGTTCATATATATTGTGGTGATGGTAAAGGAAAAACAACGGCTTCATTAGGTTTAGCACTTAGAGCTAGTGGTTGTGGTATGAAAGTATTAATATTGCAGTTTTTAAAAGGTTATGACAGTAGTGAGTTGTTTTCCTTAAATAAATTAGATAATGTATATTTGTTAAAAGCTCAAGATAATAATAAATTTGTTTTTCAGATGAGTGAATTGGAAAAGTTAGAACTATTTGAAAACCAAACTAAAAGATTAAAAGAATGTATTAACAAAGTAAAAGAAGAAAATTTTGATTTATTAATACTCGATGAAATTTTAGGAGCTTTAGAAACTAATTCCGTTGATGAAGATATTTTAAAAAAATTTATATTAAATAAACCTAAAAATTTAGAACTAGTTTTAACTGGTAGACATGCTGATAAATTTTATATAGATAATGCAGATTATGTTTCTAGAATATCTGCAGAGAAACATCCTTTTAATCAAGGAGTAAAAGCTAGAAAAGGAATTGAGTTATAAAAAAAGAGTAGTCTAAGAAAGACTACTCTTTTTAAATTTGATATTAACAGCCACAGCCATTGCCACAACCACAGTTATCGTTGCAACCACAACCACCATTGTTGTTAGAAGTACCAAATCCACAACCACCACAGCAAATTAATAATAAGATAATGATAAGTACCCAAGAACAGTTATTTCCACACATAATATCCTCTTTTCTCCAGCAATAAAAATTTTTATCAAGTAATAACAGTTTACAACTGCTGGTGTTGTTTTGTTTTTTGTTTGTTATCCTTGATACACTTTATACTATGCTGGCATTAAGAAATGTGTTACAAAAATAAAAAAATATATCAGTAATTTTATACTGATATATTTTTTTATAAATAAGAATATTCAAAATCTTTATCGTACTCTGCATCACCATATAAATCTAAAACAACATCTGTTTCATACACTAATGAATATGGAGAAACCAAAAATAGTTCAGATGATAATCTTTTTAAATTACCATTGCAACAATCAACATAACCATTTAAATAATCTAATATCCTAAAAATAACTGTTTTGTCTTGGAATAAGTGACTAACATTTACTAAAACAGGAATTCCTAAAGGAATGTAGTCAGCTACTGCTTTAATATCAGAAAATTGCTTAGGAATAATCAAATTAAACTTAAGAGTTTTATCATAGTTAGTTTCATGTTCATAGCTATTATAAGTTTTTCTAGCTGTATTCATAACATAAACCTCCTAAAATACTGTATGTAATTATTTTAACTCATATTATATAAAACTTCAAGTATTTTATAAAAATAAAGTAATAAAAATATTTAAAAAAGTCGAAAAAAGGTATTGACAAAGGGTAAAAGGTGTGGTAATATATATAAGCTGTCTTCGAGAGAAGGCGGCGAGAGAGCTGAAAGAGATTACTGAATGAAAAAAGTAGTTGACAAGCTTTTGAAAGTATGATATAATACAGAGGCTTACAAGTTAAGCTTAAGTAAAATATCGAAAGGCTTCGAAAAAAGTTTTAA
>JAGHIE010000001.1 GCA_017887325.1 Oscillospiraceae bacterium | reverse complement strand
TTGCGTCAAACCATTTGAAAAGGAAAAACCCCGGAAACCGCGTAGTTCCGGGGTTTTTGACCACTTTTGATAAAGTTTAGCGCTTGCTGAACTGCGGAGCGCGACGGGCAGCCTTGAGGCCGTACTTTTTACGTTCTTTCATTCTTGGGTCACGAGTTAAGAAACCAGCTTTTTTAAGTGCTGGACGTAAGTTTTCATCATATTGTAATAAAGCTCTTGATAAACCGTGACGGATAGCACCAGCTTGTCCTGTAACGCCACCACCTGTAACTGTACAAACGATATCAAATTTTTCTAAAGTTTCAGTTAAGTTTAATGGTTGACGAACGATTAATTTTAATGTTTCTAGTCCAAAGTATTCATCAATACTTCTACCATTTACTGTGATAGAACCAGTACCAGCGTAAACACGAACTCTAGCTACTGAGCTTTTTCTTCTACCAGTACCGTAAAAATATGGTTTAGATTCGTACATAATCAGTTAGCCTCCTTATTATAGTGTGTATGCTTCTGGTTTTTGAGCAGCATTTTCATGTTCAGAACCTGCATATACTCTTAAACGACGAAGTTGGTTTCTACCTTGTGTTGTGTCTGGAAGCATACCTTTAATAGCAAGCATCATTGCTTTTTCAGGTTTTGTAGCCATTAAATCACCATAGCTAACTTCTTTTAGACCGCCGATCCAGCCTGTGTGCCAGCGATAGAATTTTTGTTCAGATTTTTTACCTGTTAAAACTGCTTTAGCACAGTTAATAACGATAACATGGTCACCACAATCACAATGTGGAGCGAATGTTGGTTTATGTTTACCACGCAATACATGAGCAGCTTTAGCAGCTACACGGCCAAGTGATTGACCTTCAGCGTCGATAACGTACCATTTACGGTTAATAGTTTCAACCTTAGGCATTGTAGTTGACATAAGTATTTCCTCCAATTAATTAAACTTCAATAATCAGTATTATACAGATATTCAACTCCTATGTCAAGTCTAAAAACGCCGTTTTTTGCAAATAACCACCCATATCGCTTGTTTTCTCTCTATTATACTCATTATCTCTCAATTTCTTGACTTTCATTTTATTTTTTATATTTTGTAAATTATGTTAAATAACCTACTTTTTAACCCCTGTTTTTATATAAGTTTACAATGCATCTTCACAAATAAATATTAATATGGTATACTATTTGCACTTAACTTAAAAGTAAAGGAGTTATATTATGCAAAAGATGCTCGGATATATGAGAAAATCCATTCAAGAATTTGATTTAATTCAAGATGGTGACAAAATTGCTGTTGGTGTATCTGGTGGCAAGGACTCTCTAGTTTTGTTAAAAGGACTCGTATTATTAAAAAGATTTATAGGTATAGATTATGATGTAGTAGCAATTACTCTTGATCCTGGATTTAATAAACAATGGACAGATTACACTCCTATTCAAAACCTATGTGATGAATTAGGAATTCAATATGTTGTAAAAAGAACTCAAATAGGAGAAATTGTATTTGATGTTAGAAAAGAAACTCACCCTTGTAGCCTTTGTGCAAAAATGCGTAGAGGTGCTTTACATGATGTTGCAAAAGAATATGGTTGTAATAAAATTGCTTTAGGGCACCACTATGATGACGCTGTTGAAACTTTTGTAATGAATTTATTTATTGAAGGTAGAATAGGTTGTTTTTCTCCTAAAAGCTATTTGTCTATAAAAGATTTATGGCTAATCAGACCTATGGCTTTAGCTCCTGAAAAAGAAGTTAGGAGAGCTGCTATAAAAAATGAATTGCCTATTGTTAAATCTAAATGTCCTGCTGATGGATATACATCTAGACAAAAAACAAAAGAATTTTTAAAGCAAAAAGATATGGAAGACCCTGGATTTACATGGAGATTATTTGGTGCTATGCGTCGAGGAAATGTAGACGGTTGGGGTGGAAAAACTTATACAAAAAAATATAACGAAGAATAAAAGACTGGCAACAAATTGTTGCCAGTCTTTTTTTATTATTCAAAATCAACTACTTTATGTGTTTCTGCAGATTCAAAAATAGCTTCCATTAATTTCATAACTCTCATTACTTGTGGAAGTTTTACTATAATTTCAGCTTTACCTTCAATTGTATCAACTACATTTTTATAGAAATCTCTAATATCTGCTCTTACTATTGGTAATTCTTCTTCTTTAATTGTATCTTCTGTTCTAGGTGCCATTGTTTTTGTTAAACCAGCAGCAGTTCTAATTGGAACTGCGTCATTTTTACTCCAGTCTGTAACTCTAACCATTTTACCACTTAAATCCCAGTCATTAATTACAGCAGTACCATCTCTACCTAAAACATACCATCTTGGTAAGTTTATAAAGTTGCTTGTGCCAACTTCTAACATATAAACTAAGCCATTTTCAAAAGTAAGTTCTACAGTAAAACCATCATCAACTAATTCATTAGTTACATGAGTAAATGAAGCGTATACATGTTTTACTTTGCTATCTATCATCATTAAAGCTTGGTCTAAAATATGTACACCCCAGTCTAAAACCATTCCACCACCGTGTTCTGGTTCTTGACGCCAGTCACCTGGAATACCTCTTGAACCATGTACTCTTGATTCAATTCTAAAAATATCACCTAAAAGATTTTCATCGTAAATCTTTTTAACTGTTAGAAAATCTTCGTCCCATCTTCTGTTTTGATGTACTACAAATAATTTTCCAGTTTCTTTTGATACATCAATCATTTCTTGTAAATCAACAGAGTTTAATGTTACTGGTTTTTCACATACAACATGTTTTCCTGCTCTTAAAGAACGAATAACAATTTCTTTGTGCACATCATTAGGTGTTGCACATAAAATTATATCAACATTTTCATCTGCTAAAACTTCTTCAAATGAATTATATGCATGTAATCCATTATCTCTTGCAAATTGTTGTCTTTCTTCTCTAATATCAAAACTACCACAAACATTTATATTTTCAATATCTTGTAGTTTTGCATTGTTCCAATAACCTTGTCCTGTAAGTAATTCTCTATGCCAATTACCCATTCCACCTAAACCAACAATGGCTAAATTATATTTACGCATAATTTTTTCCTCCGATTTTTTAATGTATCTTACAATAATATTGACAATGAGAAAAGTAACTTTTCTCATTGTCTTAGTAAATTAATTGCTATATCTTTATGCCCAGAACATTTCTAGTCTTGGTTCTGTCATAACACATTTTCTTAGTGTTTCTAATGCAGAGTCTAATCCTTCCATTGTGCTCATTAAGCTATCTTCATGTTCTATACTGATAGCGTAATCATATCCTGCTAATCTTAATTCTGCCATAATGTCTTTCCAGTATAGTACATCATGACCACAACCTACAGAACGGAATTTCCAAGAACGATTAACTTCATCTGAATAATGTCTTGTATCCAATACACCATTAATTGCAGTATTATATGGATCAACTTTTGTATCTTTAGCATGGAAGTGGAAAATAGCGTTATGTTTTCCTAATTCTCTAATAGCAGCTACTGGGTCTGTACCTTGCCAAATCAAGTGAGATGGATCAAAGTTTGCACCAATTTCAGGACCTACTGCTTCTCTTAATTTTAATAATGTATATACATTATAAACACAGAAACCTGGATGCATTTCAAATGCTATTTTATTAACACCATATGATTTACATTCTTTTACTTTTTCTTTCCAATATGGAATTAATACATCATTCCATTGCCATTCTAAGATTTGAGAATATTCTGGTGGCCAAGAACATGTAACCCAGTTTGGCATTTTACCTTCTGGTCCTTCTGATGGACAACCAGAGAATACACAGATAACTTCTACGCCCATTTTTTGAGCCATTTTGCATGCATCTGTTATTGCTTTATCAGCTTGTTTTGCATATTCTTTATCTGGATGTACAGGGTTGTCTTGTACACTAAATGCACTTACTGTTAAATTATATTTTTCTAAAGTTGCTTTAAACTCATTGAATTTTTCTTCATCATTTAACAATACATCTGGATCACAATGATGTTTTCCTGGAGTTCCTCCACAACCTATTTCTATATAATGAACACCTTTTTCATTTAATAATTTACAAGTTTCTTCAAAAGTTAAGTTTTGAAAAACTGGATTAAATACACCTATATTCATATATGTATACCCCTTTTTCTAGCTATTAATCAAAATATACAGCTTTGTTAGTTTCAGCAGATTTATAAATAGCTTCTAAGATTTTTGTTACAACTAAAGCTTGTTCTGGTTTAACTACTAATTCTCCACCATTCATTACTGCATTATAGAATGTTTTTTGTTCTAATTCTTCTGGTTTTTCAGCACTTCCATCATAGAAAGCAACACCTGAAGCATCTAAACCTGGTTTTTCAACTACTTGTTTACCATATTTAACTGTGTTAATTCTAACGCCATCTTTCATGTCAGCACCTGCTTTTGTACCACATAAAGAAGTTTTAGCTTCATCAACATCTAAACTATTTAAAGCCCATGATGCTTCTAGGTTAATAGTTGCACCATTTTTCATTTTAATAAATCCCATTGCAGAGTCTTCTACTGTGAATTTTTCAGGATCCCAGTCACCCCAAGAGTTCCCTGTATCTTTTTGATCTGCTAATTTTCTATAGGTAGAACCCATTACAGATTCTGGTTCATAGTTATCCATCATCCATAAAGTTAAGTCTAATGCGTGTGTACCGATATCGATTAATGGTCCACCACCTTGTTCATATTCATTTAAGAATACGCCCCAAGTTGGTACAGCTCTACGACGAATAGCATGTGCTTTACCATAATAAACTTCACCTAAATCGCCATGTTCACAAGCTGCTTTAATATATCTTGAATCTGGTCTATATCTATTTTGATATCCAATAGTTAAGATTTTACCTGTCTTTTTAGCAGCATCTACCATTTTTTGTGCTTCTTCAGTATTGATAGCCATTGGTTTTTCACACATTACGTTTTTACCAGCATTTAATGCGTCAACTGAAATAATGCTGTGTGAACGGTTTGGTGTTAAAACATAAACAGATACAATTTCTTCTATTTTCAATAATTCTTTGTAATCTGTAAATACTTTTGTTTCTTCTGTTCCATATTCTTCTTTTGCTTTAATTGCTCTTTCTTCAATAAGGTCACAAACTGCAACGATTTCAATATTTCCAACTGCTTTTATTGCTGGTAAATGTTTACCGTTAGCAATTCCTCCACATCCGATAATTCCAACTTTCATTTTTTCCATAATTATTTCTCCCTTTCTTAGCTATTTAACAGAATCTCTTTTCATAATTTTATGTTCTAAAAATACTTTTTCACAACCGACATATTTTTCTTTATCGGCCATTTTCTCTAAAAGTATTTCAGTAGCCTTTACTCCTATATCATATTGAGGCTGTGCAACAGTTGTTATTGATGGAATATACATTTCACTCATTAATGTATTATCAAATCCCATAACAGAAATATCTTCTGGAACACTTATTCCTCTCAATGATAATTCTTTTATTATTTCTATCGCAACCGTATCTGCTAATGCAAAAACAGCATCAGGTAATTCTTCTAAATTTAGTAGATTATCTACAATTTTCTTAATCTCATCATATTCTTCAGATTGCCCTATAATTAAATTTTCATCATATTCAATATTATTTTGCTTTAAGGCATCTAAATAACCACTCAACCTAAATCCAGAAGATGTATGTTTATCTTTCTGTCCAATATCGCAAGCAATAGCGATTTTCTTCTTGCCAAGTGATATGAGATAGTTTGTAGCATCAAATCCTGCTTTATAGTCATCAACACTTACTGTTGTAACACCTTCTACTATTTCACATATACATACAATAGGATAGTATTTTTGCATTTCATTTAATTTTCCAGTATCTAAATCTCCACAAAATACCAAAGCTCCATCTACTACTTTATTTGCTAACATATTCATAGCTTCTAAAAAGTTTTCTTTGCTTCCTCTAGTGGTAGATAACATAACTGTGAAATTATTCTCTTTTGCTTTTTCCTCAATTCCTTTTACTACTTTAGAATAAAATTGGTTAGAAATATTATCCATTACAACTATAATTTTTCTTGTTTCCAATCTTCTTAAATTTCTACCCAATAAATTTGGACTGTAGTTTAAGTCATGTATTACTTTTAAAACTTTTTCTCTAGTTGGTTGTTTTACACATTCAGGATTATTTAAAACTCTTGATACTGTTGCAACTGATACATTTGCTTTTTTAGCAACATCTTTTATAGTCATAATATTCCCTCCTTTATGTGCAAATCAAACAATATTTTCAAAATGTAATCGTTTACTAAATCGATTACATACACACTATATACTATTTTTTTATTAATTTCAATACCATATTTTTATTTTTTTTAATTTAATCTAATTTTTTCTTGTTTGCACAATTATTATGTCTTTATTTTGTATGTTATTTCCATTAAAATTATTTATATTTGTCCATAAAAAAATAAGGTGTATTTTACACCTTATTTTTTCCACATATATAAAGCCATTCGCAATTTTTACATACTTCTTTTAACTTGTTTGCCTTTATTATTTTTTCATTAACTCTTTGAAAAAAATCTTTAGCTTTTATAATCTCATTTTCTTTAAAACCACACAAAGTCAATACTTTTTTATCTATTTCTCCCACTTTATGTTGGCTATTACATACATCATTTTCTAAATTGGGACAACCATTACAAATAACATCTTTATTAGTGACTACTTGTATATATGAATCATTGTTTATATTATTTATAACATTACTCATGTTACTAGTAAAACTATCACTATATCCTTTTCCTTCAAAAAACTGAATACATAATCCGTGATGAGCTCTTAATTTATAATTTGACATATTTTCCAACTCTCTTAACAATTAATATAGATAACAATATTTTTATTAAATCTGGTATTATAAAAGGAAAAACACACCAAGACAATACAGCATAAACACCAACATTTCCTGTTGTACTTGTATAAACCATCATAAACCATATAGTACCTACAACATAACAAGCAATTAAACCTAAAAACATTGATAAAAACATTGCCCAAACTCTATTACCAAGCATTTTTGTAAATAGCCAGTAAACTAATCCCGATAATACAAAACCTATTATGTATCCTCCAGTATTTCCTAATAATACACCTATTCCACTAGAAAAACCTGCAAATACTGGAATTCCTATTATTCCTAAAGCACAATAAATTAATACTGAGATTGTTCCTTTTTTTCCACCTAACAATCCCAATGCACAAAAAATACCAAATGTTTGCATTGTAAATGGTACTGCTGTTGGAATCGAAATCCATGAGCATATTGCTATTATTATTGAAAACATGCCAATATATACCATATTTTTTGTTTTTAAAGAAACTGAGTTATTCAAAATATCACCTCTATTTTGTGTTACAAATATTATATCAAAAGTAATTGTTTATTGTCAACTATTCATTTGTATGGTTTACAATACTACAAAAATAAAAATGTGTGTACTAAGTACACACATTTTTTCTATTTATCCCATTTTTTTGCTTTGAATGTATTTAAAGCATTTTTATTTTCTTCAACTGATAAACTTTTTGCTTGTTCATCTATGTCTTTTATAAATTCATCATATTTATATTGATATAAAATATTTTCTTTTCTTTCTTTGAATGATTCATCAGATAGTTTATTATCATATGACATAACAATATAGTATCCTTTGTCATCACTTAACAAAATAGGTTGTCCTACAACAGCTTTTTCAAATATTTGTTTTGTTAAATCATCAGAAATAGAGTTTCCACCGTCTTTATATATTTCAACTTGTGTACTTTCTTCTGTCACTTCTGTAGTTTCTTCTGTTGATGTCCCTGTAGCTTCTTTTCTTTCAGCAATAATTGTTTTAATATTTTCACCATTTTGTAATCTACTTAAATCTTCGTTAGCTTTATCTTCCATTTCTTTTTTCTTATCATCAGCTAACGCTTCACCTGTAGTAGAATCAACAGTTGAATAACTTGCAATATTTACCTTACGATAATTTTCTTCATAATATTTTTTCAATTCATCATCACTTAAAGCTTTTTCTCCTTCTGGTCCATAAATTGCATTAAGCAAAGATGTTTCTTTTGCAGAATTTGTCATTACTTTTGAATATGACTCTTTTGAAACGCCTAGTTCTTCATATGTTTTTGATATGTATGGCCAAAAACCTTCTACGTTATATTCAATATTTTCTAATTGTTGTTCTGTTAATTTTAAACCTTTTTCTTCGAACATTTTTTCCACTTGTACATATCTTTTGGTTAAAACTTCAGCTTCATCATTTACCCATTCTTCTAAAGACTTGTCATCTATTTTATTATCCCATTTATTTTTTAAGCTTGAATCATAATCTTCATGTTTCATAGCTTCTTGCAACGCTGCACTTTGATTTATTAAATACACACCAGCTGGAAGTTTTTCTCCATCTATTTTTAATGCCCAACTTGTATCACCACATGATGTAACCCCTAAAGTCATCGCACCTACTAATCCTAACACTAAAACTTTTGAAACTGCATTTTTTAAATATCCTTTATTATTTTTTAAATTCATTCTTATTTCCTCCCAATATAATGGTTCCAATTTATAATTATATATTTATTTTTTATAAAAGTCTACAATATACTTTAATTTTCTTAAAATTATCAAATTATTAAGATATATATAGCATAAACTCACTAATTATATAATTAGATAATAAAAAACCTTTTGGATTTAAAGATATATTATCATCATTTTTTTGCATTAATCCATACTTTATAAATTTATCCGATACTTTTAATAACTCATTTATATCTACATTATATTTACAACTTAGTTCTTTTAAGTTAAGACCTTCTGACAATCTAAGTCTTAACATCAAATATTCTTCAGCGTCAGATTTGTCATAATCCTCTACAATATAGTTTTCTCCACTAGTTTGAATATATTGTTTAATATCTCTAGGATAGCTGTACCTTACTCCATTTACAAATCCATGTGCAGAAGCACCGAAAGCATAATAATCATCATATTTCCAATATTTTAAGTTATGTTTGCTTTCATATCCTTTTTTAGAAAAATTTGATATTTCATATTGCATAAAACCGTTTTGTGATAAATAATCACACACAAATAAGTATATATCACTAATCTCATCTTCATCTGGAACTATGTTTCTTATATCGTCACAATCAAATTTAGTTCCTTTTTCAATCTTCAACATATATGCAGAAATATGTTGTATATCTAAAGCTATTAAAAAATCCAAAGTTTTTTTAATACTTGATTTTGTTTGTTTTGGTGTTCCTAACATGACATCTATGGAAATATTTTTAAATCCTGCTTCTTTAGACCAAGTAACAGCATTTATAATATCTTGATTAACATGATTTCTGCCTAAATAATCTAATTCATCTTGATTTGCTGATTGCATTCCAAAAGATATTCTATTAAATCCTGCTTTATAAAGTTCTTTTAATTTATCTTTTGTTGTTATACATGGATTAGCCTCTAGTGTTATTTCTCCTGATAAATTAAATTTTATTTTCACTGCATTTACAATTTGTCTTAACAAATCGCTATCTAATAATATCGGAGTTCCTCCACCAAAATATAAAGTATCTGCATCTTTATATTTTTTTGAATTATTTATGTTTTTTAAAACAGCATCTACATACTCTTGTTGTATCTTTTTATCTCCTACAATAGAGTAAAAATCACAATAGGGGCATTTTGATCTACAAAATGGTATATGTACATAAACTCCTGCTAAACTCATTTTAGTTCTCCTAAAACATTAGACAATTCAATAAATTTTTCAAACGGTACTTGTTCTGCTCTTACAGTAGATTTTAAACCTACTTTTTCTAAAGCTTCTACCACTACTGATTTAGGTATATTCAAACCACTTGATACTGGATTTGCCAAAGTTTTTCTTCTTTGAGAAAAAGCTGATTTAACTAAAGAAAATAAAAACTTTTCATTATTGGCTTTTATTGTATCGTTATCTTTTATTTCTAATCTTATTACTGCAGAATCTACATTAGGAGCTGGCATAAAACTACCTCTTGATACATTAAATAATAACTTAGGTTCGCTGTAATATCTAACGGCAAAAGTAACTGCACCACATTCTCTAGTACCAACCTTTGCACACAACCTCGTAGCTGCTTCTTTTTGTACCATTACAGTAATAGACTTTATTTTTAATTTGCTTTCTAGTAAAGCCATTATTATTGGTGATGTAATATAGTATGGTAAATTAGCACATACACATACATTCATACCTTCAAATTCTTCTTCAATAAGTTTATGTAAATCTACTTTTAAAACATCCTCATTTATTATCTTTACATTATCATATTCTGCTAATGTTTCTTCTAATATAGGTATAAGTCTGTCATCTATTTCTATCGCCACAACTTTTTTTGCTCTTTTAGCTAATTCGTTGGTTAAAACACCTATTCCAGTTCCTATTTCTATTACTCCATAGTTTTCATCTCTGATTCCATCTTCAGCAATTCTAGGGCAGATAGATGGATTTACTAAGAAATTTTGTCCCAATGTTTTAGAAAAAGAAAAATTGTGTCTTTCAAAGACATCTTTAATAACATTTATATTACATAAATTTTCCATATAAGTATCCTTTTATCAATTAATTTTTTATTTAATAGTATCATATATGTGTTTTTTAAGCAATATTTATATAATTAATATTGAATTAACTACAATTGTATCGTATAATAATGGCGTAATAACTTACTATTTTAGTATTATTTAAGGAGCTGTGAATTATGAGCAGAGTAGATAAAATAAATTATTATTTAGATATAGCACAAACTGTTTCAGAACGATGCACTTGTATAAGACGAAATTTTGGAGCTATTATAGTTAAAAATGATGAGATTATTTCCACTGGATATGTTGGCGCTCCTAGAGGAAGAAAAAATTGTACAGATTTAGGATATTGCACTAGAGAAGCTTTAAAAATACCTCGTGGAGAAAGATATGAACTTTGCCGTTCTATTCATGCAGAGGCAAACGCTATAATATCTGCATCAAGAAGTCAAATGATTGGTGCCACTTTATATTTAGTGTGTGTTGATTATAAAACAAAAGAACTAGTTGCTGGTACAAACTCTTGTGCTATGTGTAAGAGAATGATCATCAATGCTGGAATAGAAACAGTAATAATTAGAGACACTAAAACAGATTACAGAATAATTACAGTTAACGACTGGATAGATAATGATGATTCTTTAGAAGGTAAATTGGGATATTAATACATTTTAATCGTAATATTATACAATAGTATTTCAACAATAATTTTATTTTACTACAAAAAGTAGAATGTGCCTATTAATATACTCAAATTTATTGACTTAAATAAAAGTTTACTGTATACTAAACTTACGCTAATAATTTTCTGAATTTCATAAAATTCTTTTTTCCTTTTTTATCGAGCAACTTTTAATTTAAAAGTTGCTCTTTTTCTTTGTATAAAACAATTTATTATATTTTATAATTTAATATTAGTTATAATATTTGCACAAAATATTTTTATGTTATAATATTTTTTAGTGTATATAGTAGAATTAAATTTTATATTTACAAAAGTATTGATTTTTATTACATAGTGATATATAATAAAACCACGCTAATAATTTTTTGAATTTCATAAAATTCTTTTTTTCCTTTTTTGGAGTAGATTTTTATCTACTCTTTTTTTCTGCCCTTTTATCAGAAATAATTTTTCCATCAAATATTTTTATTGTTCTATCTGCAATATTAGCAACTTTATCATCATGTGTTATAAGAACAACCGTATTACCTTTCTCATTCAATTTTTTTAAAATATCTATAATCTCCATAGTAGATTTACTGTCTAAATTTCCAGTAGGTTCGTCTGCTAATATTAACGGAGGACATGATGCTATAGCTCTTGCAATTGCAACTCTTTGTTGTTGTCCACCAGACATTTGCTTTGGTTTATGATATAACCTTTCTTTTAACCCAACTTGCTCTAACGAATACAAAGCAAGTTCTCTTCTTTTATTTTTATTCACTCCCCTATACATTAATTGTAACTCTACATTTTCTATTGCAGTTAAATCAGGGATAAGATTGAAATTTTGAAAAATAAACCCTATTTTTTTATTTCGAATAACAGATAATTGTTTATCTGTTATTTTTTTTATATCAATACCATCTAATATATAATCTCCATAAGTTTGAGTGTCTAAACAGCCTAATATATTCATTAACGTTGATTTTCCAGACCCTGAACTCCCGATTATAGAAACAAATTCTCCTCTTTTAATATTAAAAGATACATCATCTAAAGCCTTGATTTTTGTATCCTCTATAACATATTCTTTTACAATATTTTTTACTTCAATTAAAAAATCCATAGATAACACCTCTCAATTAGTGTTATCTATGGATTTTATTTTATTCTCATTATTTATCTAACTCTATTAATTTTACATCTAAATTATTTATAATATTAGCTATTATTTGTATCTTATCTTCTAAGCCATCATAACAATCGCTATACAAACCTACTCCTACAATAATATTATTTATACTGTCACTTTCATTTTCCAGTTCTATTTGTGTTAAAACTCCACCAACTTTTTTATTATCTAAAAATATTTCATTATCTTGAAACTCTATTGATTTTTTAACACTTATTTTTATACTGTCAGCAATACATTGTTTTAATTTAGTTAAATCTTCAATAGAAAGTCCATTTGGTATATATAAAACGCTCATATATATACCATCGTTGCATGAATCAAATTCATGCTTATTTTTAGCTTTTCCCTTTGTTTGTATCTTTGATATTACAACTGCTCCATTTGTTTTTATGTTGTTTTTTATATAATCATTTGTTGATGTTACTGTATCTAATATAGTGATTTTACTGCCTAAATATTTTGAATGTAATCTATGTGCTATTTCGTAATCTGATAACAATATTAAATCTTTATTTTCTAGTATATATCCTTTATTTGTTACAGCTTTTATAATATATCCTTCTTCTCTTAATGTTTTTACTGCTTTCCAAATAGCAGTCCTTGAAACTTTAAGAGATTCACTTAGATCTTCACCAGATATAAAACCTTCACTTTCTTTCAATCTATCTAGTACCAAATATTTCGTCACTTAAATTATCTCCAAACTTTATTTTTTTACAACACACTCTAATATAAAAAATATGTTATTTACCAACCATTCTAATATAAATAATATAGATGTTATTGTCAATATTGTATGCAATAATTTTTTGCCTACAGTTGCGTATGTCTTTGATTCATCTCTATATAGCTGTGTAAAATCTCTACCATATAGATAAATAAATCTAGCTAATATTCCAACACCTACAAGCATTAATAAAAAGCTAAATCCTATTACAAAAAAGTTTTGATCACCCAATATTTCTGCAGGTAATCCATTTAGTGTATTATTTGCAATATGAATTATTATTGCAAGACCTATATTCCCTGTTTTTATTGTAACAAACCCTAGCAATAACCCTGTTAAAAATCCAACTGGAATTTGTACCGGATTCATATGAATCATAGCAAAAGCAATAGATGAAACTATAATTGCTGTCATATTACCATACTTTTTAAAACTATTTAATACAAATCCTCTTATTATTATTTCCTCTAATATAGGTGCCATGATACATGTATATAAGATTGCTAATGTTTTTACCACTATATCTCCTGAAAAGTCTAAATCAGGCATTTTTAATGTGTATCCTAATCCGTCTAAACACAAAATTAAAATTGATAATATTCTAGTTACTACAAAAGTAATACCAAATACTCCCAATATTGATAAAACACTAAACCTTTGAATATCTGGCATCTGTTGATGGTTTTGTGATTTATTCCCGAAAATTTTGAAATAACTAATATCTATCTCTTTTCTCAACAAAAGAAATCCTATTGGTATTAATACTATTTCAGATACAATACATGGCAAATATGCTTGTAAATATTTTAACATTTGACTGCTTAAATTTAATTTAAAAACATTTAAAACAACACTGGTTGCAAATACAAAAACCATTGCCAAAAAATTCATTAAAAATAAAATTAAGCAAACTTTTAACGCTGTTTTTCTAATTGATTTAAGATACATTTTTTTAGTATCTTGATAAATAATTTGATCTTCTATATTCATAATTCTCACTCCTTTACTAGTTAAAATAAGTATATCGTATTATTAATCTTTAATCAATAAAAAAGAGTGAAATTAATATAATTTCACTCTTTTTATACATATATTAATTACTACTACTTACTGTTCCTGCTTCTGCATCTATGCAAACTGTTGCTCCAGATTTTAATATATCTGTTGCATATTTTGCATTAACGATTACTGGAATATCCATAGCTAAACCTGCTACAGCAGCATGTGATGTTAAACCACCAACTTCAGTTATAATACCTGAAGCTCTCTTCATAATTTTAAATAAATTGTTGCTTGTTTTTGGAATTACCAAAATATCTCCTTCTTTGAACTTTTTCAAAGCTTCTTCTTCTGTTTTACATACACAAAGATTAGCACAAGCTTGACCTTTTGTAACTCCATCGCCTTTTACTAATATATGTCCTACTACTTGAACTTTCATCATATTAGTTGTACCAGAAACACCAAGTGGAACACCTGCTGTAATAACAACTAACTCACCACTTTTTACAATACCAGCTTTTTGTGCTGCTTCTACTGAGTGCATGAATAAATCATCTGTATTTGATTCTTCTTGTATTAGTAAAGGAATAACACCCCAAGATAAACCTAATTGTCTATAAACTCTTTCTGTCATAGTACAACCAACTATTGGGTATTTAGGTCTAAATTTAGAAATCATTCTTGCTGTACCACCAGATTTTGTTACAGTAACAATAGCTGTTGCTCCTAAGTCATGTGCTGTTGTACAAGTAGCATGAGATATAGCATTTGTTACATTTAATAACTCACCTTGAGATACTTCATTAAACTTTTTAACATAGTCAATGTCTTTTTCTGTTCTTTTTGCAATTTTAACCATAGTTTTTAAAGCTTCAACTGGGTATAATCCTGCTGCTGTTTCACCAGATAACATAATAGCACTTGTTCCATCATAAATAGCGTTAGCAACGTCTGTGGATTCAGCTCTTGTTGGTCTTGGATTTTTCATCATAGAATCCAACATTTGTGTAGCTGTTATTACTTGTTTACCAGCTTTATAAACTTTTTTAATTATTTTCTTTTGTAATACTGGTACTTCTTCTAGTGGTATTTCAACACCCATGTCTCCACGAGCAACCATGATACCGTCTACTACATTTATTATTTTGTCTATATTTTCAACACCTTCAGCATTTTCAATTTTTGCTATGATGTTCATATCTTTACAGTTATATTCTTCTAATATTTTTCTTACTTCTAAAATATCTTCTGGACCTCTTGTAAAAGATGCTGCAATATAGTCAAAACCTGTTTTTATACCAAATATTATATCTTCTCTATCTCTTTGGCTAACAAAAGGCATAGACAATCTTGTACCAGGAACATTAATTCCTTTATTGTTAGAAATAATACCATCATTTTTTACTGTACAAACAATGTCTGTATCTGTTAAATTAGTAACTCTCATCTCTACTAATCCATCATCTATTAAAACAATAGCCCCAACTTGAATATCTTTAGGTAAATCTTTATAAGAAATGCTTACAATATTTTGGTTACCTACTACTTCGTTAGTAGTTAAAGTAAATATATCACCTTTTTTTAGTTCTATTTTATCATTTTCAAATTTTCCAATACGAATTTCTGGACCTTTTGTATCCAATATAGTAGCGATTGGTAATTTTAATTCTTCTCTTAATTTCACTACCATATCAAATTTTTTCTTATGTGATTCATGATCTGAGTGGGAGAAGTTAAATCTAGCCCCATTCATACCTTCTAGCATCAATTTCTTTAGCACTTGCTCATCATCATTAGCTGGACCCATAGTGCAAATGATTTTTGTTTTTCTCATAAAACTTTACATTCCTTTCTATTGTACTATTAACTAAAACAAGTTAAGGTTATTTTTAAAATCTACACTTCCTCATTATACCATATTTTACATTTTTTACATTAAATTATTTCATTACTTTACATTCTTTTTACATTGTTAAAAAATTGTCACACTAATTAATATAATTTTTTGTTAGTTTATTATAAAAAATGCTAAGATTACACAAAAATTTGTTTGTCTAATCTTAGCATTTAATTTAACTTAATATCATTCTATCATTATCAAATATATCATTACTATTATTTTCATATAGCTTTAATAAATCACTAACTGTCATATTCTCTCTTTCTTTTCCTGATAAGTCTAATATTATTTTTCCCTTATGCAACATTATAGTTCTATCACCTGTTTTTAATGCTTGATTTATATTGTGTGTTATCATTAATGTTGTTATATTTTTTTCTCGTACAATTTTATTTGTTATATTCATTACTTTTTCTGCTGCAGAAGGGTCTAATGCTGCTGTATGCTCATCTAATAAAAGTAGTTTAGGTGTAGATATAGTACTCATCAATAATGCTATCGCTTGTCTTTGTCCTCCTGACAACAATCCCACTTTTGTTTTAAGTTTATCTTCCAACCCTAAGTCAAAATCTTCTAAACATTTTTTAAAAAACTCACTGTCTTCTTTTTTTATACCTATACCAAATAGCCCTTTTTTGCTTTGAGAATAGGCAACTGCCAAATTTTCTTCTACTGTCATATCTGGTGCTGTTCCAAGCATAGGATTTTGAAAAATTCTTCCTATCTTTCTTGCTCTTTTATGTTCTTTTTCATATGTTATATCTTCATTATCTAAATATATTCTTCCTTTATCCGGTAAAATATCTCCACCTATTAAATTCATTATTGTGGATTTACCTGCACCATTTGTTCCAATTAAAGTTACAAACTCTCCTGTTTTTAATTCTAAATCTATTCCCTGTAACGCATAATGTTCATTTACTGTGCCTTTTGAAAATACCTTGTGTACATTTTGTATTTTTAACATTTATATTCCACCTTTTCTAAGTTTTCTGTTTTCAATAGATTTCTTTATAGTTGGAATTGATAATGCTACACCTACAATTACTGCTGAAACCAATTTCAACATATAAGAAGGGAATATACTGCTTTGTAAAGCAAGTGCTATTATTAATCTATATATGATTGAACCTACGACTGCTGATATAATTCCGATTGTCACTGTTCTTCTTCCAAATAATACTTCGCCTATAATAACAGAAGCTAAACCTATAACTACAGTACCAACACCAGAACTTATATCTGAAAAAGATTGATATTGAGCCAATAAACCACCTGATAATGACACACAACCATTAGCTATAGCTAAAGTAAATATTTTTATAAAATCTACATTAATTGAAGAAGCTTTTACCATATGCTCATTGTTACCTGTTGCTCTAATCATCAAACCAAGTCTTGTTTTGAAAAATAGAATAAACAAAGCTGATACTACAAAACATACTACAAAACATACTATTAATCTTACAATATCTTTATCTAATCCGCCTAGCATATCTTCAAATATTTTAAAAACACTTTCTTTTCCAATTAAAGATATATTACTAGCGCCCATTATTAATAAGTTTATAGAATACAATCCACTCATTGTTAAAATTCCTGATAATATAGGGTGTATTCCAAATTTAGTTTGTAGTAAACCTGTTACACTTCCTGCAATACAACCTGCAATAAAAGCTAAAACTAAACCCAATATAGATTGATTATTTATTGTCATTATCCCACTAACTGCTAATCCTAAAGTTAAACTTCCATCAGCTGTTAAATCTGGAATATCAAGTACTCTAAATGTAATATAAACTCCTATTCCTAGTAAAGCATATATTAATCCTATATGTAACGAACCCAATATCAAAGTCATAATTTCACCTCATTATTCTCCTATAACAGATATTTCAGGAATATCTAGCTTTTCTAATTTTGTTATATCTACGCCCAATGTTTCTGCTGTTTTTTTATTAACTACTGTTTTAAATTCATCAACCATTACAGCTGGAATATCTTTTATAGCAGTTCCTTCAAAATATTTTACTGCCATTTCTCCACTTATTGCACCAACTTGTTCATCACTTGTTCCTACCATAGCCAAAGCTCCATCTTTTACCATTACTGGTGAGCTACCATACAATGGTATTTTTGCTTCATTTGCTATTTGAGATACTTGTGGCATAGCACTTTGTATAACGCTGTCATTAGGAACGAATATTGCATCAACTTTTCCAACTAAAGATTGTGTTGCTTGTTGAACTTCACTTGAATTTGTAACTGTAGCTTCTTTATATTTTAATCCTCTTGATTCTAAATATTTTTTTGTTTCTTCTATTGTTACTACTGAATTTGCTTCTGATGTTGTATATAATAATCCATAAGTTTTTATTCCAGGTGTTACTTCATCAGCCATTTCAAAAGTCATTTCTATAGGAATATCATTTCCTGTTCCTGTTGCGTTTTTATCAGGATTATTCATATCTGTTATTAAACCAGCATCTACTGGATCTGAAATAGAAATGAATATTACTGGAATATCACTTTCTAAACTCACCATTGCTTGTGCTGGTGGAGTTGCTATTGCAGCAACTAAATCAACTTTTGAATTAACCATTTCTTGACATATAGTATTTAAATTTACCATATCACCTTGAGCATTTTTTTCTTTGATTATGACTTTATCTTCACCATATCCCATTTCTTCTAGTTTACTAATAAAGCCTTTTTTCATATCTTCAAAAGCTCCATTTTCTACTAATTGAACAATACCAACTGTTAATTTTCCGTCATCTTTTTTACCTGAGCAAGATGTAAAGTTAATAACAACTAATACCGCTATCATTAAAACAACTGCTACTCTTTTAATTAATTTTTTTGTTCTCATACTAATTTCCCCTTTAAAAATAATTTTATTGTGGCTTTTTAGAGAGAAGGTTTTCAGATAATTAAAAAAAGCATTCATCCCTGGACTTTTCCAAGGACAAATGCTTTGCATCTGCGGTACCACCTTGCTTGGCAAAATATATAAATACTTATATTTCACCCAACTCTATCAGAGCGCCAACACACTCCTCGCCCTTTAACGCCGGCGTATGCGTCATAGAATACTCAAGAAAACAAACTATTTTCTCTTTGACTATGCCCTCAGTGGTCCATTTACACGTCTCGCTTCTCTATCAGGCTTCCAGCTTACCCCGACTCTCTGTAAGTGCGTTTACGGTTTTATCTCCACCTCAACGGTTTAATGTGTTAAACTAATTATATGCACACTTAATAAAATTGTCAAGTATTAATTTTATTTTTATTTATTTTGTAGTATAATATATGTAATATCTTGTATGGAGGTTACAATATGAGTTTACCAAATGATCCTGTAATGTTATTAAGTGTAGTTAATACTTATTTAAGAGATAAATATTCTTCTCTTGATAATTTATGTGCAGACTTAGATGTTGATAAATCAACTATTATTGATAAATTATCAGCTATTAACTATGAATATGATGAAATCTCAAATCAATTTAAATAAAGAGAAGGAATAGTTTAAACTATTCCTTCTCTTTTAATTTTGCTATTCCCTTTTCTAATATCATAACAGGTTTGTATGAAAGCTTTGCTTTTCTTAATCCTTCAGAACCTGCATCATCTTCTCTATTTACAAAATCATAATCTAAAGCAAAATGTTTTACAAATTGTTGATTTATTGCTGTGTATGCTCCTTCAACATTGCTATCAGCTTTTTCAAAATGAACTACATATGTGTCATCGCTAACTGGTTCACCCAAAGAAAAAGCAACAACTTGTCCTTTTTCATTATCTTCTGTCTTTACTCTAATTAATCCACCATCTAAACCTAAAATATCTTTGTGTGCAAGTGCTTTTCTTGCTACGCATGCTTCTTCAAACATATCAGCATTTTCTAAACAATTATTTTCTTTGCACCATTTTTTGAGTAAAGCAACACATTCATCAATGTTATTTTCATCTATTTCTTCATATTGCCAATCATATAGATTATTAAATTTATTTATATGATTTCTTTTACTGTGCAATTTTTTTCCACTCAATGTACTTAAAGATTCTGAGTTATAAATATAATCTGCTAAATCTCTATTATATTCTATATCGAATTCATTAGGAAAAACTTTTTGCAAATCATCTTCCATATCTTCACTCAACCACATTTTAAACTCAAAACCATTTTGTTTAGCAAATTCTATTAATTTTTCTATAACTTGTTTCAAATCCCCTTTCCCCACTGGGAACGTAAACATTTTATCTTCTCCAGTATATAGAAAAACTAACATATTATCTATTATTGCATATTTTACTGGATTTACTATAGACCATAAAAAGATACTTGCAAATGAGTTATCACAACTTTTATATTCAGCATCTTCATAGTATTTTTGAAGAGTTTCTTTGTCCGACAATGTAACTTTCGTAAAATCTATTTCCATAATTTCGCTCTTTTCTTAATTATACTTTATTTGTCTTAATTATTATATATCTGTATTTTATATTTGTCAAATTTAGCATTTAATATACTATTTTTACATGTACAAGCAAAAAAAATACTATCATATCATATAAATTAATTAAATTTATTTTATGATTGGAGTTTTTAAGATGTTTAGTCAAATAATCTCTTTTGTTGTTTCTAAAATGCTATTTTTTGCATTACATGTTGAAAATAATACAGCTTTTCCAAAACCTCTTTCTAGTAAACAAGAACATGAATATTTTGAAAAAATGTTTAATGGTGATACTAAAGCTAAAGAAAAACTTATTGAACATAATTTACGCTTAGTAGCTCATATAGTAAAAAAATATTACTCTATTACAAATGACCAAGATGACTTGATTTCAATAGGTACTATAGGATTAATAAAAGCTATAAATACTTTTTCTTTTGATAAAAAAGTAAAATTTTCCACATATGGCGCTAAGTGTGTTGAAAATGAAATTTTAATGCATTTTAGGAATATTAAAAAAACAGCTTCTGATATATCAATAAATGAAGCTTTAGACTCTGACAAAGACGGAAATACTTTAACTATTATGGATACTGTTTCTGATGAAGACTCCATTATAGACAATTTAGATTTAAAAATGAATATTGAAAAATTATATAAATTCATAGAAAATAATTTAGATGAAAGAGAAAACCTTATCATTCAGCTTAGATATGGACTATATGGAAAAAAACCTCTTGCACAAAGAGAAATTGCAAAAAAACTTAATATTTCAAGGTCATATGTAAGCAGAATTGAAAAAAAGGCACTTGATAAATTAAAAATAGAATTTGAAAAAGTAAAATAAAAGATAGCTGTTTAGCTATCTTTTATTTTATGACATATTTTCAAAAAAGTTTTCAACATTTTCAACATAGTTTTCAACATTAATTATTTTTCCATGTCAAAATATTTTTATTTTTGCTATAATTTGCCTAAAATACTAGAAGTTTAAAAGTTGAATTAACTTTTAACTTTTCAACTTATCTCAACCAATACTTTCTATCTAAACTTCTATATTGTATTGCTTCAGCTATATGATAGTTTTCTATAAGCTCACTTTCTTCTAAATCTGCAATAGTTCTAGCCACTTTTATTATTCTATCATATGCTCTTGCAGACAATCCTAATTTATCGAATGCTTGTTTTAGCATATTCTTAGCTTCATCAGTCATCACACAAAATTCATTTAGTTTGGCAGATGTTATTCTAGCATTACAAGTTATATTTGTTCCTTTAAATCTTTTGTTCTGTATATCTCTTGCTTTATTTACTCTTTTTCGTATATTTTCAGAACTTTCTTCTTTTCTAGTTGAAGATATTTCAGAAAACTCTACTGGCATAACATCTATATGTAAATCAATTCTATCAAGCAAAGGACCTGATACTTTTGACAAATATCGTGTAACTTGATTTGGCGTACAGGTACATTCTTTAGTTGGATGTCCAAAATATCCACAAGGACAAGGATTCATAGCAGCTATTAACATAACTGAACAAGGATAACTAAGTGTTCCGTTAACCCTTGAAATAGTCACTTTATTATCCTCTATTGGTTGTCTTAAAATTTCCATAGATGCTCTTGAAAACTCAGGTAACTCATCTAAAAATAGTACACCATTATGTGCTAAAGATATTTCTCCAGGTTTTGGTATACTTCCACCACCACTTAAACCCGCTGGTGATACTGTATGATGAGGTGCTCTAAATGGTCTTTTCTTTATCAATCTATCTTTATTTTTTAAAGCACCTGCTATTGAATAAATTTTTGTTGTTTCTATTGATTCTTCAAATGTCATATCTGGCAATATAGAAGGCAATCTTTTTGCAAGCATACTTTTACCAGAACCAGGAGCTCCTATCATTAAAGCATTATGTCCCCCAGCTGCAGCAATCTCTAATGCTCTTTTTGCCATTATTTGTCCTTTAACATCACTAAAATCTAATATTTCTTCTTCGTCTTGCTCATCATCATTATTTGGTGTTATCAAAGGCAATTCTATTTCTTTTTTCAATGCTTTTATGAGTTGATTTATATGTTCAACCCCATATACATCTATTCCACTAACAACACTAGCTTCATTAACATTTTCCATAGGAACATATATCTTTTTAAACCCATTTTCTTTTGCGTGTATTGTCATTGGCAACACGCCGTTTATCCCTTTTATTTCTCCACTAAATGATAATTGTCCTAAAAATACAATATCTTTTAAATCAATATCTATTTGCCCACTAACAGATAATATTCCTAAACAAATAGGAACATCGTAAATTGCACCAGATTTCTTTAACTCTGCCGGTGCTAAATTTACTGTAATCCTTGCGTCAGGAAATTTATATCCACTATTTTTTATAGCATATCTTACTCTATCTCTGCTTTCTTTTATTGCAGTATCAGGAAGTCCGACAATATCAAATCCTGGCAATGCTTTCAAAAAGTCAACTTCAACATCAACAGTATAGGTATTCATTCCCATAAGACCTACACTGTTTATTTTACATACCATTATTTTATCTCCCTTATTTTTCTATTATGGTAATACTTTACCTACTGCTGTATATACTTCATACCATTCTTCTCTTGTAAGTTTTACTTCTGTTGCTTTTGCAATCTGTGCTAATCTATCTTTATTTGTAGTACCAACAATAGGTTGCATTTTTGCAGGGTGTCTTAAAATCCACGCTATTGCAATAGCACTGTTTGTAACATTATATTTTTCAGCTAATTCATCTATTTTTTTATTTAATTCTGGATATTTATCAGAACCTAAGAAAACACCTTCAAAAAATCCATATTGGAATGGTGACCATGGTTGAATTGTAATATCATTTAATCTACAATAATCTAAAACTCCACCATCTCTATTTATTCCTAATGTATTAGTCATATTTACATTTAAACCACTATCAATCATTCCACATTCTGTAATGCTAAATTGTAATTGATTTACTTCTATTCCAACATTACAGTATTTTTTTAATAATTCCATTTGATATGGATTTTGATTGCTCACACCAAAATGTTTTACTTTGCCACTAGATTTTAAAATATCAAAAGCTTCTGCAACTTCTTCTGGTTCCATTAAAGCGTCTGGTCTATGTAATAATAATACATCTAAATAATCTGTATTTAATCTGCTTAAAATTCCATCTACTGAATTTAATATATGTTCTTTTGAAAAATCATAACAAATACCAGGTCTAATACCACATTTGCTTTGAATAATCATTTTTTCTCTAATATCATCATTCATATTAATTGCTTGTGAAAACAAGCTTTCTGATTTTCCACCTGCATATATATCAGCATGGTCAAAGAAATTTATCCCTAAATCCATTGCTGTTTTTATCAATTCTTGTGCTTTATTTTTATCTAACTCTGTAATTCTCATACATCCTAGTGCTATTTGTGACACTTCTAAATCTGTTTTGCCTAATTTTATTTTATTCATAAAATTACATCTCCTTTAATTGAATTCAAATTTATTTTACTATATTTATTATATAATGTCATTAACTAAATAAAAATTATTTATAGTTGATTTATAATTTATTTTGTTTTTTTTTATCTATAAGATTTGTTTGACAGTAATACTTAAAAGTGATACTATATTCGTATATAAATGATAACTCAAAGAGAGCCCTAGTGGATTTCTTTGAGCTTTTTGTGTTGTAAAAAAGGAGGTCATATTATGTGGCTTTTAAAATTATTAGATAAATTTAAATCGAAAAATACGGAGGATTATAAAATGGATTATTTATTAGTTGGACTTGGTAACCCAGATAAAAAATATGAAAATACAAGACATAACGCTGGTTTTATGGCTATAGATAATATTGCTAATAAATTAAATGTAAATGTAGACAGAGTAAAATTTAAAGCATTGACAGCAAAGGTAAATATTGATGGAAAAGACTGTCTTTTGATGAAACCTACAACTTATATGAATTTAAGTGGTGAGTCTGTTGTTGAAGCTATGAATTTTTTCAAAGTTCCTATTGAAAATGTTATTGTATTTTATGATGATATTTCATTAGAACCTGGATTTGTAAGACTTAGAAGAAAAGGCAGTCATGGTGGACATAACGGAATAAAAAATATTATTGCATTAACTGGTAAAGATAATTTTCCTAGAGTTAAAATAGGTGTGGGCAAAAAACCTCACCCTGATTATGATTTAGCTGACTGGGTATTATCTAAATTTACTGATAACGATAAAAAAGAATTAAATAAAGTTTTGGATAATTGCTTAGAAATATCTACTCTATTAGTAAATAACAACATGGACAAAGCGATGAATAAATTTAACTCTTAATATTTATTTGGAGGATTTATGAAATTATATAGTAGTGTTGCTAGCAAATTGCTAGAATTTAATCAAATGATTGAAAGCATTAAGCTTAATAAAACTCCAACTCTTGTTGTTGGTCTTTCAGATATCCATAAAACACATTTCATCTATTCAACAGCAATGGAACTTAACTGTCCTATTCTTGTAATTTGTGATGATGAAAGTATTGCTCACAAAATGTGTGAAGACTTGAATATCATGTCTTCTACTGAAGATGATATTGCTTATCTTTATCCTGTTAGAGATTTTGAATTTAGACAGATTGAAAGTGCTTCTAAAGAATATGAAGAAATCAGAATCGGTGTATTATCAAGAATTATAGATAAATCTTGTAAAGTTTGTTTTTGTAGTATAGAAGCATTATTACAACACACTATCCCTAAATCTGAACTTTTAGATAGAACTTTTAATATCAATACAAACAAAACATACAATCTTCAAGACCTTGTAAGTAAACTGATTAAAGCAGGTTATACAAGACGCCCTCAAGTAGATGGTATTGCTCAATTTTCATTAAGAGGTGGTATTTTAGATATATTCCCTCCTAACAGAAAAAATCCTGTCAGAATTGAATTTTGGGACGATGAAATAGATATGATGGTTGAGTTTGATATTGAAACTCAAAGAAGAATAGACACTTCTTTTGACGAAATGTTATCTGAAATTACAATAATACCTGCTAGAGAATGTTTATTTAACTCAACAGAAGAACTAAAAGAAAAAATTTCTTCTTTAAAAGAAAAAACAAAAATAGAAATTGCCAAAGAAAAATTACAAGCCGATATTAACAGATTAAATAACGAATTAGAACTACATAATATCGATAAATACTTGCCTTTAGCTTATAAGCAAAGTGCTACTATTTTAGACTATTTTGATTTAGATACAACAGTATTTGTCAATGAATACATATCTATAAAAGAAAAATCTAAAACATTTTTATGGCAATACAATGAAGATTTAAAAATTCTTTTCGAAGACGGTGAATTGTGTAAAGGACTTGATAACTATTGTGATGAGTTTGGTGAAGCACAACATAAGTTATCTAAATTTGCTCAAGTATACACAGATACTTTTGCTCGTGGTAGTAGTGATATAAAATACAAAGATATTATATCTTTAAATCCTATTCAAACATCAAACTTTAGTGGTGAACTCAAAATATTAAAAGAAGATTTAGATAGTCTTTTAGAGATGGATTATACTGTTGCTGTTTTAGCTGGGACTGAAAAAGCAGGTATGACATTAGCTGATGATTTAGCAAAAATGGGATTTAACAGCGAGTATGTTAGCGATTTAACTACTCTAGTTCCTAAAAAAGTTTTTGTATTAGCCGGTAATATATCATCTGGTTTTGAATATCCTGATATCAAGTTTTCTTTGATATCTACTAATCGAAGCCAACAGCTTAAAAAAAGAAAAAGCAGATTTAAAAAAGGTAAAGAAATAAGAAGTTTAGATGACCTTGTAAAAGGTGATTTAGTAGTACATATTTCTCATGGTATTGGTATTTTTGATGGTATAAATAAAATGGATTTACATGGTGTTGTAAAAGACTACATCAAAATAAAATATGCTGGTGCTGATACTTTATATGTTCCAGTTACACAAATGGATTTAGTTTCTAAATATATCGGTCCTAAAGATGACGGCAGAATGAAGCTTAATAAATTAAATTCTGGTGAATGGCAAAAAACAAAAACTAGAGTTAAAAAAGCTTGTGCCGATATGGCAGATGAATTGATAGCTCTATACGCTAAACGAATGAAAATCAAAGGGTATCCTTTTAGCGAAGATACTCCTTGGCAAAAAGAATTTGAAGATAGATTTCCATATACAGAAACTGAAGACCAATTAAGATGTATTGAAGAAATTAAAACTGATATGGAAAAGACAAATCCTATGGATAGATTATTGTGTGGTGATGTTGGTTTCGGTAAAACAGAAGTCGCTTTAAGAGCTGCTTTTAAATGCGTTATGGACGCAAAACAATGTGCTATACTTTGTCCTACCACAATATTAGCTTGGCAACATTATCAAAACGCTATTAAACGCTTTGAAGGGTATCCTATTAGAATTGAATTGATGTCAAGATTTAGGTCACCAAAACAAATAAAAGAAACTCTAAAAAAACTTAAAACTGGTGAAGTTGATATTGTTATTGGTACACACAGAATTATACAAAAAGATGTTGAATTTTTTGATTTAGGTCTTGCTATTATTGACGAGGAACAACGATTTGGCGTTGCTCATAAAGAACGCTTTAAAGAACTTTTCACATCAGTTGATATGCTTACTCTTTCTGCTACACCTATTCCTAGAACTTTAAATATGGCAATGAGTGGTATTAGAGATATGTCCACTATAGAACAAGCACCACAAGACAGACAACCTGTTCAAACTTATGTTTTAGAACACGATATGGGAATTCTTGTAGATGCTATGAAAAAAGAACTTAGAAGAAATGGTCAAGTATACTACATACACAACAGAGTTGAAACAATAGACCTTTGTGCTACCAAGATAAACACATTAATCCCAGAAGCTAATGTTGGTATTGCACATGGTAAAATGAGTGAACAAGAACTTTCAGAAGTATGGAAAAAATTAATGGACCATGAGATTGATATTTTAGTTTGTACAACTCTTATCGAAACTGGAGTTGATGTAAAAAACTGTAATACTCTTATAATAGAAAATGCAGACCATATGGGCTTATCACAACTTTATCAATTGAGAGGTAGAGTTGGTCGTTCTAATCGTAGAGCATTTGCATATTTCACATTTGAAAGAGGAAAAGCGTTAACTGAAATATCAACAAAACGATTAAACGCTATAAGAGAATTTACAAGCTTTGGTTCTGGTTTTAGAATTGCATTGCGAGATTTAGAAATTAGAGGTGCTGGAAGTATATTGGGTGGTAAACAACATGGCCATATGGAAGCTGTTGGTTATGATATGTATGTCAGACTTTTAAACGAAGCTATTGCTATGAAAAAAGGTGAAGAGCCTGATCAAAAATCTTATGAGTGCTTAATTGATATTCAAGTTAATGCTCATATCCCTGAAAGATATATCGAAAACTTATCTCAAAGACTTGATGTTTACAAGAAAATTGCTTCTATTAAAACTGAAAATGACAAAATGGAATTACTTGATGAGTTGTTTGACAGATTTGGTGATATTCCTAAGACTGTTCAAACTCTTCTAGATATTTCATTAATGAGAAATACTTTAGCTAATTTTGGATTTAAAGAAATTAGTCAAAAAGCTAACTCTATAATGTTAATTCCAGAAAAACTCAATATGGAAATAGGCAATAAACTAATGACTAACATTAGAGGTAGAGTTTTAGTTAATGCTTCTACAAAACCATATATTACAGTTAAATTTAATAAAAATAGCAATGTTGTCGAAACATTACAAGAAGTTGTAAATGCTTTAGTAAAATAAAAAAATGTAGTTACATATTTACTATGTAACTACTTTTTGTTTTTTAAAGTTAACAATCCTAGTATTTAAGGGAAATTTTTAACGCAACAAATTCATAAATTTGTGTTTTGGTGTTTGTTTGGTGTTTACATAGCTAAATATTCATAAAAAATATTAAATTTATTATAGTTTAAAAGTTATAAATTTACATGTTAATTTTATGTATTGTGCTAATCTTTTATTAGTTTATAAAAATAAGGTTACATTTTAAGATTTTTAGTTGAGTTATATAGTGGAATAGATAAAAATCTATTTTAATAAACACTCATTGTATATTTACAAATGAATAATTTATATAATATAACCTGCTAAATTATTTAACAATATTTGATACACAGAAGATTATGAAGTTATGTAGCGAGCAGTGTGTTTTTACTCCTAAATTTAAAAACACCTTATAATATGGGACCCTATACCCATTAAAATAAAAATAGCAGGTATTAACTCTATAAAATGGTTGTACCTGCTATTAGTTTTATGCTTGTTTTTTAGTATTAAAGTTTATTGCGTTGGCTACTGCTTCACTTGCTTTAGCTTGTGCTTGTTCAAATGTGTGTGAGTAAATATTAAGTGTAGTTGATGTGTTTGAGTGTCCTAATGAATACGAAACAGTTCTAGCATCTACTCCGTTATTTATTAATAGACTGGCGTTGAGATGCCTAAAACTATGTATACTAACTTTTTTAAGATTATTGTTTTTACAAAATCTATTTAACCAGTTATAAGGAGCACTATTGCACATTGGTTTGCCATTCCAGTTGGTAAATAATCTATTTGTATTAATCCATTTATCACCTAGTCTAAATCTTTGTTTTGTTTGCTCGTTTCTATAATGTTTTAATAAATTCATAACCTCATCAGGTAGCTTTAAACTACGCTTTGAGCCTTTTGTTTTTGGTGTATCTGTATATATTCCCTTGTTAGTAGTATACATTGATGTTCTCTTAATACTCACTATTCCATAATTAAAGTCTATATCCTGCCACTCTAACCCTAATAACTCACCTTTACGAAAACCACCATATATAGCGAGTGTGAAAAATACTTGATATTCTAATGGTGCAGACTGTAAACAGTTTAAAAATTCTTGTGTTTCCTCTAATGTAAAGTAATTGCGTTCTTTAGGTATTATTTTAGGTATTGAAACATTTTTACAAGGATTAAACTGTATCATATTCATACTTACAGCATAACTAAATACTGAAGAAATAAAAGCTAAATGATGCTTAACTGTAATAGGTGATAATTTACCACCAGTTTTTTTGTTTAGTCCGTCCTCGCATAAATTATCAATAAATTTTTGTATCTGTAAGCTATTTATACGGTCTAATCTTAGATGCCCTAAACCTTGATATACTCTATCTTTATATTGATTATATCTAGCAATACTTTGTGCTTTTAGTTCCTTTTCTGCATATGCCTTAAACCATTGTTCTGCAAATACTTCAAATTTGATATTTGATGTTGCAATATTACCTTGACATTGTTCCTCAAATAATACTGCTTGTCTTTGCAACTCTTTTTCTATTTGTTTTTTAGTCATATTTGAAGCAGGTTTATAAGTTTTATGTCTGCGTATTTGTTTACCTGCTACATCATAACCACAAGATACAGTTATCTTATATGTGCCGTTTCTTTGTGTTATAGTAGCCATTTAATCACCTCTCTAAAATGGTAAATCATCATCTGAAAATTTGTAGGTCTTATAATCAAAAGTAATGTCATTGTATTTTTGTAAAAGACCTTGTAGTGCAACACTGTATAAATCTTCTGATAGTGTCTTATTAGCTCGTAATAATAATAAAGCATCATATTGAGTTAAAAAAGCACTTAATAATTCATAGTGATAGTGTATTTCAGCATTATCCATAGTTACTCTTCCTATTTCAGCATCAAATATTGTCATGATATCAATAAATTGTTTAAATAATTCTGATAATGATACCACTGTTTTATCCTGCTTTTCATTGTCTAATCCACATAACCAATCGATAGAAACATTGAGATATTTAGCGATGGCACTAGTCATTGTAATATTAGGAGTTTTTTGATTTTCTTTTCTTAGATAAGTTGATATTGTAGCAGGTTGCACACCGATAGCGTTTGCTAATTCTTTTTGTGTTATATTCCTTTCTCTTAATATACTTGATAATCTGTCTGAAAATGTTTTTAAAGTATCCATTTTTACACCTCTTTAAAACTATGTTTTATCGTATAAAATAAACCAAAACATAATTAATTATAAAATAGTTGATTTTAATTGTTTATTATGATATTATGATAATATCATAACAACAATGATAAATCAATATATAAAACAACAATTATAGGTTTATCATATAAAAGAGGTGATAATATGAGAACACAAACAAAAATAAAAAGGTGTGTAGCCACCGACCAAAGTATCTACACACCTATAAAAACACAAGAATGTTTATAAAAACATTCGATAATATTGTAACACATTTAAAAAAATATACAATAATAAGGAGCAAAAAAATTATGAGAATAACAAAAAATGAAGATATAAGAAAAGCAATCAAAGATAATGGAGTATATTATTGGCAAATAGCTGAACAGTTAGGAATTAATGACGGAAATTTTAGTAGAAAACTAAGAAAAGAATTATCACAAGAAGAAAAACAAGAAATATTTAGCATAATAAAAGAATTAAAGGCAGGTGCTGACAATGAGTAATGAAAATACAGTGCCTATTGTGGAAGTTAAAAAAATACCTCGTATGAGATTAGCACAAGAGTGTTTTGACATGATACATCAAGAAGATCCAAACAGTAGAGTATCACTAAGATACATACGCCAACTGTCAAAAAGTGGGAGTATTCCAACTGTTAGAGCAGGTAATCGTATACTAATAAATTATGATGCCTTACTTGAGTATTTAAGCAATCCAGTATCTTTATCACCTGCTAATGAATACGGAACAATAAGACCGGTAAGCGAAAATGTGAGGTACTAGAATGGCAAATAAAAGAATGTTTAATATAAAAATAGTTGATAGTGATGCTTTTTTAGATATGCCATTAACTACTCAATGCCTATATTTTCATTTAAATATGAGAGCAGATGATGACGGTTTTGTTGGAAACCCTAAAAGGATACAAAGACTTATAGGTGCAACAGAAGATGACTTAAAATTGTTAATCGCAAAAAGATTTATTTTAGTTTTTGAAGATGGTGTAATAGTCATAAAACATTGGAAAATACATAATTGTATACAAGCAGATAGATATACTCCTACTGTTTATCAAGATGAAAAGAATACTCTTGTATTAAAACAAAACAAAGCATATACGCTTGATTCAAACAACCATAACACTACCATAAACACCATGGAAACAAAATGTATACAAAATGTTTCCACAGATATAGATAAAGATATAGATATAGAATTAGATAAAGAGTTAGATATATATAGTCGAGTAGAACTCGACAACGCACCTTTAAACACAAATAAAAAATCTTCTCTTGATGATGAAACTAAGGATAATATAGCTGTTATAGTTGAATATTTAAACCAAAGAGCAGGTACTAATTACAGAACTAGCACACAAAATACCATTAAACATATAAAAGCTAGGTTGAACGAAAAATATACTGTTAACGATTTTAAAACAGTTATAGACAAAAAGTGTGCCGAGTGGAAAGGTACTCAAATGGAGCAATATTTAAGACCTGCTACTTTATTTGGTACTAACTTTGAAAACTATCTTAATAGCAAAATTAATATAAATAATAAAACAACCGTTATAGATAATAATACAGTGGAAAAATTAAGTCCGGAAGAAGCTTTTAAAAGAGCAGGTTTATTATAAAATAAAGGAGTGATAAAGTGAGTATAAATAATTTTTTTGATAATTTATCAAATAAATCATTTGATTATTACACAAAAAAAGATACGGATTATGAAAAAGACGGAAAAATATATTGTGGTATATGTCATAAGGTAAAAGTTCAAACACTTTATTTGCAGAACATGGCTTTTCCTGCTGTTAGTCCTTGTGATTGTGAATTGAAAAAAGACGAGGAAAAACAACGAAATTTAAAAGAACAAGAAAACTTTATAAAATATTTATCTAATAGAGAAATTTGTTTTGAAAGTTTTAAAGACAAAAAGAACGAAATGTATAACAAAACTTTTGAGAACTCTGATGATGATAAACATTTAGACTATTGTAAAAAGTGGGCTGAAGATTTTAACGAAAATTATAAATCAACAGATAGCCTTTTACTATATGGTGATATTGGTGTTGGTAAAAGTCATCAAGCAACTTGTATCGCAAATGCTGTATTATTAAAAAATTTTACAGTTAAAATGACAGACTTTGCAGAGATAGAGAAAAATCAAGGTGATATAGGTAAAAGAAAGGAATATTATAACTCGCTTAATGATTATGACCTACTAATCATTGATGATTTAGGAGTTGAAAGAAATAGTGAATATATGCAAGAAATAGTGTTCTATGTTATTAATAAGCGTATTAATTCTAATAAACCTTTTATAATTACAACTAATCTTGAAATTACATACATATTAAATTGTGATGATATAGGCAAGAAAAGAATATATGACCGATTAATTGGCGCTTGTGAGCCTTTGGAATTTAGAGGCAAAAGTAAAAGATTTGCAAATAGAATAAAAAATAAGCAGTAAGCAAAAAGCCTACTGCTAACACTAAATAACTCTCATATAAACAAAATACTCTCTTGAAGTATTATAACATATATGGGGGTTATTTGCAATTATGAAAGATTTAGTAATTAAGGCACAAAATGGGGATAAACAAGCCGTAAAAATACTATGGGATAAAGTTAAAAGATTAGCTTATAAAAAGTGTTTAAAGTGGTATAATCATAACCCTAACAGATTTATTAGGCTCGGTCTAACAATAGATGATTTGGAACAAGAGTGTTATATTGCTATGGTTAAGTGTTTAGAGCGCTACAAGGACGATAAAGGTATGACATTTGGTAACTATTTTTATAACTACTATGTAACAAAAGCATTATCAGAGTTAGCAGGATTGAGGAATAAAAAAGATAAGTTACTTTTAGATATTAAGTCTATTGATGAAGCAATAGAGAGTGAAGAAGAATACACATTGTTAGATATTATAGAAGATGATACAGCAGTACAGGATTTTGAAAAAGTAGAACATAAAATAAAAATTAAACAACTACATACTGTACTTGATGAGATAATGACTAAAGAATTAAGAGAAAAAGAAAAACAAGTTATTGAGAATACTTATTATAAAAACTTAACACTAAAACATACTGGTATGTTAATAAATACATCTATAGAGCGTGTCAGACAAATTCAATGTCAAGCGTTAAGAAAAATAGGTAAACCATATTACAAAAGAGTTCTAGCGAGTTATTTATATTATGATGTGGATATAGAAACTCTATCATATAAGACATCAGTAGAAATAACGGCTGAAAAGTTAGAAAGGAAAAGACAAGAACGAGAAAAACTTATTCAAGAATATATCAATAGTAGATCATCAACTACCAAAGTAAATAATATAGCAGGTTAAAAAGATTTGAATGCACGGAAATTATATATTTCAAATTAATAACCTGAAAAAACTTGAAATAAAAACCTACAAAAACCTACTTTTCAAAGTCCATAAAAAAGATTAATTATAATAAAAATGCTAATAAATACTAACATTTTTTCATTATAAGCAAGTTTTATATTTAGGTTGCAAATATCTTAATAGAGAGATATTCCATATAAGTGATTTAAGATTAATCAATAAAATGACCCTATATCTTCATAATATAGCTTAAAATTAAATTTGATTTATAAATAATATAACTTTTTAATAACTGCCACTTAAAATTAAAATATATCAGATTTATTTCGGTATGACGCTTTTCCTTATTTTTGAGATAAATTAAATACAGTTGTATATTTTTGTCCTGCTGTTATTTTTACTTGTAGCAGGTTATACCTTTATCTCATTTTTGAGCAAAAGTATAATATGTTTAACTGTTTTTGTGTATATAGATATACTACAAATTACTACATAATAATTATAAATCTATATAATAACTATTAGTCAAAAAAGACTAACAGCACCACCTGCTAAATGAAAGAAAATGAAAGATTTTTAAACACTAATACAACTGTTAATCTTGTTAAAATTTACGCTAAATACTGACAAAATCAAGTGTTAAATGTTGAAAAATGTTGAGGTTATATGCCGCTATATAGCATAAGATAAACCTATATAACAAATTATCACATAAGTTAAATAATCAATTATAGATTAAGGAGTGGAAAAAATGACAATTCAGCAAAAAAGAGAGATTTTAAAACAATATAAATATACATTAATCGAAATTGATAGACTTTTAGACGAAAGAGCACAATTAAGAGCGAGAGCGAAAAAAATAGGTGTTAATAGTGATGCAGTAAATGAAGAACTACAAAAAGCAGACAAGATACTAATAAATAAAATAGATGAACAAATAAAATTACAAGAATACATAGAAAACTGTATTGATAAATTAGACAATCAAAAATATATAAAGATACTGAAATATAGATATATAAATTTATGCACACATAAGGAAATAGCTAAAAAAATGTGTTATTGTGATGAAAGATACATAAGAAAATTAGAATCTAATGCACTAAATAAAATGATAATATAAGCACTTTAGCAGGTTTAAAAGCTATGGCTCAAATTTGAGTAATAGCTATAAAACCTGTAAAAACTTGACATTTTTATATCAAATATTATTCTTTAGTCAAAATGACAGACCAATAATGTTTACAAAAGTTGACATTTATATACACTATATTATTGATTAGTCAAGCATCATAAATTAGTAATGTTAATAAAAGTTAAGTTTTTAAATACATAACCTCGCTCAAAAATGAGCAGGGTGTATAAATATTAATATATAGCGCTGCTTTTAGTATTATAATGTATTTAAAATAATAATATAGTAGCAGCATTAATAAAAATATAAAAAATACATCGTTTTTAATCTTTTTCGTAGTAGCTGCTATTTTGTATTGACAACTCAATTTATAGGTATTATAATTAATTATAACTTAAAATTATTTTGAGAGGAGTATAAAAACCATATGAGAATAAACCCTAAATTAATATTTGCAACATCATATAATCCAACTAAAAAGAGTTATCAAATGCCTATACAAGAAATGTGTAAAAAAATCTCTGAAAATACCATAACACTTCCTTTATATCAAAGAGATGTTAGCTGGTCTCTTCAAAAATCTGTAGATTTACTCAATTATCAATTATTTGGCAAAGCACCTGTTGCACCTATATCAATAAATTTAATAGTAAAAACAGAATTATCTGTTCCACAAGTATCATTTATTGATAGAGAAATTATAGATAAATCTACTATAAAATCTTCACATCAATCAATAGTAGACGGTCAGCAGCGTTTGACAACAAATTTTAAAGCATATACTAATAATGATGATTTTAGAAATATCGTTTTAGATGTATCATCTGCAAGTTTTAAAATTGTAAAAGCAGCTATAAAAGATCATCAAATACCAGTTGGAATATTACTTAATGAAGATAGAAATATTTTACAACAATATCTAATTAATAAAAAAACTTTTAACGATTTATATGCAGTTGCAATTGATGTTAGAAGTAAAATGATGGATTATAACTATACAATAAATCAAGCAGAAGACTTAACAGAAGATGAACAAATCGAATGGTTTGAGGTTTTAAATAATGCTGGAAGTAAAGTAACTGCATTACAAATGTCTTTTTCAAAGTTAAAATTACATGAATTTGATATTTATTCAGAGTATATTAAGCCTTTTCAACAATTAATGTCAGATTATGCAATGGAAGGGTTATTTTCACCTTTTACTACCAATGTATCTTATCCTATAGCATCGTTAAATCCAGCATTTGAAGTAATAGTCAATAATAAGTTACATAAATTAAACTATGCTCCTATTCCATCAGACACAAAAGAAAGTCAACTAACTTCTTTAGAGGTTGATATATTAAGAAATATCATTAAGCTATCTATTTCAAGCTTAAAACTTGCTTTGGAATTTATTTCCAACAAAAATCTTGAAAAATATATTGATCGTATAGATTATATATTATATTTATCAGGATACTTCTGCTTTAATTCCACAAATCAAGACTTTGATAAACTGGTATATTGGGTTGAAACAACAAACTTTACAAACAAAAGCAATGGTCAAAGAAGAAAAATGTTTGGTGAATTACTAAATATTTAATACATTAAGAAATGAGGAAAATTAGTGTTATTATTAGAAGAAAAAGAAAAGCAAAGTACCAGCTGTACAACACTTATAGAATATAATGATTTTTTTGTAGATGATTATAGATCTTCTTTTTGTTATAGAGAAAAACTTACAATTAAAGAACAAGTTGATTATATGAGTGATGAAAAAGGAATAAAATTTAATATAACCAATAAAAAAGATGCTATGAATTTTTTATCAAATAATAATTATTTTTTTAAGTTAAAGTCTTATGCCAAAGCATATCATAAAAAAGATGGAAAATACACAGATTTAGAGTTTGCTTATCTAATAGAATTATCTGTATTGGATTCATTGTTTAGAAAAGAAATTTTGAAACTAGTTGTAGATATAGAACATTTTTTGAAAGTTAAGTTATTAAAAGACTTAACTAATAATGAATGTGAAGATGGGTACGGTATAATAACTGAACTTTTTGAAAAAGACTCTAATTTTAAAGATAGATTCATAAAGAATAATATAGGTACAGATAACTATAAAAAGATAAATAATAATTACTACACTAATAGTTTATCAAATTCTATTGATATAAACAAACCGATTTCTATATGGAAAGTGATAGAACTAATTTCATTTAGTGAGTTAGTTAAGTTAATAGAATTTTATTACGAAAAATATCAAAATGAGCATATGAACAAAATAACAGAATGTCTATTTTCTGTAAGACAGATCAGAAATGCTGCAGCACATAATAATTGTTTACTAAACAATATAGGGTATACCAAACCATCTCCAATAAAACCTACACACCGCTTATTGAGTGAACTATCTAAAATTAAAGGAGTTTCTTCTTATGTAAAAAGAAAAAGAATGTCAAATCAAGTTATACATGATTTTGTATCTGTTTTGTATGTTTTCGACAATATAGTTACTAGTGAAAAAGTAAAACATTATACTTACAATAATTTAAAAGATAATTTTTCCCAAAGACTATATAAACACATTGATTATTTTGAGAAAAATGCTGATGTATACTCCAATTTAAATTTTTTAAAAAAAGTTCTTGACACATATTGTGGTTGATGATATAATGAGGCTGGTAGAACAAAACCTTACGGTTTTAGGGGATTGGTGCATGCGTTGATCCTTATTTTTAGTTATTTGTCCTGCTTATTTAATTATAAGCAGGATTTTTTACGTAAAAATTGTTTTATACTTAGTAAACCAAATTTGATTTTAATAAGATCACATAAAAAATTTATCACCCACTTATTTTAATTAATAGGTGGGGTTTTTATTTTACCTGCTAATGCGTAAGGATTGTTTACGCTTATATAGCAGGTGTATAGAGGGTAGGTCAAAAATGACCATACCTTTAAAAATATAAAAAAGCTAACTTACACAATATGTAATTAAAGTGATAACCGGTATAACAAATTGTTATAATGCTGATGTGTTTAATAAACACTTTAAACTTAATAACAAATCTTTATTGAGTTTATGTCATTGATAATCACAATAGTAATACAATGGATAATATAGCACTCGTACAAATAATACGATTATTGGTATCTCAAAAAAGTGAAACCAATATCAAGGATACAACTATTGTTTGTAACCTTTTTACAACCATTTTGCCGACATCAACAAAAAGGTTGTTAATTTCAACTTAGTCAGCTTTCAGTCTTATTGACACTTAAATATAAGCCGTGCTATTATCTGAGTGGGTATTATTTATATTTTTTACATGCTCAATAATGATTATATAGCAAAAAATTCAGACTTGCTCATTGTAGCAGGTCTGTTTTTATTTACCTGCTAAGTTAATATTGTTCTAACCTCGCAATTTACGACGATAGATTAAGTTCATATCATCTAATGCAAGAATTGTTTGCATTAGTATAACCTAAACAGAACATTATTCCTAGCAGGTTATAAATGTTTATTATAAACACACCATAATCACGCCATAAACATAACACAAATGCATTTTAAGTATTTACTAATTAGATTATATACCTAGATACTAAAAGTCGATTAAACACAAAAATAAAGGGGTGTAGCGTAATGCCACACCCTTAATTATATTATTTGATATGCTGTACTAATTATTACTTATAGCAGGTTTTACTGCACCATAAATTACAATATTCTCAAAAACCTCAAACACGCTGAACAAAATGTTCACCATTAGTTAGAAATATGACCCCCTAAAATAAGGACCCACCTATTTTCTATTATCATTCTCAATAGTTTCTTTAATCGCTCTATTAACAAAACCATTAATACTCTCGCCTTGCTTTTCTGCATGTTCTTTTATTAGTTCTTTTTCTCCTTTTTTGACAGCTAAATTAATACGGTCATATGCTTTAGCATTGTATCTATTGTTTGCATCTATTCTAGCTTGTGTATTTTTCTTATCTGACATTTTATTCACCTCGTTTTTATGTATATTATTTCAATTATATTATAACACAAAAATATACACTTAACCATTGTATTAATAAACAAAATATACACTTAAACATTGTATATAATCACTATTGAATGTACTTAAACATTGTATTATAATATAACCATATCAAACGAAAGGAGTTGAACAAATGAGCCGAAAAAAGGCAAAAAAATAAGTAAGATGACCCCAAAAGTTAAAACGGAAACTAAAATCATCTTACTTATTGCGATTATTCAACTAATAGGAAGTTTAGTTGACTTAATCAAAAAACTAATTGAATAAGGGGCTTAACCCCTTGTTCAATAGTATATGCCTTTAGAAACTCATTGTCAATATATAAATATATTATAGGAGTGATGAAAAGTGTATAACCTAGATATTGCACTAGATATTATAACGATAGTGCTTGATTTAATCGTTATATATGTCGTTGTAAAGGGGGTTAAAAGATGATTTTGATATTAATACTTATTCTGTTATTAATAGCGTTTATATTTGGTTGTCTGTATTCTATAAGATGCCTTTACAAAGCTAAAATAATCAAGATAAACCCAAAAGTAAAAAATAAGATAGCTAATTATATATTAAATCTTTAGTAGAAAGAGGTAATAAAAATGCACAATTTAGAAGATATTCAAATTGAGTTAGAACGCACAAGCAACCTGCTAGTGTTGACTAGAGAATTTTTGGAAGAAGGTATGCCACTAGAAACTGATAGCGAGAGAAAATGGAAGTTAGAAGTCTTTTGTCAAAGACAAGACCTTTTATACACTCTTATCGATACAGCAACAGACAAACTAAACGATACAATAACTAAAACACAAGAGTTGCAAAGCAGGTGTTAAGTAAATGAAAAAATTTGAGGTATCAAGTGACTTTGTAGCAGGTGTATTATTGCTATTACAAGACATAAACTACCTGCTAGATACTTACTGTATAGATGATGAGGATATATATGAAACAGTAGAACATACTAAACAATTATTAAATCAAGATATAAAAGAGTTGTAAGTTGAACTCCGGACGAACTCCGAGATTAAACCACAACGAACAACGGACGAACAGCGAGAAAATACAAAAAATATATCAATAAGAGCAGGTTTTTAAATCTGTTCTTTTTTATTTTTACATCAATTTTTTGGTGTTTATTTGGTGCTTATTTGGTGTTTATTTGTGCAAAAACAAGCACCAAAATATAAAAATATACAAAAAGAAAAATGCCATAATACAGCATAAATACTGGAGTTATGGCACTATGAGAAAACATATAAAAACATGAACATTACATATTTACTATGTAACTACATTTTTTATATAAATAAGCTTTTTACTTTATTTCCATATATAAACAAAATTACTGCTAAAATCGTAAGCACTATTCCTAGCACAGGAAATACTGTTGTAAGCACAATTGAAACCTGCTCACCCAATCCAAAAGTAGACATTATTTGCATCACAGCTCCATTAAAATCTTTTAAGACAAATAGAGCATATCTTATCCACATAATCCCTGTCATCAATGAAGCTGGAACTATAAGCATTCCCAACCAAAATCCAGTTCTTACTCTTTGCTTTATTCCTTTCATAGCCATAAATATAGGAATAATAAAAATAATAGAAAATATAGGAGTTAAAAACTGTGGTGATAAAACTAAGAATAAAATTGAGCATAATAAAAACAATCTATAAAATTTTGTTACCTTATAAGATTGTCCTGTAAAATCTCCATAAGCTGCACCCAAATAGTTTATATAATAATTTATTTTACCACTAAGCTCTTTTGGATTTGCATTTATTTTTATCAAACCTGACAACTGTTTTCCTTTTGCTACTAATGAGCTATAAACTTCATTATATTTTTCATCTATTTCCACTGTTTTTAATTGAGCTTTTATTGGTGCTAGTGTGGAAATAAATCTTTGCCTTTTATCTCCAAGTATATCACACTTAGCTATTTTATCTTCTATTTCTTCCAATACTTCTATCAAATCTAAATTATTCAATTATATCACATCCTTTTTATTAGCAAAGGTTATCAAAGCTAAAGCTTATGATAACCTTTGTTTTTTAATATTATTTTTTCTTTTTAAGTAATGTGTACAAAGAAACGCCTATTGTAGCTAAAATGCCAGCCCATACAACTGCCATAAATATTATTGATTCTAAATGTAAATCTCCCATATTATAGGCTCCTTTCTTATGCTTGTATTTTTATATTCTTTTCTATCTCATTACTATACTTATTTTTTATATATCTTCTAGTAATAATACAACCAAACACGAACATAACTATCATCATAACTCTTGCTAAATTAATCCATAAAGTACCGTATGGTTCTTTGTCTGAAATAATTTTAAATGCACCCATTTTATATCTTTCCCATGTTGCAAAAACAATAACTGCTGTTAAAAATGCTGGTGTTATCCATCTTAATAACACAGTTACAAACCATTTAGGAACTTTCCACAAAGCTCCTCTGTTTATTTCTAACTGTCTTTCTACACTTACACAGCGAGTATATATAATAACTTCTACTAAACCTAAGATTAATAAGAAGTATTGTCCTATCCAAAGGTCAACTTCATCTAAGTAATAAGTAGCTCCAGATTTATTTATAATTGTTTCTATAGCTATAGGTAAACCTATAAATAAATAAGCTATAACAATAAACCAAGATGCTTTTTTCTTTGATATTCCCATTGTTTCTGAAATAAATGTTGAAACATAGCTGTATAATGCCATAGAAGATGTAAATCCTGCAAAGAATAATAGCAAGAACCATAATCCACCAACTATATTACCCATAGGTTGTCCCATTTGAACAAACGCACTAGGCAATGTGATGAATGTTAATGAAGGACCTGCTTTTGTTAATGCTTCGTTTCCCAAATATGCATATCCTAAAGGAATAACTATTGTTGCTGCTAAAATAATTTCAGCAAACTCATTTAAAGATACTGTTGCAACTGAAGAAACTACAACATCATCATCTTTCTTTAAATAAGAAGCATAGTGACAAATTAATCCCATACCTATTGATAAAGAATAGAATACTTGCCCAGATGCTGCCATTGTATTCGCCCAACTTAATTTACTAAAGTCTGGATTCCATACGAAGTCTAAACCTTTTAGAGCTGACCAGTCAGGATTTACTGGTGTTTTTGTTGTGACTGCCATAACTAAAAGAATAATAGCAAATATGTATAATGTTGGCATCATAAATTTAGCCCATTTTTCAATACCACCACTTATACCTTTTGATACTGCAAAAGCAAGCAAAACTAAAACTACCACCCAAAAGAAAAATACTCTAATTGGGTCAGATATATTGTCCACAAATAATTGAGATATATTTTTTGACTTGTCCATATATTCGCCTGAAAAAGACATTACTGAATAATTTAATGTCCAACCTACTATATGTGTATAATAGGAATTTATAAGTAATGTAATGGCAAAACAAAGACCTCCAGCAATTGCACCCCAAGTTAATGCTGTTTTTGGCTTCATTCCGGATCTAGCATATAAATATAGCATAGGTCCTATTGTGTTTTCTCCTTTTTGTCCACCTTCTCTACCAAGTTGCCATTCCATAATCATTATTGGTAAACCTAATAATAATAATGCAACAAAGTAAGGAATCATGAAAGCGCCACCGCCATTACTAGCAGCCATATATGGGAATTTCCAGAAGTTACCTAAACCAACAGCATTTCCTGCCATAGCTAGAATAAGCCCCATCTTAGAACCCCAACCGTCTTGTTGTTTTTCTAATTTTATTTTTTCCGACATAAATATGCCACCCTCCTTTTATAAGTACACATTTTATGTGATTTTTCCTTTTATTTTATCAGTTTTTGAACAAATTATCAAGAAAATATATACTATTTTTTCTTATATCTATTATTTCTACAAGGAAGGTAGATATTTTATCACTTTATAGTGATAAAATATACAAAAACAACTGTACCTATACAAAGTACAGTTGTTAAATTATATTTTAGTATTTTATACTATCATCTACAACCCCAATAATATTATCATCTAAATAATAAACTCTAGGCACTCTACAGCTTATACCACATACTAATTCATAGTTGATAGTGTTATCTAACAATGCTAATTCATCCATTGTTATTTCTTCATCTAAACTTTTACCAACCACTACAGCAGTATCTCCTATATTTACATCTAATCCTGTAACATCAACTACTGTTTGGTCCATGCAAACTCTTCCTAATACTCTGCATCTCTTTCCATTAATAAGAACATCTGCTCTATTAGAAAAAGCTCTACAATATCCATCTGCATATCCTATTGTTAATGTTGCTACTTTCATTTTTTCATTAGCCTTAAAAGTTCTGCCATAACAAACTTCACTGTTCTCGTCAATTTCTTTAACCATAGCAACAGTTGTCTTTATTGATAAAATAGGTTTAAGTTTTATATCAGGATTTATATCATCACTTGGCTTTAATCCATACATAGCTACACCTGCTCTTGCATGTGTATATTTTCCAGAACAGTCATAGTTTATTATACCTGCGCTATTTTGAGTATGTACTATAGGAATTTTTATATTATTATCTTCTAAATCTTTTAATACTTTATCAAATCTATTTATTTGTCTTTTTGTAAACTCCTCGTCTTGTTCATTATAGCTATCAGCACAAGAAAAATGAGTAAATATACCTTGAATATCAAATTTATCCATAGTATAGAGCTGTTTTATTTCATTATACGCATCATGAACTTCATTTTGCAAAAATCCTATTCTACACATACCTGTATCAATCTTAATATGTACTTTTAGCTTACCTTCTTTTATGTGTGAATTTAAACTTTTAGCATAATCTATATCATAAACAGTTTGAGATATATCGTATTTTATCATATCATTAACATATTCACATGGAGTATGTCCCAATATTAATATTTCTCCTGTAATTCCGAAGCTTCTCAAATTTCTTGCTTCATTGTAGTTTGATACAGCAAAATATTTTATTCCACAATCATGCAATGTTTTACTAACAAATTCATCACCATGTCCATAAGCATTAGCTTTGACTACTGCAAACAATTCTTTTTTTGCTATACTTTTAATTTGTTCTATGTTATACTTTAAACAGTTTAAATCTATATCGCACCAAGTACGCTTTAAATAATTCATAAGTTATCATTCTCTTTTCTTAAAAATTGGTGTGTATTATAAAGGAGGATAATATTTTTGGATAAACATATTTGTCATAGTGTCTGCTTTTCTGGACATCGTCCGGATAAACTTTTTAAAGACTCTATAAATAAAGAAGAACAACTTCAAAAACTATCAGACTGTTTATACGAACTTATTCTTGATTGTATTAATGAAGACTTTACAGATTTTTATAGTGGAATGGCTAGAGGAGTAGATCTTATAGCTTCTGAACTTTTCCTTGAATTTAAACAGAGTAATGATAAAATTAAACATCATGCTGTTTATCCTTTTGCTAACCAATGCAACAGCAAATATAACACATATTGGAAAAATAAGTTTATGAAAGTACTTGTTAATTCTGACACTAATACCGTATTAAATCAACACTACACTAGAGGTTGCTATCAACAAAGAAATAAATACTTAGTAGACAACTCATCTAGATTAATAGCTGTATTCAATGGTGATTATAACAGTGGTACAGGTAAAACTATTCAATATGCTTTAAAGAAAAACATTGAAGTCATAATAGTACATACTTCTGACAATAATCTTCCAATTGAAATAATATCTCCTAAATAATTCGTTTTTATCAACACAGATATTTTCAACAATATTTGTGTTGTTTTTTATTTCCCTTAATAACTATACTATTTGTGTTATAAAAATTCAAGTTAAATATAATATTTTTTTATTTTTATTCACTTTTTATTATACTAAAAGTAATTAAAATTTTATAACATATTATCAACATTTTATTGTTAAAAATTATTTCCCATAAACACTAGGTTGTTTTCAACTAATTTGACAAGTTTTCAACATTTTTATGTTAGTTATTATTATTACAAAGAGTATATTGATAAAAATCTACATTTTTTGAGTGTAATTTTGAAATATTGTTGAAAACTATGTTGAAACTGTTTAAAAATTAAAATTCAAGCAATTTTTATTTCCTAAACTTTCATATATTTATATTTTATGTTAAGTGTATTTAATATATTCCTATTAAAATACAATAATAAAATAGACACAAAAAAAGATGGTAAGTTTCACTTACCATCTTTATCTATATCAAATTAAACTAATTCAATAATAGCCATCTCTGCAGCGTCACCACGACGTGGTCCAATTTTGATTATACGAGTATAGCCACCTTTAGATTCTGCATATTTAGGTGAAATTTCATCGAATAATTTTTTAACCACTTCTTCTTTTGTGATATATGCTAATGCTTGACGCTTGGAGTGGAGATTGTTAGTTTTGCCGAGAGTAATCATTTTCTCGGTCATAGCACGAACCTCTTTAGCTCTTGTAACTGTTGTTTCGATTTTACCATTTTCTAGTAAAAAAGTAACCATAGCTCTAAGCATAGCTTTTCTGTGGTCAGAGGCTCTTCCAAGTTTTCTGCTTCCTGCCATTTAGAAATTCACTCCTTACTGGTTTGTGTTTGATTTGTAAAATTTAGAAAACTAATAAAAATTATTCTTCTTCTGGATTTAAGTTAAAACCTAAAGAATTTAGTTTATGAATAACTTCTTCTAAAGATTTTTTACCTAAATTTCTAACTTTCATCATATCGTCTTCTGATTTGTTTATCAAATCGCCCACTGTATTGATGCCTGCACGTTTCAAGCAGTTAAATGAACGTACAGATAAGTCAAGCTCCTCAATAGTCATCTCGAGGACTTTTTCGTTACCTTTATCGTCCTTTTCTACCATGATTTCAGCATTAACAGCTTCTTCAGATAGATCTACAAATAAGTTAAGATGCTCATTCAGAATCTTGGCTGCTAAAGATACAGCTTCCTTAACAGTAATAGTACCGTCAGTCCATACCTCTAAACTCAACTTATCATAGTCGGTAATTTGTCCAACACGAGCGTTCTCAACAGTGTAATTAACTTTCATTACTGGTGTAAAGATACTATCTACTGGAATAGCTCCTATAACGTTTTGGATATTTTGCTTATTTCTTTCAGCTGGAACATATCCTCTACCTTTATCAATAACTATTTCCATGTATAATTTTGCACCTTGGTCTAAAGTTGCAATGTGCATATCTGGATTTAAGATTTCAATCTCAGAATCTGCTTTAATATCACCAGCAGTCACAACGCCTTCACCTTCTGCTTCTATATAAACAGTTTTTGGTGATTCGCCATGAATCTTAGCAGTTAATCCTTTAATGTTTAGTACAATCTCGGTTACATCTTCTTTAACTCCGGGAATTGTAGAGAACTCATGCTGTACGCCATCAATTTTGATTGATGAAACAGCAACACCCGGCAAAGAGGAGAGCAGTACGCGTCTTAGGCTGTTGCCTAAAGTTGTACCATAGCCTCGTTCAAGTGGACCTAAAATGAATTTGCCATACGTACCGTCTGGTGTCATTTCAGAAGTCTCAATTCTTGGCTTTTCGATTTCTATCATTTATAAACCCTCCTAAATTGCAAAAATAATTCTGCAAATTGTTTCTTTGTTCCCATGGCGATTGTAAAGATTGAACACCATCTAAATAAGGGTTTTACCCATTATTTAGAATAGAACTCAACGATTAGGTTTTCTTGTACATCGTAATCTATGTCATCACGATTAGCTTTACGAGTAATTTTACCTTCTAATTTATCTTTATCTGCTTCTAGCCACATTGGAACTGGGCGAGAACCATTTGCTTCGATAACAGCTTTAAATTTGTCAGAAGTACGACTTTTTTCACAAACTGCGATAACTTCGCCTTCTTTTGTTAGGTAAGAAGGAATATCTACTCTCTTACCATTGATTGTAAAGTGGCCATGTACTACTAATTGACGAGCTTCAGCTCTTGAACTAGCAAATCCTAATCTATAAACAACGTTATCTAAACGAGATTCACAGATAGATAATAAGTTAGGACCTGTCATACCAGCTTTACGTTCAGCCATTTCGAAATATTTAGCGAATTGGCCTTCTAAAACGCCATAGTAGCGTCTAACTTTTTGTTTTTCTCTTAATTGCATTCCATATTCAGAAACTTTTTTGCGGTTTTGTCCATGTTGACCTGGAGCATATCCTCTACTTGTAAAAGAACATTTATCAGAATAACATCTTTCACCTTTAAGGAATAATTTTTGTCCCTCACGGCGACACATTCTACATACCGCACCAGTATATCTAGCCATTTTGGTACACCTCCTGATAAATATTATACACGACGTCTTTTTGGTGGACGACAACCATTGTGAGGGATTGGAGTAACGTCTTTAATCATAGATACTTCCAAACCTACACCTTGCAATGCACGGATTGCAGCTTCACGTCCTGAGCCTGGACCTTTTACGAAAACTTCTACTGTTTTTAAACCGTGTTCCATAGCAGCTTTAGCAGCTTTTTCAGCAGCTGTTTGTGCAGCAAATGGAGTAGATTTTTTAGAGCCTCTGAAGCCCATTTCACCAGCACTTGCCCAAGATAGAGCATTACCGTGTGTATCAGTAATAGTTACAATTGTATTGTTAAAGGTAGACTGAATGTGAACAGCACCACGTTCGATGTTTTTGCGTTCGCGGCGTCTGCGGATTTGTTTTTTAGCAGGTTGCTTTGCCATCTCTCAGAATCCCTCCTACTTTTTCTTGTTAGCGATTGTTTTCTTTGGACCTTTTCTTGTACGAGCATTAGTCTTTGTACGTTGACCTCTTACAGGTAAACCTTTTCTATGACGAACACCACGGTAGCATCCAATTTCAATCAATCTTTTGATGTTAAGAGCTGTACTTCTACGAAGGTCACCCTCAACTTCGTAATTTTTATCAATATATTCACGTAATTTAGCTAAATCATCTTCTGTGATATCTTTAACTCTTGTATCTGGGTTTACACCAGTAGCAGCAAGAATATCATCAGCAGCTTTTTGACCAATACCATAGATGTAAGTTAAACCAACTTCGATTCTTTTTTCTCTAGGTAAGTCAACACCAGCTATACGAGCCATAAAGTTGCACCTCCAATAACAGTGTTACACTAGGGCTATTTTGCCACAAGCGTTTGTCTGTGTTTTTGTAATAGATGTATGAACCACATTAAGGTTTACTATTAGCCCTGACGTTGTTTGTGTTTTGGGTTTTGGCAGATAACCATAACTCGGCCTTTACGTCTAATTACTTTACATTTTTCACAGATGGGCTTAACGGAAGGTCTTACTTTCATCTGAAATTACCCCCTTAGTAGCGAGTCGAATTGTTATAAACAACACGCCTACGACCTTATTTTATTAATTTTGTTATTTACACAAAATATTAATGTGAATTTTTTAATTTATGAGCAGTGGATTACCACTATTTTGAACGCCATGTAATGCGTCCTTTTGTTAAATCATATGGCGACATTTCTACCGTCACCTTATCTCCGGGCAGAATACGGATGAAATTCATTCGTAGCTTGCCTGAAATATGAGCCAAAATAGTATGACCATTTGGAAGTTCTACTTTGAACTGAGCATTTGGTAAAGTATCAACAACTGTACCTTCTATTTCAATTACGTCTTCTTTTGACAAGCAAAAAACCTCCCTATTCGGCGACGGGACTATGAGGAAAATTGAATTCCCATAATACTCGCCTTAGTTTTTTATCAGTATTAATCTCATTTAAATCAACAATAGTATTAGTTTTTGCAAGGTGTTTTATATTTTTTACTTTTGGTTTTGAAAGTTTTCTTCTTCTACCATCAGCAATATAAAATCCTCTTTCGTCAATTTTTACAATTACGTAAAAACTACCACTATCGTGACCTACTTTAGATCTTACGACAGAACCTAGCTCCATTTGAACCTCCTACGCTTTTGTAAGAATTTTCGGACCATCTTCAGTTATCAAAATGGTGTGTTCAAAGTGAGCAGATAAGCTACCAGATGCCGTTACAACAGTCCAACCATCAGACAACGTTTTAACTTCTTCACCTTTGATATTAATCATAGGTTCAATCGCTAATGTCATCCCAGCCGCTAATCGAACTCCTCGGCCTGGTGTTCCAAAATTAGGAACCTCAGGGTCTTCATGAAGTTTTCTTCCTATACCATGTCCTACATACTTTTTAACTACTCCATAACCGTAGCTTTCAGCATGTGATTGACAGGCATAAGCGATATCCCCCATTCGATTTCCAACCTTCGCTTGTTCAATCGCTCTATATAAACACTCTTCAGTGACTCTTAGTAATTGTTTTGCTTCGTCAGATATTTCTCCAACAGCAAAAGTGTAAGCATTATCACCATTAAAACCATTTATCATAGCACCAGTGTCAATACTTACGATATCTCCATCTTTAAGAATTATTTCTTTAGATGGGATACCATGAATCACTGTGTTGTTTACTGAAATACAAGCACTGCCTGGAAAGCCATATAAACCTAAGAAATTAGGTTTTGCACCTGTAGAAATAATGAATTTTCTAATAACCTCATCAATTTCTTTAGTAGATACACCTGGCTTAATAAAATCTTTTGCAACTTTTAAAGCTTGTGCAGAAATTTTACAGGCTTCACTCATTTTTTTAATTTCACTTGAATTTTTCAAAGAAATCATATTATGCCTCCAAAGCTTTTAATGTTAAAGCTGTTGTATCTTTAACTTCTTCTTGGCCTTCAACAATAGTTAATTTACCTGTTTTTGCATAATAATCTTTCAATGGTTCAGTTTGTTCATGATAAACTTCTAATCTTTCTTTGATTGTATCTGGGTGGTCGTCTTTACGAAGAACTGTTTCCCCATTACATTTATCACATTTTCCTTCAACTTTTGAAGGTTTGTAGTCTATGTGGTAAGAAGCGCCACATTCTTGACATACTCTACGACCAGAAAGTCTTTTCATGATTTTTTCATCAGCAACTTCGATATCAATTACTTTATCAATTTTAACTCCCATAGCATCTAAAGCTTCTGCTTGTGGAACTGTTCTTGGAAAACCATCCAAAATAAAGCCATTTTGACAATCGTCTTTGCTTAATCTTTCTTTGATGATGTCTATTACAACTTCATCAGGAACAAGAGCACCGCTATCCATATAGGATTTAGCTTTTAAACCTAACTCTGTACCATTTTTTAAAGCTTCTCTAATGATATTACCAGTAGAGATTGCAGGTATATTTAAATGATCACAAATTACTTCAGCTTGTGTTCCTTTACCTGCACCTGGAGCACCTAATAGAATAAGATTCATAAATGTACCTCCTTAAAATTATTGTAAGAATCCTTTATGATGACGCATTGTCATTTGTGATTCCATTTGACGCATTGTGTCTAAAGCAACACCAACTACGATTATAATGGAAGTACCACCTAATGAAACATTCATTCCTGTTATAGCTGTAAATAAAATTGGGAATACAGCAATAATACCTAGGAATATAGCTCCAACTAAAGTAATCTTAGAAATAACTTTAGAAATAAATGCTACTGTTGGTTTACCAGGACGAATACCTGGAATTGCACCGTTGTTACTCTTTATATTATTTGCAATTTCAACTGGATTGTATTGAATTGCAATATAGAAATAGTTAAAAGCAATAATAAGAACAAAATATAAAACAGCGTATACAACACCTGTTGAAGACAAAGCACTTAATACAGCATGTTGCCATGTACCATTTTTTGGTGTGTAGAATAAAGCAATTGTACTTGGTAGTGATAAGAATGCACTAGCAAAGATAATTGGCATTACACCACTCATACTAACTTTAACAGGAATAAAGCTAGATTGACCACCATACATTTTTCTTCCAACAACACGTTTTGCATATTGAACTGGAATTCTGCGTTCTGCATTTGTCATTATAATAATAAATACTATTACAAAAGCAAATACAATCACTGTTAGTGGAACCCATAGGTAATTTAAACCACCAAGTTTCCAGTTTTCAACTAAAATATTAATAGCAGCAGGACCTCTAGCAATAATACCAGCAAATAAGATGATTGAAATACCGTTACCAATACCTTTATCATTTATTTGTTCGCCTAACCACATAATCAAAGCAGCACCAGCAGTGAATGTTACTATAATAACGATAGCTGCAAACCATTGCATAGCACCTTTTTGATAATCAGATAATAAAGCATCGTAATTTCTCAATAAGAAGAAATAACCTAACGCTTGAATAATTGCAATAACAACTGTTGTCCATCTTGTAATCTTATTTAATGTTTTTCTACCTTCAGCACCTTCTTTTGCAAGTCTTTCTAAAGAAGGAATTGCAACAGTTAGTAACTGAATTATGATAGAAGCATTGATGTAAGGAGTGATTGATAAAGCAAATATAGAAGCTTTATCAAAAGCACCACCACTCATCATGTTCCAATAACTAAAGAATGAATTACCAGATTCTTTCATTTGAGCTAACAGACCACTTGTTTCAACAAATGGAACTGTAATTGCATTACCGAGTCTGAATATGAATAGAATAAATATTGTGTACAATATTTTTCTTTTTAAATCAGGAGTTTTTAAAGCATTTTGAAGTACTCCAAACACCTTAGATCACCTCGGTCTTTCCACCTGCTTTTTCAATTTTTTCAATAGCAGATTTAGAGAATGCTTTTACTTTAACAGTTAGAGCTTTTGTTAGTTCTCCATTACCAAGAACTTTAATTCCATCTTCAGTATTTTTTATTAATCCTGCTTCAACAATTGCTTGTGTGTCAACAACTGCTCCAGCTTCGAATTTTTCCTCTAAATCAGAAACGTTTACAATAGCAAAATGTTTTCCAAAAATGTTATTGAAACCTCTTTTAGGAATACGTCTTTGTAAAGGCATTTGTCCACCTTCAAAACCTGGACGAATAGCAGCTCCTGAACGAGCTTTTTGACCTTTATGACCTTTACCTGCTGTTTTACCATTACCAGAACCGTGTCCACGACCGATACGTTTAACTTCTCTTGTTGAACCAGCTGCTGGTGATAACTCGTGCAGTTTCATCGTACTTGCACCTCCTTGTGTTATCTTTCTGTAACCTCAACTAGGTGAGAAACCTTAAAGATTTTACCTCTTGTTGCTGCGTTATCAGGTTGTATAGTTACATCATTAGTTTTTTTCAAACCTAATGATTTTAATACTTCGATTTGGTCTTTTCTTGTACCGGCAAGACCTCTTACTAATTTCACTTCTAATGTGTTTGCCATAATCAGTCTGCCTCCTAACCTAAAATTTCTTTTGGAGCTTTACCACGAATAGCAGCTACTTCTTCTACTGTACGAAGAGAAGCTAAACCATTGATTGTAGCTCTTACAACGTTGCATGGATTGTTTGAACGCAACGCTTTTGTACGGATATCTTTAATACCACATGCTTCTACTACAGCACGAACTGGGCCACCAGCGATAACTCCAGTACCTTCTGGAGCTGGTTTTAATAATACTCTACCAGCGCTGAATTCACCGATGATTTCATGTGGAATAGATGTGCCTTTTAAAGATACTTTAACTAAGTTTTTCTTTGCATCTTCGATACCTTTACGGATAGCGTCTGGAACTTCTCCAGATTTACCCATACCGAAACCTACTATACCGTTGCCGTCGCCAACAACTACTAGTGCTGCAAATTTAAAAATACGTCCACCTTTTACTGTTTTAGAAACACGATTGATGGATACAACTTTTTCTTGTAATTCTAAACCTGTTGCTTCAATTCTAGCCAAACGAATAACCTCCTCACTAAAACTTGAGGCCGCTCTCACGGGCTCCATCAGCTAATTCTTTTACTCTACCATGATATAGGTAACCGCCACGGTCAAAAACAACTGTTTCGATACCTTTCTCAACAGCTTTTTTACCAATTAACTGACCAACTTTTTTAGCTGCTTCTTTATTGCCGCCGAAACCTTCAAAATCTTTATCCATTGAAGATGCAGCAACTAATGTTACGCCGTTTACATCGTCGATCAACTGAGCATATATATGCTTGCTGGAGCGGAATACGTTTAGGCGTGGACAACTTGGAGTACCGCTAATTTTAGCACGAACTCTACGGTGTCTTTTTAATCTAGCTTTATTTTTATCAGGTTTGTTCACCATGTGCTAGTCACTCCTTTACCTTTACTTGCTGCCTTTACCAGCTTTACCTTCTTTACGTTGTACATATTCGCCAACGTAACGAACACCCTTGCCTTTGTATGGTTCTGGTGGACGTTTTTCACGAACTTCTGCTGCGAATTGTCCAACTTTTTGTTTGTCAGGACCACAAATAACAATTCTGTTTTGTGCTGGTACTTCGATTGTGATGCCATCGATTTCAGGCACGATTACTTGGTGTGAATAACCTAAGTTCATAACAAGATCTTTACCTTGTTTTGCACAACGGTAACCAACACCTTGAATTTCAAGCTCTTTCTTAAAGCCTTCAGATACACCCACTATCATGTTGCTGATTAATGTTCTTGTTAATCCATGTAGTGATTTGTGTAATTTATTTTCGCTTGGACGAGTTACACTAATAACGTTTCCTTCTAATGTAACTGTCATATCTTTATGAAAATCACGTTCTAGAGTTCCCTTAGGACCTTTCACAGTAATGTGATGTCCGTCGATTTTAACCTCTACATTGGAGGGAACATCTATAGGTTTTCTACCGATTCTTGACATTCTAGCCCCTCCTTATTACCAAACAAACGCTAAAACTTCGCCGCCAACATTTAATTTACGAGCAGCTTTGTCTGTCATAACGCCTTTTGAAGTAGATACGATAGCTATACCTAAGCCTCTCATAACTTTTGGCATATCTTCGCAACTTGAGTAAATACGTAAACCAGGTTTTGATACTCTGCGTAGACCTGTGATTACTTGTGATTTGTTTTCACCATATTTTAATGTAATACGGATGATACCTTGTTTACCGTCTTCAATCACTTGGAATGATTTTACATAACCTTCATCAACAAGAATTTGAGCAATAGCTTTTTTCATGTTAGAAGCAGGTACGTCAACGGTTTCATGTTTTGCAGAATTCGCATTACGAATTCTAGTTAGCATATCAGCAATAGTATCGGTGATTTGCATTTCGTCAACCTCCTTATGCTCACGCTGGATAACTTTGAATATATCTTAAATATTCAGTTTTACCAGCTAGCCTTTTTAACTCCAGGAATTTGTCCTTTGTAAGCAAGTTCTCTAAAACAAATACGACAGATGCCATATTTTCTTAAGTAAGCGTGTGGTCTACCACATATTTTACATCTGTTGTATGCACGGGTAGAAAACTTAGGCTCTCTTTGCTGTTTAGCAATCATAGACTTTTTAGCCATATTCTATTTCCTCCCTTATTTTGCAAATGGTGCACCCATAAGTGTTAATAACTCACGAGCTTCTTCATCTGTTTTAGCTGTAGTAATGAATGAAATATCCATACCACGTAATTTATCTATTTTATCATATTCGATTTCTGGGAAGATTAATTGTTCTTTTAGACCAACAGAGTAGTTACCTCTACCGTCAAAAGAGTTAGCATTAATTCCTCTGAAATCACGAACACGTGGAAGCGCAACGTTAAAGAAGCGGTCCAAGAATTCGTACATCATTTCGTCACGAAGTGTTACTTTCGCGCCGATTGGCATACCTTCACGAAGTTTGAAGTTAGCAACTGATTTTCTAGCGCGGCAAATAACTGGTTTTTGACCAGTGATTTTAGCCAAATCGCCAACAACAGCTTCCATCATTTTTGAATTACCTGCTGCTTCGCCGCAAGCAACGTTTACGACGATTTTATCAAGCTTCGGAATTTGCATGACACTTTTGTACTCAAACTTTTTCATTAAAGCTGGAGCAACTTCAGTTTTGTAAAATTCTTTTAATCTTGCTGCCATACTGTTCTCTCCTTACTTAAAATGTTTCGCCGCAATTAGCATGTTTGCAAACGCGTACTTTTTTGCCATCTTTTTCTACATGTCCAACTCTTGTAGCTTTGCCACATTTTGGACATACTGGCATAACTTTACAAGCGTATAAAGCACCTTCTGCTTTAACTATACCGCCTTGTTCACCCATTCTTCTTGGTTTCATGTGTTTTGTTACGATATTTAAACCTTCAACAATAACTTTACCTTCTTTTGGGCTAACTTCTAAAACTTTACCAGTTTTACCTTTATCTTTACCAGAGATAATCATTACGTTATCGCCAGTTTTTACGTGTAATTTATTCATACTTCACGCACCTCCATTAAAGCACTTCCGGTGCAAGAGATAAGATCTTCATATATTCTTTATCACGAAGTTCTCTAGCTACCGGGCCAAAAATACGGGTGCCCCTTGGGTTTTTATCTTCTCTTATAATTACAGCAGCGTTTTCGTCGAAACGGATGTAAGAACCATCTTCACGACGTAAACCTTTTGCTGAACGAACGATTACTGCTTTAACAACATCGCCTTTTTTAACAACGCCACCTGGTGCAGCTTTTTTAACTGAAGCTACAACAACGTCACCTATGTTAGCGTACCTTCTACGGGAACCACCTAACACACGGATACACATTAATTCTTTAGCACCTGTGTTGTCAGCTACCTTTAGGTATGTTTGCATTTGTATCACAGTGCGTTCCTCCTTTCGGCCTTACAACAAAATATTTTAAATTCTCCGAAACGAAAAATACTATTTTGCTTTTTCGATGATTTCTACTACTCTCCAACGTTTGTCTTTTGACAATGGACGAGTTTCCATAATTAACACTCTATCACCAATACCACATGCGTTTTGTTCGTCATGTGCTTTTAGTTTAATTGTGCGTTTAATAATTTTTTTGTAAAGGGGATGTCTAACATTGTCAGCAATTGATACAACAATTGTTTTATCCATTTTATCGCTGACTACGGTACCAACCCTAGTTTTTCTGAGGTTTCTTTCCATAGTTTAAAACTCTCCCTTCCTATTGTTGCTCTTTTAATTCGATTTCACGAATAACAGTGTTGATGCGAGCAATATCTTTTTTCACTGCTTTAATTCTCATAGGATTATCGAGTTGATTTACAGCTAATTGGAAACGAAGATTAAATAACTCAGCTTTTAAATCAGATAATTTTTGATTTAATTCAACAAGTGACATTTCTCTTATTTCGTTATTTTTCATTATTGCTCACCACCTGTCTCTTCTTTAGTTACAAACTTACATTTGATTGGAAGTTTGTGCATAGCAAGTCTCATCGCTTCTCTAGCTACTTCTTCAGAAACGCCAGCGATTTCGAACATTACTCTGCCTGGTTTAACTACTGCTACCCAATATTCTGGTGAACCTTTACCTTTACCCATTCGAGTTTCAGCAGGTTGTTCTGTTACCGGTTTATCAGGGAATATTTTGATCCAAACTTGACCGCCACGTTTGATGTAACGAGTCATAGCAATACGAGCAGCCTCAATTTGGTTGGAAGTAATCCATGCTGGTTCCAATGCTTGGATACCATACTGACCGTGGCTTACAAAGTTACCACGAGTAGCTTTACCTTTCATTCTTCCGCGTTGTTGACGACGGAATTTTACTCTTTTTGGTAATAACATTATTTACTTCCTCCTTCCTTACGAGGTCTTCTACGATTGTTTTTAGGAGCATCCATTCTAGCTCTAGCTTTAGCGATATCTCCTTTTAAAACTTCGCCTTTATAAATCCAAACTTTAACGCCTAATTTACCATATGTTGTGTCTGCTTCAGCAAAACCATAGTCAATGTCAGCTCTTAATGTTTGTAGTGGAATTGTACCTTCATGGTAGTCTTCAGCTCTAGCGATTTCAGCTCCGCCTAAACGACCAGAAACACGAGTTTTGATACCTTTAGCACCAAGTCTCATTGTACGTCCAATAGCTTGTTTCATAGCTCTTCTGAAAGATACACGTCTTTCTAATTGAGCTGCAATGTTTTCAGCTACTAATGTAGCAGATAAGTCAGGTTGTTTTACTTCAACGATGTTGATTAAAACTTGTTTATTTCCAGCAACCATTTTTGTTAGTTGCGCTTTTAATTTTTCGATTTCAGCTCCGCCTTTACCGATAACTAAACCTGGTTTAGCGCAGTGAATGTGGATTCTTACTCTTTCTGCATCACGCTCGATTTCGATGCGTGGAACGCCAGCAGCATATAAAGTCTTTTTCAAGAACTTACGTACTTTATAGTCTTCAACTAAAGTATCGCCGAAAGCGTTATCATTCGCAAACCAGCGGGAATCCCAGTCTTTAATAACGCCCACTCTAATACCATGTGGGTTTACTTTTTGTCCCATAGTTTACCTCCTCTTTCAGCTTATTCCTTTTCTTTAAGAACAATTGTTATATGAGATGTTCTTTTAAGAACACGGAACGCACGGCCTTGTGCTCTTGGTCTAATTCTTTTTAAAATTGGACCAGGACAAACGAAACATTCAGCAACGTATAGATTATCTTTATCCATACCGTGATTGTTTTCCGCATTCGCTACGGCCGATTTTAGAAGTTTTTCAAGGTGCTCACTAGCAGCCTTTGGTGTTTGTTTTAAGATTGCCATCGCAAGTTTAGCGTCTTTACCTCTGATTAAGTCTAAAACTATTTTAACTTTTCTAGGTGCGATACGGACATATCTTAAATGTGCTTTTGCTTCCATTTAAAATCCTCCTTCCGGCCTATTTCTTACCATTGTTTGATGTTTTTGATCCAGCATGTCCTTTGTAGGTTCTTGTTGGAGCGAATTCTCCTAATTTATGACCTACCATATCCTCTGTAACATATACTGGAACGTGTTTGCGTCCATCATGTACTGCGAATGTATGACCAACGAAATCAGGGAAGATAGTGGATGCACGGCTCCAAGTCTTCAAAACCTTTTTCTCGCCTGCTTCATTCATTTCTAATACTCTTTTTAATAGGACCGGTTGAACGAAAGGCCCTTTCTTAATGCTTCTACCCATAATTCATCTGCCTCCTTTCGAACTACTTAGCATTTCTGCGTTTTACGATAAATTTATCGGAGCGATGATGTTTAGCACGAGTTTTGTAACCAAGTGTTGGTTTACCCCAAGGAGTAACTGGTCCTGGACGACCGATTGGTGATTTACCTTCACCACCACCGTGTGGGTGATCGCAAGGGTTCATAACAGAACCACGAACTGTAGGTCTCCAACCCATGTGACGTTTTTTACCAGCTTTACCGATATTAACGTTTTCATGGTCAGTGTTACCAACTTGACCAACTGTTGCCATACATTCAACTGGAACGTTTCTTAACTCGCCTGATGGTAATCTAATTAAAGCATATTTGCCTTCTTTAGCCATAAGTTGAGCCATGTTACCAGCTGCACGAACTAATTGAGCACCTTTGCCTGGGTATAATTCAATGTTGTGAATGAATGTACCTACTGGGATATTAACCATTGGTAAAGCGTTACCTGGTTTGATATCAGCGTCAGCACCTGAGCGAATTACATCGCCAACTTTTAATTCGTTTGGAGCAACAATGTATCTTTTTTCTCCGTCTTCATATTGTACAAGAGCAATGTGAGCTGAACGGTTTGGATCGTATTCTAATGTTAATACTGTAGCGTTCATGCCAACTTTATCTCTTTTGAAATCTATTACACGGTATTTTCTTCTATTACCGCCGCCACGATGTCTAACTGTGATTCTACCGTAGCTGTTACGACCTGAATTTTTCTTTAATGGTTGTAAAAGACTTTTTTCAGGAGCAACTTTAGATAAACCACTGTAATCTGTAACTGTCATTTGACGTCTAGAAGCAGTGGTTGGTTTGTAAGACTTAATAGCCATTACGTTTCACTCTCCTTAAATTCGGTTTAGCGAAAAGTACTAATACTTTTCATACATCACCTGAGAGGCAAAACCCTCTCAAATGGAAGAAACTTTCTGTTAAAAGCTAGATTAGAACATACCTTCGAAGAATTCGATTGTTTTTGAATCTTCTGTTAAAGTAATGATAGCTTTTTTCCAGTTTGGTTTGTAACCTTCTGCTCTACCCATTCTTTTGAAACGGCCACGAACATTCATTGTGTTTACTTTTGCAACTTTAACGCCGAAAAGTTGTTCACAAGCTTTTGCAATTTCAACTTTGTTAGAATCTTTTGCAACTTTGAAGGTGTATTTTTTTAAACCAAGACCTTCCATAGAATTCTCAGTGATGATAGGCTTAATGATAATGTCTTGAGCAACTTTAGTCATTATGCGTACACCTCCTCAATTTTCTTAACAGCATCTACTGTCACAACCATGTTGTCGTGATTTAAGATGTCGTATACATTCAATGTGTTTACTAATGTAGTTTTAACACCTGGAATGTTGTTTGCAGATTTGATAACTTTGTTGTCAACTTCTGGCATAACGATTAATGCTTTTTTGTTAACATTTAAAGCTTTTAAAGAATTTACTACTGCTTTTGTTTTGTAGTTTTCAACAGCGAAGTTGTCAACAACTACTAAACCGTTATCTAAAACTTTGCTAGATAAAGCAGATTTTAATGCTAATCTCTTAACTTTTTTGTTTAAGGAGTAGCTGTAATCACGAGGTTTTGGACCTAAAGCAACACCACCGTGACGCCATTGTGGAGCACGAATAGAACCTTGTCTTGCATGACCTGTTCCTTTTTGTCTCCAAGGCTTACGACCACCACCACGTACTTCTGTACGAGTTAAAGTAGATTGTGTACCTTGACGTTGATTTGCAAGGTAGTTCACAACTGCCGCATGCATAACAACTGCGTTTGGTTCGATACCGAAGATAGCATCAGCTAATTCGATTTCATTTACCTTAGCGCCGTTCATATCTAAAACTTGTACTTTTGGCATATTGCTTCCTCCTTCCATTAAGCTTTCTTAACGCTAGAAGCTATTGTAACAGTACCTTTTTTAGGACCTGGAATAGCACCTTTAATAGCGATTAGATTATTTTCTGCATCAACTTTTACGATTTCTAAATTTTGAACTGTAACAGTTTCAGCACCCATGTGACCTGGCATTTTTTTACCTTTGAAGATTCTTGAAGGGTCAGAACAAGCACCCATAGAACCTGCATGTCTTGCAACTGGACCAGTACCGTGAGTAGCTTTTAATGTAGCGTTGTTATAACGCTTAACAGTACCAGCGTAACCTTTACCTTTACTTGTACCGCAAACATCAACGATGTCTCCAGCAGCAAATACGTCAGCTTTAATAATGTCACCAACGTTTAAAGCGTCGCAATCATCAAATTTGAACTCTTTTAAAGTTCTTTTTGGAGCCACATCACCTTTTGCAAAGTGACCTTTTTGTGGTTTGTTTACTCTTTGTGGTTTCATATCGCCGAAACCTACTTGTAAAGCATTGTAGCCATCGTTTTCAATAGTTTTCTTTTGAACAACTACGCAAGGGCCAGCTTCAACAACTGTTACTGGGATAACTTTTCCACTTTCGTCGAAAATCTGAGTCATACCGATTTTCTTTCCGATAATAGCATTTTTCATATTGCTACCTCCTTATAGGTTATTGGTTGGTTTTCACCAACATGACCTGTTCGTGCAAATCTCAACTGAAATTATAATTTAATTTCTAAATCTACACCAGCAGGAAGTTCAAGACCTTGTAGAGCCTCAACTGTCTTAGCAGACGGTCTTAGGATATCAATTAGTCTTTTGTGTGTTCTCATTTCAAATTGTTCACGGCTATCTTTGTATTTATGAACAGCACGTAGAATTGTTACGATTTCTTTTTGTGTTGGTAGTGGGATTGGACCACTTACTCTAGCACCTGTTCTTTTTGCTGTTTCAACAATTTTAACTGCTGCAGCATCGATTAAAGAGTGATCATAACTTTTCAATCTGATTCTGATTTTTTCTTTGACTGCCACTGTCGTCGCCTCCTTCTTTTTATATAAGCAAATAAGTTTTATAGGGGGTTCGACTCAAACTTAAAACACATTGCCGGGTGTTTCATATCGTTACAATAAAAATCCGAAAAAACATCATTTGTTTTTCCGGGTAGGCAAAAATCATACAACATCATTGCAATCACATCTGTAAAAATATACAGGGATATTGCTAGTCATACAATAGTGTTTAAAATTGGTCGCCCGGTTTAAAATCGGACATACTCCACGAAAAAACCCACTCAATTGTGGCAACCTTTCGCTTCATCGCATATCTGTTGCAGTCACGCAAGAATTATAATACCATATGAATTCCCATTTTGCAATAGATTTTGTAAAATCTATGTGTAAAAAATATTCAATATACATTCAACATATTTGTGCATTTCTTACAACCAAAAAGATTTTATAAAATTTACTTCAAAACAGAAATTTTATAGTAAAAAAGCAATGTAGATATCTACATTGCTTTTGTGGTGAGCCACCGGAGATTCGAACTCCGGACCCTTTGATTAAAAGTTAAGTGTTCTTTTTGTTAATTTTAATTTTCATTATTTTAAATGCTTTTATTTAATTTGAAAATATATTAAAATTAAATAATACTATTTAAGGAGGATTTGAATAATGAAGTTCAATGATTGGTTAAATATATGGTTGGTAGAATATGCTAAACAAAAAGTTGGAGAAAAAACATTTAATAATTATGAATGGGCAATAAAGAAAATTGTAAACTTAATTGATGAAACACTAGAATTGCAGAATATGAATGAACTACAATGTCAAGCTGTTCTTAATAAGATGTCATATAATGGTTTTTCAAAATCAAGCATAAATAAAGTTAGAATAGTGTTAATTCAATCACTTAAAAAAGCTCATACCAATGGATATATTCAACTGCCACAAACATTTGAATTATATATTCCAAAATCTGCTCATCAAAAAGAAATCAACGCACTAACCATTGATGAACAAAAAAAATTAGAAAAAGCCTGTATGGAGGATAAATATGGTCACCTTATTATTTTTCTATTAAATACAGGATTGAGAAGAATGGAATTAATTAATTTAAAATGGGAAGATTATGATAGAAAAAAATATTCAATTAAAATAAAAAAAAGTAAATCTCTTGCAGGAATTAGAGATGTTCCGTTAATACCAATAGCAAGAGCTATCATAGAAACACAACCGAGATATAACAAATATATTTTTAATACTACAAAAGGAACTCCTATTACAGAAATTGTTTTAAGGAAAACATATTTAAGATTAAGAAAATCAACTAATATACCACAACTTACAAATCACATCTGTAGACATACTTTTGCTACAAGATTGCTAGAATGTGGTGCAGACCCCAAAGCTATTGCTTGTTTATTAGGACACACAAGTGCAAGTTTTATGTTGGACAGATATGTTCAATCACAAAACGAACATTTGAAAAAACAAATAACTTTACTTGGTAATGAAATACTTGAAAACTTTTGTAGCTTTAAAAATGAGATATATAATCTTAATCAAAGATAAGCTAACGGCTTATCTTTTTTAGTAAATATGTTTTAGGTATTTAAATTTAAATATTTAAACCATATCTATTATGCAGAATGCGTGTTAATGCGTGTTCAAATTGAATACGCATTATTTATTTTAAAAACGAAAGGAAGTTAAAAATATGGTAAACAAAAAAACACAAATAATAGTTATTGATAATCAAAAAGGTGGCTGTGCAAAAACAACTACATCAATGAATGTAGCTGTCGGACTTGCTGATAAAGGTTATAAAATTTGCTGTCTTGATTTCGATATGCAAAACGATTTATCTAAGTGGTTAGGGTATGAACAAGATAGAAAACCTACAATTTATGATTTAATATCACAAGAAATATCCGATACAGAAATGTTTAGTATTGATGTTTGTATTCGCCAAAGTCCTATATATAAAAATATTTCATTTATTCCTTCAAATCAAATGATAAAAAATATTATCACTATAATTGCTACATCAAACCAACCAACAACAATATTTAAAAATATATTAGATAAAGACATATTTAAACAATTTGATTATATTGTTATTGATTGTCCTAATGGTTTTGATTTGTTAGTACACAATATATTACTTGCTTGTGATAAATTAATAATACCAGTACAAGCTGACTACATATCATATGAAAAAGTCAATTTAATGTTAAAAACATTAATGACAATTAAAAATACAGAAGAAATAGAAAAATATATAGTGGGCATTCTTGTGACTTTACATAATAAAAGCAGAAATTCACACAAAGAAACTTTTTCATTAATTAAACAAAGTTATCCTAATATGGTGTTTGATTTACCAGTACCTAACCATACAGAAGTTGCAGATAGTGTATTAAACGGTAAAATATCTATTTTAAATAAAAATAGTGAAGCAGGTGCTTCATATAGAGCAGTAGTGGAAAAAATAATAAATCATTAAAAAGTTTGTAGTCATAATGAATACAAACTTTTCTATTTTAAGGAGTGTATATATTATGGAATATAAAAGTAATTTAAGACCTATGACAAAACCTACATTAGAACAAGCAAATAACACATTTGATGTATCATCTTTAAATAAACAATTACAGGAAGCTATGGTATCAGATAAAATCGAACATATTAAATTTGATTTATTAGAGCCAAACCCTAAAAATGTTTATGACACCTCAAGCGTTGATAATTTAAAAATAAGTATCGCCCTGCTTGGTATACAACAAAATCTTGTTGTATATAAGTTAGATACAGGAAAATTTAGAATTTTAACTGGTGGTAGACGATACGAAGCTGTAAAACAACTAAACGAAGAAAACAAAGAAAAGATTGAAACACTACCTTGTCTTGTTTGTGATTTGAATAAAATTAAATTAAATATGACTATTCAAGAAAAAGAAGAATATTTAATTCGTGCTACAAATGAAACACAGCGTAATAAATCTGATTTTGAAAAAATGACAGAAATAATTTCACAAATTGAGTTTTATAAGAAGTTGAAAGAAAAACAAAACCTACAAGGCAGACTTGTAGAATTGGTATCCAAAGAACTAGAAGTATCAAGCTCACAAGTTCAACGCTACGAAAAAATTTATAAAAATCTAATAAGTGAGTTTATGAACTTATTTAGAAATAATAAAATAAATTTCGTTGTTGCAGTAGAACTATCAAAAGCAACATCAGACCAACAAAAAAATTTATATTTAAGGTTCAGAGAAAATGTTACTGTAAAAGATATTAAAAATTTAATTAACCCACCAAAACAAAAAAAAGAAAAAGAGAAAGTTATTAAAATTAAATATTCTTTAATTGCTGACCTAATAGAAAATGAAGAAAATGCAGTTGAAGAAATAATTGAAGCATTGAAATTATGTAAAGAATGTAAGGAATGATACTATGGAAAAGCTAAATTTAAAGATAGTTTACGATTTAGAAAATCCACCATTTAAAGAATATCCTCATTGCCATTGTGACATATTTTATAAAAAAGAAAGTTGTTACGGAAAGTATGATTTTTATTTTAGTTACAAAGAACAAGATATTGTTGACAATAGTGCTATGTATGACGGTCTAACACACAAAAATACTGGAAAATATGTTTATTGTAGCGAGTGCAACAAAAGACTTTTTAAATACAGAGAATAACCTGTATTCAAATTGAATACGGAGAAAGGACAATAATAAATGAAATTACCTAATGATATTTTAGAAGAACATAAGGATAAATCTGAAAGAAAATTTGATGTGATAGAAATATTTGGAAGAATTATAGTAATTTTTTCTATTGCTTTAGTATTCATAGTATGGTTTAAATTATCATTTAAAACAACACCTCAAAAACCTAATATTAATAAATACGAATTAGTAGAGTTTACAAATGCTGAAAATAAAAAAAGTTATACTGATATTATAACAACAGAAAACAACGATAAATATATAAAGTTTATATTCGTTGATAAAAATAAAAGTATAAATATAGATAAAATCAAAAATAATTCTTTTAATGATATAAAATTTATAGAAACAATAAACAAACCATTTGTTGAAATTGAAACAATTGAAAAAGAGGAATTATTTGTTTTCAATACATCAGAAAAAATATATACCCTATATCTTCCAAAAGAAGATATAGAAACTTTGAAAAATGAGTGGTGATACTACTATGAAACATACAAAAGTAATAATTTTGATTATAATATTAACTTTATTATTTATAAGTACATTCATATATCTAAATCAAGAAGTACCAGTATTTGAGTATTCAGAAGAAAACAACAATAATGTAAGCAACTCACAAATATACACAGATACAAATTCTGATATACTCCCTATAGGAACTGCCACAATAGAAACAAAGCAACCTACAACAACAAGATTTAATAAGCTGATGACCGAGTTATCAGATAATCAGATTTTTATTCTTGTACTATTCATAATAAGTATTGTTTTTAATCTAATTATGATAATAAAAAATGTGTTCAAAATGAACACAGAAAGGAATTTATAAAATGGAACTATCAGAAAAAATTATAATTATTCTGATTACAATTTATATAACATTTTTTCTAATTTATAAAATAATCAATACATTAAGATTTAATGATACAATGCCAAAATTAGAATTTTTTGAAATTAATAATAATCTATATTTAGTAGACGAAAGAGGTAATATGTGGGATTTAAAAAAACATAGCTCAACAGAAATAAAATTATTTTCAAAATCACTTATAGGTTGTTTTAATTGTATAAATTGTATTAACTGTGTTGATTGTAATAATTGTATTAATTGTGATAATTGCGTTAACTGTAAATATTGTAGACATTGTTCATTTTTAAAAAATAAGGAACATAAAACATTGAGATTTCATTAAATTTCAAAAAAATAAAGAAAGGAATTAATATGAATAAATTAGATTTAAAGAAAGTTTATAATTTAGAAAGTCCACCAATAAGTGAATGTCCTTATTGTGGTAGTCAAAAATTTTATAAAAATGTTAGAGCTGGAGGAAGAACCCAGCTATATTTTAATTCTAACGGAAAAAAAATATATGATTTTTATAAAAATATAGTTTTATTTTCTATTGGCAAGTTTGTTTACTGTGCAAACTGCCACAAGAAATTATTTAAGTATAGAAATTAAAAATAAAAAGGAGAATAAAAAAATGAATGAATTTACAAATTTATATTCAAAGATACAATATGATTTAATAGATATTTATAAATATAAAAGCATAATCAAAATCCTTACTAAAAATATTGTATTTTTCAAGGGCTTTGAATGGTTTAAGCGTTATGGGAGCAACCCTTTTCATTGGTATAAATATTATTGGAATAATAAATTCCCTCAAGAGAAATTCAACCTATTTATAGAAACATACGATAATAATTATATATTCTGTAATTTAGAAAAATTAGATATATTTGTATTTTTACAAATATTTGATATTGAAGAAAAGAAAATATTTGAATGCGTTAATTCTAATATATTCTATTTGCAATTATCATATAATAATGATTTTTCTTATAATGAAATATTGGATTATGAATACTATGGAAGTATTCATAATAATGTACATCGTAAAATTAATAAAGAGTATATTAGAAAAATAAAAAAGCCTGTTTTAAAAAATTTTTATAAATACTATTAGAATCTGATTGTAAAAAAAAATTTTTTCATATATAATAAAGCCATAAAGGAGAGATTAATATGTACAAAAAATTATTAGAAAAATTTAAAACAATTAATTGGAAAAGTAAAAAATCAATAATAGCTTATGCTATTATATTAGCTGTTCTTGTTGGTGGAACTGGAACAGGTTTAGCAGTAAACTATTTTAACAATAATTCTGATATTGTTAAAACAGATGTTAAAGATAAAGCCACATCAAAACCAGCAGATGACAAAAAAGAAGATAAAAAGTCAGATGATAAGAAAGATACAGATAAAAAAGATGAAAATTCAAAACCTACTGAAAATAAAAAAGAAGATAAAAAAGATACAAACGAAACATCTAAAACAAATGACAATAAAATAAACAATAGTACAAATAAAACACCAGTAAATAACAATAATACAAGTAGTAGTAATAGCAGTAATAATGGTAACAACACCTCTCCTACTCCCCCACCTGCAAATAGTAGCGGTGGAAATACTACTCCTCAGCCACCTTCAAATAATGGCAATAACAACAATAATAACAGTGGAAATAATAAACCAACTGAACCTGAAAATCCTACTCCACCACCTCATACTCATAGTTGGTATGATTTAACAGAACCACAAGAGCAATTTACAACAGTAACCAAAACTATTTGTAATGAACCAACTTGTAGAGAAGATTTTACAGGTTGGAAACAAGCAGATGTAGACCAACATACTTTAGACCATTTATTAAAGGGTGAAAATGGTGGCTACCACAATGAAGATGAACAAGTTTCATTAGGATTTATTGATGTTGTAGTTGGTAGACAATGTGCTTGTGGTGTTAAAGAAAGATTTTAGAAAATATTCACTCTAATATATGCAATAAAAGAGATAAAGTCTAAATTTAGATTTTATCTCTTTTTTTATATAGATAATCAACACAAAAATAGTTCGCAGCGAACTATTTTTGAAAGGAGGAAATTAAAAAAATGAAAGGAAATTTTAAAAAGTTATTAGCAGGAATGCTGACAGCGTTGTTACTAATAACTTCAACAGGTTTTACAAATGTAATTCCTGAAGACACAAGTTCTTCTAATACAATAATATCAGAAGAACATACTACAACAACTGATGAAGAAAATAATCAAATTAACACACCAACAAATAACGAAGAAAATATCAAAGATGAAATACAACCACCTAATGCAAACGATGAAAAAACAGAAAACAAAACAGAAGATACACCTACTACCCCACCGAATACCGATATAGACCTTACAAATATCGATATTAATTCAATATTAACAAGTTACTATAACGGAGAAGAAAATGCAGAGGATTTAATTAATCTTCGTAGACAAGTTGTAGAAAAGAACAATTGGCAAAATTTTGTTGATGAAAACTATTTTTTAAAAGATAGTTTTTATTCAAACAAAAGTGGTGCTGAACTTAGCACTATTGATATTGGGATACTAACAAAACCTGTTTTTAGCATTAATAATGCTGTCTATGATGAAATCGACGGTATTTCTTTATATGCTAATGTTGGAAATGGTATTCCTATAGGAACAATAGGTACTAACACCCAAACATCTCAAAAAGTTGGCTGGGACGCTTCAGGTTGGGGTGACCCTACATACACAAACTTATTCTATACCAGTTTCAATGGTATTCAAATTTATCCTGGATTTTGTGGTGCCCACGATTTACCAGGACAGTATGATGCAGGACAACAGTTTAGAATTGTTGGCACTAGCAATAACCCTACTGTTATCAAATCCGTATATTATGGATATGGTGGTGCTGACGGACGATTAAGAGATAAGTATAGTCCAGGTGGAAATATGTCACAGTTTGCTGTATATACAGCTCTAACTATAAGCGATTACATGGGAATAAACAATGTCATTTATTCTCAAAAACCTAACGCATATAACGGATTAAAAGCTTTCATAGCAGATTTAAACGCATTACCAACTCCACCTAGTCACTTTAAAGCTTACATTGCAGAACCACTTTTACCAGGACATCAACCTTTGGTATTTTTAGGTGTAGAAAATCCAACTCCACCACCAACGGGAACAATCACAATAGAAAAGCGTTCAGCTGACCCAAGTTTAACTAATGGTAACGACTGTTATTCATTAGAGGGTGCAAAATATGGTGTTTGGAGAGATAAAAATTTAACCAATTATGTTGGTGATGTTACTACTGCTTTAAATGCAGATAAAACAGTAGGAATTGTAAAAACATCACAATTAAGAGCAGGAACTTATTATATCAAAGAACTTAAAGCCCCTAAAGGTTACGCAATAGACCCTAATATTTACCCTGTAACTGTAACAGGTGGACAAAATACTACCTTGCAAGTAAAAGACAATCCTAAAATGGACCCAATAGGGTTGTTAATGAAAAAGGTTGATAGTAAAACAGGTTTGAGCAAATCAAGTAGTCAGACAGCTACACTTGAAGGTGCAGAATTTGAATATAAATTTTATAAAGGTAACTATGATGTCGACCCTGCAACCTTAGGACAAACACCAGTAAAAAAATGGATATTTAGAACTGATAAAAACGGTGCAATTCTATATAATGACACATACAAAGTATCAGGAGATGAATTATATAAAGATATAAACGGATTTTATTCAATGCCAATCGGTACTTTAACTATCAAAGAAATAAAATCGCCTCAAGGATTTCTTTTAAACGACGAAACATATGTTGTTGCAATAACTGAACAAGGTGGTGAAGCTGTTTTCCCTGAAGCCGTGCCAATTATCCCAGAGAATTTATTTAGTCTTAAACTCATTAAAAAACAAACTGATAAAGATGTAGTTATCCCTAATGCAGTATTTGAACATACTCGTCCTGACGGAGTAGTTGACGAATATACAACAGATGAAAACGGACAATTAAATATTGAGGGTCTACAATATGGTATTCACACTATCAAAGAAAAAACAGCACCTAATGGTTATCTTCCTAACTCAGCAGAAGTACAATTTAGAGTAAATGAAGATAACTCTATTGAAATACTTTCAAACACTTCTACTGATGAAACAGGTAAAATAACAATTAACAATGACCCTAACGATTTTAATATGATAGTTGAGGATAAAGTTATCCCACCGTCTTTAAAAATCATTAAAGAAAATAACAAGGGTACTACTTTAAGTGGTGCTGAATTTACACTCTTTGCTGATGAGAAGTGTACACAAGTAGTCGATACTGCTGTATCAGATAGTAAAGGTCAAATTCAATTTAAAGATATTCAAATTGATAAAGACTACTGGTTAATGGAAACACAAGCACCAGACGGCTACAAGCTACCAATAGACAAAGATAATAACTTTATAAAATATAAAATAAGATTCGAAAGTATTCCAGCACAAAATAAATTCAACTTTATTGTAGATGATAAAGTTTATGACAATACAACTGGTGACGGTAGCTTCTATGTTGAGAATAATGCAGGTGTTATGAAAGTTATAAACAATATCTATGCTCAACTACCCAAAACAGGTAGTGATACAGGTAATATAATCTTTATTATATCAACAGCTTTAATGTTTACAGCTTTAATATTAATAGATAAAAGGAGTAAGAAATATGAAAACTAAAAAAATAATATCAACAATATTAGCAGGACTTATGGTAGGTGCAGTTATGACAACAACACCTACCTTTATTTTTGCAAATGATAATAATAGTATCATATCTTTTGCAAGTAAAGAAATTAATACTATTAATGGTGTAGCTGATTTTCAAAAAGGAACAGCGAGTATCACTATTAATGGTAATCAAAATCAGACATTGAATGGTAAAAAATTTGAAGTTTATACTTTATTTTTTGCCGAAAATTCAGACAATGGCGAAAGTATAAACTACACCTTTAACCCTGTCTATCAAGAAGCATTAAAACAAGTTATTGCACCTAAACTTAATACAACAGCTGACAAAGTAACAGAATATATGGTTATTGATTACATACAATCAATAAATCAAAACAAACAAGAAAACGCTACTGACGAACAGCCACTAGAAAGCAGATATTCTGAATTTAGATACTTTGTCGAAGAACTTAGAAATAAAATGAATGAGCTTAATATGAGTGGTGATATAGTAAATGTTATGAACACTAGAGTTGATAACTCTATTAAGATACAAGGTTTACAGTATGGATATTATATTGTAGATGAAATAACAAATGTTCAAGATACATTCTCATCAGCTTCCCTTTGTATAGTTGATACTTCAAATCCATTATCTGAAATAGATATAAAATCTGACTACCCCCTAATCACTAAAAAGATACAGGAAGATGACAACAGAGATGTTATCGGTAATCAAGGGTGGAATGACATTGGAGATTACGAGATAGGTCAAACTGTTCCATACAAATTTGAAAGTAACATACCAAATATAAATGGGTATCACACATATAAATATGTGTGGCACGACATTATGGATAAAGCGTTGACCTTTAATAAAGATAGTGTAGAAATTACTATTAAAGATAGCAATAAAACTTACACTTTAAAATCTAATGAATTTAAAGTAATTACAGAAAATATCAACAATGAAACTTTCAATGTAGTGATTGATGATATTAAATCCATAGTAGACAGAGAATTTAATAATATTGATAATCAAAAGCACAATACATATGGACAAACTGTTACATTAACTTTCAATGCAACTTTAAACGATAATGCAAGTCTTGATACAGGAAGACCAGGCTTTGAAAACGATGTAAGGTTAGAGTTTTCAAATGACCCAGATAATAATTCAACAAGTACAGGATTTACTCCATTTGATACTGTTGTGTGCTTTACATATAAACTAGACCTTACAAAAACAAACAATGATAATACAGTTTTAAAAAATGCTAAATTCAGACTATATTCAGATGAAAACTGTCAAAATGAGGTTTTTGTAAAACAAAACAAAGACGGAGATTATATAGTAATAAATCGTGATAGTATTGTTAGTGGTAAAGCACCAGCAGAAGCTGTAGAAATGGTTACTGATGAACACGGTAACTTTATAATCTACGGTTTAGACGGTCAAGTATATTACTTAAAAGAAACAGACGCACCTAACGGATATAGACCACTTTTAGACCCTATAAAACTCACTATTAACCCTACTTTTACAACTGAAAGAAACTCATATATAAAGGGTGACGGTGCAACAGATAAAACCTTAATTAACTTATCTGCTACTGCAAAATTTAAAGAATTTTATAATGGTAAACCTGAAGAAAAAAACATTGATTTAGTAAGTAATATTGATGACGGCATCTCATATATTACAGTAATTAACCAAAAAGGTAGTCAACTTGCAAAGACAGGTGATTATGCAGTATGGTTATCCATATTAGGTATATGTTTAATGAGTGGTGCAGGATTTATATTGTATAAAAAATTAAAGGTAAAAAATTAAATGAAGAAAAATAAAACAATAATATTTATAGGAATTTTTATCACAGGTTTTTTGTTAGCCATTTATCCTATTATTTCTAACTTAATACATAGCAATAATATTAATTCAGTAGTTTCAACCTATGATAAATCTATAACAACTGTTAAAGACAATACAAAAGAAGAAATCCTTCAAAAAGCAAAATTGTATAATGATAATCTATATCAAGCAAACTTACCATTTTCAAATGTATTAAAAAATGAAGATGAATACCTAAACACTTTAAATATAGGTAATGGAATAATGGGTAAAATAGAAATACCTAGTATTAATGTTAATTTACCTATTTATCATACAACAACAGATGAAGTCTTGTCTGTTGGAGTAGGACATTTAGAGGGTAGTTCCCTGCCAATAGGTACAAACAATTCACATAGTGTCCTAACATCACATAGAGGTTTAGCAAGTAGTAAGCTGTTTACTAGATTAGATGAGTTAAAAAAAGGAGATTTATTTTATATAAATGTTCTTGATAAAACACTTGCTTATGAAGTTAAGGATATACAAGTCATTACACCTGATGAAACACAAGTTTTTAATATTCAAGATAATAAAGACTTAGTAAGTCTTATGACTTGTACACCATACGGTATTAACACTCACAGATTAGTGGTTACTGGTGAGAGAGTGCCGTTTGAAAAGCAAGTAAAAGAAGAAATAAAAACAAAACCATTAGGGTTTAGAGAAGTGATATTCACTACTCTACCCTTTTTATTTTTAATATCACTAATAACAATATTTATAATAAGGGGGAAGAAAAAGAAGTATGAAAAAACTAATTAAGAAATTAGCTTGTGTAATATCGGTAATGGCTCTGTCTGTAATACCACTACATACAGTATTCGCCGAGCAAGATACAGGCTCAATAACTCTAACTTTAGGACAAGGACAAGACTTAACATCTGTTGAAGATGTAGAAATATCTTGCTCTAAAGTTGCTGATTTGGTTAATGGTGAATATATATTATTAGATGAGTTTAAGGACACAGATGTGGACTTAAACAAAATAGAAACTGCCGAAGAATTACAAGAAACAGCAGAAAAGCTACAATACCTTGTAAAAAACGATTATATACAATATTCCAATAAACAAGGTATTGTATCATTTCAAGATTTAAGTGTAGGTGTGTATCTAATTAAAGCACTTGATACCACAAATTATGATGAATTAGCACCTACTTTAATATCTATACCAACTTATAATGATAAGTTGGAAACAATGGACTATCATATACAACTCGAGCCTAAACATCAAGCTAAAAAAGGTAATATCATCATCAAGAAAGCTAATGAAAAATTAAAACTTTTGAGTGGTGCTGAATTTACTCTTTTTGAAGATATTAATAAAAATAAGGTGCTTGATAAATCAGATAAAAAGGTCGGCTTATTTGAAGAAACCAAAAAAGGTATTTACGAATTTAAAGACCTTAAATATGCTTACTATCTTGTACAAGAAACACAAGCACCGTCAGGATATATTCCTGATAAAAACATCTATCCTATTGTTATATACGGAGAAAATAAAGATAATGTTATCATTCAAAACAATGATAATGGTTACTTTATCAATGAATATAAAATCGGTAAAGTGGAAGTTGAAAATGGGAAAAATCCACCTAATGAAAAAGACGGATTTTTCCCTAAAACAAGCGATAAAACAAATATCTTTGTTTTATCTTTAATTACTACTATATCTATTTTTGGTTCAGTAGTATTGATTATTAAAAAACATAAAAATAAAGCAGAGTAGAAAAAAATCTACTCTGTTTTTGAAAGGTGGTAATATTATGAACTATCGTGTACAGCGAAAAAATTTAGAGTTGTTTAGAAAATTACAATCTAAAGGATATACAACATCTCTTATATTTAAAGGAAATGAAATAGAGTATGTAACTTTAGAAATTAATAAAAAGAAAATACTATTATCTTATTGTCAATACAATAATTTTGATATGAGATGTGATGTTGGTGAGTTATACAAAGATAATTTAGTATGGTGTACTTATGGATTTAAAAAGTATCCCAATAATATAGTATCTGAATACATAGATTCACTCAATATTCAATCTGATGACACATATATAGATGATTTAGATGAATATGAAATGATATTTAATAAATACTTGAATGATAATGGATATATAGAAAAGAAAGAATATAAAACATACTAATTTCTCTAGTCTTTTATCTTAAATATAATATGGTTTTTATTTTTTATTGTACAATCAATGTTAAAAGGTTTAGTAGTACACCAGTTTCCTAATATGGCTATTGTATGCCCTTTGAATTTGTTATCATATGTGCTTAATATATGATTGACTATTTCTTCAAATAATTTACAATCCATATACAATGTTATATGTAGTGTTAAAATTTTATCAGTATTAGTTTTTTTCTCTAATCTTAAAGAAATTGATTTATCTTTATAAGAATATTTATATGTTTTCGCAACAACAAGTCTTATTCCATTAATACCTTTTGCATTACTTTTATCTAATAAATTTCTACTATCAAGCACAATATCTCCAACTTTTAGATTAGATGAATATTCAGTTAATAAACTGTTGTTAATGCAAAAATAATATAACTGTCTAGGAGTCTTTATATGAACAGTAGTATATTCTTTATCACAACTATAATTCTTTTTACTTTTAATATTATTTTTATCTTTTTGTGCAGGATTATTCAAGTTATTATAAATATCATAAATAGTAGATTTTACTACATTTTCACTGTTAATATATCTACTGTTGAATGAATTATAAGGACAGTCATCATTATGTTTGGAGTTTCTAGTCTTTGCAAAATGCTTAGCTCTGGGTCCCGTTACCCCTTTTATTTTAAGTTCTGCCTTACAATCATCATTAGGACATAAAAATATTTCTTTTAAATTAAATTCATCTTTTACATTAACAATCATTTTCTTAGTTTGGGAATACGCTTCAAACATTTCAAACAACCTTTCTTTAGATATTAAAGTGTATATATAAAAATTTGGAATTATTTACAATACTCAATACTAAAACAAAAAATATTTTATTTCTATTATTCTACATAAAAATCAAATAAAGTACATTAAATTAATAATTAATAAAAATAAATTTTTTATTAATTATTATAACCTATTTTTAAAACATTGATGGGTTGTATATCCTTAAGGTTACCATATTTACATTGATTAAAAAAACTAAAAAAGTTGTTCATCTATTGGTTAAACAAATACAAACTCATAGAGAACTTTAACTATAAAATAGAGTAGAAAAATAAATCTACTCTATTTTTATTTGAAAGGAGCAAAACTATGTTAAACAAAACAATTCTAATGGGAAGACTAACAGATAACCCTAAAACAAGTCAAACACCTAACGGTATAAATGTAGCAACATTTTCACTAGCTGTAGAACGACAGTACAATAAAGATATTACAGACTTTATAAGTATTGTAGCTTGGCGACAAACTGCTGATTTTGTTAGTAAATACTTTACTAAAGGTCAACTCGTTGTTATTGAGGGAAACCTGCAAACAAGAAGTTATGAGGATAAGCAAGGAAACAAAAGATATACTGTTGAAGTAATTGCTGAACAAGTATATTTTACAGGCTTTAATAAAAATAATACTGATAAACTAGAGGGCTTAACTCCACCACCTGCACCAAAAGAAGATAACAATGCACCTAGTGCAGAAAATATAAACACAGATGATTATGAGAGTATCGAAGATGAAAACGAAGAAGAATTACCATATTAAAACGAGGTGAAGTAATGAGTAAATTCAATAAAATATTTATCTACACTTCTGTTATATGTACATCTACACCATTTTTGATATTAGCATTAACTAAATTTAAAATTATTACTATATCTATAATTTTAATACCAATTTTAGCTATATGTGTATTTTATTTAATAGATAAAATACACCCTATAATTCTATTAGGAAGATTTAACTTATCAAAGTTTATTAAAAATATTTTTATTTTCTTGTTGGTACTATTTCTCTTATTATCTACATCATTGTGTATAGAACTTTTACTTAAAGATAAAGAACTGCTTGATAAACTTTCAAAAACAAAAGATTTGGGGGTAAATATAACTACATACATTTTTACTATATATCTTGTAATATGGTGTATGATACCTCTTTTCAAACAAATACTTCACATTAATTCATCTAAAAAATATTACAGAAAATGCACTATAAAAAGCAAAGCGGAAATTGAAGGCTTTAATACAGGATATGAGCTGTTTTTTGATGTCGAATTAGATACTCCTATCGATAAAGAAAAGCACTTTAAGTTTTTAACAAAACAGCTTGAACTAAAAGATATCCTAAAAGAAAATCAAAAAATCATAATAAACGGTGAACTTGGAAGGGTAGAAAGTGAACAGGAAAACGGCTCAATACAAGTATATAAATCAATAAATGGTGAAATAGTAAATAAAGATTTTTCAATAAAACACAAATTTAATTCACTTAAAATTAAATTTAAAAATTTTAAATCAAAGGGGGCAAATAAATGAAAAAAATAATTGTGTCTATGCTCTCATCAGTAATGATATTTACTGTTTTAACAACAAGTATCTATGCTGATGAAACACAAACTACTAAAAACTCTGACGGAACAATAACTCAAAAAATATACGATACTCCAAAAGATAAAATTCAATTCGAGGGAAAAACATATATTTTAGAAACAGAAAAAAAATCTAAAGAAGAAGTCAGAGATGTAAAAACTCTAACAGAAAATAAAACATATGAAAATCTTGAAGAAAAACAAGTACCACAAACTTTAGATGTTGAGTATAACGGAGAAAAATTTACACTCAAACTATCAGATGTACAATATACTGAAAAAGAAATAGAAAACGGTACTATTAACTTAACAGGTACTATTGATTATGGTTTTTTAACAGAAAGACCAGCTATAGCACCAACAAAAGAAGTTACATACACCGATAACAATAAACAGCTTACAACCACTATTCCCTATTCTTATATAAATCAATCAGAAGAATACTGGAAAAGTGGTTTTAATATTAACGGAAGATATATAGGTGATGATGATACTATGTACTTTAACTTTAATGGTACACTTATTCCTAACACAACAGACGGTAGTGTTCCATATAAAAACTATGAGAATACTATTTTACAAAGTTTAGGTATCAATCCTAATAAATCAAGGATTGATAGTGCAAACTGGACTAATACATATCAAAATAACGGTCAACAAGTTAAAGAATGTGTTTTTAATGTAAGTTATTATGGTGCTGACTATATAGCGAATTACTCTGATACAATCACAGGTCATAAAACTGTATATGAAGCTAATGCAATATACTCTTTAGAAAATGTTGATGTGTTAGTTGGTGAAAGAGAGTATATGGAAGTTACATATACACCACAATCAAATAAACTATTAAGAACAACTACAACAGCCATAATATTCGGTTTGATTATGGTATCAATTTTACTTATACTAAAGAAAAAGAGTGAAAAACAATGATTATAGGACTACTCAATAAATACAGTAAAAATATACTTGATGAAACTATACTTTTAAACTCTGATGAGGAGTTTATTCAAGTAGATTTGTTACAAAACTTAGATGATACTTTCAGTCAATTTTTAGAGCCTAGTGCAAGAGTTATTGTATTAGATATAGATTGCTTCAATGTAGAAATTAAAGAGCTACTACCCTATTTAATTAAATTAAAAGCTAATACAAACAAACCTATAATAATCTTTCATTTAACTAATAATATATCAGAACAAATGAAAGAAGTTATTAAAAACGGATTTGAGTTTATAGTTTACGGAGATAGTTTAGGTATTAGAAAACAAAGATGTACTGATTGTTTTAATTTTAAGACAACTGTAACTTTAGAAGATGATAAACCTAAATTAGAAGATATAAAACAAAAATCTACTCTGAATATTAAAACAATAGGTATTATGGGTAGTCAAAGAAGAATTGGAACAACAACTATTTCTCTACAAATTGCAACTTACTTTAAATCTTTAGGATATAAGGTAGCATATATAGAAGCTGATGATAGCCACAATATATGTTCTTATCCTGATATGGTAGAAGTAAATATTGATGAAAATATAGGTCTAATATCTTTAGAAAATATTGACCTATATTACAATCCTTTAAAAATATCTGAAATATACGCAAAAAATTACGATATATACATCTTTGATTTTGGAGAATACAAAAAAGAAAATATCTTTACCTTTTTAGATAAAGATGTAAAGATAACAGTTTTAGGTGGAAAGGCTTGGGAACTGCCACATAACAGAAATATTCTTGAAACTTTTAATAGTTACAATGATATACTATATATATTTAATTTTATAGAGCCTAATTTACAAGGTATTCTAAAAGGATATATGGAAGAAAAAAGTGATAAAACATATTTTACAGACTACTGCCCTGATATGTTCAGCTTGTGTGCAGCACACAATAAAATCTTTAAAAATATTTTCTCTGTTTCTAAAAAAGAAACTAAAACAAAAAAAGGTTGGTGGTTTAAAAAATGAAATATAAACCCCTACTAAACACAAAAATAAAACAAGAAAATAAAGAGCAAAAGAGAAAAAAGAAACTTTATAATGTGCAAGATGAAAATATCGTAATAGTAGAAAAAAGCAATAGCTTTATTACTTTTTTAAAATTAATACTATCAAATATAACAGCTGTCTTTAAAGTGATATTAGAGATAGCTGTTTTTATTTTAGCTGTAGTGGGTGTTGTAGCGTTACTTAATTCGTCATCAAGAGAAGTCTTGATACAAGAATTTAAAGTAATGATTGAAACCTATTTACCATTTTTATTTTAAAACAGAAAGGAAAGAAAAATTATGAAACATATTGAATTAAAAGACGAAAACTTTTTAGACGATATGCTCGGTGCAGAAGAAAATTTTGCACTTGAAATTGACTTTGTGGCAACAGTTGTTTGTCATACAAAAGATAAGATAATCTATGAAAGTCAAAATAAAGACCTATATTATATGGAATATCCTTACCCAGAAGATTATGACATTGGTACTACTGCTGATGTTACTACACTCTACCCTATCTATGAATTATCTAAAAAAGAACAAGCCATAATTAAGCATATTTTAAATAGAATTTAGGGGGATAATTTTATGGAAAATATAAAAACTCAACCTATAAAGAACTTAAGTAATAATAATTATAAACAGGTAATTAGCGATATTTTAGATAATTACAAACAAAATCCCGAAGATTTAATAGAACTTACAAAGTTTTCTAAAAACTTTACTAAATATAGTATCAATAATGATATTTTATTATATAAACAAAACAGTGGTGCTACCTTTGTAGCAACATATAACCAATGGCAGAATCTAGGATATAAAGTTATAGAAAAAGGTAGTGGTATGAAATTGCTACAACCTAACACTATAACTTTTTTCTATAACGAAAACAACGAACTAAAACCGATTAGAGAAGCTACTAAAATTGAACAAGAAAAGATTAAAAGCAAGGAATATAAAACTGTACGAAAAATAGTGTCGTTCAGCACATTTATCGTACACGATATTTCTGCTACTAACTGTCCTGTCGAAGAATATCCTAATTTCTATAATATGGGTTATCCGTCAGAACTACATAAAAATATAGCAGACGCTCTTATTGATTACTGTGCTGAAAATAAAATTATGGTATCAGAAGAAAACTTAAACAGTATATCAATCAGAGGTTTAGCAAATAAAACTGAAGATATAATAAAATTAAATTCACTAATGAAAGATACTCAAAAGCTCTCCACATTAGTACACGAAATAGGTCACATAAAATTACACACAAACAATGAAGAAACTAATAAAAAATCTCCTGCATTAATAGAATTTGAAGCTGATTTACTTAGTATTATGTTTTCTACTGATTATAACCTTGAAATTATAGACACAAGAAAACAACATTTTGTATCAAGTTTTAAAGCCATAGATAAAGAAAATTTTGACCTTATGAAAACATTAAATGAAGTTCATAAGGAATATAAAAAATTATCTAAAGACTTTGATAAATATATTGAAAAGCAACTAACCATCAATAACATTTCTTTAGATAATGATTTAGAAAAAAATAGATTATCTAAAATAAAAGAAATTTTGGATAGTAGTAATTACATTCATAAATCTATTATCGAAGCTAAATCAGGTGAATTTTGTATCGGAGAAAATAAAAACCCTTTGCAAATAATAGAGAAAAATGGAAATGAATATAAGGCTATTGATTTAGTTACTAAAAAAGAAATTAGTAGTAGTTTTGAAAGCAAATTTGAAAATAAAGATAATAATATAGCTAGTGTTCCTATATTTAAGAACGATAAATCAAAAGATATTCATAATGATATAACTGTCAAGATAAACTACTCAGAACACCCATTGTTTAGTGATAACAAGTATAGGACTTTAAGTTTTCCTCTTGCAAATAAACTGCTAACAGAACTTGATAAAAAAGCATTTGAAGTTGATATTGGTTATTTAAAAACAAATTTTTCAATCATTTTAAAAAACGGATATGTTCTTGACGGTAGATTTGATATTGGTAGTGAAAAGTTAGATTTTATTTCATTTTTAAAGAGTTTTAAAGATGAAAATATAAAAGACTTTTTAAATTATTGTAATCAAAACACCGAGCTATCTTTAGAAGATAATAATAAATTTAATGAAATTATAAAAGAAGCAAATAAGTTACACAATGAAATGATTAAAGAATTTGGAAAGCGTGAAGAATATATCCAAACAATTCCACAAAACGAAAAATTAACATTCGCACAAACAATTAATAATACAGTGCAAAGTAATATTCTTAATAATATTGATTTAAACAAGTTAGTGAATAAAACTATCATATACAATAACGAACCAAATACTATAATAGGTTTTAAAGATGATAAAATAATACTTAACTACAAGTACCCTAAAGATAGCACACACGCTATTGTTTTCCCTATGGGTGTAACATCTGAAATATTTATTGAAGATGTAAAAGAGCAGTTAATACAGTTATATAATAAAAATTTAGAAAAAGATAAAAATATTGTTGCTGTAAAAGTTGGTTATGAAGTAGCTTTGATAGATGAAAATATCTTAAAACAAAAAGGCATTTTAACATCAGAGCATAAAGATAAAATCATTATAGAAAATCAAAAATACACTTTATTAAGTGGTAAAGATTTTGAAAATAGCAGAAAAATAGATAATCTTTTAGATAGTGGAGATTACCCTATTTATAGATTTAACCAACATTTAAAAGTAGTTGAGAAGAAAGATATTTCAAAGCCACAAGGATATAAAAAATATAACTTAGACGAAATAATACAAATACCTATCAAAACTATTCTTGATGATTTAGGTTATGAACAATCAAGAAACGGTATGTACAATATTCGTGGTGAAAATACTGCTAGTGTTAAAGTTTATGAAAAAACAAATACTTATTACGATTTTGGTAGTACCAACGGTGGTAATGTTATTAGTTTAATCAAGGAAACTCAAAATATGGATACCAAAGAAGCTATAAACTTTTTAGGTGAAAGATACTCTATTCCCTATGAACAAATTGGTATAGATAATCAAGAAAAAAGATTATTTTTATCAAATAAAGATTGGAAAGATTTAGGCGTTATATATCCTGAACAAGCAAGTAAAAATTATACTTTTAATTTTGAGATGCCACAAGATGAATTAAAAGCATTATCAGACAAATTACAAAAAATTAATATGAATGATTTAAGTAAAAAAGAGCCTGTAGCTTTTAAAGAAATAATAGAAATCAAAGTAATTCCTCTATACAGAGAAGAACAAAATAAATATTTACATAATCTATATATTACCTCTAACGCAGAAAAAATATCGAAAAGCAAAAAACAAAACGATATAGATTTTCAAAAGTCATTCCACAATGATTTAGCAAAACAACAATTTTTGCAAATACAGAAAAATTTTCAAAATTTAGAAAAAATAAAAGAATTTATACCTGAGTTAAACATAAAAAATCTATCTGTTAATTTTGAAAAAGACCTAAAAAATATCAATTATAAAAGTATCGAAATAGGTTCATTTCCATATAGAGAAATGAAACAGATTGAGGGTATAAAAAATTATCTGACAATACCATATAAAAATTATGCAGAGTTTGAAAAGGTAGCTAAAGACTTTTCTTACTCTGCTTTTTTAAAGGGTGATAAAGTAACTCTAACTGTTTTAAATACTGATAAGCAACAGACACAAGACTTGATAAATCAAGTAAAACAACAAGAGTTCCAAAAACAACATCAGAAAAAACAAAATATTAGTTTAGAAAAGTAAGTGGAAAATATCTACTTACTTTTTTTGTGTTCAATTTGAACATGCACATATAAATTTTAATTAATGAAAGGGGTAAAAAATTATGAAATTTTTTACAAGAAAACAAAAAGAAACTAAACAAAGAGCAGAAGCACAATCACCACTAACTAAAAAGAAAATCAGTATAATTCCGATAACTGTACTTTTATCAATGTTATTCACAAATACAGTATTAGCAACTACTGGAGGAGATTTTAGCAGTATAAATACAGGACTTTACAATTTAGGTGACATCATTAAGGGTTTTGGATTACCAATCTGCACTATCGCTGTAATCGTAGGTGGTATTATGTTAATGGCAGGACAAAGGGCAAGAGAGAATGCAAAGTATGTTATATTAAGTGCAGGTGGTGGTCTGTTGATAGTAAATTTCGCAGAACCTATTGCTAATATGATTAACTCTATTAGATAAGGATTGTTTCTTATGCTTAAAAAATTCTTAGACCTTATAAATCAAGAAAAAGTATCTGATACAAAAAAAGATGAAGTTAAACCTCATAAAACACTTATGGGGTTTAATAATCTTTTAGACAATCCTAAATATGTTTTAATCGGTTTAGGCATTGTCGGTATTATTTTATTTTTTCTATCTGTTATAGCCGTAAACAGTATATATAACATTAGAAATCTAATACCTTTTACTGAGCATAAACCATTTAATATATTTGATGTGCTTCCATTTTATATTTTATTTCTATTTATAATTCTCATTATTTTAACTGTTCTATTTTTCAAAATAAGAACAAGTTTTAAGGATTTAAATATCGGACAAAAAGGTTCTGATAGACTTATGACGATTGATGAAATAAGAGAAACATATTTAGAAATAGATGAAAAAGAGAATAAATTTAAAGGAATAGGAGGATTACCAGTAGCAAGGTTTGAAGACAAACTATATATAGATAACAGAATAAATAACAATTTTATTGTAGCAATTACAAGAGGTGGTAAAGGTGAAATTATGGGTATTCCCTCTGCTGATATACTTTCAAGAGCCGAAACTAAATCATCAATGATTATACACGATTTAAAAGACGGTGAATTATCAAGGGCAACAACACAACAGTTGCTTGATAGAAAATATACTGTAAAAATTTTAAATTTTGTTGATTCTACAAAATCACATAATATAAATCTATTATATATGGCTACACAATACTACAAACAAGGTAAGATAGCATTATCTCAACAAGTATGTAGCGTTATAGCATACGCTTTTTTAAGTAGCAATAAAGCTGATGAAGATGTTTGGATAGACTCTGCTATTGCTTTATTTACTTCTGTTTGTATAGCACATATTACTGACTGTGTAAAAAACGGAGAAGAAGAAAAAATAAATCTTTACTCTGTAACTTTATTTATTAAAACATTATCCAGTATAGAAACTGTAAACGGTAGTGCTTTAGATGATTATTTTAAAAATCGTGATTTTTACGATACAGCAAGACTAATATACTCGTCTATTGAATTTTCAAAAGGTAAAACAAGAGCTTCTATCTTATTTCAAATATTTTCTAAACTGGAATTATTTACATATAATGATGTATTTAATATTACTACTAAAAATGATATAGATTTAGAAAGCATAGGATTTGGTGACAATCCTACTGCCCTATTTATTAGATTGCCACAAAATAATAAAAAATATTATCCTATTGTTTCAGCTATTTACTCTCTTGCTTATTTTGTTCTAACAACTAAATCTCAACAAGAAGTAACAGCAGAAGAAAAAGACATAAGAAAAATTGGAGAATGTAAAATCCCAGTTAAATTTGTAGGTGATGAAATATTTAACGGTGCTAAAATAGAAGATTTACATATTAAACTTGCTATGTGCTTATCTGCAAAAATCAGTTTTGACCTATACGCTCAATCATATGAACAAGTAGAAGCTACTTATGGTAAAACTGTTGCTCCTATTATTTTAGATAACTGTTCTACTAAAGTTTTAATTGCAACAGACAGCAAGAAAACTCTCGAAATATTTTCTAATATGACAGGACATAAAACTATAAAAAATGTATCTCGTAGTGGTGATAGATTTGATTTAGACAAAAAATATACTGAAACATATGAACAAAAACCAGTTGTTACTACTGATGAATTAGCAAGATTAAAAGAGGGTGAAATGCTTGTTTGCCAAACCCTTAAAAGAAAAACATTAAAAGATGAAGATATAATAAGTAGACCTATTTTAACTACTGGTGAATTAAGAATGAAGTATAGATATGAATATTTATCAGAATTTAACCCAAAACAAGAATTGCCACACGATAAATTAAATTATTCTAAACTTATTGATAATATACAGGACTACATATATATTCCTAAAGAATATCAAGAAAAAGTTTTTAAAAACAAACAAAAAAAACTTTCAATGAATTTAAAAAACACTATTATAAGTATATTAAAATCTAACTCTATTCAAGTTGATGTAACAGCTTTAGAAAGTTTAGATAGTGCAAAAAATCTTCTAATTTCATTAAAAAATGATATTCCACCTCAAAGAATAGATAATCTATTATCTATGATTGAAAGCGAATTTATTGAAAAGGACGGTGATTAATATAGAACCTATTGAAATTTTACAACAGCACGATGATATATTCTCTACTACAAACAATTTTGTAATATATATTTTCAGATTTTTTTGGTATATATTATCATCTTTACAACTCATTGTTGCGAGTCTTGAAAGTGCTTTAAATGAAATGTTTAAGCATTTAGATTTTTTCAATTCAACAAAAATGATGAGCTTTATGCAAAGTATGAAACCTATAACAAGTGCATTACTTGTTATAGGTATTTTAATTATAGGCTTTAAATTGATGACTAATACACTAAGAGAAAAGCGTGGAATACTCTTAAACTTTATATTTGTAGTGATTATTTTTTCAGGCTTCCAAACTCTACTTGTACAGTTTTCAAATTTCACAAGCACAACTGCTAATGCTTTTATGGATATAAACGGTAGTAGCGTTTCTCAAAATATAATAAAAAACAGCATTACTGATTTAAAGTACCTTGATGAGAACAATTTTTCTGATACTTCTCTATCAAATAAAAACAATATCAATCCACAAAACATAATGAAAATAGACCCTGTCGAACTTATGATACCTAAAGAAACAAACAATAAAGCAGTATTTGAAAACAAACTTGTTATTGATACATCAGGAAATCTCTCAACAAAAAAACTTGATGACGGTCATTTTCTTGGTATGGGTAGTGATATGTTTTCAAGTTATTATTACAGATACAAAATTGAGTGGGTAAATCTAACTATAACGCTTATATCTCTAGGTGTTGGTCTTGTTTGGAGCTGTATAAAAGTAGCAGAATTAATTTATCAACTTGGAATTACTGTTGCTATAACACCTTTTGTTGCTGTTTTAGATGTAAGTACAGGACAAAGAACTAAGAGGGTTTTACAAAAAATACTAAACATATTCTTAGTAATAATATCCGTTGCGTTTATGTACAGAATATTCTATCTCGGTGTTGATTTTATACAATCTATACCTAACTTAAATATATGGGTTGAAACATTTTTAATCGTCGGATTTTCTCTAGGTCTTATAAATGGACCTGATATTATTCAAGAATTATTAGGTATAGATGTAGGTACATCTGCTTCAAATATGTTCTATACTACTCAAATGGTGGGTGGTGCGGTAAAAACAGCACTAAATACACCTAAAAATATTGCTAATGCCGTAGCTTCAGTTGGTAGGACAGGAAGAAGTGCTATTAAAGGTGCTTCTGCTATCGGTGGTTACTATACAGGTAAAACACAGGGATTATGGGAAAATTATCAAAAATCTAAAAACAACGATAATGATAATAATATACAAGAAGATAAACAAGACATATCAACAGCAGGGCTATTTTGGAATAATAAGTTAAACTCTGCTGATAAAAAATTACTTAAAAACAAAGACGGTTCTATCATTCCTTTAGATGATAAACATTTACATCAAGAAGAACCCAACAATCTTCAAAGTAGTAATAATATTTCAAATACCAATGACAATAAACAAAACAAACTTAATATTGACAAAAACAATACAAATGATGAAAGTAATCAAACTACACCTAAAGCACAACCTCAAAGTGATTATAACAATATGAATAATAACATTATTGATAATAATACAAAACATAGTACAGATACAACTAATAACCCTAATATGCAAAATAACTCCAAACAAGATACTCTAAATATCTCTGAAAACGACAATTTGTCAAACAATGATGTATCATACAATGTTGACAAAACTACAACTTTAAAAGACATTGCTAAACAAAAATTTGACAATAGTGTATTTTCTCCTAAAGATATTATAAACACATATAATAAAGCTAAACAAATTGGTATTAACACAGCTAATAGTAATATTGAAAAGAGAAAAATATTAAGAGATACATTGTTTAAAAATTGGAAAAACAACTCAAATATCTCTCCAAACACAAAATCTCAATACAATAGTAACATCAATAGTAATTCAAGCAATTATAACAAAGAAACATTTTATAAGGATAAAAATAAAATATTTAACAAAAAGAATAAAACAATAACTACAAAGAAAGATAGAAAATTTATCGAAAGGAATGATAAAAAATAATGAAAGTAATTCCAACAGAGATTAAATCAGAAGTAAAACTACATAAGTTTATTTCAATGAAAGATATTATTTTTCTATGTATTGTCTTAACTGTAACATCTAATTTTTCAAGTCTTGTACACCCTAATTTAGAAATATTCTATCTTGTTTACTGTATTATTTGGAGCTTTATATTAATTATTCCTGCAGGTAAGTCAAATCCTAAAAGGAAAATTTACGAGCTTATTATTATTCTAATTTCAAAATCAAGAACAGTATTCAAACCAATACAATATTTAAACAAAAAGGAGGAATATATTGATGAAGAAATCGCTTAAAAACAATTACTTAAAAACTTTTGCAGACATTTCACCTATTGTGGACTGGGAGAATATAAATAAATATGATAGTGATGTATTTAAAACTAAAGATAACGGAGTGGTAGATATTTTTCAAATATCTACCACTGATTTATTATCACAGAATGAATTTGATACAGAGTTTCATATAATAGAATTTGCAAAGTTTTTCAAAGTGTATAATAGTGATTTAAAAATAATTAAAATGACTTATCCTGTTGATACAACAGAACAAATAAACTTTATTAAGTATAAAATAAGTAAAACTACAAATGAAGTGTTTCTCCACGAATTAAACAAAGAATTAGAATTGTTACAATTTGCAAATGAAACAGCTTCAAGTACTGACTTTTACCTTATGATATTTGCAAAAAACAAAGATGAATATTTAAGGAATATGGGTGAGATTTATAAATATCTTATTCATCATAGGCTTGTATTCCCTATCGAATTTAAAAAGAAAATCAAAATACTGTTTAAACTTAATAATCTAAACAGCAATTTAAGTTATTTTAATATTTCTGATGATATACCACAAGGAATAGATAAAGGTTATAAATTCAACTATAATCTTTTATCTAATATACAACCCGTCGGTGGTGTATCTTGTAAAGACGAACGCATCGTAACCAAGTCTGACGGTTTTGAAGCGTGTATTGAAATATATAAATATAAAGAAACAGTATCACAAATGTGGCTATCCACTATTTTAAATTTTGAAAATAGTGTTTGTACCATTGATATATCTCCTGCTGATAAAAACAAAACTATAAGTAGTATTAATCGTTCTATGGAAGAACAGGCAAGTAGATATACACAAGCTAGATACACCACAGAAAAGATAGACGCACAAAAAATATATGAACATCTGCAGAGCGTATACGAAGAAATGACCTCTATGGGAGAAGTTATGAAAAATATCATAACTAGAATATATCTTTTTGGTAAAACAAGAGAAGAACTTGAAAAGAACATATCAAGAACCTTGTCAGATTTAGAAGCGACAGGTGGTTTTGCAGGTGCAGTATATTTGGAAGAAAACGAAAGACAGCTCCACTCTTTACACATTCCTTGTAAAGAACAAGTTAAAAAGTACGGTGTAACTCAACTGCAACCTATTCCGTCCGAAACATTGGCAATCGGACACCCTTACCACTTTTCACAACTTATTGACCCATTTGGTAAGTATATGGGAAATACTACAACAGACGGTCTTGTCTTCTTTGACGGAAAGCATAAGGATAAAAAAAGGCTATCATATAATGGTATTCTTTTCGGTAGTATGGGTAGTGGTAAATCAACTACTCTAAAAGGAATGATAAAATACGATATAATTACAGGAAACTATGTTCGTGGATATGCAACAAATAATGAGTTTGATAAACTCGTTAATTACTTAGGTGGTAAAATAATTAACCTTGACGGTACAGACGGTATTATTAATATTCTCCATATTTACAAGACAACCGAAGATGAAACAAACAACTTTACTGCTCATAAAGCTAAAGTAAAATCTTGGTATAAAACTTTATGTCCTGAAGCTGATACATACGATTTAGGTATCTTAGGCGACCTGTTGAAAATCTTATATAAAAAGCACTTAAACTATGATGAAAACACATCTCATAAGATAACAGGACTACCAGCAACAAGTTACCCTATTCTATCAGACTTATTAAAAGTTATTGAAGAAGAACTCAAAAAATACGAAAATAAAAGTCAAAATGACAGATTTAACAGAATAGAAAAAATTCAAATAATCATAAGCGATATAGTAAACAACTATTCAAAAGTGTTTAACGGATATTCAAGCATAGAAGATTTTAGTAAAGAAAAACTAGTTATGTTTTCAGTTCAAAATCTTAAAAATTTTGGTGATAATATTTTCAATGCTCAAATGTATTCTTCTCTAACAATGCTATTTGACAACCTAATTCAAATAGGTTTACCACAAAAAGAAATGTTTGATATTGGCAATCTTTCGAGAATTGATACAAGTTATTATCAAATATATATTGATGAAGCACATCAATTTGTAAATACACGCAGACCAAACGAAACACAATTTATTGTTGATTTTGAAAGAGAAGCAAGAAAATATTTTGGTGGCGTTATTCTCGCTACACACAATTTATCTGATATGATAAAATCCTTTAACGATAAAGGTGCTGAAAACATTAAGGCTTTATTTGAACTATCACAATATAAATTCTTATTCAAGCAAGATAGTAACTGTATTGATTTAATAGAACAAACTTTTAAAGAAGATATACCGTTATCAGAAGTACAAAATATACCTAAATTTGAAGTTGGAGAATGTATACTCGTTATATCAGGTCTTAACTCATTACATATGAAAATGAGTGTCAGCAAACAGGATTTAGAGTTATTTAGTGGTGGTGCATAATGGATAACGAAAAAGAACAAAGACAGAAAGCTAAACTGTTTAACTTTGGTAAAAAGGCAAGTAAAAAAGCTGTCAAAACTGCTAACAATACAAGAAAATACATTGTAAGTAAAATAGCTAAAAAATTAGGTTTAAGCGTAGGTCTTGTCAGTTTTCTAAGTTTTATTTTAATTATAATAATTGCAGGTGTCGTATTTGCTCTTCTAAGTCAAAATCAAGATGAAGATTTAGAATCTGGTATTGAGTTAAGTGCAGAAGTAGAAAGCTATACACCTATCATTAGAATGTATGCTGAACAGTTTGATATACTTGAGTATGTACCACTTATTAAAGCTATAATGCAGGTAGAAAGTGCAGGACAAGGAACTGACCCTATGCAGTCAAGTGAATGTCCGTTTAATGACCGATACCCACAAAAACCTAACTCTATTGAAGAAGCAGGATATTCAATACAAGTTGGTATTGAATATCTTGCCTACTGTTTAAAAGAAGCTAAAGCTACAGGAATTAATGATACTCCTGCTATTAAATTAACAGCTCAAGGATATAACTATGGCAACGGTTATATTTCTTGGGCTTTAAATAATTATGGTGGATATACAAAAGAAAATGCTTTAGAGTTTTCTCAAATGAAACAACAAGAACTTGGTTGGAATGGTTATGGTGACCCTGAATATGTACCTAAAGTTTTTAAATATTTACCAAACAATAGTACAGGTATTCCTCATCAAGATATAGTCAATATAGCTTTAGGTGAAGTTGGTAACGATTATTCTAAATATGGACTTGCTTCTGACTGGTGTGGTGCTTTTGTTTCTTGGTGTGCTAGACAATCAAATATCTCTGAAACAGAGATAAAAACCTATTATTCAGTATGGCAAGGTATACAATGGTTTGACAGTCAAGGAAGATTTAAAGAAAGCTCTTACAGAGGTGGAAACTATATCCCAAATGTGGGAGATATTATTTTTATTAACTGGAACGGACTACTAGGCTACTATGACGGCAATCACACAGGGTTAGTAACTAGAGTAGAAAATGGTAAGGTCTATACAGTTGAGGGCAACACAAACGGCTACGGCTCTATATTTTGGCAGAACTCAGTAGTATCAGAACAATCATACTCACTAAATTCAAAAGTCATTACAGGGTATGGAATATATAACTAAAGGAGATGATAAATTGAAAAAGTTTATACCTATCACAATTACTATTGCGTTTTTTATTATTTTAATTATCATATATCAACTTAAAGATGATGATACAGTAGTATCAAATAATGTATCACAAGATACAACAAATATCACCATTGATAATAAATCAGAAAATCAAAGTATTACATCTGATACATCATTATCATATGACAACAAATCAAATGAAACAGAAAAAATAAGCAATCTAGCTGTTGATTTTCTAAAGGCATATTACAACATACATAGTGAAGATAATTCTAAAAATTACGCTTTGCAACATTTTGAAGAATATAAAATCTATATGACAGAAAGATGTCAGACAGAGTATAAACCTAAAGAAGTATCAGACGAAGAAAATCAGAATATAGGTTATTCTTATAACTTAGATTTAATGAGATACAAAATATATTCCGATATAGATTTTAAAGGGAATGATACTGAAAGTAAGGTATTGTGTTTTATTCAAACAAGAACACAGCTAGGTGAGGTAAAACCTAACCTAGCTACTGCACTATTAAACCTATCATTAAAAAAAGAAAATGGTAACTGGCTTGTAGATGACATTATTATAAACAAGCTGATAGACTTCCCTATTAAAACAGATTTATTATTTGAATAAAGGCAGGTGAACTTATGGAATTTATAACAAAACTTTTTAACAAATCTAAAGAAGATGATGAGAATAAAAAGAGTATTCAAATACCTATTAAAACAAAAGTAATTATTTTGATGATAGTATTTTTAACTGGCTTTATTATTTTCATAACATCTAACATTTGGCTTGTAACTAAAAATGATTTTAGTAGTAACAAAATTTATGATACTCTTACCCTATCAGATGATATTTCTCTAAAATTGCGTAGGTGGTCTTACAATCCCGACACAAAACAAACAGAAATTGAAATCGGTAAAAACTTTTCATCAGTAAACAATAATTTACAGTTTACTTTAAATGTTTTTGGCAATGGAACTACTTTTATAAAAGCTAATGTAGATTATGATAGTCCTACCCTCTGGGTTATCTCACTTAACAAAATACCATTTAACACTAAATACATACGATTAGAATTTAGTGTTAATGTAAATGATAAACTCTATGTAGCTAATTTTAATATGGACTTAAAATCACCTGAAATAGATATTGACAAAACTTTAAAGCTACACAAAACAGAACAGGAATATATACATAAATCTATTTCCTATGAATTAGAAAAATCAAAACAAACTTTAAATGAAAATAAAAAGATAATTGAAGATTCTAAAAAGTCTATCAAATCTTACAATGATGAAATTAAATCTTTACAAGACAACCAATCAACAAATGCTACTAAAAATGAACTTGAAATATTAGGTAAAAAAATAAATAACCTAAATCAAGAAATAATCAAGTTAAATGATTTAATCAAACAAAAAGAAGAAGAAAATATATCTTTAGAGAATGATATTAAAGTGCTACAAGCAAAATTAAACGAAAAATAGATATATCACTTTTGATATATTTTAATTAAAACATCAAAAAAACACCTAAAAATATATATCAAAAGTGATATATATAATATGTTTTTTGACCCCATAAAAAAGCTAGGCTCTGCCTAGTACCACACAGTATGTGGGGTCATTTTTCCCTTATGCTCTTTCGTAATCTAACACTATGTGTCAGATTACGAACCTCTGCCCTGTGCATAGCACAGGTGCAGTTGTAATTTTATTTTAGGTAAAAGAAAGGATAATTTAACAATGGAAATAAAAATTCGAGATGTTGACCCAATGATTGTTAAAAAACTAGATGAAATGGCAAAAAAACAATCTATTTCAAGAGAAGCATTTTTGAGAAAGAAGCTAGAACAGATGTCGGCTTTGGCTATAACCGAAGAAATTAACGATAAATATGCTGAAATAGTAAGTTTAACCGTTTCGGTTATCAAAGAGAACACAAAAGAACTTACAAAATTAAGTAGTTTGTTAGAAGAATTTAAGGGGTAATCAATATGAATAAACAATTCCACATAAGACTATCACCAAAATCTATACAGATATTAGATAAACTCCAAAAAGATTGGGATTTATCTTCAAGAAATGAAGTTTTAAAAATAATTATTAGAGATTATTACTCTAATGCACAGTTAAAACAGGATATATCTGAAATAAAAAAGAAGTTAGGAAGTGAATAAAATTGAAAGATAAACAAATTTTAATTCGACTAAATGAATTAAATTTACAAAAACTAAAAGAAATTAAAAACATAAAACAAGTCAAATCTACAAGTAAGGCAATAAATAAAATCATAGAGGAAACTTACAATAAAATGGATTTGCAAACAGAATTAAAACAAATACATCAAGATTTAATGTTGCAAAGAAAATATATAAACTCTATTCGCAGAGATAATTTCTTAATTCTCCATTTATTAAATGCAATCACTTATCAATTAGATATTGTAAAAGAAGTAAATCATACAAATCCTGACTTTAAAAGTATTGCATATATTAATGCTGAAAAAGACCTAAAAAAATATATGACCGAAATAACTACAAAAATTGCTGAAAACAACAAGAACATTGATGAGTTAGGAGATTTTATAGATGAATAATGCTAAAGCTGGTGTAATTATAAAAACAAGATTTATTGATAGAAATCTTGAAGAACAGAAAAACTATACAAATAATAAAAAACTACAAACATTTAAAAGCTATATTGATTATTTAGATAGAACGGAAGCTGTTAGAAACGAAAGTTTTAACAGCTTTTCTCTTTATAATGACTATATGGGAAACCCAGAAAAATCAGACGGTATTTTTACTAAAGATAAGGATAATTTGACTAAAGAAGAAAAGAAGCAAATTAAAGATTTATTTCAACAAGCATACGATAATAATTCGATAATGTGGCAAACAGTTATTAGTTTTGACAACAGTTTTTTATCTGAAAACAACTTATATGATTATAAAACTAAAAGTGTCAATCAAGATAGGTTGCAGGAACTTACAAGAAATGTTATGAGAGAAATGTTGCGTAGTGAAAATATGCAAGAGAGTGCCATATGGACGGCTTCCATTCACTATAATACTGATAACATACATATACATATTGCAACAACTCAACCTATACCAGACCGTCAAGAAAAGATACTTGATGACGGTACTAAATCATTAAGAGGTAAACTAAAACCTCAAACTTTTAAGAATATGAAAAGCAAAGCCGTAAACTCAATACTGGATAAAGATAGACAAAAGTTAGATGAGTTATCAAGGGAAATAATGATAAAAGGTAAAAGACAACATCTATCTTTAGAAGATGATAAATTCAGAGAAATGTTTTTAAAAATTTACAAATCGCTTCCTGATGACAGAAGAAAATGGCATTACTCAATGAACACAATATCAAAACAAAGAAAAGATATTGATAACTTTTCAAGAGAGTTTTTAAACACCTATTATAAATATGAATTTAAGGAATACAAAGACTTGCTACTTAAAGAGCAAATGACTTATAAACGAGCATATGGAGAAAATAGCAATTTTGATAATTACGCTCAAAATAAAATAAATGACCTCTACAAAAGAATGGGTAACGCACTTTTAACTGAGATGCGAGAATATTCTAAACACGATATTTTGTTTAATAATAACATACGAATTAAAAAGAAAAACAGCTACTCTCCTACCCTAGAAAATAAAGCTAAAGTACCTATTGGCAGAGCATTAGAGAGTTTAGGTAAATCATTTAAGCAACAGCGAATGTCTAAAAGAGCTTACCAAGACTTACAAAGAGAACTTAATAACAATTATGAATATGAACTATAAAGCAAAGGAAGTATTTTATTTCCTTTGCTTTTTTATTTGAAAATGAAAGGAAATAAAACTTATGAAAAATACAAACTATATAAAATACAACAAACAATACAACTGTAAATTTATGACTGCACCAGCAGAAATATTTACAAATGACCTTTACAAAAACATTTCATCTAATGCAAAGATTTTATATATTAATCTTTTAAACAGAGTTAGTCTGTCTTTAAAAAATCACTATATAAATAAAAAAGGATTAGTATATATTTTCTTTACACGCAAAGAAGCTATGGAACTTTTAAACTGTTCTGAAAATACTGCAACAAAATCATTCAAAGAATTAGTGGAAGCTGACCTTATAGAAGAACAGGAACAAGGAGTTAGAAAAGCTAATATGCTATTTGTTAAAATGCCATTATCAACAAATGAAAATAAAGAAGCAAAAGAAAAATCAGATAAAGCTAAAAAATATATATCACAAAAAAGAAAAGAATTTTTAAAGAAAATAAATAGTATTATCAAAGTTAAAGAAGAAAAGTTACAAAAGTTAAATTCTACTTTGAGATGCCAGTATCAAAAAATTAGAGAAAATAAAGAAATAATACTTGATAAAAAAGTTATTGCAAATGTGCAAAAACAAATTAATGTTGACTATCTAAAAGAATTTAAAGATACACTAAATCTAAATGATAATATTATAGACACTATTACCCTATCTGTTGCAGAAATGTACCGAGCAAAAGAAACAAAAATAAATGATGTTATATATCCTAAATTCGCTTTATCTAAATATGTTGATAATATAAATCTTAATACTATTATTGAATTGTCTGATAATTTAAAAAATATAAACTTACATACAATAAATAATTTAAAATCATACATAAAAACAAGTCTTATTAATTTGAGTATGAATTGTCAATATCAATATAATTTTTAACAGTACAGGTCTACCCTTTTTTAAGATTTCTGCGTACCTTAAAATTTAAGGACAACTAATACAGACAGAATAAATATATATTAATAACTAAAGTTATATAATATATATTCATTCAAACTTACTGTACACAGCACTTTAAATTATCTGATTGATTTTATATATTATCTTAAATTATTTTTTTGATTTGTTTTTATACAATAAAAAGCCTTGCAATTACAAGACTTTTTATTAGTGTTGTTTTAATTAATAGTGGTGTTTAACTGTTATTTATCTTGTATTCATTATGACTACAAACTATTGATTTTCGCGTATTCATTATGACTACAAACTATTGATTTTCGCGTATTCATTATGACTACAAACTATTGATTTTCGCGTATTCATTATGACTACAAACTATTGATTTTCGCACAAAAAAAGACCTGCAAATGCAAGTCTTTTTTTGTGCTATTCAATTAATAAATTGAATGTTTTTCTTTATAAAATATTATTATAATTTTTAAAATTATCTATATAAATATAGTGTTTTTATTTTCTCTTGACTTATTTTTATTTTAATACTATAATGAAATTAGGAAAAGTGCTAACGATTGACGGTTAGCCGTATTAACTTTGTTTGAGGTAATCGCCAAAAGTTTGTCCGACTGTGGCGATTACTTTTTTATGTTTTTAATTGTTTCGTTTATGTACGCAACAATGTACAATACTACTATCAATGTTAGTATATCCATAAAAATCACCTCGCTTTCCACCTTTAGAAAAGGTAATAAAGCAAAGCTAACCGCCTACCGTTATGTGTAGCACTTTTTCCGACAATTAGTATAGCATATGTCAAAGATGTATGTCAATTTATCTAAGTTTATGAGGTATTGTATATGAAAACTATAATTAAAAATGTGGGTACAGAAAATAAAAATAGAAAAACTATTCAGGAACTTTTTTCTGATTATTATGATGAGTACACTCCAAAAGAATTTGATTTTGGAGTACCAACAGGAGAAGAAATATTATAAAAATAACTACCAATTAATTAATTGGTAGTTATTGACACATAAATATCAGTATGGTATAATTTCATCAGGTAAAATAAAAACCTCACTAAGTTGTTAGTGCTTTGGCGAGCAACTAACACAAATATAAATGTCCACGAAACATTTATAACCTTAATGAAGTTAATAATCTGTGCTTTTAATAATAGCACATTTTAGATAAATTTGCAAGGCTTTAAATGTTTCTAGTTTGTAAAAGGGCATTTAAAGTCTTGTTTTTATTTTTACTGTTATTTAATAACTGTTTGATTTCACCGTCAGCTTTTATTAAATAACTCGCAACTTGACAATTTAATGGACTATGGAACTGGTTGATACCCTCGAGAGAGCAACAGGCTTAAGCTACCTATGCATTGCGATGACATCGTCTACCAAGTGTAAATAAGGGTGATTTTTACTGTAATAAAAATCAATTAATACTCCGTACAATTAGCGAGGATAGGAACTGACCGTTCAACAGTAGTCGCTTAAATTTTGTTCTTAAATTACAAAATAGAACTAATATATTAAAACTTTTACATCAAAATTTTAATAACATTAATTCCATTTTTTTATTAAATTTTTGGTGAGCCACCGGAGATTCGAACTCCGGACCCTTTGATTAAAAGTCAAATGCTCTGCCAACTGAGCTAGTGGCTCTCATCTCGCCTTAGTGCTTGTATATTATATCAATTTATCAGTAGTTTGTCAACAACATTTTTTATTTTTTAACATTTAGTTATATATTTATATATTATTTTATTATTTTTTATGAATAATATACTATATTTTTCCATTTTTTATTTTGTTAAATAAATTATTTAATTTATATTGCAATTTATTCTAAAAATAAATATAATTATTGTGTGTTATCTCGACACAAATAAACAATATTATTAATGAAGGAGAGATTTTTTTCATGGAAAAATTTTTCAAACTTAAACAGCATAATACTTCTGTAAAAACAGAAATAATTGCTGGTTTGACAACATTCTTTGCGATGGCATATATAATAGTAGTAAATCCATCAATGCTATCACAAACTGGTATGCCTTGGGGTGCTGTATTTTTATCAACAATCATCGCTTCTATGATAGGTACTTTAATAATGGGTCTTTTTGCAAATGTACCATATACACAAGCACCAGGTATGGGATTAAATGCATTCTTTACATTTACAGTATGCTTTGGCTTAGGTTTTAAATGGCAAGAAGCTTTAGCTATGGTATTTATTTGTGGTTTATTTAACATTTTAATAACAGTTACAAAAATAAGAAAACTATTAATTAAATCTATTCCAGTTTCTTTACAACATGCAATAGGTGGTGGTATTGGTATATTTATCGCTTATATCGGTATCAAAAATGCAGGACTTTTAACATTTACAGCTGACCCTGGAAAATACACTCTATCAGAAAGTGGAACAGTTGTAGCAAATTCTAGTATCGTTCCAGCTATCGTTAATTTTAACACACCTTCTACATGGTTAGTTTTAATTGGATTAGTTTTAACAGTTATTTTAGTTGTTTTAAATGTTAGAGGCGCTATTTTTATTGGTATTGTTGCTACAATTATTTTAGGTATTCCTTTTGGTTTAACTTCTGTTGGTGACAGTATTAGCTTTACAGAAGCTTTAAAACAATTACCAGAAACAATAGGTGCTGCTTTTGGAAATCCTGGAATTATCTCTCTATTTAATGATCCTTCAAAAATTCCTCTTGTATTAATGACAATTTTTGCATTCAGTTTATCAGATATGTTTGATACAATTGGTACTTTTATTGGAACAGGTAGAAAAACAAATATATTCTCAGAAGAAGATGAAAAAGCATTAGAAGATAGTAAAGGTTTTAAATCTAAAATGGATAAAGCATTATTCTCTGATGCTATTGCTACAAGCATTGGTGCTATATTTGGTACATCTAACACAACAACATATGTTGAAAGCGCAGCAGGTATTGGTGCAGGTGGTAGAACAGGATTAACAAGTGTTGTTGTTTCTATTCTTTTCCTTTTAAGTGCTTTCTTTGCTCCATTCATTGCAGCTGTTCCTTCTGTAGCTACAGCACCAGCATTAATAATCGTTGGTATTATGATGTTAAGCTCATTTAAAGAAATTAATTGGGAAGATATTTCAGAAGCTGTACCAGCATTCTTTGCAGGTATCTTCATGGCTCTATGTTATAGCATATCTTATGGTATTGCTGCTGGATTTATTTTCTACTGTATTACAAAAGTTGTTACTAAAAAATCTAAAGATATTCATCCAATTATTTGGGTTGCAACTGGTTTATTTGTTTTAAACTTTATAATTTTAGCAATTTTATAATAATTAATAATAAAAAAAGATGTTAGCATATAATGCTAACATCTTTTTTTATTGTTTTTTAATAATTACTTATATTTTATTATTTATTCTTTTTTCTAGAACGAATCTTATAAGCTATTATTAACATACTACCCATAATTGTAATTAGTGACATATTCATTCCTAAAATATCTAATTCATCACTTGTCTTTGGAATATTTGAAGTATTAGGTTTCTTAGAATCATCACTAGGGTTTTCACTAGGGTTAGAAGGGTTAGAAGGTTTTGGAGGATCTACTGGTTTAACTTCTTTTTCATATATATTTACAAATTTTATGCTGTCAACTTCTTTACCATCTTTTAATATTGTATAATCAGCTTTTAAGTTGCCCACTAAATCATCCACTACACTAACTTTTATAGTGTATTCACTTTCATCATATTTTATTTCCTTATCGTTACCTTTAATTTCATAAACTTTGTATTCATATTCACCAGTACTTTGGAATGTTATTTGATCGAACTTAAAGAATCCTTGTGCATTATTGTATGCTAAAACTTCCTTACCATCTTTATCAACTAAAGCAAAACCGAATTCTTTATCTTTCAAATCTCTTCCTTCAAGTTTCTTAGTTCCACCAAATACTAAGCTTACTTCTTTTGCAGTATAAGTATTATTAAATATGATATCGCTTACTTCTCCATTATTTTTCTTGTATTCTATTGAAGTAGCTTGAAGTTGTCCATCTATATCTTCAATTGTAACTACTACATTATATGTACTTTCATCGTAAGTAACTCCACCTAAATTATTATTTACTTCTTTAATAGTAAATGAATATTTACCAACTTCAGTAAAGTTAATTCCTGTAAAGTTAATATTACCATTTACATCATTCATACCAGTAGCTACTTCTTCACCTTTATCATTTAATACAACAAAATTAAATTCGTTTTCATTTAAAGGTCTACCATTTAATACTTTAGTACCAAAGAAGTTAACTGTTGTATCAAATGGTGTATAAGTATTATTAAATACTATTGTATCTAAACCTTTCCATTCAACGCTCAACTTAGCATCTCCTGTTGTACCATGGTCTGTTACAATTGCTTTTATAGTATGTACTTGTCCATCATAGGTAATATTTGGATCTCCCAAATTATTTTCTGTTATTTGGAATGTGTATTCACCAGCTGCTTTAAATGTTATTGCATTTTCACCAAAGTAAACTGCACCTGTAGCTGTATTTGCACATTGTAAAGAATCTGCTCCGTCTTTAAATTCAAATTTACCATCTTGTTTAGCTTGTAAAGTTTCATCTCCTACAGGAACTAAATTAAATGTAAATTCTCCATCTACAAGATCTCTACCTGCTAATTCTTTTTTAACAAGAACAGAATCTTTAATTTCTGTTGGTTTATATCTATTAGTAAAGACAATATTTTCATTACCTGTAACTTGAACATTTAATTGACCTTGTCCATTATCTGTAAGAGTAACAGTAATATCATAATATTTTGTATCATAAGATATGCCTGGTAAGTTTCCTTTTACTTCGCTTACTCTATATTGATATGTACCAGCTTTATTAAATGTAATATCACCAAAACTAAATATTCCTTCTGCATTATTGCTTGTTACTGTATTATTTGGTAAAGGAGCATTTGGTGTTACAGCTTGAATATTAAATTGATATTGTCCTTCTTCTACTGGTTCTTCTACTCCTGTAATTTCATTTACACAAACTTTTCTACCTGTTAAATATGTTTCCCCACTAAATATGAAAGGTTCAACATTATACTCATTAACAAATGCAATTTCTTGAACTGGTTGTCCATCTGCACTAACTGTTTTTGTTACATCGTAATTTCCTGTTGCTTGATTGTATTTAACATCGAAAACAACTGTATATTGAGTGTCATCGTATGTTACTCCTCCAGCACTACCTATTGTTTCTTTTACGATATAAGTATATGAAGCATCTTTCTTATCAAAAGTTATTGTACCAAAGTCTAATGCTGAAGGTACATTTGCTTCTGATTCATCATTTTTAACTACAGTAGATGTTGGTTGAGGTGCACCATCTTTTGCTTCAACAGTAAATTCAAAATCACCAGCATTCATCTTAGTATTAAGCATTGTTTTTGTTGCTGATAATAAAGCTGTTGGTGCATCTGGTGTATATTTATTTTCAAATGTTAAATCTCCGTTTATTGATGTTGTATCAATGCTTACTGTACCATCTAAATTATCAATTACAGTAATAGCGATAGATTTTACAGCTGTGTCTTTAGTAATACCTTTAATATTAGTATCATTTTCAGTTACATTAAATTTATATGTACCTGGAGCTTTGAAGTTTATTGCTTCAAAAGTGAATTTATGATCATTTAAACTATTAGCAACAGCTGTTACATTTTGTGGCATTACAACTTTTCCTTCAGTTACAGCCTTATTAGTTGTAGGATCATTCATATCAGCTTGTAGATTAAATGTAAATTCGTCTGTGTCAAACCAATCTCTACCAGTTAATATCTTTGTTCCACTAATTGAATAAGATGTATTTGCATCAGGATTTAAACTATACACATTATCAAATGTTAAAGTTTTTCCTCCTTCAATAACAAATCCATTATTAGCTAAAACTAATTGTCCTTCATTATTATCAACAACTGTTATTGATATATTTCTTGGAGTTGTATCATATGATACAACTTTTATATCACCTTGATTTTCTACAACACTAAATGTGTATGTACCTGGTTTTGTAAAGCCAATGTCTCCAAAAGCTTTTGTATAACCACTTTGTGCGTCATTTGATGTAATAGTTATACTCTTTTCTTCTGGCATAAATACATTTACTCCAACTTGGTTAACAGTTTCACCTGTTGGTGACAAAGTAAATGTAAATTGGTCTTCTTTTATCCAATCACGGCCTGTTAAGTTTTTAGTAACGCTTAAGTAATTACTACCTTCTAATCTAAATGAATCATGTTTATATTCATTTTCAAAGTACAATAAATCGCTACCTGTTTCTTTAGTAACAACTAATTGACCTGTTCCTGAATCTGTTACTGAAATATTTATATTCTTAACACCTGTTGTGACTTTAGTTACACCAGGTATTGTAAAGTCATCTTCTGATACTTTAAAGTTATATCTACCTACTTTATTAAAAGTAATATTACCAAAAGATGTTGTATGATTTGGTGTTGATTTTTCTATTGATACATTTGTATTAGATAAAACAATATCACCATTATCAATAGCTCTTTGTGTTTCATCATTTCCAGCAGTAATTGTAAATGAGAATTTATCTGTATCTAACCACTCATTATTTTGTCTACCTGTGAAACTCTTTATTACTTGTAAATTAGAATCGCCTGGTAAAACTCCTGGTGAAGATTTATAACTATTAACAAATTCTACACTAGACTTTTTAGCTTGTGCTTGACTGCTATCAACAACAGAAACTTCTTCAGATACATCTTTTCCAGAGCTATCTTTTGTTCTAGTTAAAGTTGTTATTGTTTTAATTGTACCATCATAGTTATCTATTACTTCTATAGATAATTTATATTCACTCTTATCATATGTAATACCAGCAGTAGTTCCTACTGTTTCTTTAATTGTATAAACATAAGTTTTTCCTGCATCTGCTTGTGTGAATTTCAAAGTATCTAGTTTACTCATAACACAAGCAACACCAGGTGCTCTTGAATCACTATTAACAAAAGCTTTATCTGTTTGAGCAAGTTCTGGAGCTCCTTCTTCGCCAGTAATTGTAAATTGGAATTCTCCTTCTTTCATACTACGGCCATTTAAAACTTTACTTACATCTATACCAGCATAACTTTCATTTGCTTTATATGAGTTATTCCATTTTAAAGAATCGCCAGTTGAATATGTAACATTAGTTGTCATATTTCCAACACCATCATCTGTAACTTTAACAACAACTGTTTTAGTTGCTGTATCGTATGAAATACCACCCATATTACCTTTTACTTCTGTTAAATTATAAGTAAATTCTTTTGAATATATGCCATTTTCATCTTTAACAGCATCTTTCATATCAGCAATTGTATAGTTAATATTTCCAAAATCAACAGCAGCTTCTTTACCACTTGTTGGATTTATAGTTACTGTAGTTTTTTCTGGTGATGGTGCTCCGTTAACTGATTCTACATTAAATGTAAATTCATCACCACTACGGAAATCACGTCCATCAATAGATTTTGTACCAGTTAAGTTAACTGTTGCTTGTGAATTATAAGTATTACTAAATTTGAAATTATTTCCTGTTATTTCGCCTTTAATAACTTCTAATCCACTAGTATTATCACTAGTTACTTTTATAATAATTTCTTTTTGTGAATTATCATAAGTAATACCTTGATATACCCATTTACCATTTACTTTCTTAGCTCCATCTATTGCTTGTCCATCAAATTTTCCTGTATCTGTTGGTTGAACCTCTGTCACAATGTACTTATATTCTTTGTCAACATTTTGATGAGCAAATGTCAATCCAGGAATAATAATATTTCCTGTTGAATCATTTTTATAAATATATTTTCCTTGTGGATCTATTACGGTTGGCATTGGTTGTGAAGGGTCTTCAACAAATTGATCAGAAGTTCCTACATCACGAGAACCAGCTTTTTCAATCAAGAAAGAAAATTGCTCTTTACAATCTTCTAATAATTTATTTTGTAAATCTTTTGTTCCTTGAAGATTTAATGATTGTGTTTGTTGATTATAAGTATTTACAAAGTTCAAATATTTTTCAGATGAACCTGGTAATGAGTTTCCATTATATAATTGTTGCCATTCTTGAGTTGTAGAGCTTTGTCTCTTATCAATTTGAATATTTTTAACAACTAATTCTCCCAACCCATTATCTTCTATATCGATAACTACACGATATTGTGAAGGGTCATAACTAATACCAGGAATAATTACATCGGCTTCATCGTCAACAGCTGTACCATTAGGTAAAAATTCTGATATTACATATCTATAATGACCAGGTTTTGTAATTGTAAAATCACCAAAACTGATATCTGCAGTATTTCCACTAGTAGGTTTAATTGTACATTCGCTATTATTTGGAAGTGGTGATTGAGGTGCTTGTTGACTTGCTCTTAATTCAAATCTAAATATATCACCTGTTTCAAATTCTCTTCCATTTAGAGTTTTTGTACCACTCAAACCTAAATCAGTAGATAAAATAGTTAAATCTTTTACACTATAATTGTTTGTAAAGTTAGCTACAGATTCTTGTCCAGAAGAAATAGAACCTGTTGCATTTGTTGCATTTGTTTGTTCAAATCCTTTTGGTAAAGAATTTTCTGTAACAGAATATTTTGTTCCTTCTTTTAATCCATAAACATATAGGGTTTGATTTGCTTTTAGTTTAAATGTATCTCCATTAGTTACTGTAAATGGATCCCCAACCTTTTGATTGTTTGAGTCAAAAATTTGTGCATTATAAGACTCTTTTAATTGATCTCCAATACCTGCTGTCAATTCTAATTTAAATTCAAAATCTACATCAGGTGCTGTTAATCCTTCATTAGCTGTAACATTTTTCTTAACAACTAAATCACCAGGGATATCAAATGTAGTAACACCATTATTTCCTAAGAATACTTGTACATTTTTTGGATTACTTAAGTTATCCCATGTAGGACTTACAATATAATCAGCAGTATTAGTGTTATTTACATCTTTATTTAAAGCATATGAATATAATAAAGTTGTTCTAGCTGTACCTTTAGGTATATATAAATTACCATCTGCGTCACTTACTGCAAACCCACTTAAAATAACATTACTATTACCAGGAATTTTTACTGCATATGTTTGAGCTGTATCTTTTCCAACTTCATAGTAAGTTCTTTGATAATAATAAGTTGCATCTAAATCAATTTCTCCAGTTGCCCTGTTTGTACATTCTTCATCTAAATATAGTGGTGTGTCTTCTTGATAGTAATAGAAATCATTTTTCTTATTAGGTTCAAATTGTGAGTACACTTCACCTTGTTTAGTTTGTTTATTGTACATATTTGAATAGAATTGTACTCTACCTTGTTCATTTTTATTATTTTGTATGTAAGTTTTTAATGCATCATCTGGATTTTCCAATTTTGCTTTTGCTTCATCTTTTACACTTACACCATAGAATACCCTTAGAGGATATGTTTCTTGTACTGTTGTTGTAACTTTATCGTTTTCATCTATATTAACATTGAAGTATCTAAGTGGTATCATACTTGCAGGGATTTTTACAGTTACTAAATCTCCTACTGCTAAATCATTAGAACTTTTAACTTCTATACTAATTTCATTAACATTTCCATCAGGATATATAACGTTACCATCTGCACTACCTTCAAAAGTATAAGTAGTTATTCCTTGTGCTTCATCTTTATTTACAACTGGATCACTAAACAATTTTCCAGCAAAACAATATTATTAAATGAATCTACTTGCATATAAGATCCTAATTGATCAGTAAATGTAATATATCCACTTCTTTCTGGATTACCTTCTTGCACTTCTGTAGGTGATGTCGCAAAGTTTTTTGTAATTTCAGAAGAAATATCTTCAAAGATTTTGTTTAATTCTTCAGAATTTGTAGCAGCTTTATAATAATTAGAATTTTCTGCACGAGCACCTAAACTATCATATGCTGTTGCATTTGGATAGTTACTTGATACCCCATGCATATATGTGTTAAATCTATTAGATGTATCATCAGGATTAGCATCATCAAATACACCAATAGAGTAAACTGCTGCGTTTGAATCTTTTAAACTTTTAGATATATTTATAGCTGAATTTGCAACGCTGTCTTCAAAACTACTTCCTGATGTAGGCACACCATCTGTAAAGAAAATTACAACTTTTTTAGCATTTTGTCTTTCACTTAAAGAAAAAGCTCTTTTAGCTTGGTTCATACCATAATCAGCTCTAGTTGCACCAACTGGATCTAATCCATTTATACTGGTCTTTAAAGACTCAGCATTGCCTGAATCACAAACAGTTAATTCTTTTACTACTTGTGAGTAATTTGACTCTTGATCAAAAGGATTCCACCAAGAACCATATTTACTATCTCCAATTGAGTTTGTTTCATCTCCCGCAAATTTAACAATAGAAATTCTATGTTTATTGTTAGAATCTTTAACTGCTTCATTTGCCTTTGCAGTAGCATCAACAAAAGAGTTAGCTGCGGTTTTCAAAGCATCCATTTTACTTTGATTTCCAATGTAATCACTCATACTACCAGAAACGTCCAATATCAATACAATATCTAAAGGAGTTGTTACTTGTCCTTTAATTGTAGCAGCTGATGAAAGTGCTGATAGCCCTATTAAAAAATCACTATTTCCTTTCTGTAATTTAATAGATTGAGTAGAATCATTAGATGTCAAAGTAACATCTTCAATAAATACAGATTTATCTGTCCAAATTCTCCCAATATTTTTTGTATCTTTACTGATACTTTGTTCCCAGTTCGTTATACTAGGAGCATCAACTTTTATACTTGCCATTGATTGCATTGTATTTGTTAAAACAATCGAAATAACAAATACAAAAACTAAAAGGCAAGAAATTAGAGTTTTTCTCCTCCATGTTTTGTTTTTCATTTAATCTTCCCCCTTTTGCATAGTTTTTTTTATTATTTAACAATTTTATTATACGCTTTCACTAATAAAAAATCTATAAATTTAATTATTTTTTGACAAAATGTGAATTTTGATACTTTTTATAGGTTAACAATTGTTTATTAATTAAATAAATAATGTTTATATTAATAAAAAAGTTATGTTGATATACTATATCAACATAACTTTTTTAAGATAACCTATTTATTTGTTTCAAAAAATCCTTCTATCATTAACTTTTCTAACATTTGTGCAAATAAAGTATTAGCCCAAGCAAACCATTCTCTTGTGTAGTTTTCTGGATTAGAAGCATCAAATCCTTCATGCATATAGTTAGTTCCTGCATGAGTCTTAGAAATCATATCTAACACTTTTAAAATTTCTTCCCTATCATTAGATGTTAATGCTTGCATTGTTAGTCCAATATGCCAAATATATCCTTGTGGAGTATGTGGACTACCTAGTCCACAAGCAACACTACCTTCTACATAGTGAGGATTATATTTACTTAAGATAAATTTTCTTGTATTAGAATAAATTTCATCTGTAACATCACAATAATCTAAATATGGAATAGATAATAAACTTGGAGTATTAGCGTCATCCATTAAATTGTAATTACCAAATCCATCTGTTTCATATGCATACATTTTACCAAACACATCATGATTTACAGTACCATAGATATCTATAGCGTCTTGGATTTCTTCTCTTAATTCTTTACATTCTTTTGCTAATTGTTCATCATTATATACTTTTTCACATATTTCTTTAGCGTATCCCAATGCAACTACTGCCATAATATTTGCTGGAATTAAATAACCAAAAGTACAACAATCATCAGAAGGTCTAAAACCTGACCATGTCATACCAACAGGATTTACAGGATACCCTTTTCCTTTTAATGGTAATGTATCTGTTTTTTTATATCTTAATTCTTCAGGTCTTTCAAAATAATATTCTGATTTTGAGTGATCTTGTTCAACTTTAAAAACATTTAAAATGTTTTTTATCATTGTTTTATAAGCATCATCAAAAATACTGCTATTATTTGTACTTTTCCAGTATTCATAAGATAAATATAAAGGAGCACAAAGAGAATCTATTTCATATTTTCTTTCCCATACATTTTCATTCATTTTTGTAATATCATCTTGATGACCTTCGTTAGTTGGTCCTTGATTAAATGCATTTGCATAAGGATCAATATTTACAAAATCTACATGTTTTTTTATTATTGATCTTAAAATCTCATCTAAGTATTTATCGTATTTTGCATATTTTATATAAGGTTTTACTTGTGCAGCTGAATCTCTAAGCCACATAGCAGGAATATCACCTGTAATAACAAAGTAAGTTCCATCATCTAATTTCTTTACAGTTGTTTCTATTGTATTTAAAAAACACTGTTTAGCCAAAGGTGCTAAAGCTGGATAATGTTTTTCATAATATTTTTCAAGTTCATCTGCTTTTTCTATTAATATATCAGGTATTTTTTCTAACATACTAAACTCACTCCTGTGTTTTAAAAATATTGTTTACACTTCTTAATATATCTATCATCATCAAAACAAGACATATAAAAGTAAATATAATCATAATATAGCTAACGCCATTCATATTAAATTTTTTTATCATTGGAACCATACATATACTAGAAATAACACCACTTATTATATGTATAATTAATAAACTTTTTATTTTTCTTATTATAACCATGATATTTATCAAAAACCATGTTATTGCATTTATTGAAGTATAAATAATAACAGGTATTAATACACTACTGTATTTCGCTATTTTTTCTCCATATAAAATTTTTAAACCAAATTCCCCAAATATTATAGAGCCTATTATACAAATAACTCCTAATGCAACAACTAATAGATTTATTTTTGTAAATAATTTTAAAAACCTATCTCTATCTCTTTGTTCGTAATTAATTGAAAGTCTTAAAACAAATGGATTATATATGTAACTACTAGCTACTTGAACAATAACTGCTGGTGTAGCTACAGAAGCATATATTCCTAAAACTTCCGTCCCATTCATAATTTCTAATACTTGTCTTGGTAAACTACCTATAAGTGTACTAACAACAGAAGCAAGAGTTATCGGAACAAAAGATAAACAAGAAATTTTCAATATTTTTTTACTAATCTTAAATTTTAAATCTATAAATTTTTTTACATAATAATGATCATAAAATATTATAAATATAAAGCAAACTACTGTCATGCTAATTATAGCTAAATTTATATTATCGGTTATATATAACAATGCTGTAAAAACAACAAAGCTCAATATTCCTCTGTAAAACAAAGATTTACCACCTATATCCATTCTATTATTTTTTTGCTCAAATGAATGTAATAAATCTGTCCATGCTTCACAAATTTTTAATCCCATATATGCAGTTATACATATCATTTGTGACACAGTATATTTGAATATACTTATATAAAATAAACACAACAAAAACCCTACCGCACAAGTTAATACTCTTAGCCCTACATATTCTTCATCTTTTATCTTTTTACTAAAATCTGAAACAAGGTATGTTCTTACATTTAAACATGCTATTGTATAAAAAATATTAGTAACAGACATCGCTAATGATAAGTTTCCTGCATTAACAAAATCACTAGAAAGTCTTACTGAAACTAAAGTCAATGCCCACTGACAAAAGAAGTATACAAAAGAACCTACTGTATTCCAAATTATATTTTGTTTTAAATAGTTATCATTATTAACCATTATACAAACCTCTTAATTATATAAATAAATATATTCTTAAATCTTCAAGAATAATTTAATTGGCAATTTTATATTAATTCATACACTAGAAATAAATAAGATTAATTTATTTAAAATGATGTTAAAATAAAATTAATATCATTCTTTCTTTTTTATTTTTAAGTATCACAACACCCTGTGTTAACATTAACACAGGGTGTTGCATAACCGCTTACTAATTATTCAGCTTTTTCTTCGATGTATTTAACAATATCACCAACAACTTTGATGTTTTCAACTTCTTCGTCTGGGATTTCGATATCGAATTCTTCTTCTAAAGACATTACTAAGTCAACAACTTCTAAAGAATCAGCACCTAAATCTTCAGTAATAGAAGCTTCCATAGTTACTTTTTCTTCTGCTAAATCTAATTGTTCGCAGATAATTTCTCTTACTTTTTCAAAAGTCATATCCATAATCCTCCTTCGCTAGAGATTAAATCTTTATAGATTTTTATTGTAAAGAAAAGTTCCCTTTTCAAATACACTTTTTAAGACAGAATAGCTTATTCAATAAACTCTCCAATCTTTCTGAATTTATTATATCTATTCTCTAGTAAATTTGCAATACTTTCTTTAGATAATTTTTTTATTGTCTTTTCAAGATAATCAGAAATATTTTCTGCCATCATTTCAAAATTATTATGAGCTCCACCAGAAGGTTCTTTTATGATGCTTTCTGCAACACCAAATTCAACCATATCTTCAGCTGTAATTTTTAAAGTATTTGCTGCATCTTTTTCCCTTGAAGCATCTTTCCATAAAATACTAGCACAACCTCTTGGAGAAATAACAGAATAAACAGCATTTTCTAACATTGCAAGTTCATCACAAACTGCTAACGCTAATGCTCCACCAGAACCACCTTCACCTAATACAATTGTAATAATAGGTGTTTTTAAAGTACTTAATTCTAAAAGGTTTCTAGCAATAGCTTCACCTTGTCCTCTTTCTTCTGCTGCAACTCCACAAAAAGCTCCTGGAGTATCAACAAAGAAAATAACAGGTCTTTTAAATTTTTCTGCTTGTTTTGCTAAACGCATAGCTTTTCTATAACCTTCAGGATGAGGCATAGCAAAATTAGATTCTTGATTTTCTTTTAAATTTCTACCTTTTACCTCAGCTATAACAGTAACTGGTGTTCCTTTAAAGCTACCTACACCACCTAATATAGCATGGTCATCACCATAAAATCTATCTCCATGCATTTCAAAGAAATCTTTAAATAATTCTGGTATATAATCTCTTACAGTAGGACGATTTTTATTTCTGATTATCTCCATTCTTTCCCATGCAGTTAAACTAGACATAATATTCCTCCTTACTGTGCATTAGTCAAACCAGGATATCCATGGTGACGAAGCAATTTTGATAAAGTTCTACGCATATTTTTTCTTTCAACAATCATATCAACAAAACCGTGTTCTAATAAAAATTCTGCTGATTGGAAATCATCTGGTAATCTTTGTTTAATAGTACCTTCAATAACTCTACGACCAGCAAAACCTATTAATACTTTTGGTTCAGCAATTATAATATCGCCTAATGAAGCAAAAGAAGCTGTTACACCACCTGTTGTAGGGTCTGTCAATACTGTTATATACAATAAACCTTTATCACTGTGTCTTTTTACAGCAGCAGAAGTTTTTGCCATTTGCATTAATGAAATTATACCTTCTTGCATTCTAGCACCACCAGAAGCTGTAAATAATATTACTGGTAAGTTTTTTTCAATAGCTCTTTCAAAAGCTCTTGTAATTTTTTCACCAACAACACTACCCATAGATCCCATCATAAAATTAGAATCCATAACACCTATAACACAAGGTTTAGTTTTTATTGTACATTCACCTGTAACAACACCATCTTTTAAACCTGTTTTTTCTTGTAAGCTGGATATTTTTTGTTCGTAATCTTCAAATCCTATTGGATTTTTACTTGTCATATCTTTATCATACTCAACAAAACTGTCTTTATCTATTATAATATCAAGTCTTTCTCTAGCTGATAATCTTGCATGATATCCACATTCTTTACAAACCTTATTGGCACCAACAAAATCTTCCATAAATATAACATTATTACATCTAGGACATTTGAATAATAAATCCGCTGGTATAGATACCTTACTTTTCTTTTCACTAGATACATCTTGGTCAAATCTTGATTTAACCGTTTTGAATAAATCTTCTAACAATTTATTTCACCCTTTCAATATAGGGACTTTACTCAATAAATAAATTATAGACTAAAGTTCACCGTTAGCCATCTTTCTATCTAAGTAACCATTATCAATATTTGCTTCAACAAAATCTTTATCTCTAAGTATGGATAATTGGAAATCAATGTTAGTGTCCACACCTTGAACTAAAAATTCAGCTAAAGCCCATTTCATTTTTTTAATAGCTGTATCTCTATCTGGAGCATATACAATTAATTTAGCTATCATACTATCATAAAATGGAGTTATTTCATAACCTTGATAAACAGCACTATCAACCCTAACACCAGGGCCACCTGGAACATTCAAAGCTGTAATTTGACCAGGAGATGGTCTGAAATTAAACTTAGGATTCTCTGCGTTAATTCTACACTCAATAGCATGACCTGTCAAGTTAATATCTTTTTGATGAATTGATAGCTTTTCTCCTTGAGCTATTAAGATTTGTTGTTTAACCAAATCCACACCTGTTACAAGTTCTGTTATTGGGTGCTCAACTTGTATTCTAGTGTTCATTTCCATAAAGTAATAATCACCGTATGCATCCAATAAAAATTCTATTGTACCAGCATTTTCATAATTACAAGCTTTAGCAGCCTTTACTGCTGATTCTCCCATTTTCTTACGCAATTTTTCATTCATAACTGCACATGGTGCTTCTTCAATAACTTTTTGGTGTTTTCTTTGTACTGAGCAATCTCTTTCACCTAAATATACAACATTACCAAAACTATCTGCTAATATTTGAACTTCAACATGTCTTGGATTAACTATAAATTTTTCTAAATAAACACCATCATTAGCAAAAAATCTTAAACCTTCTTCTTTTGCTGTAGTAATAGCATTTTCTAGTTCATCTTCGTTATTAACTAGACGAATACCTCGTCCACCACCACCAGCAGATGCTTTAACCATAACTGGATAACCTATTTTTTTAGCAATTTCTCTAGCAGATTCAATATCTTTTATTTCTCCATCAGAGCCAGGAATTACAGGAACACCTGCTTTTTTCATTGTTAATTTTGCCTCTGATTTATCTCCCATTAATTCAATTGCATCACTACTAGGACCAATAAATTTAACTCCACATCTTTCACAAGTTTTTGCAAAGTGTGCATTTTCTGATAAAAATCCAAAACCTGGGTGAACTGCATCAGCACCAGTTATATCACAAGCTGCTAAAATAGCTTTAATATTCAAATAACTATCTTTTGTATTTGCAGGGCCTATACAAATAGCCTCATCAGCTAACTGTGTATGTAAAGCATTTTTGTCTGCAGTAGAATAAACAGCAACTGTTCTAATTCCTAATTCTCTACAAGCTCTAATAATTCTAACTGCAATTTCTCCTCTATTGGCAATAAGTACTTTATTAAACATAGTTTAAAACTCCTAAAAATTATTTATCACCTAAAGCAAAGCTAATTTCTGCAACAACTACTTTTTTACCATCTTGATTTGTAGCAACAGCTTTACCAAAACCGATAGGTCCTTTAAATTTTGTCATTTCAACTTCTAAAGTTAATGTATCACCTGGTCTTACAACACCTTTAAATCTAGCTTTATCAATACCTGCAAAAAATGCAATTTTACCTTTATTTTCTTCCATGCTTAAAGCACAAACAGCACCTGCTTGAGCTAACATTTCAATCATTAAAACGCCTGGTTGTACAGGGTTGCCTGGGAAATGTCCTCTAAACCAATCTTCGTTTTCTTTAATATGTTTTTTTGCTGTAACTCTAACACCTGGTTCAACATCAATTACTTCATCTATTAATAAAAATGGATCTCTATGAGGAATAATCTCTTTTATTTGTTCTAAATCTAAATGCATAATAACTCTCCTAATTATCTTATAATCATTATAGTTTGATCAAATTCTACTGGGCTACCATTTTCTACACAAATATCTACAACTTCGCCATCAAACTCACTTTGTACTTCATTCATAAGTTTCATAGATTCAATTATAAATAAAGTATCACCTTTTTTTACTTTATCCCCAACTTTAACAAAAGCAGGTTTTTCTGGTGATGGTGCTGAATAGTATGTACCTACTAATGGAGCTTTAACTTCATTACCAGAAACTTTTTCTGTTGTTGCAACATCTTGTTTTACAGCTGTTTCTATAGAAGTATTAACAGTTTTTACTTCTACTGGAGTAGCAGCTGAATAAACTACATTTTCTTCTTTAGCTGTTAAACTTAATTTAAAATCACCATCAGATATTTCTAAACCACCTAAACCTGTTTTAGCCATTTTATCCATTAATTCTTTTATTTCTTCAACAGTAACTTTTAAATCACTCATAAAATCCTCCATACAAATCACTCTGTATTTTTAAACAATAGACAGTAGAACATCGCTAAATGGATACTCTACTGCCCTATATCTTAAATCTTGTTATAAATTAATCTTCGTATTTTTTTAAGCATAGTGTAGCATTATGTCCACCGAAACCTAATGAGTTAGATAATGCAACTTTAATATCTTTTTCAATACCGCCGTCTGTCATATTATTTAAGTCACAATTTTCATCTGGAACTTTAAAGTTAGCTGTACCTGGAACAAAACCTTCGTTTAATGCTTTAGCACAAACAATAGCTTCTACTGCACCAGCAGCACCTAAAAGGTGACCTGTTAAAGCTTTTGTAGAACTTACTAATACATCTTTAGCATGATCTCCTAATGCTTTTTTAATAGCTATTGTTTCATATTTTTCGTTCAATGGTGTAGATGTACCATGAGCATTTATGTAATCAACATCTTCTGCTTTTAGTCCAGCTTCTTCAAATGCTAATTGCATACCTTTTGCAGCACCTTCTCCGTCTGGGTCTGGGCTTGTTATGTGGAATGCATCTCCAGTAGCTCCATAACCTACGATTTCTGCATAAATTTTAGCACCTCTAGCTTTAGCATGTTCTAATTCTTCTAAAACTAAAATACCACTACCTTCACCCATTACAAAGCCATCACGTTCTTTATCAAAAGGAATAGAAGCTCTTTTTGGGTCTTGGCTGTGAGATAATGCTTTCATATTGTTAAATCCAGAAATAGCAAATTCACTAATTGCTGCTTCAGAACCACCAGCGATACAAGCATCTATATAACCGTGTTTAATATTTCTAAACGCTTCACCAATAGCATGTGATGATGTAGCACAAGCTGTAACAGGTGCATAGTTTACACCTTTAAATCCTGTTCTAATAGCGATAAGACCAGCAGCCATATTAGAAATCATCATAGGAATATAGAAAGGAGAAACTCTTTTTCCGCCTTTTTCTAAGAATTTTTTGTGTTCTGTTTCAGTAGAACCAAATCCACCGATACCACTACCAACAATTACCCCTACTCTAAAAGGATCTAAATCTTTAAGGTCGCTTCCACAATCTTCTAAAGCTTGTCTTGCTGCTTCAACAGCATATTGAATATATAAATCTGTTCTTTTTAATTCTTTTTTATCAAAGCTTTTTAGTGGATCAAAATCTTTTACTTCTGCTGCAACTTTAACATCACAGTTTTCTGTATCAAATCTTGTAATAAAATCTATACCTGTGTTTTCTTCTTTAATATTTTTCCAAAAAGTATCTATATCATTTCCGATTGGGCTAACTACGCCAACACCTGTAACAACTACTCTTTTCATTTATTTTCCTCCATTCAATCTCTGGAATAATTTTAAAGTTACATTGACATTGAACCGTCAATAACAATTACTTGACCTGATACATAGTTTGAATCTTCTGAAGCTAAGAAAGAAACAACACCTGCAACTTCTTCAGGTTTACCAAATCTTTTTAATGCAACCATGTTTTTACAATTTTCTTTAACGCTATCTGGTAAAACATCTGTCATAGGAGTTTCTATAAATCCTGGTGCAATAGCATTTACAGTAATATTTCTAGCACCTAGTTCTTTAGCAGCAGTTAATGTCATACCAATTACACCTGCTTTACTAGCAGAGTAATTGAATTGACCAGCATTACCGTAAACACCAGCTACTGAAGAAACATTAATAATTTTACCACTTCTTTGTTTAATCATAACAGCACTAACATGTCTTGTCATATTAAACACACTTTTATAGTTAACATTTGTAACTATATCAAATTGTTCTTCGCTCATTCTAGCTAATAAACCATCTCTTGTTATACCTGCATTATTAACTAATACATCAATTGTACCAAATATATCTTTTACTTCTTTAACCATTGATTTACAAGCATCAAAATCAGAAACATCTGCAATAAAACATTCTGCTTTTACACCAAAAGCTTCACATTCTGCTTTTACTTGTTTCCCACCATTTTCAACTTCTACTTCACTTCTACAATTGATTGCTATATTAAAACCATCACTAGCAAGACGCTTAGCCATAGCAGCTCCTAAACCTTGTGATGCTCCTGTAATTAAAGCTGTTTTTGCCATAATACATACTCTCCTTAAACTATTTCACTTGATTAATATTCAAAAACTGCAGCTCCATAAGTTAGGCCTGCACCAAATCCAACTAAGCATACTTTTTTACCACTTTCAAGTTTGCCCATTTCTTTTAATTGTGACAAAGCAAGAGGGATACATGCACTTGAAATATTTCCATACTCTTGAATATTAATATAGAATTTATCTTCTGGTAATTTTAATTTTTTAATAGCTGTTTGAACTATTCTTATATTAGCTTGATGTGGGATAATAATATCCAAGTCAGCAGTTTCCCAACCAGCTTTTTCAGAAGCTTTTTTCACAGCCTCTGGCATAATAGTTGTTGCAAATTTATAAACATCATTTCCAGCCATTTGCATAAATAATTCTGGTGCTTCTTGCATTCTTTCATCTGACCAATCAGGTGTTTGTGTTCTGAAAGGATTTGGTGTTGAAGGTATTTTTGCAAATATTTTATCTGCACCTTGTGGGTCACTGTTTATATAAGATTTGTATTCACCATCTGAATAACTTACAACAGTAGCAGCTGCACCATCACCAAATAATACACATGTACTTCTATCTGTATAGTCAACCATACGGCTAACAATTTCAGAAGAAACTATTAATATATTTTTACAGTCACCACATGCTAAATATTTATGTGCTATATCTAAAGCAAAAACATATCCAGCACAAGCGGCATTAACATCAAAGCACATAGCTTTTTCAATACCTAATTCTTTACCAACTAAACAAGCCATAGAAGGTGTTAAGCAGTCAGCAGTAACTGTAGTACCAATAATCATATCTATATCGCTTAATTCTATACCAGCATCTTTAATCGCTTTCATAGCAGCATTAGCTCCCATTTGGTAAGCTAACTCTCCATTAGCAATGTGTCTTGTCTTTATACCAGTTCTAGTTGTAATCCATTCATCACTTGTATCAACAATTTTAGAAAAATCTTCATTACTTGCAACTAGTTCTGGAACATAGTATCCACAACCTTTAATTTTTATTCCCATGTTAATCTCCATTCTGCTTTTTAAAGCCAAATTATTATATTAAAAACAAACAATACATATCAAAATTAATCCTTACAATAGTATTGCAACATATTTTAGTTTGTGGTATATTGAGAATAAATTGTATTAAATGTATTGTTTTTTAAACATAGCCTACATATTAGTGTAAATTTTTCTAATGTAAATGTCAATAATAAATTGTCGATTTTAGCTTTTAAAAGTGTTATGTTTTTTAATAAAACAGCTTGTTTTTAACAAATTAACATTTAATTCATAAAATATTAATAAAAGGAGATTTTATTTATGGCTAAAAATATTTTCTTATTTTCTGGTCAAGGTTCACAATACGAAGGTATGAGTATTGAACTAGCTAACCGTTATCCTACAACTTCTAAAATTTATGAATGTGCTAGTGATATAACTGGATTAGATATTAAAAAATTATGTGCTGAAGCAACTATTGGAGAATTATCTCAAACAAATATTTCCCAACCAGCAATATTAACAACTTCATTAATAGCATTAGAAGCTATGAAACAAGAAGGAATTGAATATTCTGCTGTTGCAGGTCACTCTTTAGGTGAATATGCTGCTATGGTTGCTAGTGGAATAGTTTCTATGGAAGACGGATATACATTAATTAAACATAGAGCAGCTGCTATGCAAAAATGTGCAGAAAAAAATCCTGGTACAATGTGTGCTGTAATGGGATTAGATGCAAGTGAAATTGAAAAAGTTTGTAGCGAAGTTGACGGATATGTTATTCCTGTAAACTACAATTCTCCTGCACAAACAGTAATTGCTGGTGAATGTGAAGCTGTAGAAAAAGCAATTGCTGCATTTTCAGAAATGGGTAAAAAATGTATTAAATTAGCAGTAAGTGCTGCTTTCCATTCAAAATTAATGCAAGAAGCTGCTGATGAATTTAAAGCTAATATATTAGATATTAAATTCAATACACCAAATGTAGATTTTTACTCTAACGTAACTGGTGATATTTTAACTGATTTCAGTGATATGCCTACTTATTTAGCAACTCACCTTGTTTCTCCTGTAAAATTTGTTGCTGAATTAAATGCTATTTCAAATGCAGGTTATGAAAACTATATTGAATTAGGTCCAAACAAAGTTTTGACTGGTTTAGTTAAAAAGACATTAAAAGGTTCTTCTGCAATGAATGTAGAAAACGAAAAAACATTATTAAAATCATTAGAAAACTTAAAATAAAAAATAAAGAGATGAAAGATAATCTTTCATCTCTTTATTTTTTATATATAACCTCATCAGATTTTATTGTATAAATTACTTCAATTTCTTTTAATTTTTCTGGGTTATATGTTAAAGGATTATCGCTCAAAATTACAAAATCTGCATTTTTTCCTACATCAATACTTCCCTTATTATTTTCTTCAAAATATTGATATGCAGCATTTATTGTCACAGCTTTCAAAGCTTCTAAAACAGATATACATTGTTCTTTTCCTATTTTTACACCATCTTTTGTTACTCTATTAACAGCACACCAAACAGTTTCTATCATATCCTGTTCTATCACTGGAGAATCTTGGTGGAATGTATAGTATTCAACACCTTTATCGATTGCACTTTTTACAGGACTAATATTTTTAGCTCTATCAAATCCAAAATTACTAATATGAATATCTCCCCAATAATAAGTGTGTGCTACAAAAAAGCTAGGTATAACACCACAATCTCTCAATTTATCTATTTGGTCAATACCTAATAATTGAGCATGTACCATAACAGGTCTTATTTTGCTTATATCTTTACCTTGTTTTTCTAACTTTTCTATTTGTTCTAAATATTGCTCAGAAGCTCTATCACCATTACAATGAGCCAAAATTTGCAAATTATTATCGAATGCATACTCTATAGAATTATACACTTGTTCATCTTTCATAGTAGGATATCCACAATATTCTTTTTCATTTTCATATGGTTTTCTTATCCATGCTGTTTTTCCTTGAGGAGAACCGTCTAAAAAGATTTTTATCCCACCTATTTTAAAATTATTATAATAGTTCAATTTTGATTTGCTAAATTTTTCTAAATATTGAGAAATTGCGTCCATTCCGACATATCCTACAACATCTAAGAACAATTTTTTACTATTAACTAAGTAATCATATAAAGGTAATTGTAAATCAATCATCATACCTTCTTGAATAGTTGTTATCCCATATGAAGCATACTTATCTTGAGCTTTCTTGCAAGCGTTTACAAGTGAATTTATATCAGGCATAGGAATTTGTTTTAAATAATATAGATAACTATTTTCTTCCATATATCCTGTAAGTTCATTGTTTTTCACTTCTATCAAACCACCATCAATATTTGGTGTATCAACTGTAATTCCTAAATTTTCTAATCCCAACGAATTTAAAACACCCATATGACCAGATTTATGTTGAATTATCAAAGGATTATTAGGACTTGCTTTATCTAAAACTTCTTTTTTAGGGTGTTGTTTTTCTTGTAATTGATTATTGTCATATCCTTTAGCTAAAATCCATTCACCTTTTTTAATATTATTCGATTTAATAAAGTTTTCTATTCTATCTTGTATTTCTTTAAATGATATACATTCATCTAAAGGTGCTTGTAAAAAAGAATTTGCCACAGCAGAAAAATGACTATGAGCATCTATAAAAGCTGGTAACATTGTTTTTCCAGCCAAATCGAATATTTGAACATCAGAGTTATTTCTAAAAGCTAAAGCTTCTTCTCCTAATTTTACAATTTTACCATTTTCTGTAAGAACAGCTGTTGTATATAGATTGTTTGACATTGTTATAATGTCACCATTAAAATATAATTTTTTCATTTATAAACACCCCTTTATTACATAGTATCACTATTTTTCAATGAAGTATTTATGTTTAAGTAGATATTTTTTGAACTTTTTACTTTTTCATCATATATACATCATGTGGCATATGTACACCATAATAAAACTTTTCCAAAAGTCCAACTTTTTTTAGTCCGTTTCTTTTTGCAACATTTTGAGAAGCTATATTATTATCTCTTATTATTGAATAAACTTCTTCTATATTCAGCTCATTAAAAGCATAATCCATACAAGCTTTTGCACATCTAGTAGCATAACCTTTATGCCAATAATTTCTATTAAGCAAATATCCAACTTCTACTACATTTTTACCATTAAAATCTTGTATTGTTAAACCACATTGTCCTATCATTTTATTGTTTTCTTTTAAAACCATAGCCCACAAACCAAATCCATCATTTTTATATCTATTTATTTGTTTATCAAGCCATTGTTGTACTTCTTCATCACTAAATCCATGCTCATAAGCATACATTGTTTTTTCATCTTTTAAAATATCACACAAATCATCAAAATCGTCTTGAGTCATTTCTCTTAAAATAATATCATCTAATTCAATTATTTTTTTCATTTATTTTTCTCCTATATTTATTGATAAAAAATCGGTAAAGTAAAACTTTACCGATTTTTTTATTTTATTTAATAAGAAAATTATTCTCTACCAGCTAATTTTGCTAAATGAGCATATTTTTCCATAGCATTTTGTTCAGCTTTAGCAAATAATTCTTTAGCTCTTTCTGGGTTTGAACGAGCAAGAACATTATAACGAACTTCATTCATGATGAAATCATTATAGCTTGCAGTTGGAGCTTTAGAATCTAATTGGAATGGGTTTTTACCATCTAAAGCTAAGCGTGGGTCATATCTAAATGTATGCCAGTAACCAGCTTCAACAGCACGTTTTTCTTCAGTTTGAGCACCACTCATACCACCTTTGATACCATGGTTGATACATGGAGCATAAGCGATAATGATAGATGGTCCATGGTAGCTTTCAGCTTCAACGAATGCTTTTAAGCATTGGTTGTAGTCAGCACCTTGTGCAACTTGTGCTACATATACATAACCATAACTCATAGCGATAGCTGCAAGGTCTTTTTTCTTAACTTGTTTACCAGCAGCAGCAAATTGAGCGATAGCACCAACAGGTGTAGCTTTAGATGCTTGACCACCAGTATTAGAGTAAACTTCAGTATCAAATACTAAAATATTTACATCTTCACCAGAAGCGATAACATGGTCTAAACCACCGAAACCGATGTCGTAAGCCCAACCGTCACCACCAAAGATCCAAATAGATTTTTTAGATAGATAATCTTTGTCAGCTAAGATTTCTTTAGAGAAATCACATTCACATTTACCTAATACTTCAACTAATGTTTCAGTAGCTTTAGCATTAGCTTTGCCGTCATTTACTGTATCTAAATAATCTTTAACAGCTGATTTAACTGTTTCGTCACAGATATTTGGATATTTTTCTTCTAATTTAACAATTAATCTATCTCTAATTGCTTTTTGTGCTAAATACATACCATAACCATATTCAGCATTATCTTCAAATAGAGAGTTAGCCCAAGCTGGACCAAAGCCTGATTTGTTTACTGTATATGGAGTTGATGGAGAAGAACCACCCCAGATTGAAGAACAACCTGTTGCGTTAGCAATGTACATTCTATCACCATACAATTGTGTAGCAAGTTTAGCATATGGAGTTTCACCACAACCAGCACATGCACCAGAGAATTCTAATAAAGGTTGTTTAAATTGGCTACCTTTAACTGTTGTTTCTTTGAATTTTTCTTTTACATCTGGTTTTTCATCTAATTTAAATGCATAATCAAAGATTGCTTGTTTTTCACGATTGTCATCTAATGGTTGCATTGTTAATGCTTTTTCACCTTTCTTACCAGGACAAACATTAGCACAAGAACCACAACCTGTACAGTCTAAAACAGAAACAGCCATTACAAATTTCTTATCTGGCATACCTGTCATATTAGCAACTTTTGCACCTTCTGGTAAGTTGTTTGCTTCTTCTTCTGTTAATGCAAATGGTCTGATTACAGCATGAGGACAAACATAAGAACAGAAGTTACATTGGATACAGTTATCAGGATTCCATACAGGAACATCAATAGCAATACCACGTTTTTCATAAGCAGAAGAACCTAGAGGAACAACACCGTTTTCTCTATCAGCAAATGCAGAAACTGGTAATTTATTACCTTCTTGAGCAGATACTGGGATTAAGATGTCATTTACATAATCTACTAAGTCTTGGTTTTCTCCAGTAGCTTTAACAGATAAATCTGTGTCTTTAGCATCTTTCCAAGATTCTGGAACTTCAACTTTAACAACTTCTTGAGCACCTTTTTCAATAGCATCATGGTTCATCTTAACGATAGCTTCACCTTTTTTGCTATAAGAAGCTGTTGCAGCATCTTTCATATATTTAATAGCATCTCCTACTGGGATAATGTTAGCTAGTTTAAAGAAAGCAGATTGTAAAACAGTGTTAATACGACCGCCCAAACCGATTTCTTTACCAATTTTAACACCATCAATTGTGTAGAATTGAATGTTGTTTTGAGCAATATAACGTTTCATTTGACCTGGTAAATGTTCTTCCATTTCTTCTAGTGTCCAACCACAGTTTAATAAGAACACACCACCTGGTTTAACATCAGAAACCATATCATATTTTGTTACATAAGATGGGTTGTGACAAGCAACAAAGTCAGCTTTTGTAATTAAATATGTTGATGTAATTTTAGCATTACCAAAACGCAAGTGAGATACTGTAATACCACCAGATTTTTTAGAGTCATAGTCAAAATATGCTTGAACATTCATATCTGTGTGGTCACCGATAATTTTAACAGAGTTTTTGTTAGCACCAACAGTACCGTCAGCACCTAATCCCCAGAATTTACAGCTTGTAATACCAGCTGGTGTTGTATCTGGATTTTCGTCAATTGGTAGAGATAGACAAGTAACATCATCATTAATACCAATTGTGAAATGTTTTTTATCTGTATTTTTATAAACAGCAATAATTTGAGCTGGTGTTGTATCTTTAGAACCTAAACCATATCTACCACCAAATACAGGAACATCTTTAAATTCAGAATCTTTTAAAGCTGCAACTACATCTAAGAATAATGGTTCACCTAAAGCACCTGGTTCTTTAGTTCTATCTAAAACAGTGATATGTTTAACTGTTTTTGGAATAGCATTAATTAAATGAGAAGCTGAGAAAGGTCTATATAATCTAACTTTTACTAAACCAACTTTTGCTCCATTTTTATTTAAGTAATCAATTGTTTCTTCAATTGTGTCACATACAGAACCCATAGCAACAATAATGTTTTCTGCATCTTCAGCACCATAGTAATTGAATAATTTATAATCTGTACCAATTTTTTCATTTACTTTATCCATATATTCTTCAACGATAGCTGGTAAAGCGTTGTAGAATTTGTTAGAAGCTTCTTTAGCTTGGAAGAATACATCAGGATTTTGAGCTGTACCTTTTTGGTATGGATGTTCTGGATTCATAGCATTTCTACGGAAAGCATTAATTGCATCCATATCAGCCATTTCTTTTAATGTTTCTGTATCCCATTCAGCAACTTTTTGATATTCATGAGATGTTCTAAATCCATCAAAGAAGTGGATAAATGGAACTCTACCTTTAATTGCAGATAAGTGAGCAACTGCACCTAAATCCATAACTTCTTGAGGGTTTGTTGATGCAAGCATAGCAAAACCTGTTTGTCTACAAGCATATATATCTTGGTGGTCACCAAATATGCTTAGAGCGTGAGAAGCTAAAGCACGAGCAGATACATTTATAACACCTGGTAATAATTCACCAGCTATTTTATACATATTAGGAATCATTAATAATAAACCTTGAGAAGCTGTGTAAGTAGTTGTTAAAGCACCAGCTGATAAAGAACCGTGAACTGCACCAGCAGCACCAGCTTCAGATTGCATTTCTACAACTTTAACTGTTTCCCCAAAAATGTTTTTCTTTCCACTAGCAGACCATTTGTCAGTAGCTTCTGCCATGTTAGAAGATGGTGTGATAGGATAAATCGCAGCAACATCTGTAAATGCATAAGACACATGAGCAGCTGCTGTGTTACCGTCCATTGTTTTCATTTTTCTTTTAATAGACATATATTTTTCCTCCTTTTGATAAAATCATAATTATATTTTATCATTTTGATATTAAAAATTATGCTCAACATACAAAGGTTTTAAGCCATTTTCATTAAGTATATCTTTTTAATAGCTTTTATAATTCTCATTTTATCACCTTTAGTATACCTTGTAAATAGATTTTAATTCAAATTTAATTATGTTCACACTTTTTTAAAGTTCGTTATTTTTTTAATATGTAATAAACATAAAATCTACACGACTATTTGAAAGAAATAAAATAATGTGTTAAAATATAATGGTATATATATTTTTTTAGTAAGGAGAAGCCAATGAGTTATTATATAGATGAATATGATGTTGCTGTAATAGGTGCTGGTCATGCCGGCGTTGAAGCAGCTTTAGCTAGTGCTAGATTAGGTGCTAAAACAGTTGTTTTTACTTTAAGCTTAGATGCTATTGCAAATATGCCTTGTAATCCATCAATAGGCGGTACTGCAAAAGGCCATTTAGTTAGAGAAATAGACGCTTTAGGCGGAGAAATGGGCAAGGGAGCAGATAAAACATTTCTACAAAGCAGAATGTTAAACAGAGGTAAAGGTCCTGCTGTTCATAGTTTAAGAGTTCAATCAGATAGAAGAAAATACCATCACTATATGAAACATGTGTTAGAAAATCAAGAAAATCTACACATTAAACAAGATGAAATAGTGGATATAACAATAGAAAACGGTAAAATTACTGAGGTAATAACAAAATTAGGAGCTAAATACAAAGTTAAAGCTGCTATTGTTTGTAGTGGTACATATCAAAGAGGTACTATACATGTAGGTGAGGTTTCTTATCTAAGTGGTCCTGACGCTAGTTTACCTTCTATAGGATTAACTGACAAAATGAAAGAATATGGTATCACAATAAGAAGATTTAAAACAGGTACACCATCAAGAGTTCATAGAAGAAGTATCGACTTTTCAAAATTAGAAGCTCAAGCAGGGGACGATATTATCACTCCATTTTCTTTTGAAACAACAGGAGAATTAAAAAATCAAGTTAAATGTTATATTGCTTATACAAACGAAAAAACTCATAAAGTAATTATGGACAATCTTCATAAATCTCCATTATATAGTGGTAGAATTGATGGAATAGGCCCTAGATATTGCCCAAGTATAGAAGATAAAATCGTAAGATTTGCTGACAAACCAAGACATCAATTATTTGTTGAGCCAATGGGGGAAGATAATGAAGAAATGTACTTACAAGGCATGTCATCATCTTTACCAGAAGATGTTCAACTTGAATTTTTAAGAACTATTGAAGGTTTTGAAAATATTGAAGTAATGAGAAATGCTTATGCTATAGAATATGACTGTTGTGACCCTCAAGATTTATTACAAACTTTAGAATTTAAAGCAGTAAAAGGTCTTTATGGTGCAGGTCAATTTAATGGTACATCAGGATATGAAGAAGCAGCTGCACAAGGTCTTATTGCTGGTATAAATGCAGCTTTAAGTGTTCAAGGTAAAGAACCTTTTATTTTGGATAGAGCAACTTCTTATATTGGTACATTAATTGACGATATAGTTGTTAAAGGTTGTACAGACCCTTATAGAATGATGACTTCTAGAAGTGAATATAGGTTAATTTTAAGACAAGACAATGCTGATAAGCGATTAACTCCTTTAGGATATAAATTAGGTCTTATTTCTAAAGAAAGATATGACAAATTCTGTGAAAAAGTAAGATTAATAGATGAAGAAATAGACAGATTAAAACATACAACTATTTCTCCATGCAAAGAATTAAATAAAATTTTAGAAGAAAAAGGTACTTCTGCAATGACAACAGGCCAAAGAGCTACAGAATTAATAAGAAGACCTCAATTAGGCTATGAAGATTTAAAAGCTTTTGATAAAAATCGTCCAGAATTATCAAGAGAAATATGTGAACAAGTAGAAATAGAAATTAAATATGAAGGATATATCAAAAAACAACTTGCTCAAGTTGAAGAAATGAGAAAAATGGAAAGCAAGCTTTTAAATCCTTCTCTTGATTACGATACAATTTCTGGTTTAAGATTAGAAGCTAAAGAAAAACTAAATAAAGTAAAACCTCTAAATATAGGTCAAGCATCAAGAATTTCTGGTGTTAGTCCTGCTGACATATCAGTATTATTAATATGGTTAGAACAAAATAGAGGTGAAAATTAATGATAAATAAAGATGAATTGCAAAATATTGTTAAAAAATATAATTTCGAGTTGACTGATAGTCAGCTCGAAAAATTTGATACATATGCACAAACATTAGTTGAGTGGAATGAAAAAATAAATTTAACTGCTATTACAGAACCAACAGATATTTGTGTGAAACATTTTTTTGATAGCTTATTATTATTAGATGCAATTGATATTCCTCAAAATTCTACAATGATTGACGTTGGTACTGGTGCAGGATTTCCGTCCGTTCCCTGCAAAATTGTTAGAGATGATATTCAATTAACACTGTTAGATAGTCTAAATAAACGCATAAACTTCTTAAGTGAATTATCCAAAAATCTTGGAATTTATACAACATGTATACATTCCAGAGCAGAAGACGGAGGCAAGCAAAAAAATCTTCGTGAACAATTTGATTTTGCAACAGCTCGTGCTGTTGCACATCTAAGAGAGCTTAGTGAATATTGTTTACCTTTTGTTAAAGTTGGTGGATATTTTGTTGCTCTAAAAGGATATGAAATAGAAGAAGAACTTGAAGAAGCTAAAAAAGCGATAAAACTTCTTGGTGGTCAAATTGTCGATGTAAAAAAATACGAAGAAGAAAACAAAAGATCTATTATTATAATTAAAAAAATATCGCAAACTCCACCAAAATATCCTAGAATGTCTGCAAAAATCAAGAAACAACCTATAAAATAACATAAACTGACAAAATAACTAGTATGATTAAATGTTGTAATACGACAAATTATACTAGTTATTTTATTTTTATAATGTTATACTATTTGTAATATATTGTATAAATATATCTTAATTATAAAAGGAGAAAAGAAAATGGCTTTAACAAAAACAAAGGAAAAAGCTGTGAATAGTGTTGTTCTAATAGAGATAGACCAAATACATTTAAACCCAGCACAACCCAGAATGACATTTTCACAAGACCAATTAAGAGTATTAGCGGATAGTATAAGAGAAAACGGTTTATTACAACCTATAACTGTAAGAAAAAATTTCAGAGGATTATATGAATTAATTTCAGGAGAAAGAAGGATGAGAGCTTATTCACTATTAGGATATAGAGAAATACCCTGTATAGTTATCGAAAAATCCGATAGGGAATCAGCTGTTTTGGCTTTAATTGAAAACATACATAGAGAAGATTTAGATATGTTTGAACAAGCATTAGCGTTAAAAAAACTCATTTCAGAATGGAATGTTACTCAAGAAGAAGCTGCTTTAAAATTAGGAATGGCTCAATCTACTCTTGCAAATAAAATAAGATTACTCAAATTATCTTACGAAGAACAACAAATAATCTTGGAAAATAATTTGACAGAAAGACACGCCAGAGCTCTGCTAAGATTAGATGATGAGATATCAAGATTGAAAGTTATAAAAGAAATTATTGCAAAAAACCTTACAGTTGCACAAACAGACAAGTATATTACAAATCTAGGAAAATCAAAGAAAAACCAAAAAAGAGTACATATTATAAAAGATTTAAGATTATTTAATAGTACAATAAACAAAGCAGTTAAAATAATGAAAGAAGCAGGAATCAGAACAGTTGTTAATCAAAAAGAATATACAGACTGTGTAGAATATATTATAAGGATAGATACAACATAATGTTTCACGTGAAACATTATGTTTATATTGTTTAATTTAAAAGATAAAAAATGTTTCACATGAAACATTTTTTATCTTTTTTCTATTTTAAATAGTATTATTTTGTGATATAATTAGTTAAAAATAATATTTTTAACAATTTATGGAGGCAAAATGGGTAAAATTATTTCAGTTGCAAACCAAAAAGGTGGAGTTGGAAAAACAACTTCTTCTGTTAATATTGCAGCTTCTTTAGGAAGTTTAAACAAAAAAACTCTATTAATAGATATTGATCCACAAGGTAATGCTACTAGTGGATTAGGATATAACAAAAGAACAATAGAAAAATCTTCTTATCACATATTAACTAATCAAGAAAAAGCAAAAGATATTATAATTAAAACAGAATTTAAAAAATTAGATTTAATTCCTGCTAATATGGATTTAGCTGGTGCAGAAATAGAATTAGTTGATATTCCTGATAGAATAAATATAATGAAAAAAGCTATTGTATCATTAAAAGAGGAATATGATTACATAATAATAGACTGTCCTCCTTCATTAGGATTAATCACACTAAATGCTTTAACAGTTTGTGATAGTGTAATAGTTCCTATACAATGTGAATATTACGCTTTAGAAGGGTTATCACAATTAATGGCAACTATTAGACAAGTAAAATCAAAATATAATAGTAATATTGATATTGAAGGTGTTTTATTAACAATGTTTGATGGCAGATTAAATTTAACTATGCAAGTTGTTGACGAAGTTAAAAAATTCTTTCCAAATAAAGTTTATAAAACAGTAATTCCTAGAAATGTTAGATTGTCTGAAGCTCCAAGTTTCGGACAACCAGTAATATATTTTGATAAGAGTTCTAAAGGTGCTAAAGCATATATAGATTTATCAAAAGAAATAATTAAGAAAAACAAGTAAAGTATTAACAAACCTATTTTTATGGGTTTGTTAATATTTTATATTTAATAGATATTAAGGATGTGATTAGTTATGGCAAAAAAATTTGGTTTAGGTAAAGGCTTAGATGCTTTATTTGAAGATAATAAAACAGATTTATCAAACACAAATGAATTAGAAATAAATATTAGTGAAATAACACCTAATAAAAATCAACCTAGAAAAGATTTCGAACAATCTTCATTAGAGGAATTAGCTGACTCTATAAAAGAACACGGTGTTATTCAACCTCTTATTGTAAGACCGATGTCAATAGGTGGTTATGAGATAGTTGCAGGGGAAAGAAGATACAGAGCTTGTAGAATTGCTGGAGTAACTAAAGTTCCTGTAATTATAAAAGATTTAGATGATAGTCAAACAATGCAAATAGCATTAATTGAAAATCTACAAAGAGAAAACTTAAATCCAGTAGAAGAAGCTATGGGATATAAAGAATTAATAGACAAATATGGTTACACACAAGAAAAAGTTTCAAAAAATGTAGGTAAATCAAGACCAGTTATTGCTAATGCACTCAGATTGCTAAATTTACCATCAGAAGTAGTAGAAATGTTGGCAAAAGGAAGTATATCTTCTGGTCATGCTAGAGCGTTATTAGGTTTAGGATTAGAAAATCAAGATGAAATAGTAAAAATATCAAATTTAATCGTCGAAAAAGATTTAACAGTAAGAGATGTTGAAAAACTTGCACAACAAAACAAAACCGAACCAAAATTACCAAAACAAAAAAATGTTTTCTATAAAGAAATGGAAATAGCTTTAACAAATGAATTAGGTAGAAAAATAAAAATAATTGAAGGTAAACGAAAAAAAGGTAATATTCAAATAGAATTTTATGGCGAAGATGATTTAAAAGAATTAGGCGATAAAATTGCTAATTTATTCAGTTTAGAAAGAAATAATTAATAAGGTGAATTTATGACAAGGCAACAGTTTGAAAAATTAGAAAAATATATGAAAAGTTGCATGGAAAAAGTTAGACATGATACAGAACATATTTATAGGGTACTTTATACAGCTTTAGAAATTGCAAAATTTGAAAAAAATGTTGATAAAGATATTTTAATAGCTTCTTGTTTACTTCACGATATAGGTAAAGAACATGAGTTGAAAAGTAGTCAAATAAGACACGCAAAAGTCGGTGCGAAAATGGCTAGATTTTTTCTAGTATCAAATGGTTGGAATAGAAACAAAGTTGAAGATATAGTACATTGCATCGAAAGTCATAGTCATAACTCTGATGTTAAACCTCATTCTATAGAAGCAAAAATATTATATGATAGTGATAAAATTGATAATATAGGAGCTATTGGTATATCTAAAGTTCTAATATTACAAGGTAAAAAAGACATTCCACTATATAATTTATATCCAAACGGTGATTTCATAGAAGATAGAACAGATGATAAACAATCTTTTATCAAAACATATTTACTACATTTAAAAGAAATTCATAAAAACATGTATACTGATTATGGTAAAAAATTAGCAAGAGAAAGATATCATACTACAAAAATATTTTATGATAAACTTCTCAATGAATTAAACCATGAATATAACACAGGTAAAACAGAATTAAAAAAAGTATTTGGAGAACCTATAACTGAGCAAGGTAAAAATAATTATAAATGGCTAGAGTCCTATTTGCTAGGAAAAGCGGGTGTTTATAAAGATTATAATGAAAATTGGAATTGGACAAGATTTTTAATTAACAAAGATATGTTTGCAGTATTATGTAAAGATTTAGATGGTAATGATATTTTAAACATCAAATCAAGTCCAGAAATTACAAATAAATTAAGAAGAAAATATAGTGAAATAAAAGAATGTAGCTATTTAAACAAACTACATTGGAACAGCATAAGATTAGACGGATATATTCCTGAAAGTGATATGAAAAAAATTATTGATATTTCATACGATTTTCAACTTAGCTTATTTAAAGATAAATATAGTAAGGAGTAACTATGAAAGTAAATATAAAACTTATAGCAACAGATATGGACGGAACTTTATTTAATGATAAAAAAGAATTTCCTCCATCATTTGATGAAAAAATGTCTTTATTAAAAGAAAAAGGCATAACTTTTATAGCAGCTAGTGGTAGAAGCTATCCTAAACAAAAAGAAGTATTTCAAAAATATATTGATGATATATATTTTATATGTGATAATGGGGCATTAGTTAAACATCAAAATAATACTATCTTTACTAACACTATGGATATGTCCTGTGTAAGAGAAATTATAAAAGAATGTGAGAAAATAGATGGTATTTTTATGATTTTCTGTGGATTAAAAGGTGTTTGGCAAAAAGAAACACCACCAGAGTTTAAACAACATATTACATCTTATTATGACACATATCATTTGATAAAAGATTATAGTGAAATTGATGATGAAATTTTAAAAATTGCTATCTGTGACTTAAATGGTTCAGCAAATAATTCATTTAAAATACTTGAACCTATATTCGGTAAAAACTATTCTATGGCTGTATCCGGTGCAGTATGGATGGATATAATGAAAAAAGGAGTAAACAAAGGTTTAGCTCTTAAATTTCTACAGCAAAAATTAAACATAAGTAAATCAGAAACTATGGTATTTGGAGACTTTTACAATGATATAGAAATGTTAGAAAATTCTGAATATAGTTTTGTTATGGAAAATGCTAACGATGACATGAAACAATTTGGTAAATACATAGCTCCATCAAATAATGACGATGGCGTAATGAAAATGATTGAAAAATATGTTTTATAAAAAATAAGAACATAGAAAATTCTATGTTCTTATTTTTTTATCGCATTCACATTTACATTCAGCATTATGCAAACATTTTGTAACATTTTCTCCGGTACACATTCTTGTAACTTCAATAGCAACATTTTTTCTCATGTTTGGGCAATATTTTTCTTCAATAGTAGTAAAAAGCTTCATATTTATTTCTCCTTTAAATTTAACTATATAATATTGTATGCGAATTTTAAAAAAATATTCTAATGAATTTTTTAAATAGTTTGTACATATATTTTATTATAGAAATTCAAGGAGTGATATCTTATGCCAACATATATAGTTTTTTGTATATTCTGTTTAATATTAATAATACTAAATTTTAACTATTATAAAAAAACAAAACGACCTTTTGCAAGTTTTTTTATTGGGGGAATGAGTGGTTTTATTTTTCTAATATGTTGTAGCTATTTATTAAAATATTTTGGATTGAATATTTTGATAAACTATACCACTATCTGTATATCATTTCTTCTTGGTATCCCAGGTGTAATATTAATGTCAGTATTGTTATTCATATAAATAAAATTAAATATCAATTAAATTTGTATAACTTAACCTTGAAATAAATACTATAAAGTATTATAATAGTCTATGATAAAATGAAAGTGAAAAGGTGGATTATTATGTCAAAATTTATAGTTGAAACATCAGCTCGTCATGTTCATGTAACACAAGAACATTTAGAAACATTATTTGGTAAAGGTGCAACTCTTACACATAAAAAAGATTTATCTCAACCTGGACAATATGCTTGTGAAGAAAGAGTAACAGTAGTTGGTCCTAAAGGAGAAATGGCAGGAGTTTCTATATTAGGTCCAGTAAGACCAAGTACACAAGTTGAAATTGCTTTAACAGATGCTAGAAAATTAGGCTTACAAGCTCCTATTAGAGAATCTGGTGATATTGCTGGTAGTGCTGGTTGTAAATTAGTAGGACCTCAAGGTGAAGTAGAAATCAGTGAAGGCGTTATCGTTGCTAAAAGACATATTCACATGACAACAAAAGATGCTGAAGAATTAAATGTAAAAGACAAAGAAATAGTTAATGTTAAAATTGATACAGAAGGCAGAAGCCTAGTATTTGGTGACGTTGTTGTAAGAGTAAATGACAACTTTGCATTAGCTATGCATATTGATACTGACGAATCAAATGCTGCTGCATGTGGTAGAGAAGTATATGGTGAAATCGTTAAATAATAATTAAATAATTAAACAAAAAGGTATTGGCTTTTATTAAATAGCCAATACCTTTTTTATTTACAAAATAGAGATATTTAATTTATTTACATAAAATATAAAGTATGATATAATAATAATTAGTATAAAATATATAAATAGGAGGGTTTACATCATGTCCAACAACAAATTTATAACATACAAAGGCAGACCTCTAGTTCGTTGTGGTAACACTTTATATTATGGAAGCATGGCTGATGAATATGTAGTTATGATGCAAATTATGGATAAAGAAAAACTAAACGATTTAGATATAAGTAAAAAGATTTCACTAAAAATGATTTTAACAGATGAAAATGTAAACTTATTAGAAAGAATAAAAAGAACAGCTGAAAGAGATAGTTTGTCTGAAGCTTTAGATATAGCAGATGGTTGGTTGACAGATTCTTACAAAAATAAACAATAATTTGTAAATTATATACAGTTTGTATGGCAATTGATTTATTTATTATGTACAAGTATCTAAATATTAAAAATGTTGTTGACATTTTTAATATACTGTGATAATATATATATCGTTACAGCGATACAAACTGTAAAAAATATATGGCGGTATAGCTCAGCTGGCTAGAGCACGCGGTTCATACCCGCGGTGTCATTGGTTCAAATCCGATTACCGCTACCATATAAGGCCCGTTGGTCAAGCGGTTAAGACTCCGCCCTTTCACGGCGGCATCACGAGTTCGATTCTCGTACGGGTCACCAATTAAAGCAACTATAATCTAGTTGCTTTTTTGTTTTGATACATATAAAAAAAGAAGATATCTAAAAAGATATCTTCTTTTTTTATTTAGAATTTAATTTACACCAAACTTTTAATATTGCTGTTTGTGTTTTTCCGTCTTTTATTTCACCATTCATTACCATGTTGTATAAATCTTTTAATGGAACTTTTTTCACATTTAAAAACTCATCTTCATCTAAATTTTGTTTTGAACTAGAAAGTCCTGTAGCAAGATAAGTATATATAATTTCATTAGTGTATCCTACTGTTGGATAAAAATCTCCTAAATTTTCATAGTTTTGTGCAACTATTCCAGCTTCTTCTTCTAATTCTCTTTTTCCACAAACTAAAGGGTCTTCATTAGGATCTATTTTTCCTGCTGGAATTTCTAATAAAACTCTATTATAAGGATATCTAAATTGTTCTACAACATAAACTTCTTGATTTTCTGTAAGAGCAACTACACAAACTCCTCCACTATGAGTTACCAATTCTCTAGTTGCTTCTTTACCATTTTCTAACAAAACAGTATCTTTATATAAACTAATAACTCTACCTTTAAATATTGTTTCACTACTAATTTTTTTCTCTGTTAGTTTCATGATAATAAAACCTCCTAAAAATGTACTTATCATAACAATTATGTCATAAATATATTTATAATGCAATAATATTTAATAAAGTATATTTGAAGAGGTGCATTATGAATTTTTATCAACAAGATTTGACATATAAATCATATATACAAAAATTAGATGATATTAAATCAAAATATTCTAATATTATTAACTTATTTTCCATAGGAAAATCTGTCCTAGACAGAGAAATATATGCAATCAGTATTGGAAATGTATCAAATACAACTTTAATGGTTGGTGCTACACATGCACAAGAATGGATAACTAGTTTAGTTCTTTTAAAGTTTATAGAAGATATTTGTTATTACATTAATAATAAAGACTGTGCTTACGGCACAGATATCTCTAAAAGGCTAAATAACAAGGGTCTTATTATCATTCCAATGTTAAACCCTGATGGAGTTGAAATAGCTGTAAATGGGCCTTCTAGCGCCGGTTATTTAAAAGATGACATTATTAAACTTATGAAGAAAGATAATAGAAGTTGGCAAGCAAATGCACATGGAGTAGATTTAAATCATAATTTTAATGCTGGTTATGATATTAGTAAGAAAAATGAAATACTTAATGGAATAACATCACCTTGTCCTAGACAATATGGTGGTGAAACTTATCACAGTGAACCTGAAGTTATGTCTTTAGTAAATTTTTGCCAAAACAACTTTATATCAATGGCATTTTCATTTCATTCTCAAGGAGAAGAAATATTCTATGAATATGGAGATAAAACACCATTAGTTAGTAAATATATAGCAAATATACTAGCTAATATGTGCTTTTATGAAGTCTCAAAACAAAAAGGATTAGCATCTCACGCAGGATTTAAAGATTGGTTTATTGAAACTTATGAAAGACCTGCTTTTACAATAGAAATAGGGAAAGGGGAAAACCCACTGCCGTTAATACAACTTGATGATATATATTATAGATTGAGGAAAGCTTTATTTACTATTATTTCTTTATAATATGCACAATATTTACTACAAATTAGAATAAAAATCAATAATATTTTTCTTATTTTTTACATAAATTATAGGAATATGTGCTTTTTTTTGGTATAATAATATAAATATAAAGATTTTTGGGAGGTTAATTATGGAAAAATATGCTTTAGTTGATTTAGGTTCTAATACCGTCAGATTATCTGTATATAATATATATGAAAACGGAAAATTTGAAACTTTATTTTCAAAAAAGGAAATGGCAGGTTTGGCTGGATATATAGTTGATGGCAATATGTCACCAGACGGAATTAATAAAGCTTGTGCTGTTCTACTTGACTTTAAGGTACTATTATCACAATTTAACATTGATAAAATGCATGTATTTGCAACAGCTTCTTTAAGAAATATACAAAATACTGATGAAGCTGTGCAAATTATCAAAAGAAGAACAGGCTTAGAAGTTGATGTTGTTAGTGGTATTGAAGAAGGTAGACTTGGATATTATGGTGCTTTATATTCCACAGATTTACAAAACGGATATATGTTTGATATCGGTGGAGGTAGTACAGAGATTGTAGAAATCAAAAACGGAGAAGTTCTTGAATCTCAAAGTTTGCCTATGGGCTCATTAAATTTATTTAATTCTTTCGTTAAAAAGATATTGCCTAAAAAAAGTGAAATTGCAGACATATATAATAAAATAGAGAAAGAATTGTCAAACTGCACTATTACTGACATTAAAGATAAAAAAGTATGCTGTGTTGGTGGTACATCTCGTGCTATGCTAAAAATAGTCAATGCTTATTGTAAAAAAGAACCTGATAATCGTATTATTACTAAAAAAGACTTAGACAAAACAATAGAAATGTTAATCCAAAAAGATATAAAATCAAGAGGATATTTACTAAAACTATGCCCTGACCGCTTACACACAATTTTACCAGGAGCTTTCTTAATGCAAAGTATGTATAATAAACTTGGTTGTGACAAAGCATTTGTTTCATTATACGGCGTAAGGGAGGGTTATTTATGTCAAAAGTTTCTGAAAAATACGATTTAAGTTATACTCAAAATAGAGAAATAAGCTGGCTTAGATTTAACTCTAGAGTTCTTGAAGAAGCCACAGATGAAAATGTTCCTCTACTTGAAAGACTTAGATTTATTTCTATTTTTACAAGTAATTTAGATGAATTTTTTATGGTAAGAGTTGGGAGTCTTTATGACTTAAACATAATGACTCCTAAACATAGAGATAATAAAAGTGGACAAACACCCGGAGAACAATTAAATAATATTTTTGAAGCTGTAAGACCAATGATTGCTCGTCGTGATAGTATATATAGCGAAGTGTCTGAAAAGCTATCCAAAAAAGGGGTATGTGATATATCATATGATCAATTGTTTGGAAGTGAAAAAGAATATGTTAGAAATTATTATAAAACTCATATAGCACCCTTATTATCTCCTCAAATAGTTGATTTCAATCATCCATTTCCTCATTTAAAAAATAAATCTTTATATATTGCTACTGTAATAAGAAATAAAAAAGAAAATTCTTTAGGAATTTTAGAAGTTCCTGATACTATTCCTAAAATAATCTTCCTACCTGGAAGTAACAGTAATTTTATAAGGACAGAAAATTTAATTCTACACAATATAGACAAGATTTTCCAAATATATAACATTGTTGAAAAATGTGTAATTTCTGTTACACGAAATGCTGATATAAGTTATGATGATGAAAAATTTGATGAAGATAACCCTGACTTTAGAAATTACATGAAAAAACTTCTAAAAAGAAGAGAAAGATTAAATCCTGTTAGATTAGAAATGCAGGGAAAAGCACCTATATTGAAAAAAATGCTTTTAGCAAGGCTCAAATTAAATGAAAACCAATGTTATACTTGCGATTGTCCTCTAGCAATGGGATATGCTTATCAAATTGAAAAATGTGATGAATCATTATACTACTCTCCATATAAACCTATTTATCCATTATATCTAGAAGAAAGTGTTCCTATGTGGAAACAAATAAAACAAAGAGATATTTTATTGTTTTATCCATATCACAGCATGAAACCTTTCTTAGATTTATTAAAACAATCTGCAACAGACCCTAATGTATTATCAATAAAAATAACTATTTACAGATTAGCTAAGAACTCTGCAATAGTTAAACACTTATGTTCTGCAGCAGAAAATGGTAAAGAAGTTACTATACTAATGGAGCTTAGAGCAAGATTTGATGAACAAAATAATATCGAATGGACAAAAATTTTAGAAGAAGCTGGTTGTAAAGTTATCTATGGACCTGAAGACTATAAATGTCACTCTAAAATATGTTTAATAACTCGTAGAGATAAAAATGGTATTAAATATATTACTCAAATAGGTACAGGTAACTACAATGAAAAAACATCTGCTATTTATACAGATTTCAGTTTATTAACATCAAATGAAAGTATTGCAAATGACGCAGTTAACTTTTTCAAAAATATGTTAATTGGTAATTTATATGGTCATTACAATACATTGCTAGTAGCTCCTGTAAGCCTAAAAAACACCATAGAAAGATTAATCGATGGTGAAATAGCTAGAGGCAACAAAGGGTATATAATAATAAAAGCAAACTCAGTTACAGAAAGGGATTTAATAGATAAGTTAAAAGAAGCGTCCTGTGCTGGAGTTAAAGTAGAGCTTATTATTAGAGGAATTTGTTGTATATTACCATCAATTCCATCAAAAACAGAAAATATTACTGTTACTAGCGTTGTAGGAAGATTTTTGGAACATTCTCGTATTTATTCTTTTGGAGATGGTGAGTTAAACCAAATGTACATATCATCTGCTGATATCATGACAAGAAACCAAACTAGAAGGGTAGAAGTGGCTTGTCCTATAATGAATGATGAAATAAAAAAATGGTTAAGTTCATACTTACAACTTCTTCTAAAAGATAATACAAAAGCTAGAAGAATGATTTCTAACGGTGAATATATAGGCCTTTTCTCCGAAGATAATGATACTGTAAACGCTCAACAGTATTATTTGAAAAATCCTATTATGTTTACTAAAACAAAATTAAAACGACAACCTTTGTTTAAAAAATTGATAAATAAATTTAGACATACAAAATAAAAAAACAACCCTAAACTATTAATAGTTTAGGGTTATTTTTTATTTCATTTCTTCAAAAATTTTATAAAGTCTTTTTCTATGACATACAAAGAAGTATATAATTACTACTAAAACAATTAAGAATACATTTGGAATACCAAAGTGTGATAATTCTTTATGATATATAGAATTAAATGAAGTACTAATCTCTATATAAGCATCTTGTTTTATATCAGTAAATTTTAACATATCACCATCTAATTCCATTTTAGCATTTGTTGGTGTTACTATACTCTGTAATTCCTTTGCACTAATAGATGCAACTTCCTTAGCTCCATTAAAGAAAGAGATTTTAGATAGTTCAAAATTACCATCTATGTTTGGGATAGTTAATTTTAATTTTTTTAGTCCTATGTTAATTGTATTTAAGTTTGTTGGATATTCTTTGTTTCCTCTTTCATAAACTTCAAACAATGCTGTTTCGTTTGTTGCAGATTTAGGTAACATATCATTAAAAACATCTGTTTTTTTAGTTTTGTTATAATAAGAATATCCTTTTCCTTGGTCATAAGATAATTTTAAATCGTTTGTAGTCTGAACATTTTCTTCCACAACAAAATTTAAGTTTTCACTGTTATAATCTACCTTTATTGTATCTACTGTTTTAGGAAATCTTATTACTAATAATAAAATTATTAGTAATGCAAATAAAACTGTATAAACAATATTTTTTTTCTTTGAAATATTTTTACTCATAAATATTAACCTTTCAATTGATTTTAATTATGAATCCAATTTTAAAACAGCCATAAATGCCTCTTGAGGAACTTCAACGCTACCTAACTGACGCATACGTTTTTTACCTTCTTTTTGTTTTTCAAGAAGCTTTCTCTTACGGGTAATATCCCCACCATAACACTTAGCCAAAACATCTTTTCTCATAGCTTTAACTGTTTCTCTAGCAATAATTTTACCACCAATAGCAGCTTGTATTGGAACTTCAAACAATTGACGAGGTATATGCTCTTTTAATTTTTCAGCAATTTTTCTGCCTCTTTCATAAGCTTTATCTCTGTGAACAATAAAGCTTAATGCGTCAACAACTTCACCGTTTAACATAATATCAAGTTTTACTAAATTAGAAGGGTAGTAGCCACATAATTTATAATCAAATGAAGCATAACCTTTAGTTCTTGATTTCAAAACATCAAAGAAGTCATAAACAATTTCATTAAGAGGTAACATGTAGTGTATTTCAACTCTTGTTTCATCAAGATATTTCATGTCTTTAAAGACACCTCGTCTATCTTGACATAATTCCATAATGTTTCCAACATACTCAACAGGAGAAAGAATATCTGCTTTTACCATAGGCTCTTTAGCTTGTGCAATAGTTGCTACATCAGGATAATTAGAAGGATTGTCAATTATCACAGTTTCTCCATTAGTTAACTCAAATTCATAAATAACACTAGGAGCAGTAGTAACTAAGTCTAAATTAAATTCTCTTTCTAATCTCTCTTGGATAATTTCCATGTGAAGTAGTCCTAAAAATCCACATCTAAAACCAAAACCTAAAGCTTTTGATGTTTCTGGTTCAAAAGTTAAAGAAGCGTCATTTAATTCTAATTTTTCTAAAGCTTCTCTTAAATCCCCATATTTAGCACCATCTGCTGGATAAATACCAGAGAATACCATAGGATTAACTTTTCTATATCCAGGTAAAGGTTCTTCTGCTGGTCTATCTGCTAGTGTAACAGTATCACCAACTTGTGTATCTCCAATATTTTTGATACTAGCTGCTATATATCCAACTTCACCAGCACACAATTCACTACAAGGAATACTTTCTTTAGCACCCATATAACCCAATTCAACAACAGTAAATTGTGCATTTGTTGCCATCATTTTGATTGTATCTCCAACTTTTACTTTACCTTCTTTAACTCTTATATAAACTATAACACCTTTGTAAGAATCATAGTATGAGTCAAAAATCAAAGCTTGTAATGGAGCGTTATCGTCACCTTTTGGAGCAGGTATATCTGTTACAATTCTCTCTAAAACATCTTCTATATTTAATCCCACTTTAGCAGAAATTCTAGGAGCATCTAATGCTGGAATACCTATTGTATCTTCTATTTCGTGACAAATTCTATCAGGGTCAGCATTAGGTAAGTCAATTTTATTTACAACTGTTACAATTTCTAAATCATGCTCTAAAGCAAGATAAGTATTTGCTAAAGTTTGTGCTTCTATACCTTGAGATGCATCAACTACTAATATTGCACCCTCACAAGCTGCAAGAGATCTAGAAACCTCATAGTTAAAGTCAACGTGTCCTGGAGTATCTATTAAGTTAAACTCATAAGTTTCACCATCTTTTGCAAGATAATTAACTTTAACAGCTCTAGCTTTTATAGTGATGCCTCTTTCTCTTTCTATATCCATATTATCTAATAATTGAGCTTCCATCTCTCTTTGAGTAACAGCACTTGTTTTTTCTAAGATTCTATCAGCTAAGGTACTTTTACCATGGTCGATGTGAGCAATAATTGAAAAATTACGAATATTCTCTTTTTTTGTTCCCAAATTTTTCACCTCATAGACAATTTAATAAATTTTATCGTTTCATTATACCATATATATATATTATTGTAAATTCAATAAATTATTAATTAACAGATATATTTTAAAATTATGGTTATAATATACAAAAAAATGAATATAATTATATTTTAAATGTTTATTTAATAGAAAAACAAATTTTGTGTTGACATTGTATATTATGTTTGTTATAATAATTAAGCACTAAGCGATGAGATAAAAAAACGAGCCACTAGCTCAGTTGGCAGAGCATTTGACTTTTAATCAAAGGGTCCGGAGTTCGAATCTCCGGTGGCTCACCACAAAAAGCGATGTAGATATCTACATCGCTTTTTTATTTTTAAAATTTTAGTTTTTGAAAAAAGAGAGGATACATATGTATCCTCTCTTTTTTTATTTACCAACACAGAAATTATGAAATACTTGATTTACAACACTTTCTGTTACTCTTTCACCAGTAAGTTCTAATAAAGCCTCTAAAGCGTATTCTATAGACACAGTAACAGCATCTAATGTATAACCCATATCAAGAGTTTCTTTGGCTTCTACAATGTATTTATGCGCATCTAAAGCACATACTCTTTGTCTTTCATTTGCAATCATACCACTAGAAGTGTCTATTGACATAACGCCTAACACTTCATCAATTGCATCTGATAACTCTTTTAGGCTATTTTCATTATCTTTTGAAGTATATACCACTTTATCAAATTTAGATTTAATATAGTCTTCATCTATACCTTTTTCTAAATCTACTTTATTTATTATTGCAATACTTGGTATTTCTTTTTCTACAATACTATCAATTATAGTGTTATCTTCATTTGATAACTCTCTACTGTTATCAAATACTGCTAATACCAAACCTGCTGTTTCTATGCGTTTTAAAGCTAATTGTACACCATATTTTTCAACGACATCTTCTGTTTCTCTAATACCAGCAGTATCAGCAAGTCTTAAAATAGCATTACCTATATTTACACATTCTTCAACAACATCTCTTGTTGTACCTGCTATATCTGTAACAATAGACTTTTCACAACCTGCTAACATATTCATCAATGTTGATTTACCAACATTAGGTTTACCAACAATAGCAGTTTCTACGCCTTCTTTAAATATTTTTCCTTTATCAAAAGTTTTAATTAGTTCACTAACTACATCTTCTGCTTTTTGTAATGAATTTTTTAAGTTTTCTTGTTCAATAACTTCAATATCTTCTTCTGGATAATCAACCCAAGCAGCTAAATGACCTGCTATATTTAATAAATCTGCTTTTATACTTTCTATTTTTTTAAATAAAGCACCGTCCATTTGAGCTCTAGCAGATTTTAAAGCTTGACTATTATGTGATTGAATCAAATCCATAACAGCTTCTGCTTGAGTTAAACTCATTTTTCCGTTTAAGAAAGCTCTTTTAGAAAATTCACCAGCTTGAGCTATTCTTGCACCATTTTCAATTATAATTCTCAAAATTTCTCTAGTAATATATATACCACCATGACAAGATATTTCAACAACATCTTCACCAGTATAACTTTTAGGAGCTCTGTAAACTAAAGCAACTCCGTCATCTATTTGTTCATTATTCTTGTTATATACTCCACCGTATAACGCTCTATATCCCTCTAAACTTGATAGTTTTTTACCACTTATAGATTTAAAAACTTTATCAGCAACTTCTATTGCATCATCACCAGAAATTCTAATCATAGAAACTCCACCTTGAGCTAGGGGAGTAGCAATAGCAGCAATTGTATTTGACATACTTTATCCTCCTATTTAAAATTAATCGAATATATTATAACACAAATAAATTAATATTTAACCCATTTTTTATATATTTGATTGATTATTTTAATATTATTAAAAATTAAAAAAGTCCTATTCTATAATTAATAGAATAGGACTTTTTTATTATAATTCTATTTTAGAATATAATTTTGTATTTTTTTCTTCGTTAGAAAAGTCGCTTTTTAAAATTTGTTCCATAGTTCTTTCTGGTTTATGTTTAGAACGATTAGATTTTTTATAGTTAGGAGTTTTATTGCTTGGAATGATAACTACTTTTCTATGTGGTTCTTCACCTTTAGATTTAGAAGAAACACCATCAATATTTGATACTACTGCATGGATAATTCTTCTTTCATAAGGATTCATTGGTTCTAAAACTTGATTTTTTCCTGTGCGTTTAGCTTTTTCACTTAATTTTTTAGCTAACTCTTTTAATGTTTCTTCTCTTTTTTCTCTGTAATTACCACAGTCTAATGTTACTCTGTAATAATCACCATCAACTCTGTTACATACTAAAGAAACAAGATATTGTAATGAATCTAATGTTTCACCATGTCTTCCTATTAAAACACCTAAGTTTTTACCATTAATAACTAAAGTAACACCTTTATCATTTTTTACAGTTTCAATAGCAAAATCATCTAAGTTCATTTTGTTTAAGATATCTGTTAAATATTTTACAGCTGCTTCAATTTTTTCATTGTTTTCTTCTACTGTATTAACATCTTCTGTTTTTTCTTCTTGATTTTCTTTGATATCTTCACTTACTGTTTCTTCAACTACTTTTGCTGTAACTTTTACTTTAGCATCTGTTTTACCAAATCCTAAAAATCCTTTTTTAGATTCTTCTAAAACAACTACTTCACATTCTGATACGTCTTTACCTAATTGTTTACAACCATTTTGAATAGCTTCTTCAACTGTTTTACCTGTTGCGATAGTTTCATTACACATAACTAATACCACCTTATTAAAATATCTTTCTATTCATCCCCATATTTTTCTGCCATTCTTTTTCTTGCTAATGCAATTCTTTGACTAGCAGTCAAATCTTCTTGTGGATCTTCCTCTTTGTTTTCGTTAGTTTTTGAAACTGGTTTACCTTCTTTTAATGCTTGTTGTTCTCTAGCAGCTGCTAATGCTTTTTGGTATGCAGAAGGTTTTTTCTTTTTCTTTTTATTTTTTTCTGCTTCTATAGCTAATTTTGCTTTTAATTTTTCAGGTGAATAAACTTTATATAAAATAATACTTTGAATAAATGATAATACGTTACCAACTATCCAGTAAACCCCAACACCAATTGGTAAAGAAAATGCAATCCATGTTGAGAATATAGGCATAATATACATCATACCTTTCATCATTCCCATACCTGCTTGACCATCATTCATCATACCATTTTTCTTTTGTTGTTTAAATGTTAGTATTGTTACACCAATAGATGTTAAACCAGAAATAATAGGAATTAATATTGTAGGCCAAGAAAACTCTGGATTAACACCCATATTAAATCCTAAGAAATTTAAATCGAAGTTAGATATTTTTTCAATTTGGTCTGGACTAAATATACCATTAAATACATCTGGATTTGCTACTTTACTATGACCTTGAATAATATTAACTATTAAAAGTTCAGCACCAGAAGTAACTTTAACACCAGCTTCTGCTAATGCTTTTGTAGCTTGTGAAATAACATCTCTTGGAATACCTAACAAATGTCGTATAGGGTAGTAAACAACATCGATAATACCAAATAACACTAACATTTGTAATAACATAGGTAAACAACTAGCCATAGGATTATATCCTTCTTCTTCGTATAGCTTCATCATTTCCTCTTGATAGCGTTCTTTGTTTTTACCATATTGTTTTTGTAATTTTTGAAGTTTTGGCTGGAATAATGCCATTTTTGCAGATGATTTTTGTTGTTTTACATTCAATGGGAACAATGCCGCACGAATAATAATTGTAAATAAAACTAGTACTAAACCATAGTTAGATATAAAACTATATAATAATTTCATAATCCAACCTAGTGGTGTACCTAAGAAACCTAAGAAACCCATATTTCTTCTCCTTCTTAACTTTTTTCGTGATTATTTCCTTTAAAAGGTACTAATCTAAATTTAGACGGAACATAGTCTATTCCACCTAAATTAAATGGATTGCAACGAATAATTCTCCATATTGATAATATTAATCCCTTTATTACACCATGCTTTTTAAAACTTTCTATAGCATACTGAGAACAGCTAGGATAAAACCTACAACATGGAGATTTTAGTGGAGAAATAAACCTTTGATAAACCTTTACTAAACCAATAAATAAATTCTTCACTATAAACACTTCTTTGCATGTTATTTTTGAGTAATAGCACCAAAGTGCTTCAACATAACTTTTTCTACATCATATGTCTTACATTCTACTGTTTTTTGCCTTGCAACAAAAACAATATCATAACCCATTTTAAATTCAAATTTATCTTTGACATTTACAAAAGCTTGTCTTATTACTCTTCTAGCCCTATTTCGCTGATTTGCTTTACCAATTTTTTTTGAAGTTGTAATACCAACTCTCACAATTCCTAAATTATTTCTTACCATATATGTAACTAATAAAGGATGTGCTTTAAATTTTCCTTGGTAATATGCTCTTTTAAATTCTTTGTTTAACTTTAAACTCTGTAAATTTTTCATTTAAAAACTCCAAATTCCAAATGAAATTAATATTTTTAAAAAACAAACGACCACTACAAGCATAAATTATGCTTGTTTTAGTGGTCGTATTCGTAGTTATGGATAACAAACAACAAAAGTTGTTCTTTATAAATGACTAGTGAGTTAATCTTTTTCTACCTTTAGCGCGTCTTCTAGCTAAAACTTTTCTGCCGTTAGCAGTAGCCATTCTTTTTCTAAAACCATGTTCTTTTTTTCTGTGTAATTTTTTTGGTTGATATGTTCTTTTCATTAGTCTGCCTCCTCTCAATATTGAGAATTCTTAATTTAGATTATTCATTTCTCTTAAAATACTTCCTGGATTGCCTTTTCAGCTTACTCACTTAAAGAAGTAGATTAATGAGTTAATTTCAATTCAAAATACAACTCACTATTGGAGATGAATCAGCTATTTTTAAAGGCTAAACCCTGCGATACAATATTATACTTCATACTACTATATTTTGTCAAGTGTTTTCTTCGATAATTACTATCTATTTTTTGTTTTTAAATTTTCAAAACCAATTCAACAATAAAAATAATTTAAGTGTTGAAAATTTATTTATGATATTTTCTGCTTTTTTAGTTATAATTAATTAATTTTAAACATTTAAACATGTTTTATCTTGAAATGAATGTTGAAAATTGTTATAATTATTATCTGATATTTATTGTATTTTTTCAAAAAAGGTTAGTTTTTTTATGTTTTAAACATATTATTGATAGCTTTTAAATATCAATTAAACATATTTTCAACAACCAATTCATACGGAGGTTTTCATATGAACTCTTTTTTAGATGTATGGAATATTGTAAAAGAGCAATGTAAATCTGAAATCAGCGATGTCGGTTTTGATGTATGGTTTGAACCAATAAAACCACTTAGATCAGAAGGCACTACTGCATATTTATATGTTCCTACACCATATCACAAAAACTTTTTAACCCAAACATACCTACCATTATTAGAAAAAAACTTTAAAGAAGTTTTTGGTAGCAGTGCTAAAGTTATTATTCAGTGTGAGGAAGACTTAGATAATAATTTTAATCAAGATAACCAAGTAGTTTCCCCAGAACCTACTCACACTACTTCTACTCAACCAAAAATAGACACACCTATAACTACACAACCTATAAATGAAAGTGAACAAGTTGATACATATTCTGAAATTAACCAAGAAGAACAAACAGACGAATATTCTAACCTAGACAAAGGAACTTACGATTACACATTCGATACATTTATAGTAGGTGGATCAAACCAATTTGCTTATGCTGCTTGTAAAGGTGTTGTAGAAAAAGGGGCAGACCCATGCTCAAATCCACTATTTATACATGGACCATCAGGACTTGGAAAAACCCATTTATTATGTGCTATTAGACACGAATTATTAAAAAACAATCCTAACATGAAAATCCTTTATATTAGTGCTGAAAAATTTACAAACGATCTTATATATGCACTAAAAACAAAAACAACTGAAAAATTCCATGATAAATACAGAAAAGCTGATGTATTATTGATGGACGATGTTCAGTTTATTTCTGGTAAAGACAGTACACAAGAAGAATTATTCCACACATTTAATGAAATGTACCAATTAGGCAAACAAATCGTTTTAACATCAGATAGACCACCAAATGAAATCAAAGTATTAGAAGAAAGACTTAGAAACAGATTCGTTGGTGGCCTTTTAGCCGATGTAGGTTTACCTGATTTTGAAACAAGAATTGCTATTATAACTAGAAAAGCTGAGTTATTAAACTTCTATATTCCAGATGAAGTTGCTCATTACATTGCAACTTACTTAAAAAGTAATATAAGACAACTTGAAGGTGCAGTAAAAAAATTAAGAGCTATTCATATATTACAAGGCTTAAAACCTAATAATACAATAGCTCAACAAGTAATAAAAGGTATTTTAAACGATACACAACCAACTCCAGTTACTGTTGGAAAAATTATAGAAGAAGTTGCGAAAACTTACGCTGTTTCTCCTGATGATATAAAATCAAACAAGCGTTCTGCAAATATTTCTAACGCTAGACAAGTTTGTGCTTACGCTATAAGAGAAATAACACAAATGTCTCAAAATGAAATAGGGGAGTCTTTAGGAAACAGAAACCACTCAACTGTTACATATTACATAAAAACAATACAAGAAAGAATAGAAACAGATAATCATGTTAAAGGAATAATAGAAGATATTATTAAAAACATAAAAAATAGCTAATGTGGAGTTTTCAACATTTTTTTTTTTTTAATTTTCAACGTATAATTTTAAGTTTATTATTTTTTTAACTAATTTTTCTTTTATTTTCAACTTTTTTTCATTTTTAGGTAGTTGAAAACTTATATAAATATTTTTCAACTTTTTTCAAAATGTTTTTATTATGTTAATTGTATAGTTTTTCACAATTGTATATTTATACAAACTTAGATATCATCGAGTATTATTAAGTTTTCAAATTTTTCAACATGCCCTACTACTACTAATACTACCTATTATTTTATATTTATATATAATATATATACTTTTTATTGTTGATAATATAAATTCTTTGTCTTTACATGAAATACAATAATAAAATCCAATGCAGGAAATCTTGCATTGGATTTTATTTGTTTTACTTCATTCTAAAATAATTAAAAAATAGATGATTTTTTTTAAAATTTATGATATAATATAATAGATTTATTATCGTTATTACAAAGGAGGACATAATTTTGAGATTTACTTGTGATAAAAACTTATTATGTGAAGTAATAAATAGTGTTTCTTTAGCAGTAGCTTCTAAGTCTACTTTACTTTCTTTAGAAGGTATATTACTAAAATGTAATAATAATACTCTTACTCTCACAGGATATAATTTAGATTTAGGAATAATAAAAACTATTCCAGTAGAAAATTCTCAAGATGGAGAAGTTGTTTTACCTGCCACATTATTTGGTAATATTATTAATAAAATGCCAGATAGTAAGATAGATATAACAGTAGATAAAAAATTATTTACTGTTATTAAATGTGAAGATGTAGAATTTACTATATTAGGATTAAATGCACAAGATTATCCTGAAATTCCTACAATATCTAAAGATAAAGAATTTTCTTTAGATGTAGATACTTTAAGAGGTATGATTTCACAAACTTTATTTGCTGTTGCTCAAACAGACCAAAATCCTGTATTTAAAGGTTGTCTATTTGAAATAGTTGATAGAAAATTATTGTTAGTTACTTTAGATGGTTGCAGATTAGCTTTAAGAAAAGAAGACATAGACTGTGATGATAATTTTAAATTCTTAGTTCCTGGAAAAACATTAACAGAAATACAAAAACTTATTTCTAAAATAAATCTAAAAAATAAAGAAGATGAAGAAAAAGAAAAAGTTTACATAAGGGTTTCTAATAGACATATTATTTTTGAATTGGACGGATATAGCATCATTTCAAGATTAATAGAAGGTGATGTAGTTGATTATAGAAGATCAATTCCTACTGAATATAAAACAAGACTTAAAGTTAAAGTTAGAGATTTTATGGAATGTATAAACAGAGCTTCTATAATTATCAACGACAGAATGAAAAGTCCAATTAGATGGGAAATTAAAAAAGATTCTATAAAACTATTTTGTAAAACAAGTTTAGGTCAAATAACAGATTCATTTACTGGAGAATTGACAGGTGAAGATATAACTTTAGGATTTAACAATAAGTATATGAGTGATGCTTTAAAAGCTAGTGAATGTGATGAAGTTTATATTGAAACAAACGGTCCTTTATTACCTATAAAAATTACTCCATTAGATAGCGATGAATTCTTATTTATAGTAATGCCTATAAGAATAAAAGATGAAATAGACGGTTAATTATAGGAGAAAAAATATGATTGAAAATGAAATAAAAATAACTACTGAATTTATTAAACTAGATCAATTCTTAAAATTTGTTGGAATAGCAGAAACTGGTGGACATTCTAAAGAAATAGTTTTAGAAGGTGCAGTGAAGGTTAATGGAGAAGTTTGTACTCAAAGAGGAAAAAAATTAAGAGTTGGCGATGTTGTGGAAATAGATGATTATAGATTAACTATTGTTTAATTATTTATTTTGAGGTGTAGAAAAATACAATGATATTGAAAAAACTATCATTAAAAGATTATAGAAACATAAAAGATATAACTATAAATCCATGTGAAAACATAAATGTAATTTATGGAAATAATGCTCAAGGCAAAACAAATATTATAGAGTCTATATGGTTGTTTACCGGAAATCAGAGTTTTAGAAACTCAAAAATGTCAGAACTTATAAATTTTGATTCTAAAATAGCAAAACTTGATATTTGCTTTGAGGACAGACAAAGACAGCAAAATGCTGTAATGAAGATTTCTAAAAAAAGAGAATATTATCTAAATAGAGTTCCACTAAAAAATAATAAAGAAATAGCTGGAAAATTTTATTGTATAGTTTTTTCACCCTCACATTTGGAGTTTATACAAGGTTCTCCTAAAAATAGAAGAAAATTTATAGATTTGGCAATATCTCAAATACAACCTCAATACTTAGAATATTTAAGTAGATATGAAGAAGTTTTAGAACAGAGAAATGCTCTGTTAAAAGATATACCTAAAAAAAGTTATTTAAAAGAAACAATAGAAATTTGGGATATGCAACTTGCAAAATTAGGAACAATCATTTCTATTTACAGAAATGATTATGTAATGAAATTAAATAAGATAGCATCACCTATTTATTCTGGTTTATCAAAAGAAAAAGAAATTTTTAATATAAAATATTTATCTTCAGCTTTTGATGATATGAATGGAATAGATAGGTATGATGATAAATATATAGATTTGTATTATGAAAAATTAAGAGATAATTTAGAACAAGATATAAGATATGGTTTTACAGGAATTGGTGTACATAGAGATGATTTAGATGTCTTTATTAATCAATTATCAGTAAAAACATATGGTTCTCAAGGTCAACAAAGAAGCTGTGTAGTTGCAATAAAATTGGCTGAAGCTGATTTATTAAAAGCAGTTACAGGAGAAAATCCTATAATATTATTAGATGATGTTATGAGCGAATTAGATGTTGATAGACAGGATTATATTTTAAATCATGTAAGAAAAAAACAAGTGTTTATAACATGTTGTGATGTTTTTAATACCATTCATTTGAAAAAAGGTAAAATATTTAAAATAGAATCTGGTAAATTATTGGAAGAACAAGAGGTAAATATATAAATTTTGATGGTGGTGGTTATTTGTATTTACATTTAGGACAAGAAACAGTTGTAAGAACTAAAGATATTATTGGTATATTTGATATAGAAAATGCGTCAATTTCTAAATATACAAAAGATTTTTTATCAAATGCTACAAATAATCAGCAAGTATATAATGTTTCATATGAAATGCCAAAGTCTTTTATAGTTTGTCAAACAGATAAAGGTCAAAAATTATATATTTCTCAAATATCATCAAGAACATTACTAAAAAGAGCAAAGTTAGGTATGGATAGTTTGGAATAGACACCATTTGTAATTGTTGTTATTTTTTAAGCGCAAAAGTAGGAGGAAATTATGGATATAAATAATAATCAAAGCTACGACGAAAGCCAGATTCAAGTATTAGAAGGATTAGAAGCTGTAAGAAAAAGACCTGGTATGTACATTGGTTCAACAGGACCTAGAGGTTTACATCACTTGGTATACGAAATAGTTGATAATGCTATTGATGAAGCTTTAGCTGGATATTGTACAGAAATTTTGGTAGAAATTTTACCAAATAATGTTATACATGTTTTAGATAATGGTCGTGGTATTCCTACAGGAATTCATCCAAAAGAAGGAATATCAGCTGCTACAGTAGTTTATACAATATTACACGCTGGCGGTAAATTCGGTGGAGGCGGATACAAAGTATCTGGTGGTCTACACGGAGTTGGTGCGTCTGTTGTTAATGCTTTAAGTGAGTATTTAGAGCTTCACATTTACAATGGTGAAAATGAATTTTTCCAAAGATTTGAAAGAGGTCACTACAAAGAAGAACTAAAAATTATAGGAAAAACAGACAAAACAGGTACAGAAGTATTCTTTAAAGCAGATGATGAAATTTTTGAAACAACTGTTTACGAATACGATATCCTATTAAAGAGATTAAGAGAACAAGCTTTCTTAAATGCTGGTATAAAAATTATTTTTAGAGATTTAAGAGAAGATGAAGTTGTTGAAACAAAGTTACACTATGAAGGTGGGATAAAAAGCTTTGTTGAACATATAAATAAATCCAAACAAATTGAAACTTTGCATGAAAATGTAATTTACCTAAAAAAAGAAGTTGGCGACTCTATTGCAGAAGTTGCTATGCAATATAATACAAGTTATAATGATTTGATTTTATCATTTGCAAACAACATACACACTGTTGATGGTGGTACACACGAAATTGGTTTTAAAAACGCTTTAACAAGAGTATTTAACGATTATGGTAAAAGACATAACTTGTTAAAAGATGGGGACAAACTTACAGGTGATGATGTTAGGGAAGGGTTAACAGCTATTATTTCTGTAAAACTTACTAACTGTGAGTTTGAAGGACAAACCAAAGGTAAATTAGGTAACCCTGAAGCTAGACCATTAGTAGATGGATTAGTAGCTCAAAGTTTAGGTGATTATTTTGAAGAAAATCCAGCTGTTGCAAGAGAAATCTTTGATAAAGCAATAAATGCACAAAGAGCTAGGGAAGCCGCTAGAAAAGCTAGAGAATTAACTAGAAGAAAATCAGCATTAGAGTCTACTTCATTACCTGGTAAATTGGCTGACTGTTCTTCTAGAGATACAGAGTTTACAGAAATATATATCGTCGAAGGGGATTCTGCTGGTGGTTCTGCAAAATCTGGTAGAGATAGAAGATTCCAAGCTATATTACCTTTATGGGGTAAAATGTTGAATGTAGAAAAAGCAAGACTTGATAAAGTTTATGGAAATGAAAAATTAATTCCTGTTGTAACAGCATTAGGTACTGGTATTGGTGAAGATTTTGATATTTCTAAATTGAGATATGGAAAAGTAATCATAATGGCCGATGCCGATGTTGACGGATCTCATATTAGAACATTGTTACTAACATTTTTCTTTAGATTTATGAAACCTTTGATTGAAGAAGGACATATCTATATAGCACAACCTCCACTATTTAAATTAAGTAGAGGAAAACAAGTTAGATATGCTTATACAGATACTCAAAGAGATATGTATATAAAAGAATTAGCTGGAGAAAACAATGCAAAAGTAGATATTCAACGATACAAAGGTCTTGGGGAAATGGACCCAGAACAATTGTGGGAAACAACAATGGATCCAGAAAGAAGAACTATGATAAAAGTTGAATTAGAAGATGCTGTATCAGCTGACGAGATATTTAGTATATTAATGGGTGAAAAAGTAGAGCCTAGAAGAGAGTTTATCGAGAAAAATGCTAAGTATGCTCAAAATCTTGATGTTTAGAAAGGTTTTATTATGAGTAAAGAAAATATGGAAAAAGAAAGCAATATAGAGCAAATCAATGATGAAAAATCACAAAAAGAAGTTTTAGAAGCTACAGTTACAAAAAAAGGAATTGTTGCTGATAAATTTGATGAAGAGCCTCCAATAAATGCAACTCCAGAAGAATTGGATAAATTAAAAGAAAAAAGTGGTATTGATGTAACTTATAATTTTAATGCAGATGAATTAGAGGTAGCCTTAAAAATATTTCAAAAATACACAATATACAGAAAAAATTGGATATACTCACTTGTTATAGGATTATTATTTATTACTTATCTAGTGAGATTAGGTATGGGTAAAAGTCAAGGAACATTTGATATATTTATATGTGTTATTTGTGTAGCCGTTTTAGGTATGATATGGTATTATCCTATAAATCATATAAAAACAATGGTAAAAACTGTAAGACAAAATCCAATAGAGGATTACAAGATGTCTATTTATGATGATGTTATTGTGTTTGGTGAAGGTGAAACAGCTACAATAATTAGTTATGATAGTGGACAGTTAAGAGCTTGGGAAACAAATGATTTATTTATAATTGGTTATGCAAAACAAAGAATATTTTTGTTGCCAAAGCGTTGTTTGAAAAATGATGAGGAAATAAAAAATATCAGTAATTTATTGAATAACGGATTAAATAATAAGTACGCTCGTTTGTAATATTAAGGTTTTTTTATACCTTGTGAAAGGTGGAATATAAGTTGTATAATACTGATAATTCAAATATTATTTCAGTAGATATTGAGAAAGAAATGAAAAAATCATTTATAGAATACTCAATGTCTGTTATCATTAGTCGTGCTTTACCAGATGTTAGAGATGGATTAAAGCCAGTTCATAGAAGAATTTTATATACAATGCATGAGAATAATCTATCTCCTAATACTGCATACAGAAAATGTGCAGATACAGTAGGTTCTGTATTAGGTAGATATCACCCACATGGTGACGCATCTGTTTATGATGCATTAGTTCGTTTGGCACAAGATTTCTCTTTGCGCTATCCTTTAGTAGATGGTCATGGTAACTTTGGTTCTGTTGACGGTGACCCTGCTGCTGCTTATCGTTATACTGAAGCAAGAATGAGCAAGATTTCAACAGAAATGCTTACAGATATAGATAAAAACACAGTTGACTTTACTTCAAACTATGATGACCGTTTAAAAGAGCCAACAGTATTGCCTTCAAGATATCCAAACTTATTAGTAAATGGTTCAACAGGTATCGCTGTTGGTATGGCTACTAATATACCACCACATAACTTGGGAGAAGTTATAGATGCAGTTGATTTTGTTATGGATAATCCAGATGCAGATTTAGGCGACATAATGGAATTTATAAAAGGTCCTGACTTCCCAACTGGTGGTACAATTATGGGATATTCAGGTATAAGAGCTGCTTATGCTACTGGTAGAGGAAAAATTATATTAAGAGCAAAAGCAGAGATTGAAGAACAAAAAAATGGTAGGTATCATATCGTTGTTACAGAAATACCATATATGGTTAATAAAGCTAGATTAATACAAAGCATAGCAGGTCTTGTAAAAGATAAAAGAATAGAGGGTATCTCTAATTTAAGAGATGAATCTGACAGAGATGGTATGCGTATAGTTGTTGAACTAAAAAAAGATGCTAACGCCCAAGTTGTATTAAACCAATTATATAAATATAGTCAATTACAAGAAACAGTTGGGGTTATATTACTAGCTTTAGCAGATGGACAACCTAAAGTAATGACTCTAAAAGAAATTTTAGACCATTATATTGATTTCCAATGTGAAGTTATTCGTAGAAGAACTATGTTTGACCTTGAAAAAGCTAGAGCAAGAGCACATATCTTAAAAGGTTTAACAATAGCGTTAGACTTTATAGATGAAGTTATAGCTATAATTAGAGCATCTAAAGACCAACCATCAGCAAAACAAGCGTTAATGGAAAGATGCTTTAAATTATCAAATGGCAGTGTATCAATGGGTGAAGTAACTTTAGTCGATTATGGAACAGACGGAGTATACTTAGACGATGCACAAGCATCTGCTATAGTTGCAATGCGTTTAGGTCAATTATCAGGTCTTGAAAGACAAAAAATAGAAGATGAATTTAAAGCTATTATGGAAAAAATAGCTGAATTAGAAGCTATTTTAAGTGACCATAAATTAGTTGTAGAAATCATCAAAAAAGAACTTGCTGAAATTAAACGCAAATATGGTGATGAAAGAAGAACTAATATTGAAATGGTTAGTGGAGAAGTTGATATAGAAGACTTAATCCCAGAAGAAGAATGTGTAATTACTAGAACACACTTAGGTTATATTAAGCGTATGGCTACCTGTGTTTATAAAACACAAAAACGTGGTGGTCGTGGTGTGTCTGGTATGTCACAAAGAGAAGAAGATTTTGTTGAAGAAATCTTTACTTCATCAACTCATGACCATGTATTGTTTATTACAACTAAAGGTAAAATGCATAGATTAAAATGTTATCAAATACCAGAAGGTAGCAGAACATCAAAAGGAACTAATATAGTAAACTTACTACAATTAGAACAAGATGAATCTATTGCCTATATGATAAATGTAAAAGATTTTGACCCTGATAAATATCTTGTTATGGTAACTAAAAAAGGCTTAATCAAGAGAACAGAGTTAAGTGCTTACAAAAATATCAGAAAAAATGGTTTGATAGCAATTACATTGAATGAAGATGATGAACTTGCATTTGCAAAACTTACAAATGGTTCACATGAATTATTAATAGCTACAAGAAATGGTATGGCTATTAGAATTAATGAGCAAGATGCTAGACCTTTATCAAGAAGTGCTAGAGGTGTTAGAGCTATTAAACTTAGAGATGATGATGAAGTTGTAGGGTTAGCTAGACTTAGAGAAAATGCTACTGTAATGACTATTACAGATAAAGGTCAAGGTAGAAGAAGCTTAATTTCAGAATACGGTATCCAAAACAGAGGTGGTTATGGTAAGATTAACTACAAAGTATCTGATATTAAAGGTTATGTAGCAGGTATCAAAGTTGTTGATGATGATGACGATTTAATCTTAATTTCTGATGATGGTATCATAATTCGTATCAGAGTATCTGATGTAAATATCATGTCACGTTATGCAAGTGGTGTAAGAGTTATGAGAGTGAACGAAGGTGCTAAACTTGTATCTTTTGCAAGAGCTGAACATGACGAAGAAGAGGAAGTTTCAACAGTAGAAACAGACTCAGAAGATGATGTTGATGTAGCAGAATTAGAAAAACTAGAACAAGAATTAGAACAAGATTCACAAGAAGATACAGAAGAATAATAAAAATAAAGGTAAGTGAGATTTCACTTACCTTTATTTTGAAGGAGGAAGTTATGAGTAAGTATAAAATCAGAAGAATTAAAGATAGCGATATAAAACGAGTTTTAGAAATATATGCACCATATATTCTTAATACTACAATAACTTATGAATATGATGTTCCTACATTAGAAAGTTTTACTGATAGAGTTAACAACATAAAGAGTAAATTTCCTTATTTTGTATGTGAATGTGATGGAAAAGTTGTTGGGTATGCGTATGCGTCATCTTATCACTCCAGAACAGCTTTTAATTGGGATTGTGAGTTGTCAATATACCTAGATAACAGTTTTTGTGGTAAAGGACTTGGAAGGCGTCTGTACGCTGCTTTAATAGATTTTATAACAGAGCAAGGATTTTATAATGCTTATGGTGTTGTAAGCTATCCTAACGCTAGTAGTGAGCGATTACACGATGAGTTTGGTTTTTACTGTGCTGGAATACATAAAAATGTTGGGTTTAAGTTTAATAAATGGCTTGATTTAATATATTATATTAAACCTTTAAGAGAATTTGATGAACCAAAAGCTTTTCCTAAGAATGCAAATGATATAGATTTTAAGGATATAGAATGGGAAGATTAAGTTAGTCAATATATATTTAGATAATTATCTAAATATATATTGACTTTTTGTTTTGGTTGACATATACTGTAGGTAGAAAGTCATTTAGATAATTATCTAAATGAATATATTAAAGAGGTGATAATATGTTTACAGATACATTTAAAGCACTCTCAGATCCTACAAGACGAGAAATTTTAGAAATACTGAAAAAATATGGAAGAATGTCGGCAGGAGAGATATCCGAAAAATTTGAAACGACAGGAGCAACAATATCTCATCACTTATCAATACTCAAAAAAGCTGATTTAATAAGTGATGTTAGAGAGGGAAAATTTATTTATTATGAAATTAATTTATCACTTTTTGAAGAAGTAATAAATTGGATAAATGGATTTTTAGGAGGGAAAAATGATGAAAAATAAAATTACAATATCAAAAATAATTTACGTTTTATTATTTTTATTGCCATTTATTTTAGGTGCAATTTTTTATTCAAAACTACCTGATACAATGATAACACACTGGAATTTTAACAATGAACCTGACGGATACTCTTCAAAACCATTTGCACTTTTTGGTATGCCTTTAATTTTAATAGGTTTAACTATTTTATGTTTAGTAGTTACAAAAGCAGATCCTAAAAGAGCTAATGTTGATAGAAGCAAAAAAGTCTTAAATATAGTTTTGTGGTTTATGCCTATTTTAACAAATATAATTCAAATTGTTTCTATAATAGCAAATATGGGTAAAAAAGTAGATATTGGTTTAATAGTAGGTGGATTGATAGGTATATTATTTATAGTTATTGGAAATTATATGCCTAAATGTAAACAAAATTATACAGTAGGAATAAAAACTCCATGGACATTAGCTAGTGAAAATGTTTGGAATAAAACTCATAGAGTAGGGGCTGTTTGTTTTGTAATTTGTGGTATTTTTATGATAATTACAGCCGTTTTAAAAAGTAGTATAGTAAATTTAGCTTTTATTCCAGTAGTAATTGTTATAATTTTATTTCCAATAGTTTATTCTTATATTTTATATAAAAAAGAAAAGGATAGTCATTAATGACTATCCTTTTTATGTTAAACATTAAAATCTCTTTTATTATATAAAATGCCACCTAAAATAAAGAACAATAAGGTTATTAAGAAATATACGAAAATAGATATTATTGTATTGCTATGTAAGTCAAGAATATTATTAGAATTGAAAGTTTCAAATGGACTTAAGTATACCAAAAACTTTGCTTTATCTTCTAGAAGTTTTCCTAAATATCCAAGTACATATAAAATTAAAAGAAAACCACTTGATAACATGGCTGTTGATATTTTAGTTGTAGCACCACTTATTAAAAAAGAGAATGACATAAAGAAAAATACTGTAATTGCAGATATTTTTGTAATAGTTAAAACATCATTAAATTTAAAGGTATCTCCACCATTTATAAACCCACATATTGATGTAGAAATAAAAGCTGAGAATATAACAAGACTACTTGCTATAACAGCTGTTACAACTTTTGATACATATATTTCTGTTTTTGTAACATTGAAGCTGTATAAAAACTCTATTGTTTTATTTTTTTCTTCTTTTGCAATTAAATTAGAACTAAATGTTGCTGTAAAAATACTTATAGCAATGAGGATTAAACCATATATCATACCAAAATATGATGAGAAGTTTGAAAGGCTAGACATATCTTCCATACCCATAAATTGTAATAATTCTTCTGGCATTGCTTCAAGTTTTATTGATGCCATATCCTCCATAGATGGAAACAATATCATATACATAAACATTATAGAAAATATTGCAATACACCAACCGATAATTGTTTTTATATTAGTCTTTATTGAAAATGATAATAGTTTTCCAATATTTTTCATTTCAAACATACTATTAATCCTCCTGATAATATTTAATAAATTCATCTTCTACAGATTTATTTTTTATCTCCAATGTTGCAAGATTTATTTTGGATAAATCTTTTATTAAGTCATTGATATTACCAGAAAATTCAAATGTATTAGAAGTGTTTTCTTGTGTGGTATATGAAACAATTTGTTTAGGTTCAAGTTTATGTTTATTCATATCAATTGTATCGATAATTTCACCGTTTTTTATTATTATTACTTCGTCACAGTATTTTTCAACTTCTGAAAGATTGTGGCTTGATAAGAAAACAGTCACACTTTTTTGTTTTTCTTTTAAAATTAAATCAAAGAATTTTTGTTGCATTAATGGGTCTAAACCATTTGTAGGTTCGTCCATTATTATGATTTCATTTTCTTTGAGTAAAGCTTGAATTATTGAAACTTTTTTCTTATTTCCTAAGCTTAAGTCAGATATTTTTTTATTTATATCCAATTCTAAATATTTTGCAAGGTCTTTATAAGATGTATTATTGTTTTTATAAAATTTATTACAAAACTCAAATAGTTGTTTTACAGTTATGTTATCATAGAAAAAAGGTTCACTAGGAATATAACTTGTAAATTGCTTTATCTCTTTAGAGTTTTTGATAGAGTCAAGTCCTTTTACTGTTATTTTACCACTAGTAGGAGATATTATATTTAATAAGGATCTAATAGTTGTGCTTTTACCAGCACCATTTTTACCTACAAATCCTACAATTTTTCCTTTTTCTATGGAAAAATTAAGATTGTTTACAGCACAAAACTTTCCGTAATATTTACAAAAGTTTTCAAAAGTAATTAAAGACATAAAATCCCTTCTTTAACCTTGAGTATTTTATGCTAATTTTATCACTAAAATAATTTTAATTCAATAAAAAATGGCTTAATGATTTTTCATTAAGCCATTTAATTTCTTTATTATACAAATAAAGGTGAAACTGGTTTGTCTTCGTAAATTCTTTCGATAGCTTCTGCGAAAACAGGACCAACTTTAAGTTGAGTAATTTTATCAATTTTCTTTTCTTCTGGTAGTGCGATAGTGTCTAATAATACTACTTCTTTTAATACGCTGTTTTGAATTCTTTCAATAGCAGGTCCTGAAAGAACACCATGAGTAGCACAAGCTGTAACTTCTTTAGCTCCACCAACTTCGATGATAGCTTTAGCAGCGTTACATAATGTACCAGCAGTGTCAATCATGTCATCAACTAAGATTACGCGTTTTCCTTCAACATTACCGATAATGTTCATAACTTCACATACATTAGCTCTTTGACGGCGTTTGTCAACGATAGCTAAAGGCACATCTAATCTAGATGCAAAGTTTCTAGCACGAGTAACAGAACCTAAGTCTGGAGATACTACTACAACATCATCTTTATCTTCACCAAATTTTTCAATGAAGTGAGGTGCTAGAATTGGCACACCTAATAAGTGGTCAACTGGGATATCAAAGAATCCTTGAATTTGTGCTGCATGTAAGTCCATAGTTAAAACTCTGTCAGCACCAGCAGTTGCGATTAAGTCAGCAACAAGTTTTGCAGAGATTGGATCTCTAGCTTTTGCTTTACGGTCTTGTCTTGCATATCCAAAGTATGGGATAACAGCAGTGATACGACCAGCAGATGCACGTTTGAAAGCATCGATCATAATTAATAATTCCATTAGGTTGTTGTTAACAGGTTGAGAAGTAGATTGAACAACGAAAACATCAGAACCACGAACAGATTCTTTAATAGAAACAGAAATTTCTCCGTCGCTGAATGTAACTACTTCAGATTCTCCTACTGGTAAACCTAAATCTTTTGCTATATCCATAGCAACTTGTTTGTTTGAGTTGGCTGTAAAGATTTTAATGTCCTTGCCATGTAAATTCATGAAATTACTCTCCTTCAATTTTCACTTAAAATCTATTTAACCATCTTAAAAAATATTAAGACAGTTTGATACTTTGCTTATACCTATAAAAAAGCATATATATATATATTACACCTTTTTTCGTCTTCCTGCAAGTTTTTTTGTCGAAAAATCTTTTTTTATTTGTTGTTTTGCTCTTGCAATACCCAAAGCTTCGTCAGGAACATCGTCTGTTATAGTAGAACCAGCACCAGTATAACCATTTTCTCCAATAGTAACTGGGGCTATTAAATTTGTATTACAACCAATGAAAGCACCATCTTTGATAGTGCAACGATGTTTATTTACTCCATCGTAGTTAACAGTAACAACTCCACAACCAAAGTTTACATTTTTACCAACATCACTATCACCAACATAAGTTAAGTGAGAGATACCTGTACCAGCACCTACAAATGAATTTTTAACCTCAACAAAATCTCCAATATGCACATGGTGGTCTATTTCACTGTTTGGTCTAATATGAACAAAAGGACCAATATCTGTATCGTGATGAACTTTTGATTTATAACATTGTACTTGATTTAGAGAAACTCTGTCGTCAATTACACTGTCTTGAATTAATGTAGATGGTCCTATTTTACAATCTTCTCCAATAACAACATTTTCTTTGATAATTGTATTAGGATAAATTACTGTATCACAACCAATTTTTGCATCAGGGGAAATATAAACACCATCTAATGATATAAATTCTACACCATTTTCAAAATGTTTATCTATAACTTTTAATCTCATTTTTTCGTTTAATTCAAATAAATCTTTTCTAGAATTTGCACCTAAAATGATATCAGTATCTTCGCATACAAAAGCAGAAACTTTTTTATTTGAATTTATAGTGATTTCTAATGTATCTGTTAAGTAGTATTCTCCTTGAGAATTGTTTGTAGTTAATTTATCAAGACAATCTAATAAATTATCAACATTAAACCAGTATACACCAGAATTTATTTCTTTTATTAATACTTCTTCTTCTGTACAATCTTTTCGTTCAACTATTTTTTTGATTGTATCATCATCATTTCTACAAATTCTTCCGTAGTTTCCAGCGTCTTCTAAACAAGCTGTTACTACAGTTATTGCATTTTTGTTTTCTATATGTGATTTGTAAGAATTTTCTATACATTCATGGGTTATTAAAGGAGCATCTCCACACAAAACTAAAACATCTTTACCTTTATTTTTTAGTAAAAAATCTTTTGCCATCATTACAGCGTGGCCAGTTCCTTTTTGTTCTAGTTGTCTAGCAATAGAAAAATCACCGACAGATGATAAATATTCTTCAACTAATTCATATTTAAACCCTGTAACAACACATATGTCATTAACATTTGCTTTGTTACAAGCTTCAATAACATAACCTAACATTGGTTTGAATAAAATCTCTGATAAAACCTTAGGTTTTTTGGATTTCATTCGAGTTCCTTTTCCCCCTGCTAAAATAATTGCACAAGTGTTATTCATATTAAACCCCCTCATTATTTATACATAAATAATTAATCTCCACCTATATAATTTATTATTGCAATAAACGTAAAAAAATGCAATACTTTACTATAATATTTAGTTAATTTTTTAAAATTTCATAAATTTTATATTTTTTTTATAAATAGGTAGAAAAATTCTGCATTATTTGTTATAATAAACTAGAAAACTTAAAATTGTGTATAATGTTATAATTGTATTTAATTTTAAGAAGATAAAAATTGCTCTAGGTACTTGTCTGTTTTTTAATTTAATAAAAATAAACAGATAGTATTTTTGTGCAATAAAATTTATTGGAGGTAATTTTATGAGCAAGAAATTCGTATACCTTTTCTCAGAAGGTAATGGTTCTATGCGTGAGCTTTTAGGTGGTAAAGGTGCTAACCTAGCTGAAATGACATCTTTAGGTATGCCAGTTCCTCAAGGTTTTACAGTTACAACTGAAGCTTGTACACAATACTACGCTGATGGCGAAAAAATCAATGAAGAAATCCAAGCTGAAATCATGGCTAACATCGAAAAATTAGAAGAAATCGCTGGTAAAAAATTCGGTGACTTAGAAAACCCATTATTAGTTTCAGTTCGTTCTGGTGCTAGAGCTTCTATGCCAGGTATGATGGATACTATCTTAAACTTAGGTTTAAATGATGAAGTTGTAGAAAAATTTGCTGAAAAAACAGGTAACGCTCGTTTTGCTTATGACTCATACCGTCGTTTCATCCAAATGTATTCTGACGTTGTTATGGAAGTTGGTAAAAAATATTTTGAAGAATTAATCGACAAAATGAAAGAAGAAAGAGGCGTTACTCTAGATACAGAATTAACAGCTGAAGACTTAAAAGAATTAGCTGAACAATTCAAAGCTGAATACAAAGCTAAAATCGGTACAGATTTCCCATCTGACCCTAAAGAACAATTAATGGGCGCTGTAAAAGCTGTATTCCGTTCTTGGGACAACCCTAGAGCTATTTACTACAGAAGAATGAACGATATTCCTTCTTCTTGGGGTACTGCTGTAAACGTTCAAATGATGGTATTCGGTAACATGGGCGATACATCTGGTACAGGTGTTGCTTTCTCAAGAAACCCATCAACAGGTGAAAAAGGTCTATACGGTGAATACTTAATGAACGCTCAAGGTGAAGACGTTGTTGCTGGTGTTAGAACTCCAAACCCAATTTCTCACTTAGCTGAACAAAATCCAGAAGTTTACAACCAATTCGTAGACATCGTTTCTAAATTAGAAAAACACTACCGTGACATGCAAGACATGGAATTCACTATCGAAGATGGTAAATTATTCATGTTACAAACAAGAAACGGTAAACGTACAGCTGCTGCTGCATTAAAAATCGCTTGTGATTTAGTTGATGAAGGTATGAGAACACCTGAAGAAGCAGTTGCTATGATCGACCCAAGATCTTTAGATTCTTTATTACACCCAACATTTGATACAGCTGCATTAAAAGCTGCTACTCCTGTTGGTTCTGCTCTACCAGCTTCTCCTGGTGCTGCTTGCGGTAAAGTTGTATTTACAGCTGACGACGCTACAGAATGGGCAACTAAAAAAGGTGAAAAAGTTATCTTAGTTAGATTAGAAACATCTCCAGAAGATATCGAAGGTATGAACTACGCTCAAGGTATCTTAACTGTTCGTGGTGGTATGACATCTCACGCAGCTGTTGTTGCTCGTGGTATGGGTACTTGCTGTGTATCTGGTTGTGGCGAAATCAAAATCGACGAAGAAGCTAAAGTATTCACATTAGGTGGAAAAGAATTCCATGAAGGTGACTACATTTCATTAGACGGTTCAACAGGTAAAATCTATGGTGAAGCTATCCCAACTGTTGAAGCTACAATCTCTGGTGATTTCGACAGAATCATGACATGGGCTGACGAATTCAGAACATTAAAAGTTAGAACAAATGCTGATACTCCAAGAGATGCTAAACAAGCTAGAAGCTTCGGTGCTGAAGGTATTGGTTTATGTCGTACAGAGCATATGTTCTTCGAAGCTGACAGAATCAAAGCTATGAGAGAAATGATTTTAGCTGATACTGTTGAACAAAGAGAAGTTGCTTTAGCTAAATTATTACCAATGCAACAAGGTGACTTTGAAGAATTATATGAAGCTATGGAAGGTAACCCAGTTACAATCCGTTTCTTAGACCCACCTCTACATGAATTCGTTCCAACAGACGAAGAAGATATTGCAGAACTTGCAAAAGAAATGAACAAAACTGTAGCAGAAGTTAAAGCTGTTATCGATGGCTTACACGAATTCAACCCAATGATGGGTCACCGTGGTTGTCGTCTAGCAGTAACATACCCAGAAATCGCTGCTATGCAAACAAAAGCTGTTATCCAAGCTGCTTTAGCTGTTAAAGCTAGACATGCTGATTGGGAAATGGTTCCAGAAATCATGATTCCATTAGTTGGTGAAGTTAAAGAGTTAGCTTACGTTAAAGGTGTTGTTACAAAAACAGCTGACGAAGTTATCGCTGCTTCTGGTATGGAATTAACATACAAAGTTGGTACAATGATCGAAATTCCTCGTGCTGCATTAACAGCTGACGAAATCGCTAAAGAAGCTGAATTCTTCTCATTCGGTACTAACGACTTAACACAAATGACATTCGGTTTCAGCCGTGACGATGCTGGTAAATTCTTAGATGCTTACTATGATAAGAAAATCTATGAAAATGACCCATTCGCTAAATTAGACCAAACAGGTGTTGGTAAATTAGTAGAAATGGCTGCTAAATTAGGTAAACAAACACGTCCTGATATCAAATTAGGTATCTGTGGTGAACACGGTGGTGACCCATCTTCTGTTGAATTCTGTCACAAAGTTGGTTTAACATATGTTTCATGTTCTCCATTCCGCGTGCCAATCGCTCGTTTAGCTGCTGCTCAAGCTGCTTTAGCTGATAAATAATAGTCGATAGACTAATTTTAAAAAGCTCGTATCAAAAGATACGAGCTTTTTGTTATTTATATAAAATATATAACAACTAAACATATAACAACTAACAAAAATATATATTTTTTAAATTTTTAATATGATATAATTTGAACACACAAAAGGAGTGGTTATATGTTTGAAAGTATTATAAAAACACCAGATTATATTATTTTAGATAATCAAGATTTAAAAGATAAAGTAAATGTTTTTTTGAAAATCAAACAACACATTTAAGTGTTTATGTAGAAGCTGAAAATGTAGAGTTAAAAAATATAAAATTGCGTTGGAACATGGATATTCCTGTTGATAGTAAATTTTTATCTGATGCTTGGGAAAGAAGCTATGGAGATTTAGAGTGGAGAGGATTATGCGCTGACAGAGTTATGCCATGGTACTTCTTGATTAGTAGAGAAAATCAAAGTGTAGGATATGGTGTTAAAGTAAGACCAAACGCATTTTGTTATTGGCAAGTAGACGAAATAGGAATAACTTTAAATTTAGATGTTAGAAATGGTACTAAAGGCGTACTACTAAATGGAAAACTAAAAGTTTGTGATGTAGTTTATGAAAATAATGAAAATGTAGATATTTTTGATTTTGCAAAGCATTTTTGCACAAAAATGTGTGATGATCCAATATTACCAAAAGAACCAGTGTATGGTTTTAACAACTGGTATTATGCTTATGGAGATATATCTGAAAAATCAGTTATAGAAGATACAGATTATTTATCAAAACTAGTTGATCAAAAAATAGATAACAGACCTTTTATGGTTATTGATGATGGTTGGCAAGTGGCACATAAAATAAATGAGTATAATGGTGGACCTTGGCATAAAGGAAATGAAAAATTTCCTGATATGAAAAAACTTGCAAAAGAGATTAGTGATAGAGGTTGTAAACCTGGAATATGGGTTAGATTACTACATACATCTGATGATAAATTACCAAAAGAATGGAGATTATCAAGAGATTTTCAAATATTAGACCCATCTGTACCAGAAGTTTTAGATTATATTAAAAATATTATTTCAGATATAGTTGATTGGGGATACAAACTTATAAAACACGATTTTTCTACATTTGATATATTTGATGCTTGGGGATTTCAAATGAATGACAATGTGGCAAAAGGTGATTGGTGTTTTTATGACAGAACTAAAACAACAGCTCAAATAATCAAAGACTTATATAAAGCTATTTTAGATGCAACAAATGATAGTTGTTATATTTTAGGTTGTAACTGTATAGGACATTTAGGTGCAGGATTAATGCATATGCAAAGAATTGGTGATGATGTAAGTGGATTTTGCTGGGAAAGAACAAGAAAATATGGTATAAATACACTAGCATTTAGATTGCCACAACATAAAACATTTTTTGATATTGATGCTGACTGTGTTGGTATAAAATCTATGCAAGATTTACCTTGGAAATACAATAGACAATGGGCAGATTTGGTAGCTAGAAGTTCAACACCTTTATTTATATCTGCTAAAATAAAAGATTTGTCTAAAGAAGTACAAGAGGAATTAAAAGAGTTATTGTTAATAAACAGTAAGCAAGAAGATATTATAAAACCTATTGATTGGTTATATACAAAATGTCCATCAAAATGGGAAATAAATGGACAAATAAAAAAATATAATTGGTATGAAAAAACAGGAATTTCCGGTTTTGAAGTATAATAAAAAAGCTGATTTAACAAACTAGTTAAATCAGCTTTTTTAGGTTGTAATATAACAATAAAAATATTATACTTTACATTGTGGTGATTTATTATTATGGATAAAGAATTGATTTTAAAAACAAGAAAAGATTATAATATAAAAATGCTTTTTTGTGGACATCAAAAATGTAAACCACTCCATTATTTTGGAGAGGGAATACATTCGAGTTATGTAATACATTGTGTTATAAATGGAAAAGGTAAGTTTGTTACAAATGGAAAAACATACGATTTGAAAAAAGGAGATATTTTTTTAATTACTCCAAATAATGTTGTTTTTTATCAAGCAGATGAAGAAAATCCATGGGAGTATGTTTGGATTTCAATAGAGGGTGAAAATGTAGATAAATATTTATGTAATTGTGGACTTAGCAAGAAAAATCCAGTAATCAATTTTGAAAGAATAGATAAAGTTTTAGAATGTGTAGAAAAAATGCTAAAATATAACGAGTCAAGTTTTTATCAAGAAATGAAATTGCAAAGTTTATTATATGATTTCTTAGCAATTCTATCGGAAAATTTGCCACAAAAACAAATTGATGATAGTAAAACAAATTATTATATAGAAAAAGCAATTGATTATATAAATTATAATTATCATTATGATATAACAATTAATGATATGGCAAAGTATTTATCAATAAATAGATGTTATCTATCACATATATTTAAAAAATATTTGAATATATCACCAAGTAAATATTTAGTAGAATTTAGAATGTCAAAAGCAGAAGAATTATTGAGAAATACTGATTTAACTATAAAAGCAATATCAAATTCTTGTGGATATCAAGATGTAATTTCTTTTTCCAAAACATTTAAAAAACTTAGAAAAATAAGCCCTAGTAAATATAGAAATGAAAAATTTTAATAGTAGGTTTATTGACACTAAAAGGCAGTATGCTATAATATGATATATCATAATGTCAGACTTATTGTTTGAAGAAAGAGGTGGGTGTATTATGAATAATACCACATATAAAATATGGCCTAATGTTCAATTACAAAATTTTGAAGAAACTGAGTTAAGAGTTACTGAAAATATTAATGTTATCTGTAATGGTGATATAAAACAAATAACATTAGATAAACTAAAAAATGTTTTAAACAGTAATCAATATAATAATACTTTTTCTAATAAACCAGTAAACGATACTAATATTTATTTATCTTTATTAAAAGATTTTAATGATGAAAAAGTTAATTTTGAAGTAGATAATGAATATAAATTTGAAGGATATCAATTATTTATTGAAGGAAATGATTGTGCTAATATTTATTTAGTAGGTAACGACCAAGAAGGTTTATACTATGCAGTTTTAACACTTTCTCAAATATTAGAACAAATAAAAGATAATAAAATATTAAAAGGTTTTATAAAGGACTATCCTAATATTTTATATCGTGGATTTATTGAAGGTTTTTATGGTTTCCCTTGGACACATAACGACCGTATGGATTTAATGAAATTTGGAAGTGAATATAAAATGAACACATATATTTACGCTCCAAAAGATGACCCATATCACAGAAAATATTGGAGAGAATTATATCCTGAAAAAGAAGCTAAGCAAATAGAAGAATTAGCTAAAACAGGTTATGATAATAACTTCACTTTTATGTGGACAATTCACCCTGGAGATACAATAGACCTTGATAGTGAGGAAGATTTACAATCTGCTATAAATAAACTAGAACAATTATATGGTTTGGGTGTTAGACAATTTGGTGTTTTATTTGATGATATTGGTGGAATTCCAGACGGTAAGCAACAAGCAGAGTTTATAAATAAAATAGATGATTTATTTGTTAAACCTAAAAAAGATGTTAGACCTTTAGTTACAGTTGGTACTAGATATTGCGAAGCATGGGGTCCATCTATGACAGAATACTTTAAACCATTTGTAGAAACTTTACATGAAGATGTAGAAATAATGTGGACAGGTGCTGCAACTATGTCTAATATTTCAAGAGAGCAAATGGAAGCACCAAAAAGAATTATTAACAGTAATAAAAATTTATCTGTATGGTGGAACTATCCTGTAAATGACTATTGTGATGCTAAAATATTAATGGGTAAAGTAGAAAATCTAAGTACAGATATAGATAATATAAATGCATTTTTCTCAAATCCTATGAACCAAGCACAAGCTTCTAAACAAGCATTGTTCTGTATTGCGGATCATAACTGGAATACAAAAGCATATAATGCTGAAGAAAGTTTTAAACAATCATTTGTTGCATTGGATAAAGATGTTGCAAAAGAATTAGAAATTTTTGCTTCTAATAGCTGTTATTTACTAGATGACGGTGGTATTAGTGGAGATTTCTTCTATGATGAGTCTTGGGAAATAAAAGACCTTTTACAACAAGTTAAAGATGGTGTAGTTAATAATAATGATATAAGTGATAAATTAGCAAGTTTATATGATAAATTTGTAGAAATGGAAAATGCAGCATTGACAATAATGAATAAATGTAAAAATAAAACTTTAGTTGAAGAATTAAATCCATTTTTACAAGCTTTTGAATTAGTTGCTAAATCAGGTCAAAATGCTTTAAATGCTATAAAAGCATTTTATGATAAAGATAAATTAAAAGTTGAGCACTTTAATACAGAATCTTTAAGATTATTAGATTTAACAGAAAAATGTAAAGTAAGAAGATTTAAAGACGGTAGAGAACAAAACTTTACAGTAGATGTTGCTACATATAGAATTAAACCATTTATAAAAGATATAACAAGCATTGTTGCTGTTGCAGTTGGTATTGAAAATGCACCACTAGAATTAAATTATAATAGAAATAACATAGCGCTAGGCTCATTAGGTGTTACAGTAGAAACTTCAAGTGATGCTAATGATAAAGAAATAGGACAAAATGTTGTTAGTGGTAAAATTGTACCAGGTGGAAAATGGTGTTCTACTCAATTAAGACCATATTTGACAGTAGATTTAAAACAAGTAAGAAATATAAAACAATATCGTGTAGTAAACTGTGGACACCCTGATGCTAAAGAAACACAAGTATGGAACACTAGAGATTTCCAAATTTTAGCAAGTGTTGATGGTGAAAACTTTAGTATAGTTGATGAAGTTTATGAAAATGTAGACAATGAAGTTTTAAGAATGTTGTTTAATCCTGTTGATGCAAGATATGTAAGACTTCAAATTTTAGAACCAGCTCAAACTAGTTTGAATGGTGATGGTCATACAAGAATTTACGCTTTTGAACTTTTTGATGAAGCATATCCAGAACAATCTAGAAAAGTTTTACCATCTGAAATAGAAATAAATGGAGATAAAGTGGTTATATCTAATGTTAAAAAAGGAGATATAATATACTTATATAATACTTTAGATGAAAAAGATAGCTTTATGAAATCATCAGAAGTAGTTGAAGGTCAAGACAAAGTTGAGTTTGAAGGAGTAAACATTGAAAATAATCGCTTGTTTGTAGAAAGAGTTTCAAGAAATTATTTACCAAGTGTAAGAACTTCAAAAGGAATATAAAAAATAAGAGTTACAACTTAAGTTGTAACTCTTATTTTTTATAGATAATTATATTTATCTTTATATCTTATTAAGAAGAATGCACTTAATAAAATAGATAAAAATTCTGTAACAGAAACAGCACTCCAAACACCAGTTACACCAAATAGATATCCTAATCCTAAAATAGTTGCAACTAAAAATACCAAAGTTCTTGTAAAAGAAAGAACGGCAGATATTTTTCCATTTGAGAAAGCTGTAAACATTGCAGAACTAAATATATTAACTCCTTTAAATATGTATCCAATAGCATATAAATAAAGTCCAGATACTGCTAAATCGAATACATATTCTCCTTTTTTAGTGAATAGGCCTATTAGTTGTTCTGCAAATAATGTGGTTAATGATGTTGTAATAACACCTAGCAATATAGAAAATATAATGCTTATTTTAAAGATTTTTTTAAGTTTTTGATTATCTTGACAACCATAATTATAGCTTATTAATGGAGCAACACCCATTGAGTATCCTAAACTGATAGCTACTAGTAAAAAGTCCATGTATAAAACCATAGTAATAGCAGCAACTCCGTCTTGACCTAATGTCCTTACCATAACTAAATTGTATAAGAATGTAGTTATACTCATAGCAAGGTTTGTAACCATTTCAGATGAACCGTTTGTCATACTTTTGAAAAGAACATTTAAATCTTTTTTTGGTTTAACAAAATAAATATTAAGATGTCTTTTAACTATAAAGTATATTGTGCCATATATAGCAGGAATACTATATCCAATACCTGTTGCTATGGCAGCACCTTTTATACCCATATCAAATATAGCTATAAAAACATAGTCTAAAACTATATTTGCAATGCCACCTAATATAGTTACGATTAATCCTATTTTTGATTTACCATTAGCAACAAATAGATATTGATAAGCTAATTGAATTATACTTATAGGTGAAAACCATAATAAAGTTGATAAATAATCTAATGCATAAGGATATATAACATCATTAGCACCTAGAATATTAACTATATCTTTTACAAAAAACTGGCATATTAAACACAAAATTATACCTATAAATACAGCTACTATTAAAACAAATGAGAAATTTTCTCTAGCTTCTTGTTTTTTACCTTCACCAATTTTTTTAGCAACTATAGCTGTTAATCCAGTACCAAACATAGTTCCTATAGCAACAAATATACTAATTAAAGGATATGCTATATTCACAGCTGATAAAGCATCTGTATTAACTAAACGAGATACAAACACACCGTCAACCATAGTGTATAATGACATAAATATCATCATTATTATGCTAGGTAATGTAAATTTAAAAATAGAACCTACTGTAATTTTCTGATTTAAACTATGATCCATATTAATTTTCCTCCGAGGCTTTTTCAGATATAAAATTCATTATTTCACAAAAGTTGTTTATTTGTTCTTCATTATACATATTTTTTATTTTGTCAAAAGTTCTATAAATAAAATTATCGTAATCATCAAAAATATTTTGCATACTATCACTTAATTTTATATAATAAATTCTTTTGTCAGTTTCACTTTGTATCTTTTTTAAATATCCTTTTGCAACAAGTTCATTTACTTTTATTGTTACAGCAGATTTTGTAATATTTAAAATTTCTGCTAGCATACTTACAGTACAATTTTCTTTACAAGATATAATATTTAAATAAAGCATTGTATTGTGAGACATTTTATTATATTGTTCATTTTGACTCATAAGCTTTAATTCTTGTATTGATAATTCATAATAAAATTTATTTATAGAATTAATTATTTCCAATAATTAACAACTCCTTACCATTAAAATAGTTAAGTAAACTTAATTAAATTTACTTAACTATTTTAATAGATAATTATAATAAAGTCAATAATTTTATTGACTTTATTATAAAAAAAGGTTATTCTAAAATAAACGAAAGGAAGTGTTGTTATGGAAAAAGGAAAATTAGGTTTATCAATACCTTTGATGATGTTTATTGTATTATTATCAGGTGTTTTAGGGTATATTCCTGTAATATTAATAGCAGGTTATATATTAATTAAAGAAGAAAATATTCTACTTAGAAAAACAGCTGTTTTTTCTTTGATGATTGCATTAGTTGTTGGTATAATAAGTTTTATATTATCATCATTAAGTGGTTTTAGTATGTTTTTTGTTAACAGTGATATTTTTAGCTTTTTAGCTTTTCCTATGGTTATGATTGTTAAATTTATTTCTGGAATTTTAGAACTTATAATATTTGCTAAAAATATTTTATTAATAGTGTTATCTGTTCTTGCTTTATCAAGTAGACCATTAAATTTATCATTTTTAGATAAGTTTTGCGATAAACATTTATAAAAACAACTCCTAATCAATACGATTAGGAGTTGTTTTTTTCTATCTTATTAAAAAATTGTTGAGTTGTACAATAACCAGATCTATTAAAGCGATTAAGTTCTATAATATTATCTTTGTATTCATCTTTATTTATATAGTTTAATTTTTCTTCACAATTTAACACTACTCTAAAACCAAAATCTTTTAAAATATCTTTTGTTGTATCAGAATAAAATCCAAAAGGATATGCAAAGGTATAATTTACTATATCTAATTTTTTTGTAATTTGATTATTAAGAGTTTTTATATTTTCTTCTAAAACTTTGGTATATTCTTCATTACTCTCGTTTTTTAATTGTTTTATCCCTTGTCTTTTTCCATTTTCATTATGGTGTAAATCATAGGAATGATTTGCTACTTCAACAAATCCAGATTTTGATACTTCTTTTAGTTCGTCCCATGTTATATGTGAGTAACTTATATTTTTAGTGGTATTTGCAGAGTATAAATCTGTGTATTTTCCAATTATAGATAAGACAGATTTGCATTTATATTCTTGTAATAATGGATAGGCATATGTATAAAAGCTTTCATAACCATCATCAAATGTTATAAGTATAGGCTTTTCTGGTAGAGGAGCGTCATTATCTATATAATTTAAAAGCTCAGATATTGATATAGGTGTATAGCCATTATTTTTTATGTATCTTAAATCATTTTCAAATTGAGATGGTGTTATAATATAATCACATTTTCGATTTTCATCTTTTAATATATGGTGATACATTATAACAGGAAGTTTGATAGTTTGCTCTGCTTGTGAAATTGTTTGAATAATTTGAGAATTTTGCTTGTTTGTTATACTACCTATAAAAACATTTCCTATAAATACGACTAATAATAAAAATGTTGATAATATACTAGAGATAGTTTTATTCACTATAAACACTCCTAAAAAATACTGTAATAAATAGTATTCAATGTTACATTTAATTATGATATAATCTATCGTAGATATTATTAAAAATTAAAAAAGGAATTTTAATATGGATAATTTATTGATATTAAAAAATATTTTAAATAAATATGATTTGACAGAATATGGTGTTTGTGATTATAGTTGTATAACAAATTTTTTAGAATGTAGAAATGCCATAAGAATTCCAAGTGATTGTAAAAGCGTTATTGTAATAGCTTTTCCGTATCACACAAAGACAGAATTAAAAAGTAACTTATGTAATTATGCAAGAGTTTTAGATTATCATATAGTTGTAAATGATTATTTGAAAAAGATTAGTAATGATTTAAAAGAAGTTTTTAAAGATTATGAGTTTGAAGGATTTAGTGATGTTTCTGCTTTTCCAGAACATTTTTGTGGTCAAATGGCAGGAGTGGGGTTTGAAGGTAGAAATCATTTATTGATTAATGATAGATATGGTTCTTTTTTTGTAATAGGAGAGATAGCAACAAATCTTTATTTTGAAGCTAGTAAACCAGATTTTAGAAGTTGTAACCAATGTGGTTTGTGTATTAGAAATTGTCCATCTAAAGCATTAAATGCAGAGAAAGATGATTTTTCAAAATGTTTGTCAGAAGTAACACAAAGAAAAGGTGAATTGACTGATAATGAAATTCAACTAATTAAAAATAATGGACTTGTATGGGGTTGTGATGTTTGTCAAAATGTATGTCCTCATAATAAGAATATAGAAGAAACTCATATAAAAGAATTTTATGAATCAGTAGAATTAAATTTAACTTATGATAATTTATCTATACTTAAAAAGAATAGAGCTTTTGGTTATAGAGGTAGAAATTTATTATTAAGAAACTTAGATATATTATATAAATAAAAAAGATTATAGGTTTAATACCTATAATCTTTTTTTATAATTCGTATTTCATCATAATATGAGGACAACCTTCGTCGTAAAAGATATCACCATATTGTTTAAAACCAACTTTTTCATAAAAACTTTTAGCTGCAACTTGCGCACCTAAAACTACTGTTTTGCTTTTTCCTAATTCTCTAGCTTTTTCTATACATTCTTTAATTAAAAAAGCACCTATTCCGTTTTTTCTATATTCTTTTAAAACACATACTCTGCCTATATGCCAAAAATTATTTTCATCTATAAATAATCTTGATGTAGCAATAGGTGTTTCATCATCTAAAAATAGTAGATGATGAGCATGGTTATCTATATCGTCAAATTCGTCTTTAAAACCTTGTTCTTCCATAAAAACTTTTTTTCTTACAGAAAAACAATTTTGCAAATCATTTTCATCAGTTACCCATAAATATGCGCTTAACATTTTTTAACCTCCATTTTTCTTTTTAACAATACTATATCACATTTCATATAATATCGTAAAGGCAATATATTTAAAAATAATTTATTGAATAAGAAATAATATTTTGAGCCAAAATATTATTGAACATAAATCATTTTAATTTATAGAATAGGAGTTGTATTAAATGTCTGTGAAACGCGGTGATATATATTATGCAGATTTAAGCCCTGTTGTTGGCTCTGAACAGGGTGGAGTTAGACCAGTACTTATAGTTCAAAATGATGTTGGAAATAAGCATAGTCCAACAGTTATAGCTGCTGCTATAACTAGTCAAAGAGATAAATCTAAATTACCTACTCATATAGAAATACCAGCACAAGGTTCAGGGTTATCAAAAAATTCTACCATATTATTAGAACAAATAAGAACTATTGATAAAAAGAGATTAAAAGAAAAAATGGGTACATTGGACGAATCTTGTATGAATCAAGTAAATAATGCTTTATTTGTAAGTTTTGGACTCAATTAGATTTAATGTTCTTTGACTTATTTGTATACAAGCCAAAGAACATACATAATTAATCTTTTATAAGTTTAAATACCTCGTCATATTTTTTATTTAATTTATTAAAGTCCATATTTTTAATATAGTATTTTTCTAGTTCATCATGTAGTGATTTTGCTTTTTTCAAATGTAATATTGCTTCATCTAATAATTGTTTAGTAGTTTTTCTGTAAAAAGATAGTCTTTGTTTATATGTTTGAAAAACAGTTTTATCTATAAATCTAGTCACATTCATAATTTTATATGGATTTACTTTACTAAAATCTAGATATTTATTAGAACAAACAAATGCTAGATTTATTTGTGGTATTAATATAGCATCTATTTCTTTTGAAGCATTAAATGCAGAATAGCAGGTATATATTTCATATCCTTTTTCTAACGCTTCTTCTCTTAAAATTTCTAGTAAAATAGGAGAGCATACTCTATATTCATCATTTATTACCCATACTTTTTTACATAATTTTATTACAGTATCTTGATATGTGATTAATCCATTTGGAGTAAAAGCACTAATCATTCTTATATGTTCTTTAGGATTATTATATGTTCTTTTAAATTCTTTTTGAGAGATTCGTAGTGCATTTCTTTCTAATTTATCAAAATTCACATATTTGTTTATAATCAATCTTGTTGTATTTACCATACTATTTGCAAATTTAAGCATATTACAAAATGATTTGTGACACATACTGATGTCATTATTAAGTTTATATATTTCTTTTAAATTTTCTTTTATTTTATTTTCATTGCCACAGTCTAAAAGGTTTACAATATTTTCTAAAGCTAAAGGATATTTCGCTTCCATTATATGTGGAGCTGTTCCGTCTAAAACTGCTCTTTTTTTATTATGTAATATGACACAGTCTAATGAATCTGGATCAGATGAACAGTGTATATTTTCGATTATGTTTTCACTTTCAAAAAAATCATTTGCTACTTTTTTCATTATACTGGATTTTCCAGTACCTGGACCACCTTTTAAAATTATGGGTCTTATTCCATAATTTATATCTTGTAATTGAGAAAAGTGAGAAAAAAATCCATTTTCAGTATTTGAACCTAGAAAAAAATCTAGAGTAATACATTTTTCATTCATAAAACAAACGCTAATCTAAAAAAGATTAACTCCCTCCTATTTCACATTGTTTAAAAGATATTTTTTAATAATATCTTTAATTTATACTATGTAAATTAATTGATTTTGTTACTTTATATTTATTAAATTGATTTAAGTTATTGTTACAATTTTAATTTGTATTAATATTTTTTATAGTAGTTGCATATACTAATTGTATGTAAAAAAGAAGGGAGGGTTACATATGGAAATGAATACAATTAATGGGAAAAATAGTACCGATAAAAATTCTAGTTCTAATTACAATAGCGATAATGTGGTTGTAAAAGAATGGAGAAATGTTAACGGTGATTTAGATGATTTCATTTTTTATTATGAAGATAAAAAATATTTAAGCGAAAGATAAAAGTTAAAAAATTAAACTTATATATTTGTTTTTTCTCTTGATTTGTTCATAAACTATGATTATTATTATAGTGTGTTCAAAAATAAGGAGAATAAAAATGAGCTTTTTAAAAAATATTTATATAAAATATAATACTTTTATCTTGTATGCAATATATGGTGTTCCACCTACAATTATAAGTTTCGGGTTATATTTAATTTTAACAAATTGCTTTGGTTTATTTGCTTTTGTATCAAATGCTATTGCGTGGTTGTTTGGTGTAATTGTAAGTTTCTTTTTATATAGAAAGTTTGTTTTTAAAGTTAAGAAAAAAAGTTTAAAAGATATATTTATTGAATTTATAAAGTTCTGTTCATTAAGAATATTTTCTGGTTTTTCAGAAACAGGATTTATTTTTATATTTGTTGATGTATTTAATTTTAATGGTTTATTATTTAAAGTTATAGCAAGTTTTTTAGCAGCTATGCTAAACTATTTTGTAAGCAAAATTTTTATTTTTACAAATAAAAAACACAATAAAAAAGCTACTAATTAACAATTAGTAGCTTTTTTAACTTGTAATTTTTGCCATTTAACAGTGTCTTTTAAAGTTTCAAATAAATCTCTAGGTTTATAACCTAATTCTGATGTTGCTTTATCATGAGAAAATTTTGAATTGCTTTGCAACACACTTAAGGAATATTTTGTGTATAAAGGTCTTTGTTTTTTTATTTTACAGTAAGTTTTTATAAGTGGTTCAAACATTTTAGCAACAAACATTGGTAATGTTGTTATTCTTTTTCCATTAATTATCTTTTTAAGCATATTAATTATATCTTTTATTTCATAATGTCTATTGGATAGTATATAACAGTTGCCAATATTTCCTTTTAAAGCAGCTAGTATACATCCTTGTGCTACATCTCTTACATCTACAAAATCATATCCACCTTTGACGCATGCTAACAATTTTCCATTAATATAGTCGTTTATTAATTGTACTAAGTGATTATTAGATTTATCAAAAGGTCCGATAATCCCAGAAGGATGAACAATTACAGCGTTTAGTCCGTTTTTAATTTCGTTCATTACTAAATTTGTAGCTTCTGCTTTTGTTTTTGCATATCCACCACAAACATTGTCTGGAGAAAAATCCGAAATTTCTTTTATTACAGAAATTTTATCATATTCTGGAATAGCGTGAACGGAACTTACATAAACTAATTTTTTAACATTGTTTTCTTTACATATATTGATGATATTAGATGTACCTTTAACATTTACATCATACATGATAGGTGAAACTTCATCGTTAATATCAACTATTCCTGCACAATGTATAACATAAACATCATAATCTTGAGTATTGCTGAATAGTGGATATAATGTTTGTATTTGTGTTACATCACCGTCAAAATATGTTATATTTTTTGCTTTAAATTTAATTTCCTCGTTTGGTAATTTTAAAGCTCTTACATCACAATTTTTATTTGATAACTTGTTTATTAAAGCACTTCCTAAATGTCCAGTTGAACCAGTGATAATAAACATATTTTTCATATAATAAACACTCCTTGATTTAATTGCACATAGTGTTGTTTGTAACTTGTGATTATAGTATAATAATATTGTAAAGTATAATCAATAATCAAGTTTTGTTAGATTTGAATGATAATAAACAAAATCTACAAAAAGTGTCGGTTATTTTATTTATATAAAAAATATTTACAAAGAGGTAATGAGTATGAAAAAAGTTGATCATAGAACAAAAGTTACTAAAATGCTCATTAAAAAAGCTTTTACTGAGTTATTAAGATTTAAACCTGTTCAAAGTATTACTGTAAAAGAATTATGTGAAAAAGCTGGAATTAATAGAGGAACTTTCTATGCTCATTATAATGATGTATATGATTTATTTGATAATATAGAAAAAGAAATGATAGAAAAATTTAATGAAACATTAGAACCTTTACTAACATTAGATGAAGATGAAGCAACACCTTTAAAAATTACTACAAAAATTTTTGAGTGGATACGAGATAATGCTGATGTTTGTGCCGTTACTTTAGGTCCTTTTGGTGATAAAGAATTTGCAGGTAAGTTAATAAATATTGGTAGAGATAAATATGTGCAAACATATTTAAAGGTATTTAAAACTGCTACACCTAAACAACTTGAATATTACTATGCTTTTGTAAGTTCTGGTTGTATTGGCTTGTTAGAAAAATGGTTTAAAGATGGTATGACTAGTAGCGCAGAGGAAATTGCATTTATGGCACAAAATATTATGATGTATGGAATTGGATTTTTAAAAGGTAATTTAAATAAATAAAAAATGCTGTATTTTTAATACAGCATTTTTTATTTTATCTTTTCAAGAAATTCATCTACTTCATGTTTAAGAGGAATGGAGCAAGTTGCACCTTTTCTTGATACTGCAATGGCAGATGCAGCTGAACATAACCTTAATATGTCTTTAATATCCATATTATTACATATACCATAAATAAAATATCCTGTGAAAGTATCTCCAGCTGCAGTTGTATCCACTACAGGAATATCAAAAATAGGGTGATGAATTTTATTTTCTTTGTCTTGATATATAACTCCGTCTTTGCCTAATGTTAAAACCACTTTCATATTAGGGTAAGTGTTTTTAAAATACTCAAGAGATTTTTCAGGTTCTTTAAATCCTGATATTTGCATAGCTTCTACTTCGTTTACTAAAATATATTCTATATGATATTTAAATAATTCTTTTAGTTTATCTGTCCAAGGTGATGGGTTGAATATTATTTTCATTTGTTTTTCAGAACATTTTTTGAAAATATAATCTAAATTACTAATTTCATTTTGTAAAACACAAAAATCACCTTTTTTAAAGTTGTTAAACACTTCATCAATATATTCTTTAGTTACTTCACCATTTGTTCCTGAATAAAGAATTATACAATTTTGTCCACTTTCTTCTACTTGAATTACTGCGTGCCCATTAGGATTATCACTATATTTTATATAATCTGTTTTAATATTGTATTTGTTTATTTCGTTAAATACAAAATCTTTTTCTTGATTGCTTATAACTCCTGCATGGTAAACTTCCAAACCTGCTTTTGCCATAGAGATTGATTGGTTTAATCCTTTACCACCTATATTTTTTTCAAAACTTGTAGATGATATAGTTTCTCCAGCTTGAACAAAGTGAGGCAAACTATATGTGTGGTCAATATTTATAGAACCAAAATTTAATATTTTCATAAAACTACCTCCTATTATTTAATATAAAAAGGTTTTGTTGCATTGTTAACTAAAGTATATGTCATTTGTGCCATATCTTCAGATGATTGTGGACAGTCATTTTCTAACCATTTTTTAATTATACCCACACAGCCTGATATGCAAAAAGAATAAACATATTTTAAATTTTCTTTGGAGTTGGGATATTCTTTTATTATGCTATTTAAGCAATATTCAGATATTATATTTTCTATTTTACCAACAAAAGCAATATCTCCATTTTTTCCTAATAAAGATGAGCATATATCTCTATTTTCATACAAGATATTAAATATATCTACAATGAAAGGCAAACTATTTTCAGTAAAAGGTATTTCGCTGTCTGATTTTATTATGTCTAAAAAATCTTGCATTAATTGTGTTTCAATTTGTTCTAGCATTTGGTAAATGTCGGTATAGTGAAGATAAAAAGTAGAACGGTTTATATCTACTGTATCAACTAATTCTTTTACAGTTATTTCTTTTATGCTCTTTTGTTTTAATAGTAAAGCAAGTCCTTGTCTTAATTGTTGTTTTGTTTTTCGTACTCGTCTATCAGTATAATTTTCCATGTTAACACTCCTTTCTTAATTTTAAAAAAAAATTTAAAATTTAAATAGACATCAAATATACATAGTGTCTATTAATAAACATTATAACTTTTATTGATGTTTGTATGTAGTTTATAACTTTAGTATAATACAAATCGTAGTAAAAAAACAACACTAAGTCTATTATTAGATTTAAAGTTGTGAAAAATTGATAATAAGAAGGGGAATTATATGTTAAAAAAAGAGTGGAAAAATTTATTTAACAATAAATTTTTGCTTATAGCAGTTGTTGCTGTTATAACTGTTCCTATGATTTACACAAATCTTTTTTTAAGGTCAATGTGGGATCCATATGGTAGTTTGGAAAACTTGCCAGTTGCTATTGTAAACAATGATAAACCCGTTGAATACAATGGGGAAACAATGAGCATTGGTAAAGATATGGTAGATGAATTAAAAGAGGATAAGTCACTTGATTTTGACTTTGTCGATGCTGATAAAGCTCAAAAAGGTTTAGAAAAAAATGATTATTATATGGTGGTAACAATACCACAAGATTTTTCTAAAAATGCAACTACAGTTTTAGATGATAATCCACAAAAAATGGTATTAGACTATAAAACAAATCCTGCTAAAAACTATATTGCATCAAAGTTGAGTGAAACAGCTTTTAATAAAATGAAAACTTCTGTAACAGAATCTGTAACAAAAGTTTATACAGAAACTTTGTTTGAAAATATGGATAAAATATCAGACGGTTTTGATAAAGCATATGACGGAGCTGTTGAGTTGAATGACGGAAGTAAAAAACTTTTAGATGGTAATAAAACTATAACTGATAATTTAAAAGTTTTAGCTGATAGTACACTAGAATTTAAAAATGGTATGAATGATTTTTCAGTTGGTTTAAATCAATATATAGATGGAGTTAATACTGTTAATTCTTCAATTTCACAATTAAAAGACGGTACAAATCAATTAGCTTCTGGCTCAACTGAATTATCACAAGGAATTGAAAAATTACATACTGGCGCATCAGATTTTAATCAAGCCGTATCTCAATATACAACTGGAGTTGATACTGCAAACGCTGGAAGTTCAGCTTTAAAATCAGGTGTTTTAGAATATACTGATGCTGTTAAAAAAATAAGTGGAGCTAGTAATTTAATTGTTTCAAAAAATGAAGAACTTACACAAAAATTAGATATTCTATCTTCATCTACAAATACTTTAGTTAGTAATAATACAGCTTTAAATAATGGTGTAGAAAGTATTTCAAAAGGTGTTAATGGTATATATGGTGGAATACAACAAATATCACAGATAGTTAATTATAATTCTCAAGAAAATCAAAAAATAATAGATAATAACAATGCTTTGATAGAGCAAATAAATAATAATCAAAGTTTATCTCAAGAAGAAAAAGATAATTTGATTTCTATTATAAATCAAATTAATAGTATAGCTAGTCAAAATAGTTCAGAGGCAAAATTACAACAAGTTAAAATGGTTACAGATAATTTATTGCCTGTTGCTGAACAAGTTAAGGTGGGAATTGACGGAAATGAAAGTGTAAGTGGTTTAAAACAATCTATAAATAAATATACTGAAGCTACAAACACTTTAAATGATAGTATTTCAAATCAATTAGTTCCTAATATAAAATTGTATACATCATCAACAGGGGAATTAAATAAAGCAATTAATCAACTATCTCAAAATAACGATAAGATTAATGGTGGAGTTAATGCTTTAGATAGTGGATTAAAAACATTGTCTCAAAATTCTTCAAAATTAGTAGGTGGTTCACAACAAATTTATAGTGGTATTGATTTATTAAATCAAAAATCACCAGAATTAGTTGGTGGTGTCAATAAATTAAATGAAGGTGCAAATTTATTAAATCAAGGTTCTAATTTATTAGTAAGCAAAAATGGAGAATTATTAAATGGTTTAAATAAATTAAGTGACGCTTCAGTTCAATTAAATGATGGTAGTGTAAAATTAAAAGATGGTTCTGTAGAATTAGGTAATGGTTTAACTACATTAAAAGATGGAACTAATACTTTAGCTGATAAATTAAAAGAAGGTAAAGATGAAATAAATGATGTAAACACTAAAGAAGTAAATTCTGATATGTTTGCAAATCCAATAGAAGAAAATCATACACAACAAACTGTTGTGAAAAATAACGGATACGCTATGGCTCCTTATATGATGTCTGTTGGTTTATGGGTAGCTTGTATAGCATTTTCAATAATATATCCTATCTGTAAATATGAAGGACAATTAAAATCAGGATTTAAATGGTGGTTTAGTAAAGCTAGTGTTTTAGCTATTATTTCTTCTGTTAGTGCTTTACTAATGGTTTGGTCTTTAGGTTTCTTCAATGGTTTAACTCCTAATCGTTTGGGAGATACAATTCTTATTGCTGTACTTGCTTCTATAGCATTTATGTCTATTTTATATTTCTTTAATGCATTATTAGGTAAGATTGGTAGCTTTATTATGCTTATATATATGGTTGTACAATTATCTGGTTCTGCTGGTACTTATCCAGTAGAAATATCTGGAGAATTTGTACCTTATATAAACAAATATTTACCATTTACATATACAGTAAATGCTTTTAGAAATACTATTTCAGGAGAACAAAGTGTAGTTCCTTGTATAGTGGTATTAGTTTCTATAATAGTTATATTCTCTGTTCTTACTTTATTGCTATTTAATATAAAAGCTAAGAAAATAAATAATAATAAAGAAACATTTTTTGATTATTTAGAAGAAAAAGGTTTAGCATAATAAAAAAGGGTTATCTATTGCAAAATAGGTAACTCTTTTTTTATATAAAAAATTAAGGGAAATAAATTCCATTTAATATGGGAATTTGCACAATAAATACACAAAAAAGATATATTTTGTATACTTTGATACAAAATATATACATAACTATTGATTTACATATGTTTTATGATATTATGTATTAGTATATAATACAATAATGAGATTTTTTTTATTTTATTTAAAGAAAGGAAGATAATATTTGAAAAATAAGAGATTATATCTTTTTTCTTTATTGGTAGTATTAATGTCATTTTTCTGCGTTAATGCTACGATTTTTGCTGAAAGTATTAATGCAGTAACTTCTACAAATCTCAGTGATATAAAAAAGGGTGAAGAAGTTGTTGTATCTCTCAGTTTAAATGAATATAAAGACATTAAAAAAGGTATTACAGCTTATAAAGCAACTTTAAACTATGATACAAATGTATTTGAAGAAGTTCAAACAGATGATTTTGTATCACAAAATAACTGGGAAAAATTGCTATATAATAAAAATACAAATGAATTTGTAGCAATTAATAAAGCTGGTGCAAAAGAAGATGGAGAAATAGTAACAATAAAATTAACTGCAAAGCAAGATATAAAAGCAGGTAAAACTACTGTTTCTTTTAACGATATTGTTGCTTCCGAAGGTAAAAAAGATATTGTTATAGATGGTAAAGATGCTTCTAGTATTATAAATGTTATAGAAGAACAAGAAACTTTGCCTCCTAAACAACCTGAGGGGGATAATTCACAAGATACTCAAAAACCAAATAAACCACAATCTTCTGCATCAATACCAAATACTGGGTTAAACGATAACTATATGTATGTGATAATTGGTGTGGAAGTTGTTTTATTATTAGCAGTTTTATTTTTATTAAATAAAAAGAAAATTGCAAAGAATATTAAAAATAAACAAAGAGTCATTATTAGTATTTTTGCAGTGGGATTAATATCTTTACAATTAGGTGGAATGATTTATGCTAATTCTCAAAAAGGTGATATAGATGAAAATTCTACTATAGATTATAAAGATGTTACAATATTACAACAGCATTTAATTAACTACAAATTGATACAAGAAGATAAACAATACATAGTTGATATAAATTCTGATGGAAAATTAACTGTTACAGACTTAGCTTTATTGGTTCAAAAAATTGAAGATAAATTAGATTATCAAGTTGATATTCAATCTAATATGGATAAATTCTATTTTGAAAAAAATGAACCAGTACAATTTGCGTTTTTTGCAAATGTGTCATATGATGCTTATATTACTAATGTAACTATAAATGATGAAACATATGAAGTAAAAAGACAAGAAGATTCAAACATATATGAATTAGAACTAAAAGCTCCAGATGTGTCAGGAGTTAAAACTTATAATATATCAGAAGTTAAATTAAATAATGGAAAAATTATTAAAACAGATTTTAAAGAAAAAATTGAAGTTTTAAAAGATGCTCCTGTATTAGAAGATTATAAAACAGAAGATTTAATAAATGAAAGTAAAATAAAAGTATCATTTAATTTAATTGATGAGGATAATGCTTTCCAAAATGGTGGAATGACTTTATATGATGATTTTGATAATTCAGTTAAAGATTTTGAAGTTAAAAAGGGATTAAATGAATTTTTAATTGATGTTACAGAAGATAAAGATTACAAATTACTATTAAATGTATCTTACAATAGAGATACTGATGCTTTAGAAGATCATGAACAAGATAATAGTGGTAGTTTTACAAAAGATTATCCTTTAAAATTAGTTATTGATTATAATTTCAATGCAAGCAATTTTAAATCATATAATTCAGAATATAATGAAGTGAATGTTTTTGAAAAAAATCAAGAAATTATTTTAGGTTTTGATAGTAGTAATAATACAAACTATAAACCTCAAGAAGTTATGGTTAATGATAAATATTATGCTGTTGAAGAAAAAGATGGAAGATTTTATGCAAAAATAGATTCATTTAAAGAAATGGGTAACAAATCTTTATTAATTAAAGAAGTGAAGTTATCAAACGGAAAAGTTTTTGAATTAAATGATGATAATTCTATTGATGTATTTATTCAAAAAGAAAAACCTTCTATAAGTGATTTATCTTTTGTAGAGAGTGTTGAAGATAATGCTATAAAATTATCATTCAATGTTATTGATAATGATAAAGCTTTACAATCATTAAAATATATTATTAAAGATGATAAAGATAATATTATAAAAGAACAAATAGTAGATAAAGAAAATGTTTCAGATACTATTAAACTTGAAAACATATTAACATCAGCTTATAGTTTCAAAATTATTGCTGATTATAGTTTAATGGAAGGAAGTCCAGTAGTTTCTGAGGAACTATATAGTGAACAATTTACAGCTCAAACTAAAGTTAACGTTTTAAATACACAGTTATCAAATGTAACTTTAGAAAAAGATGACGTATTAGAGATTACTTATGATATTGTTTCAAATAAACAAGTAACTGTTAGTAAATTAGTAGTTGATAATAAAGAAGTTCCAGTTATGGACTTAGGAAATAATCAATATAAAGTTCAAATAAGAGTGGGAAATGTAGCTGGTGAAAAAGATATTATATTATCTAAAGTTATATTCTCAGATAATGAACAAGTAGTTGTGAATAGTATTTCTAAAATAGAAGTATTAAAATCAATTTTACAAGTTGATAATTATCAAGCTAAAGATGACTATGATAACAGTAAAGTTATCTTTGATTTTGATTTAACTGATAAAGATAATGCTTTTGTTTCTGGTAAAGTACAATTAGTAAAATTATCTGATAATTCAGTATGGAAAGAAGAAAACATCACAAGTGCTGGAAAAAATCATTTTGAATTAGATGTAAAAGAATTAGAAGAATACACATTTAAAGTAATAGTAAAATATAATAGAAATTTATCTGGAAGTATTGCAGAAGAAAAAGTTATATTTGAATCACCTATTCAAATGATTGTTGATTATAACTTAAATATAAATAATCTTCATACTTTATCTCAACAAGATGAAGTTTCTAATTACTTTAATAGAAATGACAATATTAAAATAAGATTTGAAAGTACTAATTCAACTAAATTTTCCCCACAAAAAGCTGTGATTAATGGGACAGAATATGAATTAACAAACATAAGTGAAAATACTTATGAAACAACAATCAAAGGATTTGATACTCAAGGTGTTAAAGATATAAAAATTGAAAAAATATTTATGAATAACACTAAAGAGTTAGATGTTGTTAGTAATAATATAGTTAAAGTAGAAGTATTAAAAAATGCTCCTACAGTAGAAAATTTTGAATATAATAATACAGATGATAATAAGTTAAATATTTCATTTGATGTTATTGATAATGAAAAATCATTCGTATCTGGTAAAGTAGTTGTATCTGATAATGAAAAAGAAATATACTCTACACAAATAACAACTGGGAAAAATAATTATACAGTTGACTTAAATACTAACGAAGATTATATCGTTAAAGTATATGTAGATTATGATTTAGACAGCAATGTATTATCTCAAGGAGATAATGAGTATAAAAATATTGAAGTATTAAATAACCAAATTACTATTGCACAAGAATTAATTGAGTTAAAAGATGTAAAATCAGTAGACCTATATACTAAAAATGGTGATAGAGTTGAAAGAATAACTGAAATTGATGTGAATAGTTTTAATCCTCAAGATTATATTGCAAAAGTAAACATGAAAGATTTGCCAGAGCTTTACTGTGAAATTGAAGGCAGCAAAGTTACAGATAATGGTGAGTTTAGATTAATACTTAAATATAATAATGCCGTTCAATATGAAAATGGAAACAGAAGAAATACCATTGAAGTAAAATTTGGTGAAGTAGATGGTAATGTTGCTAGTAGTATTAATTTTGAAAAATTAATTAATATAATAAAAGAAGATCCAAATGCTACAATTAAATTAACTAGCGATTTAGATGCTACAAATATAAGTACAAATACTTATCTAGGTGATTTTAGTGGAGTTATTGATGGTAATGGTCATACAATTAGAAATTTATCAAAACCATTATTTAATAATCTAAATGGTGCTACTATTAAGAATTTGATTATAAAAGATGCTTCATTAAAAACAGGACAAGGTATTATTGCAAATACTACAAAAAATACTACTATTGATAATGTTCACTTATTAAATTCAAGAATAGATATTTGGAATGATTCTGGAACAGGTGGTTTTATTGGTAAAGGTGAAAACCAAACTAAGATTATGAATTGTTCTGCTAATGATATATTTGTAAAAAGTAATAAGAGAATTGGTGGTATTGCAGGTATATACAGTGAATCTTCTATCAGTAACACATATATAAAAGGTGTTGTTACTGCAGGATATGATGCTGCTGGTGGTATGCTGGGACAAGTATATAATTCTGTAATAGAAAATTCCTATGCTGACATTCAATTTAATGGTACTGTTGAATGGGCAACAGGAGGTTTAGTAGGTTATACAAGTGGAAGTGGTGTTACTTTAAAAAATAACATTAGTCTTGCTGTTGGTGAAAAAGGTTATAAGATAACAGATAATAAAATAAACAGTAATTCTAAAAATAACTACGAAATTAAAGAAACAAGCTTAAAACCTAGTAACAAAGGTGCTGCTATTAAAGAAATTGAAATTTCAAATATTACACAAGAGTTTTTAACTGATACTATGGCTTGGGATAGTGATATTTGGAATTTAGAAAATAAAAATGGCGAAAATATGCCAACTTTAAAAAATCTTGATCCACAAGATAGCAGTAATAAATTAGAAGAAGAAACAACACAAAATCCTGATGTATATATTCCAGAATTAAAAAGATTAAAATCTTATGGCAATTATAATAGTGATAATGAAATCGCTTACCATAACACTTATAAACTAATACCATTCTATGATGCTAAATTTATAGTTGAATATGGAAATAAAATTGTACAAGATGAACTTTTAAATACAAAGAAATTATCAATGATAATTCCATATGATCAATCTGGTAATATGGTAGTTGGGTTAAATACAGGTAATTATAATTCTATTTCTAAAATAAGACTTGTATTTGAAGATAGACAAACAAAAGATTATACAGTATCATTTAAGAAAAAATTGAATGATGTTGCTGTTTATGATGTTAATGATTTAGGAATATCATATACATATAATCAATTTATTTTAAATAAAGATATTGATACTGTTAATAGAATAGTTCAAGATGTTGTATCTATGGATTATAAAACTCAAATTGCTTATGTAACTTTTGAAGAAGAAAGTAGATTATATGTTGATTATTATAATGAATCAGTGAAATCAAGAATTGATCAAGTAGTATTATCAATTTTATCAAATTCACCTGAATATAATATTTACTTAGATAATGATATTTTGAAAACAAAAATATACCAAGATATAACTGAAAAGTATCAATTAGAAAAAATTATCTATTCATATAACTACTTTGATAAGTGGTATGGTATGGAAATAGGTGGAGTTAAACTATCTGATATTATTTTCTTATCAGCTAGAAATGTAAATCCAGATATTTCTATAAATACACTAGTTAATGCAACTATGACAAATAATAGAAATACTGGTAGTACAGTTACTTTCTATAATAATGCTATAAAATCTAAGATGGGTAATATGGATTTATCTACATTCTTAGAAAGCTATATCCAAATTCTAACAGATTATGATAATGGTAGAGATTGGTTTACAGATAACTTTAAAGGTGAATTAAGAGAAAAAGGTATTGAAATAAAAGAAAATAGTATTAAATACAGAGCTTGGGATTTATTAGCTGTAAGAAATCACTTGTTGCTTCCTGTATTAACAGCTCCTCAAGAAGATATGTATTTAATCGCTGTTCCTACTCAATTAATGATTGGTAGTATGAATAGATATGGCCAACATATTGCTGGAAATCATGACCAAATGGATAGAATGTTAGATAAGTATAGTGATATGATAGGTAATTTCTATAACACATCTCTAACATTTATAAACAATTCTGAACAAATTTTAAAATCTAAAGTTCATATTCAATATGACACAAGGTTTAACTTCCCACAAGGGGCACCAACTCCAGGTAAACAAGAGCCAGGTGTGACACAAGACCCAGTTATGAAATGGGTATATGAAGCTGTAGGTTCATGGCCAGCTGATAATGGTACAGGAGCATATGCTAATGGTACAGATGTATATTGGGTAGCATACCTTGCTGTTGGAGAAGAATTTACATTTAAAATTTTCACTCATGAAACTGCACATAACCAAGATGGTTACTATTTCTATGAAGGAAATGGAAGAAGAGCTGGTACAGATGGTGAAGACCATGCTGACTCAAATATTGAACAAAATATAAGTGATGGTTCTGTTGTATTTAATTTAAGAGGGGATTTATCTCCTACTTCAGATGTTTCTAATAACTTGACTTTAGACAGAATTAACAGTCCTGAAGAAATTCATAGTTATTATAAAGAAATGTATGAAACTTATTATGTATTAGATTATTTGACTGGTAAAGCATTTTTACAATTAACTCCAGAACAACAAGCTCAAGTTGCTGTAAAAGTGTCATATAACGACTCTACAGATTATGATAAGGGTGGTTCTGCTACTACATATAGTAAGATTTCTGCTGAAGAGTTTAGAAATATGAATTTACAAACTATAGAAGATTTATGGGATAATGGTATTGCATTAAGAGCTCCTGGTACAGTTCCTGCACAAGGATCTTATGGTGGAGACAGTCACTACAGCATATATTGGTATCAACCTCATAATGATAATGGTAGAACTAATTCATACTCTTTCAAATTATTAGGTTTTGAAATGCTTGGTGTTGGTGGATATTCTGATGGTTATGTTACATTCCGTTCAACTAAGAGCAAAAACGATTTAGATGCTTTAAGACAAATTACTAAAGATCCAACAAATACTTGGAAGAAATATAAAATGGATCGTTATGACACAGTTGAGAAAAATTTAGATAACATAAAATTCTTTGATACTGATAAAGTTATTGAAGCATATAAAACTGCATTGGAAGCCGATGCTAAAAATGGAAATAGAAATAATACAAATAATTTAAGAAGAGTTTTATATGGTGTTGTTAAGAGAGCAACTAAAGACTTTACAACTGGTAGCATTTATAACCAAGGAGAAGTTGTTCAAATTTCTTCTGCTGAAGAATTAGTTAATGCTATTAACAACGATATTTGGGGAAGTTATGAGTTAACAAAAGATATTGATTTTTCTTCTGTACAACCTCAAGACTTATCATATATTAATAAAGAGTTTGTTGGTAGATTGAATGGTAATGGACATAAAATTACAGGATTAAAAGCTACTTTATTTGAAAAAATAACATATGCTGAAATCCAAAATTTAGTAATTGAAAATCCTGTTTATACAAGTGCTTCTAAGGCTATTATTGCTAATAGTAGTAAAGATTCATTGATTTATAATGTTAAGGTAAATAATACAAACTCTAATATTCCTTTTGTAGATGCAAAACAAGGTTCTTTACAAATTATTGGAGATTGCAATATATCTGTTAAAACTAATGAAATAGCTTCTGTTGAAGATTTAATTAAAATTGCACAATCTGATGACCCATTAACTAATAAACTAAATTATAAATTAGTTGCTGATATTGATGCTTCATCTATAAATGATGGTGATAGTATTATAAAAAATAAGTTTACAGGCGAATTAGATGGTAATGGATATACTATTTCAAACTTGAATAAGCCATTATTCAATGAATTATCAGGTACTGTAAAAAATCTTACAATAGATGGAATGAACTATAACAACAGAGGTGTTTCTAATATAGGTGCTATTGCTAGAAATGGTAATGGTGCTGTTGTAGATAAAGTAACATTAAAAGATATAAATATTAATGGTAGAGAGCAATTAGGCGGTGTTTTTGGTTATTCTACAAATAGTAAGATAACTAGAGTAACTGGTAAAAATATTAATATAACAGTAGATAGATACTATGCAGGTTCTATTATAGGTAGAGCTTCTGGTGCTGATATAATAAAAGATTGTGTTATGTCTGGTACTCTTAATTTGACAGCTACACATAATGGTGGTATTGTTGGTGCTATGCAATGGGGAGGAACTATCGAAAATGTTTATGCTAATATAAATATAAATCGTTCATGGGTTTCTGATAGTAGAAATAAAAATGGCGGTATTTTTGGAGCATTAGAAAACGATAGAGCTACTTCTGTAAAAAATTGTGTAGTTACAGGAAATATGGAACAATCTGTTTATAAAGTTGCCTCAGGTATTAATGACTGGGATAAAGGTGTAATTGAAAAATATATATCTAATGTTTATGAGTTACAAAATACTTCTGGTATAAGTAATATTTACGAAGGCAAAGATAATGTAAAATCAGTAGATGAACAAACATTAAAAACAGAAAGTTTTTATAAAGATGTTCTTAACTGGTCAGAAGATATTTGGGATTTCTCAGGTGTTGCAAATGGAGAGTTACCAAATATTAAATAAGAAAAATCCTACTCAATTTGAGTAGGATTTTTTTGTAATATAATTATATAAAAATAAAAAGCCTTTTATCAAAAGATAAAAGGCTTTTGGCACCCATAGTAGGAATCGAACCTACAACTAGCCCTTAGGAGTACGACCCGGAGGGCGTTTTCGCACATAAACCAAGTGCGAATTTTCCTTGTAAACACTGGGTTTTTCAGCGTTTTGATGTTCGTGCAAAACTAACTTTTATCAGCTAACAACAACCATTATCAAACGCTGTTTTTTGCAGTCTGTTAGCAAGACCTCCAACAATAGGTTTACGCTCATCAGTTAATATATTTCCATTCAATGTGCAATACCGATTACTTATTGTAGCATATACTAAACATAAAATAAAGAAGGCAGTCCATTTAGGATTGCCTTCTGTCTGTTTATAAATTTTTTGCTAATGCTTTAAGCAGTGAAGCAGTTTCCGGATTTGCTAAAAGCTTAGCGAGCATTTCCATATTATCATCTTTTGTTTCTGGTTGCTCCGCCATTGTTTCCTCCGATTCGTCAATCACTCTTGCCATTGGGTCAAGCAGTTCTGTTACAGCTTCAAATTTAGGCATAGGAGCTGTTTTTCCTCCCTCGACATCTCTTAACCCCTTAGCATTATAAAACTGCTCCTCGAACTTCTGAGCATTAAATCTTCTGTCATCATCAATGATATGGGAGTAGACGTTTGTAATCATATCCATACGAGCGTGACCCGCATCGCCTTGAACGGATTTCATATCGCCGCCATTCCATTTCAGTTTGTAGGTGATACTTGCGTGACGAAAACTGTGGAATACTACATCCGGCAGATTATGTTCTCTGATTAGTTGTTTTAAAGCTCTGTTGATTACTTGTCCTTCCATTGGTCTGCCTGAAGAATGACAGAAAACGAGGTTATAGTCGTAATATTCGTCTCCGAAAATCTCAATCATTTCATCAACCTGTTTCTTTCGTTCCTGAAGCATTTTGGCGACAGTAGAAGGGAGAAATACCTTTCTGACGCTGGTCTTGGTCTTTGGTGTTTTCAAAACAAGATTTGTATGTGTATTCGATATTGTTCTTGGAAAGATACGAATAATATCTTTACCGTCTAAGGCTTCCAGAGCATCCTTATTGACTCGCTGCAATTCTTTGTTTACGAAGATAGAAGCGTTATTTTCTTCTATACTCTTTTCGCTGATGTCAATACAGTCCCAAGTAAGACCGAGCATTTCTCCCATACGCAGAGAGCAGGAAAAAGCCAAATTGATAGCTAAAGATAATGTATCATCTTCACATACTTCAAGTGCGTGCAGCAACGTTTCTGCTGTCCAGATTTCTCTTTTTTGGTGTTCCTCTTTTGGAAGATTAGCATTGAGTACGGGATTTTTGCCGATGAGTTCCCACTTTACAGCCTGATTAAAAGCACTTCTCAGAAGCTTGTGTATCTCTCTTATGGTATGTGCTGTGAGATACTTGTTTTTCGGCTGTCTGTTATTTACCATCTTTGGTTTTACCGACATCAGGCTCTGATAAAACTTGTCCATAAGTCTCGGCGAAACATCCGACAGTTTCACATCTCCGATAAGAGGGATGATGTAGTTGTACATCAAGCCTTTCTTTGAATGATAAGTTGACATTGCCCAATGATTAACTCCGTATACCGAAGTGTATTCCTCCAAAAGGTCTGCAACCGTAGTAGCGGTTGGGACAATAAATGTATTATTCTGCTGAGAAAACTCAATCTCAACTTTACGCTTTTTAGCTGCTGCTTGGGTATCGAAGGTTTCCCACTTTTGCCTGTCGTTCCCGTGTTCATCGGTGTATCTGTACACGACTGAATATTTGTTTTTTCTCTTTATAATTGATGCCATAATGTTCCTCCTTACGCTTCATCAAGCCATTCGTCAAAACTTTTTTTGATAATTCGATAACTGTTTCGCTCTATCTTTATAGCCTTAAAGCAGCCTTGATTGATAAGCTTATACACTGTTTGTCTTGTAACCCCAAGAGCGTTTGCGGCTTCTTCGACAGAATAGCTCTTTTTATCAAATGTATTATTGTTTAGTTGCCTTGCTCGTTCTTCAATCGACATAGTTTTCTACCTCCTCGATTTCCATAATCTTTGTATATTTGCTTTGAGAGGAGTACCATTTTTCAAAGCTCTCCTGAATGATACGTCGCTTGTTTTCTACCCATATAAATTCTACGATATTGTCATTCATAAGGTCATTTGCTGTACTTCTCGGTATGCCGAGAACCTTTGCGACAGTAAGGGGAGAAATAGTTTTTCCGTATTTCTTTCCGGGGCGTTCTCCGTTTACCTTCTTGTAATGAAATTGACCGGCATACCATTCCTCAAAGCTATCTACATCCACTCGCATTTTTCCGAATACCAAATAGGTCTTAAATCTACACTGATTGATAAGCCTGTAAGTTGCGGTTTTTCCGAGACCCAGTATTCGCATAACATCAGGAACGGTCATTGTTTTATTGTTTTGATAAGTAAGCATTGCCTTGATAATCTTTCGATTTTCCTGAACACTCTTTTTGGAAACTCGATATTCATTGCCCGCTCGGTATGTTTTAAATAAACCTGAATTGATAAGTTTAAGAGCTTCTTCCGCTGTAACAGAAAGCAGATTTTGTATTTCTCTCATAGAGTAGGATTCCCACTCAACATCATCTGCGTTGCTTTTGGCAAATAGTTCTGCAAGACGCTTGGTTTCGTTTTCTTCATTGAACTTATCCACTCGTTCATCAAACATATTGTAGATAGCCATTAGAAATCACCTCCAACTCCCTCAAGCCATTCATCGAATGCTTTCTTTGGGATACGGAAATGACCTCCGACCTTTACGAAATGAAATGCTCCTGATTTCACAAGTTCATAAGCTGTGTTTTTGCCGATTCCAAGCATTTTCATTATGTCCTCGACAGTGTAAACCCGCTTTTCAAATGTAATTTTATTAGTTGTATCAACCATCTTGATTCCTCCATTCTGTGCCTATATAGCCAAGCACTAAGCTTGGCTATATAGTACTTAGAAAGAGGAATTTTGTTAATTATGCGATTTTCTCAATCGCACACTTGACAGTCGGATTGTTCATCAAGGTCGTCCAGCCACTTATCAAAGCTCTTTTTTGAAATTCGGTATTGACCGCCCACACGAACGCTATGGAAAACTTTTGACCTTACAAGCTGATAAGCAGTAGTTCTGCTTACACCTAAAATGTCTTGTATCTCATCAACAGTGTAAACTCGTTTTTCATACTGAAACTCAACAGGAGCAACTGATTCCGGATGTTTATTCATTTCAGCTATTTTATCTTCGAACATCAGTTATCACTCCTTTTCTCTCTTTTCATAAGAAAATAATCGTATCCATAGCCAACCTGACATTTATCGCATACTTCCTTTTCAGCTTGTAACGGGTCAACTCGTCTGAGAATGTTCTCCGGGACTGCAAAGAACTCGCTTCTGCATCTTGGGCAAAGACTTAAAATGATACCTTGTCGCTTACGTTTAGGTCTCATCGGTATTCCTACCGTGTACTTCAATCCTTTTCTTATCTCATTGATTTTATCTTCATCAGTTACTTTTCCGATGAACTCTTCCAGTTTTTCAGCCTTGTCCACTGTTCGCAACTGTTCAAGCATAAGCATAGAGGGTTCTTTTAATCCACAATCTGTGCCGAGAAGAATATGGTTATCCACATTTTCTTTCTTTTTTACCGATGTAATTACTGCGACAAGAACGGTAGGAGAGTGCTTATTAAGAAGATTGGTCTGCACAACCATAACCGGTCGTCTGCCGCATTGTACAGAGCCTTTCGCCTTACCCAAATCACAATAATAAATTTCTCCCCATTTGATTTTATAAAAGTTTTCTTTCGTCATTTGATTTACCTCTCTTTTCAAAAATGTTAAAGGAATGAACAATTAACCCCTTCACTTGTTTGAACTGGGAGAGCCGTTTTGCACCCCCTCAGAGAGTAAAATCTTTAATTTTTTTAATGCCAGATTGATAGACTTTTCAACTTTGCTGTAATTCACACCTTCTTCAGCTGCTATTTCTCGGCTTGTCTTGCCCTCAAAAAAGTAAGCCATAATTCGTCTTTTCTGTATATCAGTGAGGGTTTCAATGGCTTTTCTGATACGCTGCTTTTCTTCCTGCCAATATAACTGTTCAACAACATCTTCAACTACAGCAAACTCTGGATGATGTTCCTCAAACTCTCCGTCATTGACATCAAATGCGTGTCCGTTTCTCAGCATCCTCATTCTGTGTTTCGCTTCATTTCTCTGATATTCTCTTATGACATCGCCTTGAGATATTGAAAGTAAAATGTGTGGATTGTACCTGCGGATAACATCAGGATACTTTACCCATATTTCTTCTTCCGCCAGTTCAGTAATAATTGCCCATCTTTCTGAACCGGTATATCCCTCATACTCATATTTAAGATTTATAACTTTGCATTCATTGGCAAATAATTCTTCTTGTTGTTCTAATGTAAATTTTCTCATTTCCGTAATCTCCTTAAAATTTGAATTTTTGAATTTGGTTGAAATCAAAAATTCGGAGATTACGGATACTTAGCTATCAGACATTGCCAAACTGTATAAAACATAAAAAGTCCTTTCCCGAGTAAGTGGGGGAAGGACTTCAGACCGTATGAAGCAAATTCGAGCAAGAAAAAAGCACCGTAGAATTGGGATAAGTGAGGACATAATAATCCTTTAACTTATCCGGCTTCATACGGTGCTTGGTAGCCTAACAAGAAACCTTGTTATCTCCGCTTACTCGATTTGAAATCGTAATATATTTAATTGTATCTGTGTTTACCTGCTATCTCTTGTTTCGTCCGCTTCTACGAATACGACGGAAATAGGCAAGATTGAGAATATGTATGTTCTTGCATTTTTGACATTTCACGCTCAAATGTCCGGTTGCATCTGAATAGACTATCTGTATTCTAAACCCACAAGTAGGGCAGCGTATATCTCTTTCTTGTAAAGTTTCTGCTTCCAAACGAGACAAACGCAGACGTTCCTGTACTTCGGGTCTTACTGAAGTGGCTGATGCTCTCAAATCATACCACCTCCCAAATTTAACTCTGTTGAAATATATTCAGATATGTCGTGATATTCCAACATATCCAGTTCTTTCAGTCGGATTAACAAAGCGGTATATGACACGCCTACATAGATTGCCATATTGCGGATAATCACTTTGTCTTTTTGTGTAATCGTAGAATTGCCGTACATTTTAATCGGCTGTGAATTATGAAACTTTGCCATTGCATTCTCAATGATGTATCTTGGCATCAACAGAGCAGCTCCCATTGTATCCGCCTGCCACTCTGCCGAAGCGAACATCTGAACAAGCTCATCTTTAGAGTAATTTCGCTCGCTATCATATTCAGTATGAAATCGACCTGTGCTTGGCACTGAATACATCTTACATAGGATGTGATGTGAAGCTTCGTGTGCCATTGTAAATCTGCGACGCCCGTGTTCCTTTTCTGATAGAAGAATCTTATCAAGCACGATAGTATCTTTCGGAAAAACAAAGGGAATAATTTTTCCGTCCTTATGAATAAGCAGCGGTGTTTCACCATCTGCCATAAAACCTATCCTTCCACAGTCATCTTCTGCAAAAGAAGCATACTCTATATGCAGTGATAAAAATTCGGTAATAAAGTGTTCAATGTCGATATATTGAACAGCTTTGTTTCGGTACTTTTTGGCGTATAACTTAATTAAGCCTTCACTGATTTCTTCAATCTCGGCTCGTGACATATAATTGCTCAAGTTGTGTCCACCTCCAATATTCCCTTATCGGCACATAACCTGAAACCGATTTGGGATGTTTTTATTTCCGCACTATCTAAAAATGGATAGCGAATTCCTTCAAAACTTCTCATATGATCGCCCTCGCTTATAACGCTTTGATAACATTGCAGGCAACACCTTGAATATAGCAGTCATCTACAAGTATATCTTTCATTCGCTTATTTTCCGGATGAAGAATAATTTTCTTGTTTTCTTTATCACGGTAAAACCTTTTTAGTGTATTCTGACCATCAACAAGAGCAACAATTATATCTCCCTCATCTGCATAAGTTTGTTTTCTTACCACAACGAGGTCTCCGTCATCAATTCCGGCTTCAATCATAGACTCTCCACTAGCACGAAGAATAAAGAAATCACCAGTTCCGAAGATTGCGGTAGGAAGCGAAACATATTCCTCGATATTCTCTTCCTCATACTGCGGAGAACCGCAAGGGACGGAACCTACGATAGCAGTCTGTGTTCTTCCTGTGTTTATCTTTTTTGTAACCGGAGTTTTTATCTCCAGACCGTCATATTCAATCATTCCTTTATCGGACATCTCAATCAAATATCTATACGCTGTTGTTTTAGCGATACCAAGAGCTTTGGCAATGGTAGATGTAGCCGGAGAATGACCGTTATTCAAAATATATTGCTCTGCATATTTACATATCTTTTCCATTAACTCGGGATTTTTGCTTCTCATAGTTTGTTAACCTCTGATTTTCTATATGGAACGATGCGTTCCTGATAGTTTTATTATACTATTTTTTCTGTAAGTTACAAGTGGTTTTCAGGAAAACGAAAGAGGTGTCGCTATTACACGACACCTCAGCATTCTATATTGAGTTAAACACATTTAAGTGATACAATTTAAATATTAAATATCCATAGGGGGAGAGATTATGAAGAAAATTTCATTACTTTTGTTATTAGCTTTGAGCGTAGTTCTTTGCTTTACCGGATGTTCCAATGAAGAAAAAGAAAAAGCAATCACAGATTTTAATGCAGCAGTATCTATCGTGGAGAAGAACAATTCAGATATTGATACAGCAATTTCTAATTTGCAATCACTTGTTGATTCAGAAAATCCACCGCTTGATAATGCTACTATTGATAATGCTACAACCGCTATCACAGAAGCAAGAACAAAGATTGTAGAAATTCCTGAAATCCCATCCAAAACGGAGGAAATCATTTCAGCAACGGAAGTTCTGTTGAAGAACTCTGATTGTTCGGAAACATTAACTAAGTTGCAATCCGCTAATGACGCACTTTCTACGAGTATCAAACAAATGCAACAAGTAACAAATCCGACAGAAGCATTTATTGTTGAACGTTTGAGCGGTCTTCCAAACATCACCGGAATGGAAGCTGTAACAGAAGATAATGACCCGAACGGTAATCTCAATAAACAAGGCGGCTACACCGCTACCGTGTATTTTGCTTCCGATTTGGTTGACCAGTCTAATGTATATGGAAAGACTATCGTTGATAAAGGAACTGAAGCTGGCGGAGCTATTGAGGTTTACCCAACTGTTGAGGATGCAAACAAAAGAAATGAGTATCTTGCCGGATTTGACGGTGCAGGTATGTTAAGCAGCGGTTCTCATTCAGTAGTCGGAACAATAGTTATTCGTACTTCCGATAAGCTAACTGCTTCTCAACAGAAAGAGATGGAAAAGAACATCTACAATAGCTTGATTGAAATCGAATAAAACTATACCTTAATAAAAAGTCACAGCAAGTGTAACTTTCACCTGCTGTGATTTTTTTTATTCTAATTTCTCTGCTGTATGAACAATCATCTGCTTATACTGCTCTTTGACTTCTTTCGGTGCAAGTATCTGAACCTTGCCACCGAAACCAAACACCCACCCGAAAAATGTAGGGCTGACAGAAACATCTGTAAGAAGCCTGAATGAAGTCATATCATAGGCAAGGGTTTTAACATCTTCCCCGAAACGGTCAATCATCGTTTTCATCAAACTGTTATCACAGCGTAGGTCAACGGTTATTCCCTGACCGTCATACATATTAAACACTTCTTTGGTGAAGTTAGCAAGCTCAAATCCAGTTGGCTGTGGTACTATATCAGCCTCTAACACCTGTGGATTTGCAGCAATACGGTCTACTCGGAAGGTGACAACCTTATTCTTCTTATCGGAGTAGCCCATTACATAGTAGTAATCTCCGCTCCAAACAAGGTGATATGGACTGAGGGTATAGATTTCGCCTTTATTTTTCAGCACCTTTTTCTTCAGTCCAGTATAGTCATAATATTGAAACGAAATCTTTTTTCCTTCATTGATTGCGTCATTTATGGTATCCACTATGTAATAAATCTGCTCATTATCCGGTTTAATCCGTTCTGCTACATAGTTGTTTCTTTTGAGTTTGGATACTTGACCTTCGCTTGTCAAAGAATGAATTTTGTCAATTAACGCTCTGCTTTTCTTTTCTGTAATAAACTTTGAGGATTCAACTGCATCAATCAACAGCTTCAACTCCGGCAACTCAAACTTGCGGCTTGCAACAAAGTATTTGCTTTGAGTCGAATGAATAGTCACGATGTCCATCCCAAAGTCCACGAGGGCAGCAATATCTTTTGATATAGTGGTTCGATGGGCATAGATACCAAACTCTGTATTTAATATTTCTATAAGCTGACTTGTAGTCAGCGGATGTTCCTCGTCTGTTCTTTCCTGCAATATCTTAAGCAGATATAAAATTCTCGGTTTTGTTTCCATCGCTTTTTCCTTTCTGCTATTCATATATTCCCAATTCACCGAACAACTCACTTTCTATTTTGCTTATCTGCTCAATAAGTGTTACCGTTTTGCCTGTCATAATAAGCGTATGTTCATAATCATTAATTCTTCACACTGTTCCAGTATAGGATGTATAATCACCGACATAATCATCCGATAAAGTAATTCTTGGTTTTTTCATAAGTGTCTAATATTTCCTCTGAAGGAACACCATAGTGTTTTGCTAATTCTATGGAACCTTCAAAAGCTATGTTGACATCTGGCGAAAATGCACTGGAAACAATCTCAAGATATAGAGCAAGACTATCATTCAACTCATTCAAAACACCCTGATACTGCTCTATTAATTCATTATCTAATTTTTTAAGGCTTTCAGCATAGGAACAAAGTAATTTCTGCTCATACTCATTAAATTGGTTCTTTCCAATTTGATATAATACGCTGCCAACGGTATTTCCAATGACAGCTCCCAAAACTGGAACAGGAATCACCACCTGACCGATAAGCGAGGATAACGCACTTACAGACACATCCAAGCAAAGTATTTCAGAGTTTTCGATATACTCTATTTCAGACAATTTACCTTGTCTGAATAAATGCGTTTGCTCAGCTATACCAAAAGAAGCCGTCACAATAGCACTCGCTACTGCTGCTGGCGTTGCTGTATAATTAGTAAGCGTATAAATGCTCGCACCTCTAACGCTACCTTTAATAAAGCTTTTGCCGGAGTCAAAAGATATATCTTTCCAATCCTTTGAACTAAAATCCTTTATCTTTTTTCCAGACTTTCTTTTTTTAATGACCTTAGCACAAAACTCTGTACTGCCTTCAATCACGCCGGCAATAATCGTTACTTTCAGACCTTCCTGAACAGCAGGTCTACTTTTCTGATAAGCTTCATCACGTAACTGTTGTTCTTTTTCTGTAAGCTGTTCCTTTTCTCTGCTGATTGTGTCGTTAATATTTCCTACCTGAGCATCACTGTATGAAAGTGTTGAAGGCTCTATTTTGTCGAACGGTACAGTTCCGTCCGCAAAGAAATCCTGAACTTCTTTCCATTTTTTCAATGAAAACTCTCCATTAGATGTAGGAAGCTTATTTGCGACCTCTTTAGGCATTTCAAGCAGATACTTAATTTTATCATAATGGTCTTTAGGTATCTGATATACTTTCCCTGACGCTATATAATCCGGATACTTTTCTAAATGCTCCTTTATAGCATTCAAAGAAAAGTGTCCACCTGCATTTACAAATTTCTGTTGAATAAATAACCCGTTACGCATTAAATCATCGGGTCCATTATCATTTATCCACTTATAAACAATTTCTTTTCCTTCTATCTGTTGGCGAGCTTTGCCAATACCACATTCTGCGACTTCGGCAATAAATCCGTGCATACCTTTTTCACCGCCACGATTACGGTCAATAATGGTATCTTTTATCGTATGAAGTGTAGTGTCCAGTTCCTGCATTGCCTTATCAAAATTCATATCCTGATTATGCAACGACTGAACAAGTTCATTAAGTCGGACTTGATTCAGATAATTTATCCACGAAGCAACTGCTTGCTCTTGATTACTTTTTGCCAGCTTTTCTTTCAATGCCCACTACACCTCCTCTCAAATATTTGTTCCTAATGTCACCGAAAGAGATTTCGTGTTATTCACCAATGTACCCAATCTCATTTGGCAATCCTTTTCCACATCATCAAAGCCTTTGCCGTATGCAATCAAACATTCCTCATAAATGTCACCAAGTTGCTCTCTTAATGTGTTAGTCTGACGATACAGCACCTCTATTTGTGCTGCCGACTCATTAATTGCCTCTGTGTTCATTTTGACCTTCTCGACTTCTTCTTTCATTGCCTTGTTGTTTTTCATTTTCTTGCGAGTAAATAACACCACTGATGTAAGAAGTGTCGCTCCGGCAATACTCCAACCGATAGGTCCCGCCAAGGCAAGGAAGGCATTTCCTGCGGCAATACCTCCACCACCTGCTGCTAATGCACCACCACCAAGCCAAGCAAGAGCCGCATTAGTAGCGGCAGCTCCCGACAATGTGGATATAGCGGTTCCCGTAGAAGCAGTACCGAAGGTTGTTGCAATCCACATTGCTGCACTTGGAGCCAAGCTTGCGACTGCTGCTCCCGCAGCAATACCGCCACCGGCGCTCATTGCCGATTTCTTTGCGGCGTCCAATTCCTCTTGTGCAAACTCACAGACACCGACAAATTTTTCTCGATGCATAGAAATTTCACTTATAGCAGCATCAAACGATTTCGGGTGGTTGGCTATGCTGTTAATCAACTTCTCTACCAAATCAATTAAATCAACTGCTCTCTGTCGCTCAATAAACAGTCGAGTTCCATAGTCTTTCATTCTTTCAAAAGCGACATTGTACGCAGCAATCGAATTTTCAAGTTCGCTACTCAGCTTATTATTTTTCTCCTTATTCCTAGCCTTATCAGAGATATCATCTGCTTTAGCTTCTTGTTTTTTCTTCTTTGTATATTTTTCGCCAATATTATGCACTTTTTCTTTTGTATTCTCGTAAAGAGAACTTACTTTATTTTTAAGATGCATAACTTGACCTCCTCTCAATGTATTGTCGCATAAACAATAGATTACTATTTTGATAATCGAAAAGTAAGATAGTACACAGGAAAATCAAATCCTTCCCTTGATAATATTACTGAAGCAATTCTCGTTGCAGCATTTGGTGTGGTAAGAATTTCAAATCCTCTTTTAATAGTTAACTGATAATCTATATCTTGTAAATGCTCAACATATTTATTCCAAAACGACTCATAATTCGCAATGTTTACGCAAGCAACAACAAAAGTAGCGGTGCCTAAAGCATTGTAATTTATTATCGCCTTTGTAATGTGATTATCTATATAGGAGGTATTAACACTTGATAGCTTCAATCCTTCGAATATTGCTATTTCTTTGCCTTCCTTTGTAATCAAAATATCAACCTCACCAGCGTCTTGACCACTGCTTGACACTCCGTGGCGAGTTTGGTCTTTGACTTCATTGTATCCCATCAAAGATAAAGTATCTCTGAAAAAATCATTAATACTATTTTCGCTACTGTTTCCATTATATGTAGCGTTAGAGCATAATCTTTCTCCTACCCGTAATAGATCTGCAAGAACAGACTCAGCAGCTTTAATATCGGCGTTTAAACGTTTTTCATCAGAACTTGGTAGAACATCATCTTCATCAATAAACAAATATGTTATATTCCTCAAAACAAATCCTGTTTCTGCTGGTTTTAAGGCTTTTGCTATAGAGTTTTTCAAAGCGGATTGATTACTTTTCAGTAGAGAAATATCTTTTTCTTTTCCTTCCACTATGAAATCAAGAGCTTTTTTATTCCAAACATCACCCTTCACTCCTGCATAGTAAGCAAGTCCAACATCTTCATATTCATATTTGCATTTTGAGAAAGTTTCAGCCAATGCAATATTACAACATTCCTGTTTCAACAGTTGCCCTATTCTACTATTAAAATTATCAGGTAATGTATATGTAAAATCAGGCATTCTTAATTATTCACTCCTTTCACAACATTAAACGATAGTTTATCAAATGTAGTTTATGATATATATGCACACTTTCTTTTCAAAAAGCTTGACGATATTCTTATTAAAAAGGACAATCCATCTGTAAGGTGATTTTTGAATACAGATGGCAATACTGATATAAAATTATTGGTTTATTATATTCAGCCATATTTCTGCCTCAATATCATTTTTTATTTTTGGAGAATTTTTTTAATTTCTTCGGAAATTATTGTAATTTCATCTTTTGTGTTGTTTTTGCACAAAGAAATTCTAATGGTACCTTTCGCATATTCCTCGTCTAATTTTATTGCCTTTAATACGTGAGAAATATTAGTATCTTTACCATCACAAGCTGAACCAGTAGAAACACATATTCCCTTTAAGTCTAAACGATGGAGCATAGCTTCACCATTCTGATTTTTAAATGAAAGACTAATAATCCCCGGTAGTGTATTATTGCCACCATTTTTTATAATTTCCTTATTATTTGAAACTCCAAGCAAATCTAATAAATCTTTTTCCAGTTCCTTTACCTTACTCGTGTTTTTTTCTATTTCATCACAGTTCTTCTTTAATGCATAAGCCATACCAACAATAGAGGCAATATTTTCTGTACCTGCTCTTAATGATGATTCTTGAGCTCCGCCATCAATATAGGGGATAAGCGGAGTTCCGTTCTTTATGTATAGAAATCCTATTCCTTTAGGACCATTAAATTTATGAGCAGATGCAGATAACATATCAACATCTAAGTCTTTCACATCGAGCTTTATATGTCCAACAGCTTGTACAGCATCAGTGTGAAACAACGCCCCCGATTTATGTGCAATTTTCGCTAATTCTTTAATTGGTTGTATAGTACCAATTTCATTATTTGCAAACATTACAGATACTAAACTTGTTTGTTTTGTAACTGCTTTAGACAATTCATCTATTGTTATTAAACCTTCTTTTGTTGGTTTGAGATAGACCACTTCACATCCCATACTCTCAATAGCTTTAGTGCTGTTTAAAATAGCGTGATGTTCTATTTCAGATGTAATAATTCTATCTTTATTATTTAAGAAAAATGTTCCTTTTATTGCCCAATTATCGCTTTCTGTACCACCAGAAGTAAAATAGATTTCTTCTGGTTGGGCGTTAATACATTCTGCAATTATTTGCCTTGCATTTTTTAAAGCTTTTTTACTTGCTCTTGAAAATGAATAGGGTTGTGAAGCATTGCCATAATCGTTTAGCAAATATGGTTTCATAGCTTCGAAAGCTTCATCATCAAGTTTTGTTGTTGCTGCATTATCAGCGTAAACCAATTTTTTCATAAACACATCCTTTAATACTTTTGAAAGCACTTTGTTTTCGTTTTGATTTACAAAAACAGAGTACAACCTTCTTCTTTAAATTCTTCGATTTTATCCAACAATTCCTCAACTGTACAACCTAAATACTCTGCAAGACAATCCATACAATAAAAATTGGTAATATCAATTCCCAAAAGCTTTTTATTTATACCAATCGTATCTTTTTCTAAATCATTTTTTCCGCAAATAACACAATCAATTTTCATTACTAATATCCCTCACCGAAAAACTTGGTACATTTTTACCCTTAAATTCAGAATCAAGAATACCGAGCTGAATCTTTATAATTCCTCTCATTTTTGTAGCAGGTCTTAAACAATAGCGATTAAATTCACGAACATTTACATCATCAACAGAACGAACATTAGGGAACAAGAGTTTTAGATACGCAGTACATATTCTTTTTACAGCTTCAGTATCTCTTGTGTCAGAATGTTCCGGAACTTCTACCAATTTATCAACAATAGCACGATAACTGGCATCATCACGAAGCATATGCATAATCGTACAAAAATACTCTGAGTTTAATGCCCAACCGGAAATTTTTAAATCATCGTGCATTCTTGGAATATCCCATCCTTTAATAAAACCGTGGAATCTGTCTAATAATGCACTTTCGTGAAAAGCAGTAGGTAATTCGGAAAACATACTTTTATATTCGTCCATATTATCCTGACTAATATTTCCTAACAGAATAATTCCTGAATCTGCCACACCTTCATAATTTCCTACCGTAAAAACGCCAGACTCCATATAGCCTTTTAGTGCTGCTCTCATTTCGTCTATATCAGTAAAGGAAATGGTTTGAACTTCATCTAATGCTACATAGTCGTTATTGCACACAAGTCCTTGTGTCCTTTTGCTAATGTCATAAAACATTTTTGCTCTCGACATTACTCCGCCAGAAGAAAGCCATCCAAATTTACTCACTCGCCCAAACAAGTATGATTTACCAGTACCCTTTGGTGCAAGTTCTATCAAATTGAGTCTTTTTTCAATAAATGGCAACAATCGAGTTAGCATAGCTAACTTTTGATGTTCATCTTCATAGCCATCAGCATTATAGTCAATTGCCCCCAATAAAACATCAATCCATTCACTGATAGCAAATTCGCTTCTTACATCTTTGTAATAATCAAGATCTATTGTATACGGACAAAAATTAGTGAAATTAGTCAACTTGATTTTACCCGGCATCTTTAGTTCTTCATCCGGCAACCTGTAGCCTAATTCGACAACACCCCAAGTTTCTTTTCCTTTAACCAATTCATCTTTGCACTCTTCCCAAACATATGGTTCAATGATAGTTTCTTTATTTGTTAAGCCAAAGTCCGGTAAAGCAAATGTGATTTCTTGATTTTTAATGTTAATATCGACCGTAATCTTTGTAAGAATCTTTACTCGTTCGTTTTCTACAATGATTCGATTTTTTATACTTATCCACTCATCCTTACGGGGGAGATATGTGTGAATAAAATCTGTAAGTTCGTCTATATCAAAATTACCTTCATCGTCACCAAATTTTTTTAACAACCAATCTCGAAGGAAAGACGGTAAACTTAAAGCCGAAAAGAAATTGCTTTTTTTAAGGTCTTTATAAACAACCATTTCATCAAAGCATTCTCTAAGTTTTTCTTGCATTTCTTCTCCTCCTTAAAGCAAATCTTTTTCTTGTGAGCTTTCTTTCTTAATTTCAAAAGATAAGCCGGTAGCAACTAAATTATTTGATGCATAAACATCAACACTATATCTCTTAGCTTTTTTTAACTGTGGCATATCTACAAGGTACATATTATTATCTTGTTCCTTAGCGTCATAATATTCTCCATCAATAAGAACCGTAACATTTTGCAGTTTTGTCTTAGAAAATAGTCTTATAGCTGCTTTTTTCCTAAAGCTAACTGTAATAACTTTTTCGATAATAGACACTTCAATGTCCTCAGCAAATTTAGTGATTTCAATAATAGGCACTACAACCTCTTCTAAAGTAGCACCTCCGTGTACTTCAACATTTGCTTTTCTGCCACCTTTGAAGCGGTCATAATTAGCAATAACCCAAAAGCCATCTTCTTCTGTGGCAAATTCGCTTTTCACATCTGCATCGGTTTTAGGGCAACATCTTCCAGAGTGTTCTCCCTTTGACTGCATTTCCCACATATTTTCAGTTTCGTGTATTACTGCTAATCTACTAGCACCGTGGTCTGATACCATAATAGCTTTTTCACAGTTCCCTTGAGTTAGCTTTAATTTGATATTATCAAGTGTTTCGTCAATAATTTCTAGCTCTCGTATTATGTGAATAGGTTGTTTTCTCTGTCTGTAATCGTAATCGTTAGTGCCGTGATGTTTGATTTCATCCAGTTCTTTTATTGAATTTACTAAAAGTCCTCTTGTTTCGAAATCACTTACAAATTCTTTGTTCTTACTTGTGATAGATGGTAAATTAGCACAACAGATTGTTGTATTAGCCATCAGTTCTTTCTCTTTACACTTAGCAAGAATATATGACAGATATTCGACACCCATCGCATCCATAAAGTATAGCTGTGAATCGGTTTTATCAATCTTATCCATTTTTGCAGTTCGAGGTTCAAGTATCAAATTATACTCTCGAAGTCTTGCCTGCTGTGTCATTAGTTCCTCTAATTCCGGAATTACTTTGTTAATTACTTTGCTATATGTATACATAGAAAAGTAATTATCCAATAAAGGCACATTGTATCTATAATCACGAATATAAGCATATAGGTCAGGATATACGAGGGAGAGTATTTTCTCTATTTCATTTTTAGAAGTGTTTTGATAATACTTTTCAAGCAAGGTTATTATAAGTTCCTTTTCTTGCCTTGTATTATCTGTTAAGTAATAAATAGCTTGTTCTTCTTTTTGCAAAACAACCTTGCAAAAATCAACAACCTCATTTAATGGATTTCCGAAAGCCATTAGCAAAGATTTTCTTTGTTGATAGAACTCGTTGAAATCATAATCTGTATGTTTCTTTTCCAATATGCTTCTAAACACTTCTCTTATTAACTGCGAATATGTTTTAGCATTATTTGCTGCCATTGATAAACAATTATTGTTTTTGGCTCCAAAGAGTTTTAATGCAATATAATATAACCATTTTTTCTGTTCAGAATATCCGCTATAACTTGGGATTGCTATCTCAAGACTTTGATGACTGCCAAACTCACTGTCACATATTTCAGTAAATGATTTCCCTGAATTCATTTTAGTAAGTAAATAGTCCCATTGACTTGAAGTTCCGAATGTTTCATCAAGTGAAGATAAAACAACATCTTTTCCAATGATGACCTCATACGCTTTGCTCATATCTACTATTGTATAAATAGATTTTGGGTATGTATCCTTATGTTTTGTTGTCATCACAAAAATCTTTTCTTCATTTGAATTTTCAATTTTTTTGACAACCTTTTCAATTCCATCAACGATACATTCGTCCGAAGGAACTGGTAGTTCCCTCGACACAAAGACTATTTGGGGTAATGACGTCTCATCTCCATCAATCAAACAAATACTGCGTGATAATCTTGGGTCAGAAAAGTTCAATTGTTTCTCACATTGATATGTCATAACTACAACGTGACCGGAAATAGTCATATTGATGATGCTTGCTAAATGTTTTTTTATTTCTTCTTCTCCGTAGAATCTTAAAAATGAAGTCAATCCTACAAGAAAACATTTTTTCTTTTCGGTTGAAATATTGGCTAACAGGGTTTCTATACGAGGAAGCTCATCTTTATTGCAAAATTCAGAAGCATCAATAATGTCATTATCATCCACGGAGAAATGGGTTACTATTCTATCTAAATCATCACCATTTTGAACATTTACAAGTAACGGTTGAGCATTTTCTGATGCCAAATATTTAGTTATCTTTTTTATACAAGCATCAAGTTTCATCCCTGTCCTCCTTAATTATCTTTTATGATTGCCATACCAACTATCATATCGTCTTTGATAAGGTCTTTTAAGTATCTTTTAACATCTTCTAAATTCATATTGTCAATTTTCTCAAGAGCCTTATCGCATCCACCTTGATTGTATTTTGCTTCTGCCATTTGTCTCAGCTTCTTTTCAACTTCTGGCAAACCAAACCAATCATATGCGTCTGCCGTAATTCGGCTATCCAAATATTGTTTTACTTCATCTAGATTGGTAAGCATTACATCATAATTTTTAATAATCGAATCAACAAATGCCTTATTGCGAGCGTTTTCATCATCTAATTTTGTGAAGAAAGTAGCTGTTGAAAAATAAGCAATAGCTTTGTCGATGGAAGCCTCATCAGGATGCGCTTTGTTTACAGCACCAAATGCAGCTTTCGCTATTTGAATTTCCTTATCTTCAACCATACACAAAATAGGCATCTTATATTTTTTAGACCATTCTCTTGGTGTATCTGTATTAGTTTTTTCTTTCCATATTTTTTTCAGTTTCGCAGATTTACTGTTCCTCTTGTATTCTTCGACTTTGTTATTGATTATATTTGTATACTCTGTCTTATCCTTCGTAAATGAACCAGTAGGAATAGTATTATAAATTTCTTTGATTTCTTCATCGGTAAATCCTTCAAGATAGAACTCGCAAACCTTCTTGAATAAATCAATTTGGTTGCCATAGAATGTTCTAAAATTGTCTGCATTAGCAATGAGCAAATCATAGAATTTTTGTTTTTGAGAATCTAAGATTACTCCGGATTTTTTTACATTGTAAAGAACTTCCAAGAAGGCACTAAATCCATCCAAATAATTTTTTGCAGCAGGGTAAGAAATTCTAATATACTGACATTTGTCGCACCATTCTCTCACGGTATTTTCAAATGTTGTGCTTTTAGAAATAACTTTATTACTCTCAACAATAATCTTGTATTCAAGTATGACTTCTCGGATTTTTTGTTGTGCAGTTTCAACATCCCATACCCAGTTTGCCGCCTCTGCATCAAACTTTCTACGGAGAACATTGATATACTGCCCACTATCTCCAACCTCTCCAGCTAATGTAATCAGTTCGCCATTATCAAATTCTTTCAGATAAGCCTTCATACCTTCTGTACATTTTTCTTTGTTCAGAAGTCCCTTCAAGTCATTTGCAGCTTCCTTGTTCTCAATGCAAAGTTTACCAATCTCATAAGCAATATCATTATCACTTGCACTGCCAGCTCCCATATTGCTACTATTCGCAATACCACGATAATAATCAAGAATTTTTACAAGAACATCTTTGTTTGTTTTAGTTGCCTCGTTTGCAATAATAGATTTAAGCGCCCAAATAGGAAATTCATATGACTTCATTCTATTACGAATATGCTCTGCAGTGTGTTTGATGGAAGAACAAAAATGTTGAGGAATTTCAAAAGCTATGGATGACGCATTATTAAAAGATTTTTCCTTTTCTGTCATTACAACAATATATTTATCTTTATACCTTGGATTAGGAGTAATCTGCAGCTTGATTATTTCATCCACCATCTCTTGCAGTTTATTGATACTCAACTCCTCGTTAATCAAATCATCGCTCCAACTGTACGAACCATCAACGTATTCCTTTAATACAAAGCCTAAGACAAATGCCGAGAGGTTACAAGGCATAAAACCAAAAGGTTCTGCCTTTAATTCATCATATATTCTTGCAATAGAAATACGACCGCCATTATCGAAAGCATCTTTGATAATCTTTTCTACACTAATCTTTATTTTAGAAATCAAAAGATGAGGTTTGTCTACCCAGTATTTTCCTTCGTACTTCCAAGCTTCACCCAACGCATTTTCAAGTTTTGTTGCAGGGTTTGCGGATTTAAATGTTCCTTGAACTTCTTGTTTAACACCACAAGCAACACCTTGTTTCAAAGAACTAGGCATATACATATTATCGGTAACATTATAAGTCCCTTCTAAACAATTCTTGTACTTAGTTTTGTTAATGTCGGAAAGCGTGGAGTACAACATCTCAATCGTTGTAGCTCTTTCACCATCTTGTTTTTCGGAAGTGTAAACAATAAATTCACCGCCGGAAATACGATTCTTCCACTTTTTCAAAGCTTCTTTTGCATTTGTTTCATATTGACGAGCCAAGTTGTTATCTTTGCCTTGATGATACATTGCCTGAGCCATATTTTCACAATATTGCTCGTATCCATCTTTTCCTAGTGGGGTAGTAGACGCATCAACAAATATCATTTTGTAACTACCGTCTTTTAATGCATCCTTAATTTTTTTGCCGAGAACAACACTTTCGCTATCATCTTTTGCAAAAGATACAACAGCGACAATCTTGTTAATATAGTTACTTTCCTGATTGCGTAATAACTTGATAGTCGAATCAAAATCAGAAGATGAAACATATCTCATTTCATAACGTAACTTTAATGCACCACCTAATGTTACAGCTTCAGATACCTGTCCTTCGTTGACCAGTGTTGAGGTTGTCTTTTTCTTTACTTCTTCTTTGAATTTCTCGATAGCTGCCATATCTCCAGCATTTACTAAAGCGGAGTATTGCGTTTTACCACCACCAAGAGGTTTTTTATAAAGAATTTCATCACGTACAAGCTTCTCCGCACATCTTCCGGCAGCTCCACTGTCCATATCGGAGCCTTCAAATGCGTTGTTTATATTCTTTTCATTAGGAATAAAAAGCTCAACCGAATCGCCAACTTTTTGAGATATTGCTTGCAAAAGAAGAACTGTCTGTAATACTTTTTTTTCTTCGTTACTAAGCTGTTTTGTTGCTGCACGAGAATAGCAATCTAAGATAGAGCGAATATCGTGAGAAAGATATTCTTTGCCTTTTTCATAGAAGAATTCCCATAGCATATCTATAGTAAGCAGCGGATTATCATCATCCGGACCGTAGTTATCAATAAACCATTGAAAGCCTTTGATTTCATCACCTCTATCATTTTTGATGAAGTCAAACATACTACGTTGATTAGAGTCAAACGCAGAAGAAATATGTTTTAACAATAGTGCAGTATAAGGATGAATTGGAAGAATATCTTTCAATTCCTTGTCCGATATATTTGCACTGGCTTTTACAATTTTTCTGGAGTCGTAAGTTCTATCATAAAGGTCATCAACAGTCATCTCCCAATCATCAAGAACAGCTTCATCCTGATTTTTCTCCATAGCAGCACCCATAAGTTGGAACGCCATATTTTCAGGAAGCTCAATAATACAAGTAGGTTTAATAAAACGGTCAAGAATCTTTGACTTATCTTTATCAGCATCATCAAACAAGCCTGCGCTCTTATGAGTTACAATTATCAAATAAAATGGGTCTGTTTCACTAATTTCAGCAATTTCTTGAAAACCAGTGAGACTTCTAGTGTTATTATTAAAAAATTCTGTAAATTCGTCCCAAATAAATACAATGGCTTTAAGGTTATTAGCTTTTATAATCTCTTTAATCCAAGCTGCAAGACCTGTGGTGTCTAAAGATAATACTTTTATTTGACGTTCATCAGCAACCTTGAAGATTTTATCCATAAGAGCAATCAGGGCATCACCTGATAAAGTGTTTAATTTTTCAAGAATATCATCCGCATTATCTCCACCGAATAGGTTTGAATATTCTCCAGTTACAAGAGAATTAAAATAATTTTTATTTGCAGAGTCTTCAAGCCATTTAATAATAGCTCCTTTAAGGGCGCTATTGCCTTTATTTTCTATGCCTTTGTCTTTAAAAGCTTTTTCAATGCTTTCCTGAATAGCAAACACGAGATTGTGGTCACCACGAATAGAGGAAGAACCATATCTATGTACAGTGAGAATTTCTCCACTATTCTTTGCCCCTTGAAGTTTGTTAAAAAGGTCATTATCCATTTGAAATTTTTCGAAATATTCCTTTGTTTCTTCTTCAGAAGCATCAAGCAGTTTTTTCAAAGTTAGTACGGCGTGTGATTTACCAGTACCGTAAGCCCCCTCAACCCAAATTGAACGCTTTTGCTCCTTACGAAGCACACTAACCGTATCCTTAACTAATTTAATGAATGTAGCGTGTGGATAATATTTTTTCCACATATCAGGATTGTTGTTAATAACAGCTTCATTTACCGCCGGAAAGTAGTCTGGGTCTATGTCAAAATAATGACGATATTTATCAAATGCCATATTTTTTCCTCCTTAGAACAACTCAAGAACATCTTTTGATGTTTTATCGTTTCGCAAAGTGATATTATCCAAGTCCAATGTGAATGAACTTGTAATGAATTCTGGATAGTTTACAGATAAACCATTAAGAATTTTTTCCATCTGCTCACGTTCAATACCAAAGATTTCTGTCGGACTTACACCATCACTGTCTATATCGTGATTTAACAGACGAGAAAGGGTAAACTGATAGTAATCACCGCAGTTCTCAGCAAACTTATACAAACTATAAAGAATAACACGAGGGTCAGGATTCTGCCACGGCGTTCTAGTAATTGATATTAGTTTATTTTTTTCTTTTGTTGCAAATCCAAATCCCACCTCACTGAATGGCAGTTCTACAAATCTTGAGAAAGAACTCCAAATATCCTTTACCCAACTTTCCTTAGCTCCATCCGAAACCAATAAAGAAATAGTATAATCCTTGCCATAGGTTTCATTCATATTCATTCGTTTAATCAACCAATTAAATTGAGGAGTATATGCCAGATTTGACAACATAATCGCCCAAGCTGAGTCTGAATCAAGTCCTAATTTGTCAATAACTTGAGCAGTTTTGCTGAATCCTGTTTCATCTAACAGTTCAGCATCTCTCAAAAATCTTTTAAAGAAACTGTACATTTGCGATCCAAGAGAGTGTCTATCATCAAAATCATTTTTATAACTGAAGTATTGTTGAAACCACTCCATCTTAGGAGCGTGATGTGAATAGCAATTTAAACTTTTTGTTGCAGACATTTTTAGTCCTCCTTTTGGCATCTCTAATGATTTATATACTAAACATCCTTTTTCGACTTTGTGACATTGCGAGCAGTGAACACATTTATCATTTATTTCAAATACACCATCTTTCATTGTGATGCATCCATTATGGCAGTCTGCTTCACATTCTCTACATTTGACACAACACGCTGATTTTCTAAAAACACTTTTTAAGAGTTTTATGAATAATGGATTTTGTTTTGGTAATGAAGCATCATACCTTACTTCGATATTATCATTTTCTTCAATAACCTGAACTTCATATTGTTCATTTCTAAACATTATTTTATAAGGGGAAGTATCGTTTAATAAAATACCAATTGTCTTAATCCATTCCTTCCACGGTGTTTTTGCATTTGTAATTTTTATAGAATGTACATCTTTACCTGTCGATTCTACATAGTTCATCTGTATATCAATATCCCTACCGTTTTTCCTTGCTTTCCAACCACCGTTTGCTATAAAGTTGTCCAGCTGTGCTTCTGAAGTAAAGCTTTTTTTATACATACACTTTACAGCATCAATCAATGAATCAAATTCTTTTGTGTACCAAATTCTTGCCATATAGTCATTTCTCTCAGCAGCTCTTGGACATACAAGACATCCCGCTCTACGATTTCCTTTTTTGTAGGCTTCACTTAAAAGAATGCCTTCTGAATATATATATAAATACAACTCAGCAGAGTTCCACTCAAGGATAGGGTTGCAACTGTATTGCCCTTTATGTTTTTCTCCTAAGCTCACATAATCATATTCGCTACGAGATAAACTCTCACTCGCTCTAACACCTATAAATGCCATACCTGTAAAATTTGGTTTTCCAGTTAATTCTCTCAATGCAAGAACTTGTGGCGCTGTCTTATGTACGCTACAACACCATCTTGTTACAGTTGCTGGCGGACCAAATTTTCTCCAAGATTCATTTGGGGTAAAATCAGATTTCGCCCTAATAAACTCAATCCCATTATTATGGCATTCATCTTCAATTTTATTTACAGCATCATATGTATCAGGAAACTCCATTCCTGTATCACCAAACAATACTTTAAATGTATTATGAGGTAACGCTCTTTGTACAATATCAAGGGTTACAATACTGTCTTTACCTCCGCTAAATGCAACGTAGAAAACATCGACTCTATCTTTGTATTCAACATAAGTGTTAAACACTTTTTTTATTGTATCCTGCGTAAGTTTTTCTAACAGGTCTTTGTTTTTTTCTACCATTCCCGGAATGTCTACAAATCGCAATGGCTCATTGTTTGGTTCGGGCTCATCTACAATTATCAGCTCCGGTGCAGAATATAACGAGCCTCCTTTTGTTTTTGCGACAAGCCTTCCTCTATACCAATAATTATTTGCCTCTGCCCACATATATGGATAGGTGTCGTTCTTAACGTAATTCCAGTATTTATCAAATCCTAGAATATCTAATTCCTTATAATAAACCGGTCTTGGCTCCTTACTAAAAGATAGTGGAGAACTATTTAATAGCAGACCACCAGTTTCTAAATCCCATTCGTATGAATACATATTTTTAAAATCCCTTCTGGTTTCTTAGTTCTTTTGCTTTGATAAGTAGTTGTTCAATACCCGAATAACTCCGTCGAGCTAAATAACCCTTATCACACAAATATTGCAAAGCTGTTTCCTTTTGTAAAGGAAGTCCATTTTTGGCAAGCACATCTATTACTAATTCATCTAGTGTATCTATGTCAGAGATTTTTTTTACAATGGCACCGACACAAACGCCTTCATTATAACTAGAGTGTACCAGTTTGTAATTTGGACTGTACTTTGCAACATAGTGTTCAAGCAGAAAACTATTCCAGTTAAATCCTGCGTCTGGAAACAATCCAAATTGTTTAATTTCCCCAATAGCAATATAATCTCCAATACAAAAACGGTCTATCGCTTCATCTGTTTTTGCAAGGTTAAAAGAAGCGTGAGATTTTGCGACAAATTCATTTTTGTTTATTCTTAGGGAATTGTCATAAACTGCTTCAAAATAAATTACTGTATCTAATTCTTGTTTAAGTATTTTCAATTCATCAAGAGTAAATGAATCTTTATGTTTACAGAAGTCTGCAAACACCTCCATCATTGACAGTGCTTGTCCTTTAGAACTAATAATATTTCCTTTAAATGAAAATCTGCTTCTTAATTTAAAGCCAATAGCATCTCTCAAACCTTTATCAGATATTAAAGTGTTTTGCTCAATGATATAAGGATATTTTTTCTTTATAATATCAATCAACTCATTACCACTTATAAATCGTTTTTCATCAATTGAGTGTTGAATAATTGTTGCTATATCTTCCAGCTCGTCGTAGCTAAGTGTAACAGCACTAATATGAAAATGTTCGCCACGACCATTACTGATGAATTCGCCATACTGGTTGAGTACTGTTTTAATCTTCTGCTCTGGAATATGAGAAAGAATTGAAAACATTTCACTATCTTCCATTGGAGACGTTTGTTGAACAAGACAATTTTTTATTTCATCATAAAGTGTAGTACTAACATTGGCATCTTTAGATATGAAGTTTTTACCGATGTAATAATTACCATCATTCATATATGTCAAGTAAGCTTTTAACATACTTGCGTTATACATACAATGGTCAAGAAAATCATCTGAAAATTCTTTAAATAAAGCTTCATAGTAAATAGCTGTCTTCCCTGATTGAAAGTTATCGTTAATAAACGAGAATAATTTCATTCGTGTATCTTCATCAAGCATTTTTTCTGGTATATATACCTTTTCTTCGTGGATAATTCCACACTGTTGAATACACTTTGTGATGTTATCATCATCCATATCAATCATACTGTCGTGATATTTTTCCCAATACTTTTTAAACTTTCTAAGTTCAAGAGGAGAGTTTATTCTATATCCTTTTGAAAATTTTTCAATAAGGATTTCTGTAAATGGTTCAATGTTAATAGATATTGTTGGTGTCACAATAGTGTTTCCGCTACTGCTAATGTATAGCAATAACTTGTTTATTCCAGCTCTAAAGCGATTATGTTGTTTGTCGTTATATTCCATAAAAGATTTATTGCTAAACAATTCATCAGCAGTTGCTTTGGCTTCTTGATAATTATCCGAATAAAGTCGACAATTAACAAATTCATTATCTATAGCATATTGTTCAGCAGTGTTTACGGCAGAGACATAACTGCGACAAGTAGGAATCGCCATACCTTGTTCATTATTAAGCCAATTAAAAAAAGCTTCTCCGTTAGCGGTATTCTTGATTCTTTTTGAAGATTTCATTTCTTCAGATGGGTGGATATCTGCTTTCTTTTCGTACTTGATTATCAAATTTTCTTCATCGACCAAGCATATATCGAGTAAACTTTTAATTTTACGAACAATATCTATTGCACTTAAGTTTGTTTCCAAGTATTTCTCATTCAATATTTCTTTTGGAGCAACCATTAAACCGTAATGCTCACTTGTGCAAAAATCCATTCTTCCGTTGACGGTGTTGAATGATTTGTTCAAAGGTATGACATCAGCGTAGTCATCATATAGTTTTTTGAATACCTTTATATAAAGTTGTTTCCAAGAAGAAAAGCCTTGAATTTCATCACCAAAATATGATGCATATATAGGTTTTGTATATGCTAGGTCAGATATTTCAGAAAATGAAAGCCCTTTAATTGCTTGGGGGTTATCAGCATTCTCATCTTCAATAAGATGAGAAGCGACAACATTAGCCGTATTTTTCTTTATTTCAGTTTCAGGAATCGGTAATTCTGTTTTAGATATTGTTTCGAGTCCTATCCCCATTGAACTTTTATTCTCAGTTTTCGCTGAAATATTTTCTTTTATGTATGTAATATAATATCGCATAGCAGAACAAATTTTACTGATTTCTCTTTTATGCTGATAGCGGAATAATTTATTTTGCTCAACAGTTTTTTGAGCCATTTTTATTATGTCTATATCTGTCGTCTTGAGAAGTGATTGCTTTAATACTTTTGTTTTGATGCAGAATTCATCTATAACTTCATACGACATATACAGTTCGGATAACTGAGCAGGAGATACCTTTTGGGATAACCAATCGACATAACGCTCTCGGTTATCTTTTTCAGTTGCTTCAATCATTTTCTTCGCCTCCTCCAGTAGTTTATCAAACTGCCTTCTATCTTCTCTTAATAGTTTAACAGTTTCAATAAATAGTTTAGAAGCCGGCTTAACTACCGTGTAACCTTTATATGCCGACTCCATACTATGCATTTGAAATGTAATTCCATTAACATTTCTATATACATCATCGATAAAAACATTTTGTTTTTTTGCTAATTCTCTTAATTTTACAGACACTATTTGAATTGCTTCTTTGCGTGACAATCTTCCATCTAAATAATTCAAATAATAATCAAGAAGAATAGCTGCTTCATATTTATCCCATTGTTTCTGAATAGCCATAATTAAAACATTTCACTAAGAAAATCTTTAAGTGTAAGAATTTCCTTTTTACTAAATGATTCCTTTCCTCATCATATTATGGTTAGCTGAGCAAAAACAAATCATATTTTGTCGTATTGCTGTTTTAAGAAATTTTTAGTATTTTACTCCAACCATTCTTTTTTATGATTATATAAGGTGATTCATTGTTCAATTCCAAATTTTAGATTCACCATAACAATTCTTTGCTATTATTCATCTAATATTACTTCACAAATGTCACCTATATCACAATGGAAAACTTTACATATTTTCATTAATGCTTCAAGGGATACCGGTTCATTTTTATTTAATTTTGTAGCCACATAAGGTGAAAGTTCGGCTGCTCTCATCAAATCTACTCTTTTCATTTGATTGTCTATCATAAGTTTTTGAAGCTTGTTATAACATATCTTCATCTACAATACTCCTTAAAAAAATTACTAATACCGAAAGTAAACGGCAAACTAATTCAGCTTATATTATACTTTATAATTGTTGAAATATCAATAATTATAACGAAATTAGTCTGTTAATTCAATTTAGATGTCGTGTTTTTCTTACACCTAATAATGGTTATGTAGTATAACTAATAGTATTTGCGCAATAAAATAGGGTTCGTCCTTTCAGACGAACCCTATTTTTGAATCTTAAAAGTTTATTTGTTTAGAATGTTTTAGCAATGTATCAATAACGTCATAAATTTTTTCTCTATCTTCTGGAGCAATCTTGGCAAGTTTTTCATTTAAGATTGAATTTTTCACAGTATAACCTGTTCCTAAAACATCAGCAAGAACCATATCAGATGAAACTCCCAAAGCATTAAGTATATTTATAAAAGTCTCCAATGACGGAATTTTCTCTCCACGCTCGACCATACCAATATAGTTAGTTGTTAATCCGGCTTTTTCCGCTAAATCTTCCTGACGATATTTTTTCATAAGGCGATACTTCCTTATATTCTTGCCGATTGTATCAAGCTGCATCATATCACCCCCTATGGTATATCACTATAACTAATAGTATAGTTTGAATTTAACGTCTTATACACCAATCAAACGGATGACACAATAACTAATAGTGATGATATTTTCAAGTTTTTGTGCTATACTGGTTGCATTAGGAGTGATTTATAATGTCTTTAGAGGCAACAGCTACATTTATTGGTCATAATGATTGTTATGGAATAACAGAAAATCAAGTTAAAGATGCTATAAGAGAGCTTATTGAAAAGGGAGTAACGGATTTTCTCAGCGGTGGTCAAGGTGGATTTGACCGTCTCTGTGGTCGCTGTGTCTATGAACTCAAAAGAGAGTATCCGCAAATAAAGAACTATCTTGTTATCCCATATCTTTCTTTTAGTGTTTATAATAAAGATTATTTTGACTTGATTATTTATCCAGATGGCTTTGAGAAATATCATTATAAGGCAGCAATTCCTGCAAGAAACCGATATATGGTAGATAACTCCGGCTATGCAATTTGTTTCGTTACACATTCTTGGGGTGGGGCAGCGAAAACATATGAAAGAGCCAAAAAGAAGAAACTACAAATAATCAATTTGAGAGGTAGCAATAGTGGGGAAAGATGATTTAATATTTAGCAGGAGGTTTGACCGACCGACATTTGAAGAAATTGAAGAAGAAATGAAAAACTCTGATTTTATGGACGATTGCACTGATTTAATGACCGGGGATGAATTTCTTGAATTTGTGCAGAAAAACAGAAGGGCAGTTCCTAATGAAAAACGCTTGGCAGATAAAGATAAATTTATATGGGCTGTCCGTGAATTATCCGAAACATATCAAATTGACACTGACATAAGGGAAAGTGACGACGGATATACAGCATATCTCTATATGCAATATGCTTCTTTTGACGGATTTATTAAGAAGCTGCTCGACCTTATTTTTTTATTATCCGATGATTTCTCAATGTTCAGACCAAAAGAGAATCAAAATTGTGATGTGCTGATGTGCTTCTCATACCACACACACAACATCTACTTAAACGATAGAGAATTGACTGATTTCTCATAATGTACTTGATGGCTACTCAAACGAGCAGCCATCTTTTTTAATATGCCGGAATACCGTATCCATAAATAACAGAACTTCCAACAGAATACGTTCTTGTTCTGCAAGCGTCTCCGGAATTACCTTCGACCGTATAAACCGTTCCGTTCTCACATTTCTGAACAATGCCGGTATGGTCTGTACTACCATCTCCTTCCCAGTCAAAGAAGATAATTGTGCCGGGTGCAGGTTCATAGTTTCTGTCTGCCCATTGTCCTCGGTCTTTGAACCATTGTGAACCATTAATGCAGCCAGCATATTTCGGGATAATTCCTGCGTCAATATATCCGCACTCATTTGCACACCAAGAGACAAAACAAGCACACCATTCAACACGGGAATTGAAGCCATACCACGACCAGTACGGCTGACCGCCTACATTTCCGACCTGTGACAATGCTACGGTTACAATTTGACCGTCGCTATATCCGATACCGTACAGAACTTGCGACCATAACTGATTGTTTTCATCCTTCAGCAGTTCCGTAAGATAATCTTTTTGTTCTTGATTAAACCCATACATAGCAGCCATCTCATCAACGGTTTTGTGAGATACCGTTATATATAAAAATGTCTCTGTGACTGTGGTTTCGGTCTCAACGATATTACCGTGACCGTCATCGCTTTCTTCAATTTCAGTATGAGTTTTCGTTTCAGTGTTGGATGAAATCTCATTCATTTTCCAAAATATATCTGTTAGAAGTTGCTTCTTGGTATCATCCACAGTAGCAACCTCCATTGGGTTATCCGGGTCAGTATTCACCTTAACAGAATACACTGCAAGAACATCTTTCCAAACAGCTCTGCTTCCGCTCATTTCAAGTACATCATAACTGACAGAGTTCTTTTCTTCTTCCAATCGGTCATCGTACTCTTGATTGATTTCTTGAACAACAGTCTGCATTGACATTCCTGTACCTGAATCCTCTCCGGAGAAGAATATTCCGAACACGGAGCCTGCAATCAAACCAACGAGACAGAGAACAATAATTACAACAACTGCAATCCAACCACCCGCAATAATAGCTGCAATTAAGCCTTTTACCGCTAATATAATCGCCTTAATGGTGGCAATCGTCGCCTTTGCGGCTGCCTTAGCAGTAGTGGCTGTGGCTTTTGCGGTTGCTTTTGCTGCCTGAGCCGCTTTCTGTGAAGCCTTTACAGTTGCTTGTGCGGTTTTTTGTGCCGCTTTGGCTGTCTGCTGACTTGTTTTAATCGCTGTTTTTGCTGTCTGTTCAGCCGTTTTAACAGATTTCTGAGCAGTCTTAGCAGTTTCTTTTCCAGCAAGTTTAATGGTTTTCTTTCCTGAAGAAGTAGCAGACTGCCTTATAGTTTTTTCCGCTTTGTCCACTGTTTTTATAGCGGAATTAGTGTTTTGTGATGCCTGCTTTCGCAAGGAACGTTCAGCACGCTGTCTCTTAAAACGCTGTACGCCATCATTCACGGAGCGAATATTATCCTTAGTGATTTTGACACTTTTTCGACCTGCTTTATCAAAAGCATACGCACCGTCGTGAATAATCTCATCAGCGCCGCCTTCAAACTTTTCTGAAGCATATTCTTCCGCAGAATTAGTGTTGGCATTTACTGAATGTTCTGCTTTATTTTTCGTTGCAATATAGGACTGCTTCATACGCTGTGTTACGATTGCAGCTTTATCAAGCGTTTTGATTACACCTTTATTGCTGCCTTTTGTTTTTATATCTGGCACTACAATCCCTCCTTCCTATACCGGCTGAATAACTCTCTTAAACTTTGTATCACTTTCATCAATAAATTTGTTAATCAGCCTGCTTTCTGCTTTGGTTTCGGGATATGCTGTGATGGTAATAGTTTTGGAGTTCCAATTCAGAGTGTAACTGTCTGCCGCAACATTGGTGATATGGTGCTGTGCTAAAAAATCTCTCAGCCTTTTCATCTCGTCAAGGTTATCGGACATAATAACATTGACATAGGTTCTGTCTTTAGACAGCTTTTCATTAAAAAAACAGGCAAGAGAGCAGCCGACACCGCCGGCAACTGCAACAACAAGCATTGCAAGTTCATTTTCCGCAGACACAACTCTCTTTGTTATCCAAAAATAAATGAAGTCGGATAAGACTACTGCACATCCTGCAAGTATCCACCGACTTCGTTGTATCATTATAGTTTTCGTTGTACTCAGTGCGTTGTCCATAACCTTTGCCCCGAACAACACAGCTAAGTAAATAATACTACTCATACACGATTTACACCTCCCGTTTTGATTATTCTGTAATAAGCTTTGCTACAACAACGAGTCTGCCGTTTGTGCGTGAATATTCGCAGGTAGAGAGTGTTATGAGCTTATCTCCGTATTCTGCGGTAATACCGGTATCATAGAGAGACAACTCCTTGCATTTATCAACATAAGCGGTAAACTCATCAGGCATTTGTGCATTGACAAAACGATAATATTTGAAACTTTCAGGACTGTCCGTATACACAACCGTTTTAAACACAGCGATCACTTCATAGTTCTGTCGCTGTGTGAGCGTATCAAAAGCAATGGTTTTATGCTTTTCCCAAAAGCTCTTATCTGCGTATTTCATCAATCCGGCAAACATAGTACCATCGTTCATATGATGACCATAGATTACAATGTTGTCGCTCGGCAATTCCAAATCACAGTTTTCCTGAACATAAGGGCAGCCGTAGTCGGTGTATGCCTTGTCGAAGCCGTGTTTTAAGTAGAAATCTGGGTTATCCTTAGACTGCATTACCGGATAATTGATTTTTGTACCATCAACCTTTATCCATCCGACCATATCATTGTTTTGCATATAAAGTTCCTGATACTCAGGGATAAAAGTTTCTTCTTCTGAATACTTTATAGGCTCCTGCGTTTCATCAGGCTGTGTTTCCACAATTTCAACCAGATTATCATAGAGTTCCGCCTGCTTTGCAGAGTCGAGATTATGCTTGATTAAATAGCCAACGCTTACGGCAAATACAATACTCAAAGCACATATAACTACAATATAGATTTTGTCTTTCATAAGTTTATCCTTTCTCATCAAATGAAAAGGGCAAGGGTTATGCTCCCTCGCCCGGTTTGGTTGTCATCAAAGTATAAAGCTTTGTGTTTTTCGGGAATTTATTTGCGAATGGGACAAGCGAACTGCCTACCTTAATGAGTCCGTGTCCTGCGTCAACATTCGTGATATACGAAAGCTGAAGGTCAGAGATATTGAGTAGCTTTGCAAGCTCTATTCTGTCGGTGGAAGCCTGATTGAGCATAATCAGAAACTCGGAGTTTGCAAGCATTGTTCTTGCAGTATGGCTCTGTAAAAGGTCGTCCACGTTCTGCGTAATACCTGTTGCATAAGCACCGTACTTTCTAACACGTTTCCAAAGGGTAAAGAGGAAGTTTGCGGAATATTCGTGCTGGAACAAAAGATAGATTTCATCAATGAAGATGAAAGTCTGCTTACCTTTAGCACGATTCTGCGTGATACGGTTAAGAATAGAGTCAAGGACTACAAGCATACCGATAGGCATAAGCTGTTTGCCGAGGTCAAGAATGTCATAGCAAATCAAGCGGTTGCTTGTATCCACGTTGGTCTGCTTTGCAAAAGTGTTCAAAGAACCGTGAGTAAACAGCTCAATAGCAAGAGCGATTTCCTTTGCTTCCGGTTCATCCTGCTTGAGAAGCTCTGCTCTAAAATCCTGCAAGGTCGGTACTGCACCCTGATAGTCGTTCTGCTGATATGTGCGGTAAACACTTGCCGTACAGCGGTCGATAATAGATTTTTGTTTTGCTCCGAGATTGTTGCCACCGATAAGCTGTTCGCAAAGGGACATAATAAACTCGGACTTGAGGATAACAGGGTTGGCTCCGTCACCATATTCCTTGTTCATATCCATTGCGTTGATGTGGCTCGGCGAAGTTGCTGAAATATTGATGATTTCTCCGCCAAGAGCTTTTACAAGCTGAGAGTATTCTCGCTCAGGGTCGATGATAATGACATCGGCATTAGAAGAAAGAATAATATTCTCAATTTCTCCCTTTGCCGCAAAGGATTTACCACCGCCGGAAACACCGAGGATAAAGGAGTTACCATTCAAAAGCTGTCTGCGGTCAGCGATAATCATATTTTTGCTGATGACATTCTGACCGTAGTAAATGCCGTTTTCGTGGTAAATATCCTGAACTCTGAACGGAATAAAAACCGCAAGGCTTTCTGTGGTAAGAGTTCTGAAGGCATCAATCTTTCTTGTACCAAACGGCATAGCGGTATTAAGTCCATCCATCTGCTGATATTTCAGCACAGCAAACTGGCACAAGTGTTTTCTTGCAGTGGTAAGCAAAGCTTCCGTGTCGTTATCGAGCTGCTCTTTGGATTCCGCAGTATGAACCATAGTGAGTACAGCGAACATCATTCGCTGATCACGAGTGGTGAGGTCATCAAGGAATTCTTTCATTTCTTTTTTCTGCTGCTCCATATCGTATGGAACGGTTGCTGAGAAGTTATTGTTCGAGTTCTGTCTGCGCTGCCAGTTGGTGATGTTCGTCTCAACTCCAAGCAGTCTGCTTTCCGCTTCTCTAACTGCTTCATCGGTAGGAACCGGGACAATATCAATGGACATCATCAAATTTCGGTTCATATCAGTAAGTTCAGCAACCATACTGTCTTTGATATAAGAAGCATACTCACGCAGAAAAAGGACTCTCCCGTAACGGTCTCCCATTTTGAAGTAGTCCTTTTCAAATTCCATTGTATCCGGACACACATAATCTTTGAAATCGTGTCCTTTTTTTCGTGTTTCCCTGATGTTGAAGTGATAAGAGGTTTCCTCGCCGACACGGAAGAAATCGTGGGCAATTCTAAGCCTCTCATCGGTTTCAAGCTCAACGCACTTGCTGCCAAGTCTTGCGAAGTGTCCAATCAAATCTGCGCCCACACGGGCAAAATAGGTTCGTGCGTCATCCACATTCTTTTTGTTGATGGAGATAGTGACATATTTGTCCTGAACAATAGCATTTGCCCCGGTTGCTTTATCAAGAAGCATTTTGTTGTATTCTTCTCTGTAAACGTCCAGTTCATCTCCGACTTTCGGAATAAGGATGGTCTTTTCAAAGTCCAAGCGGTTCAATCGTCTGTTGTTAATAGTCAGTTTGGTTGTAGCTCCGCTGTCCAGAGAATTGAGAAGCTCGGAATACTCAAGAAACATTGCTTCTTTATCTTCTCGGCTCGCTACGGCAAAGTTAATATCCGTAAACTTAAAGCTTTTGGAATATTTGTCCTTGCCCACACGGAAAATACCATCATCATAGATGGCGGTAATAGGGATACAATCCTGTACTCCTTTTGGTACTACAAACTTTTCTTTATCCTGCTTGAGCAGGGTTGTAAGAGTTTTAATCATTGTTCTTATAAGCCTCCTTTTTGGTATAAAAAAATCGCCACTTTATTAAGTGACGATTATCGCAATAGTTAATTCTGTTTTCAGTTCCAATGCTTTCTTGAATTGTAAACATTATTCACGGCTTCAATATAGCATACAAAGGACGAATGGTTATAATCATTCAAGGTCAAATATTTGTTTTTAATTCTCTTATACTGTTCTCTGAGCAGTTCCCATTTTCCTTTTTCTTTGATAAATTTAGATTTTTTTCTGAGTCCTTTTGAGTTTGGTGCTTGATTCCAAAAATATTTGTCATAATATGTGAAACCAGTTTTTTCGTGAATTAAACGATGATAATTGTTTTCAATATCTCTGCACACTATGCAAATATCTATTGAAAACTCCGTTTGATTGCCTTGCGTAAAATGGCGTTTTTCAGTGGTTAAAGATGAGGTTGAATCTTCACAATCCCTCCAACCGTGTTTCCTAAGAACCATATTAAATGCCTTTCTAACACATTCCTTAATATTTCGGCAATCTTCAAAATCATCTATTCTTATGATTTCCAAATTGTAATCCAAATCAATAGGTCTGTTAGCATTTTGCATTATAAGATTTTTTGCACCACTACCCACAAGGTAAAATGAAGCACCGATGTCATATTCGCTTTTTAAAGTATGGCAAAGGTCTTGCATTATTTCTCCACATAGGGAACGCATACGGCTCAGAAACTCTTTATCATTTACATATTCGTACATAACAAAACTCCTTTCATCCCAAGCCGCCCATTTAGCTAAATCTAAATCATATCATTATAATTAAATAGCCTTGTTTTGTCAACATTCAAAATTTGCATATCAACTTTCCTTTTTAATTTTCTGACTTTGTTCAATAATTGGTTTCATCACTTCGTAATAGGTGTTCTGGGAATGAAATACCAGCTTCTTCGGCATAAGAAATTCTGACTTAATAAAAGCCCAAATAAATTTCTCAGCAGTCATTCCGTTGTATTTCACAAATCCGAGTGCTGCAAACGGAGCAGCTCCCAAAATACACACCCACGATACGGTTTCTGTTCCGAGGTGAGGCTTAAGCAGGAAATAAAGTCCTACTGCTACCGCACAAGCAAGGACAGAAAAAATGAACTGTCGTAGCGACAGTCCAAAAAACATTGACTCTGTATAGTTTCGTATTTCTCGGTTAATCTTGACTTCCATTAAAAGCTCCTTTCTCTGCGATATGCCAGTTTTGGATGACGAGTTTTACTATCATCGGTACAAGAATCTGCAAGGCAGATAACAATACCGTTTTTCTTTCCGCCATAGAAAACACAATGTCTGCAATCGCAGGCGGCAGGAAAATTCTTCTGCCATTTATCGTTATTTTTCTTATTTTTCTTCATCCAAAAACCTCCTGTTACAAGCCCATCATCTCACGAATAATTCGGTCACTCATTTTTACTGCACCGACAAGTACAAGCATATTGAAAACCAACTCTCCGACATATGCCCAGACCTGTGTAACCGCAGCTGCGTCAGGGTTTACTACCGGCGGGGTAGAAGCGAATAGCGAGAAGATAATGCAGGCAAGAACAATCACCGCACCTTCAAGTAACACGGCACAGTAGCTTTTTATAAAACTCTTGCCCACATTTTGCGACGGTTCTCCGGCAAACGTAGAAAGCGGAATTGGAGCGAGAGCTGTGTACATATACAGTTTAAAAAATCGCCCGTATACTGTCATAATCATAATGAATGACAGAACGGTAATGAACAGACCACCGATGAGAGTTACTGCCCAAAGCGGAATACTTTCAAAAAAGCCGCAGCTTTCAATCGTAGTTATCATTTCAGCAGGTAATGTTGTTTGATTTGGGGAACCAAACCCCGCAGAAGTCATAATCGTTGAAATGGTTCCCTGCACGATATTAAACAGGGCAAGCATAAGCTCAAGTCCGTAAGTAATTACACCTTTGGCAATCGCAAATCTCACAAAAAGTTTCAATGCGTGTTCGGGTTTCTTAACCTCAGTAAAACTACCGCAGGTTTTAACTACACCGACAACAAAGAACAGAACAAGCAGGGCAAGACCGATTGCTTGAACTGCTCCGTTAATATTGACCATCACCGCCCAAATGCTTCCGCCTTTGAACTCCTGCGGAGATGTCGTAAGCAGCTGCCATATTTCCGATAACTTACTATTCCAAGTTTCAAGGGCGTTTTGGAGATTTTGAACTACCCAGTTATCTGACACGTTTATCACCTCCCGAATAAGGGCGATAGCCTTCTATTTTTAGGTCACAGTCGATTTCATTTCCCCAAACGTCCCAGCCATCACTCTTTGTTCTTGCGAACAACTCTACACGAGGTAAATCTCCAATCAGTTGAACGATTCTATCTCTTGCTTCTTCTGGTTTTTTACTATGTTCTTGGATGTGTGAAATAATAACCTGATGGACTCTCGCTGATTGTCTTTTAGGATGTCCTTTTGTAGCAAGCATACAAAGTTCAGCATTTGCTCTTGTCCAATATCCCATTCCCCAAAACAGACTGTCGGTTCTTTTGTTTTGCTTAATCCAGACAAATGCAATAGTCTTATAGTCAAATCCCCAAGCCTTCATAATAGAAAAGCACTCCTGCAAGAGCGGTACCGTTGTCCACATAAATAAAGCACAATCATTGGCAGCTAATTCACCCACTGGTAACCTTTTTATTTCTTCAAGGCTCATTGTAGGATAGTGGCTTTCTGCCGAACGCCCAAGTCCTTTTGAGGAATAAACTTTAAATTGCCAAGGCGGGTCGGCGTAAATAATATTATATTTTTTCAAAACTGTACCTCCTTAAAAAGAAAATGGGGTGTTCCTGAAAAAACCTGAGGAACACCCCTGTATGTCATTGCGTAAGAGTTAGCCCGTAATCAGTGTAAGGATTTCTTTTGCGAAGGTGATGATAACACCACCGGCAAGAGTAAGGAATCCGTTTGCTCTCTGAGAAGGGTCGTGTGATTTCAGCGAAAGACCGACCTGAACGATACCAAAGCCAAGCAAGATAAGACCGATTGCTCGAATAAGTCCGAAGATAAATTCGGAAAGGTTGTTTACAACGGTAATCGGGTCATTTGCGGCAAAAGCTGTTACACTCATACCGCAAATAATTGTTGCTGCCATCACAAGAGTACAATAGGTGCGGAATCCTTTTTTTACCTTACCGGTCATAGGCAGCTTCTTAGTAGTTTTGTTTTCGTTATTTTTCTTAAACATATTCATTTTAAAATCCTCCGTTAAAATAAGTTTTTATTTACTTCAAAATCCTCATCGGACAGAAGTTCGTAATTGGTTTCTCCGTAGCTTTCCTCCGGAAGTTTTTCCGGGTCAATCAAAAGTACAGAAATAGAAGAATGCTCGATGGTAACTTCACCGTGTTTGTACGGCAAGGCTTTTCCATCTGTTGTTAGTGCCACATTCGGATGCTTCAAAATATCGTATTTGAAATCCATAACAGGGCGTTCTCCACGAATAAACAAAATTGCATATTGGTTATCGAGCATACGAACTTCATCAGGAGTTAAAAGCTCTCGACCTGCAATTTGATAGTTTGTGGAATAGTTGCCGCTTCGTCCGGTACTTTTTCCGAATGTGTTTGTATCAATGGTTTCTTTTCCGAGAAGTTCCGACACATATTTGTGGGTGCTTTGCTCATTTCCGCCGAGATATAAAAACTCGTCGCAGTTGCCGACAATGCTTTCCCATTGCTTTTCAAATAAGGCTTTAAGCTGTGCCAAGTTCTGTAAGATGATACTTACAGATACCCCACGGGAACGCATAACCGAAAGTATCTTATCGAAGTCATCCGGCAAGCTGACGTTCGCAAATTCATCCATCAAGAAATGAACCGGAACAGGAAGGGAACCTCCGTGTATATGGTCAGCGGCATAAAAAAGCTGCTGAAACAACTGTGTATATAAAATGGATACCAAGAAATTAAAACTGGAGTCGTTATCCGGTATCAGAGCAAACAGAGCAACTTTCTTTTCTCCCAGTGAGGGAAGGTCAAGTTCGTCTGTTGTCGTTAAAGAAGCAAGGCTTTCAAGGTTAAACTTCTCAAGCCTTGCAGCAAGTGTTATCTGTATTGACTTCAAAGTTTTAGCTGCACCCGAATGATAGGAACGGTAATACTTCAAAGCAATATGGTCGGGATTGGACATTTCCAGTTCAGCAAATAATTCATCAAGGGGAGAGGGGCGTGTATCCTCCTCATCCTCAATCGAACCGGCTCTGAGCATTTCCATTACCATTGCAAAGTTTTGTTCATCTTCAGGAGCCTCATAATGAAGATAAAATACTAATGCAAGCAAAAGCATTGAAGCAGAAGTGTCCCAGAACGGGTCTTGTGACTGACTGCCTTTCGGTGTGGTGCTTTTAAACAGGTTTGTTACAAGCTTTTGCACATCGTTGTCATTCTGCAAATAGACAAATGGATTGTAACAATGACTTTTCTCCATTGAAATCAAATCAAGAACTCGCACCTCATATCCTTTGCCTTCAAGCAATCTTCCTGTATCCCTGAGAATTTCTCCTTTCGGGTCAAGGATGACAAAAGAGTTATTGCACTGCATAAGATTTGGCTTGCAATAAAATCTTGTCTTACCCGCACCTGAGCCGCCGCAAACAAGTGTATTCAGGTTTCTTCTGTGCTTCTTTGCATTAAGTCCGATACAGACATTTTGTGTCATTAGTTTGTTGGCTGAAGCCGGAGACTGCATATATTTCTTATTTACGGTTCTTGCGTTGCCCCATTTTGCAGAACCGTGTTCCTCACGCCTTCGGTAATTTCTTTGAGTGGAGAAATAAACTCCGATACCCATCCCATAACAGAGAAGCAAAACGAGGACAGTTTTTAAGCTGTCCTCGCAAAGTTCTATATGGAATGGATTGTTAAATACTGTCAAAAAGCTTGTCATAATTTCCGGCAATCCTCCCTTAACTGAAGGAGCGATTAAAAGTGCTAACCACACAACCGGAACAATACCGATGACGGAAAGAATAATTGAAGACTGCCTTTCGTTACCTCGATTCACCGGAGCGACTCTTTTCAACTACTTTGAATTTTTTCTTTGGGGCAGTTCCGACCTTTATAATCAGGTCATCTACGGCATCCGTTGATTTTCCCTCATTCATCAAATCTGTTTTTTCATCGTTGAGAGAACGGATAATAATGCCGTGTTCGTAATCATCCAATGCGATATGATACATTTCTTCTTTCGCCATAATACCACCTTATCTTTCATAATCTTTTGAGCGTTCCTGTTTCTTCTTGTACAGTTCATCTGAAATACGGGAATGAACATCTGCCATAGCATTTCTTATTTTGGAAAGCTCGCTGCGAATTTCCTTTGGTTCTTTCTCAGAAAGCTTTGCAGGAATGCGGTTGATGGCAAAGTTCTGTGTATCAACTCCATATTTTTTGCAGAGCATATAACCAATACACACTGCCTGAAATCCCATATCGGCTCTGCTGTAACGGTCGCTGTTAATGGAAAGTTGAGCGTGTCCCAGTTCCTGAGCTACACACTGAGCAACAGCCACGCTGTCTCCAACATCACGCTTTACATACAAGGTCTGTTCTTCGTTATTGTAGAATGCTGCCATATTCGGATATGGCAGTTCATCCGTTCCTTTCACATCAACAGGTGAAGAATCAAGCATAACAGTAATCAATGCTTTTGGGTCACGGTTTACACTCGGAGCAGGCGGTCTTTTTCCATTTGTCTGGGAGATGTCAAAAACTTTTTTCACATTGTAGGAGATACCGGTAGTGCCGTCTCGCTTTGCGTACTCAACCGGTTCAAGAATGGAAATACTTTTTGCACCTTTCTGAATTTTCACATTTTCCTTGCTCCAATCATCAAAGTTTTTGAGTTGGCTTGCTTCAGGAAGCTGCTTATAAATCAAAAGGGCATTGACCGCAGAATATCTGTCAATTCTGCTCTGTGTATCAAGAAACGCTTTGAATTTCTCCGGGTCAGATACAACAGCTCTTGCGGTGTCATCTGCCATTTGATATACGGCTTCTTTTTCCGCTCTCATCTTCTCGGCATATTCCTCTTTAGAGAGTCGGGGTTTATTTTGTCCTGCTTTTGCAGGAGTGAAATTGTTTGTCATTTTGATTACCTCTCTTTCGGTTTTTTACTTTTGGGTTTTGGCTGCGTGTGTACGGTTTGACTCGGTTTGGAGTTGTTTTTTGACTTATTAACCTCCGGCTCTTTGCGTTCTGTTTCTTTCTGCTGCTTGGACTTCATCCTATATCGGTCGAGCTTTTCTTTTACCGATGGCTTTCTTGCTCTGTCATTCACAGCAGTACCCTTGTCAGTTTGCATATCTGCCGGCTCTGAGTCTTGCCTTGACGGAGGGTTTTTGTCCGTTTTGGCTACCGAGGGGTTTGATTGAGAGTACCCCTCTTTCTGAATAGGTTTTCTCACAGCTTCTTCTGTGATAATTTCATTTTTCGATTTTACCGGCTTGTCTTTTTCTAAAGCTTCACGCTTTTCGACAGACTTCTGAGCTTCGGTAACAATCGCAGCCTTATCAACCTTACCAAGTTCAAATCTCTCAACGATTCTCTGAATTTTCGAAGCGTCCTCTGCTCGTGCAATAATATCTACCGGGGTATTATCGCCCTTTGTATTCTTATCCCTTAGAACACAATAAAGAACACCGTATCGTTTTGCCTGTTCGGTGAACTTTTTCAAATCTTTGTTTGGGATAGAGAACACCTTGAGTTCTTTGCCCGACTTAATCATATTGGTAAGACGAGCTTTACCTTTTGTTTTTTGTTCCTGTTTAAGAACAGAAACCAAAAGAACGGCAATATTCTTAGCTGCCGCTCCACTTAATTTTGCGGCTACTTCAAAGCCCTCAAGCGAAAGCCTGACAACTTGTTCAGCCGCATCACCTCCGTTTGTCATTGCGGTTTTTCTCCTTTCGTTCTGATTTTTCTTCGTCCACTCTTACAGTTTCAAGGTTTGCTTCAATAATCTTTGACCTTACGGCAATGTCATCACAAAGGCTGACCTCTTTTCTGAGTGTCCAAAGATTTGTTGTAATTGCTGCAATCTGTTCTTTGACCTTTGATAGCTCATCGTCACTCATATTTCTTCTTGATTGTTTTCGCAGGTGCGTTCTATCGTCAGTCAAAGTTTTGATTTGTGACAGCAATGACTCTTTATATGAGAAAAGCTGCTCGTCGGTTGAAATGTTTTCCCGTCCAAGCAGCCTTGTCTCCTGAGTGATTTTGTCCAGCTTCAGTAAATCTTCTTTGAGAAGATAATGAAGCCTTGCGGTATTCTGTTTTTTGTACTTCGGCAGATAACCTAATTTGTAGCAGTAGTGAAGATACAGCCCATACAGTCCGCCAACCTTTTTGATTTTGTGTTCTCTTGTGGGCAGTCGGTACTGCCTGATTCTTACCGTCTCTTTTGCAAAGGGGATAATCAGTATTTTCTGATTTTCCGTCAGTCTACGCTTTATCGCTTCTTCGGTGTAGTTTTCTCCGAGAGACTTTAGTCGTATCGGCTTCTTATATCCTTTGGGAACAATCGTCCAATACTTTCGGCTTTCGCTCAGGCAATGCTCATATCCCATCTGTGTCAGAATATAATCAAAGGTCTTTAAGTTAGTGCTGTGTGCAATCGCTTCATCAATGGCGTCACGAGTGATGGAATATCGGCTCGGCATACCGGCTTGTTCCTGCTTATAGTAGTAAGAGGATTGCTTACTGCGATTAGGAGTAGGGTTGTAATACAGTCCGTACTTCTCGCAGATTCTGTCTGCAACCAATCTGAATTTAAACCAAGAAGTATCCTGACAACGCTTGCCATCTATGAATGAAACTGAGTTAATGACATAGTGGCAATGCAAGTGCTTTGTATTGAGGTGAGTAGTAACTACAACCTGAAATCTTTTTCCCCACACTTCATTTGCAAACTCCATACCGATTTTCTGAGCAAGCTCCGGAGAGATATTCTGTTCCTTAAAGCTTAGGTATCCGTGATAAGCTTGTATTCCATCATCCTTGTCATATGCTTTTTTCACTGATACAAACTGCTCTCTTGCAGTAGAGGGATTACAGTTGATACCCTCAACGAAAAACTCACGCTCGGTTTTTTCTTCGTCCTTTGCATAGGCAAGTACATCAGAAAGAGCTTGGTATTGCTCCTCTGTGTAAATATTCGCTGCGGTCTTTTCCGGATTGGTGGCATAGTCGATTACCTGACTGAGTCTTGATGTGACTGACCACAATTTACTTACTGCCATTTCATTTCGCTCTTATCAGGTCTTAAGAAAGTTCGCTCCACATCTGCCTGAAACTTATGCCAGCGCTGTGCTTCTTTTTTCAGCTGCGGTGCGTCAACAAAACCAAGAGAGTTTGCTTTGGCTGCAAGCTGATTGATGTTATTGCCGATTGCGGAAAGCTCTCGCATAACATCATAAAATCTTTCATCCGGTTTTTCTCTCGGCTCGTATCCTTTAAGGAGCAGGCGAACAAGACCTGATTCGGACATACAGGAGCGTTTCGCTTTCTTCTGTAAATCCTGAGCTTCATCACGGCTCAATCTGATAATCTTCTGAATATTTCTTTTCCTCATTTTTTTCTTCATCCTTTCTGAAAACATAGTTACTGTTTTTGTTTATCTGAACCAAACACATCGTGGTCACTCCTAAAAATCCGCCGATGATTGAACCGGCGGCAAACATTACAATCTCTCTCAAAGATTCATCTCCTTTCTCAGCGGGGTATTAGGGGCAACCCCTAACGAGGTATTTGATAACTGTGGTTATCCAAATACACTGCTCGCTAAGATTATGCAGACACTCTGGGTTGCCCCGTAGATTTACACCTATCTCTCCATATCTTTTGAAATAGGCTTGTAAGGTTTTGCTTCAATACCGTTTGAGGTTTTATAAAATCTCTCCGGATATTTGAATTTTTCCTCATACTTTCTCGCAAGTTCCTTTGGCATACTGAGGAATTTTTCCGACTCAAAGGGTGCGTAGCAGATAAAAAACTTGCCGGCAATGATGTCGAGCATTTCCTTATCATCAGAGTAAATTGCTCTGTTCAAAGGCATACCGTTCATCTTTCCTTCTTCGTTGCAGATGATTGCAACCTCATCCTCATAAGGCATATATTCTTCGATATTACCTTCAACAAGAGACTGCATAGCTTCGAGTGAATCCTCGATTTCCACAAGTCTCGGATACTTTCCCGGCTCAACAAGGACAACGGAAATTTTCTCCGGAACCTCGACCTTTTCAAAAGAATCTTCCTCCACATTCAAGGCAAGGGAACTTCCGTTTTCCCAATTCATATGAATCTGTCCCATATCGTCAACAAAATCCACGGTACCTTTGAGACCATATGGCATTTGGCTTTCACCCGACATTTCTTCCAGTACAATCTGTGTACCTGCCGGATAAAGTTCTCTGATTTCATTTACATTCATCTCTCAAAACTCCTTTCGTTTTTCTCTTTTATCCCCAAGCGTTTACAAAGAAAGTCGTTGACATCTTTCCCATATTGGGGAGGATCGTCAACGACTTCATACTCACCAGACAGAAGTGTCTGTAACGCTTTAGTGGCTTTTCTTCCTGCAATATCATTGTCCAAATGAAGAACAATTCGCTTAATGGATTTATCTTCTTCAAGCAGCTTTCTGATTGTGACCGGTATTTTAGATTCCTCCATATTCTTCTTTGGTGAGTAAACTCCCGCAAGCGAAACAAGGTTAAATCGTCTCCAGTCTTTGCCCTCAAGTTTCATTAAAGTTGCATAGGAAAGCAGGTCAATCGCACACTCAAAGAGGTGAACCTCTCCGGTGTTATCTGCGGTCAGGCGGAAAGAAAACTGCTTCTTACTACCGGTACAGTCTCCCATAATCCTCGACTGATTAGTGGCTCTGTATGCTGCATACTTGGGTTCTTTTTCTTTGTCATAACCGATAAAGACTGCATTGTGATATGGTAATGACTCAATAATCAGCTCATTGTCTAAACAGTAATTGATGATTTCAAAGTCAATCCCACGTCCGAAAAGATAATCGAATACCACATCGGCAGTAGGACTTTTTTCAGGCAAAAGCAATGGCTGGTTTTCATAGCTGTTTGTGTTTTCGTAAACAGGAAAGCTCACTGAACCATTTCCCATAATCGTCTGAACTGCTTCTACAAATTCCATTCCTCTTACTTTGATGAGATAATCGAGGGCAGATTTGCCCCCGATACCTCTTGACCACTACATCCACTTTCCATTGGAAATCTTTAAGCTATCGTGCGTTCTGGTGGTGTAAGTATTGCTTGAAAACTTTACGAGTTCACCCGGTTCGTATTCTCTCAGGTAAGTCAGCAAGTCCATTCTTTTTGCTTCGGTTATGACTTCCGGTGCGATATATGGCATAGTTATCACCGCCGTTCTACATCATAAAATCAGCAACCGTTTTCTGAATTGGCTCGTTGATACTGAGCTTTGCAATGATGATAAGCAGCCTGTCGAGAGGGCAGCCGATGTCATTCCAAATCGTCCAAGCACCTTCTGCAAGGTCTTTATTTTCATACAAAGCGATTATTTCTTCAGGAGAGAACACTGTCTCAATACTCTGTCTGACCATTTCATTTAGGAAGCAGAGCTTTGCATTTCTCAAAGCAATTTCAGCTTCTTTTACAGGGGGCTTAGCGTTTTTGAGTTCGATATATGCGGCATCTAATCTCCTGACAACAACCATCATCATTGCGTCAAAAGGGTTTATAATTACTTCTTTGTAGCTGCCATTTGCCTTTTTACTTTCGTTTGTCATCTTATCTTTCATAGGTTTTCTCCTTTCGTTTCTCCGGCACTTCACCCTCATCAGGTTCTCCGCCGACAATTTCATTTTCTGTTTTATCCATATTGAGCAAGATATTGAGTTCATCCAATCTTGCAAGTTTTGTTTTGAGTTCCTTCTCTTGAATAAATGGTTTTTCAACTTCCTTCTTTGCAGTTTCAAACTGATTTTTCGTATTCTCAAGGTCATTTTCCGCAAGGGAGAGACTTTCTGAATATCGTTCAATACCGTTATCAAGTCGGATGATATTACCATTTGCGTCCTCACCAAGAGGAACATTCCTGCTTGTCGCACCTTTCAATCGAACCTCATAATTTCGTTCTGTGGTGTTAAAAAGCAGTTCCGTTTCAAATCCTCGGTACTTGCCGAGCGGGATAGGGTCGGGGCTGTTCATCTGCTTGCAGGCTTCAATAATCGCCTTGCCGGCTTGCGCTTTTTCTGAATAAAAAACACCCTTAACCTCCATACCGATAAAGCGGTCATCCGTAGGTTTCGGGTGTTGTTTCGCAGTTTCTACATCCTGTTTCAAACCTTCAATTCGGTTTTCCAAAGAGATGATTCGCTGCGGATAATATTTGATTATCTTATCTTCCAAAGCGTATTTTTCTGAAAGAAAATTGGACTTTAAGAGCTTCAGCTTTTGCACCTGAATGTCCAAGTCCATCTTTTCTTTGATATATGGGTTGCCGGTAGCAAGCATTTTAATCTCTGCATAGGACAGGGCAGTTTCATCAATGTCCTCAGCGGAACGAACCGGAGACTTGCTCGTCATTATTTGACTTGCAAATTTTTGTTTACCTTCAACTAGCTGATAAAGATAAGCATCAAATGTTTGCTCTGTCACATAGCGATATATGTTAACTTCTTCATTTTCATTACCTTGTCTGACTATCCTACCTGAGCGTTGTTCTAAGTCTGACGGTCTCCACGGACAATCTACATCGTGAAGTGCAATCAGTCTGTCTTGTACATTGGTGCCGGCTCCCATCTTTTGCGTTGAACCAAGAAGAACTCTGACTTCGCCCTTACGGGTCTTTTGGAACAATTCTTTCTTCTTTACATCCGTATCAGCTTCGTGGATAAATCTCACTTCGCTTTCAGGGATACCACGCTCGATGAGTTTCTTTCTGATGTCGTTATACACGGAGAATGTTCCATCATTTTTTGGTGTAGAAAGGTCGCAGAACACAAGCTGTGCCGATTTCTTCTCAGCAGTTTCATCCCAGATACGATAGATATTATCGACGCAGGCATTGATTTTACTGCTTTCAAAGTCAGGCAGCATATCATTGAGCATACGCTGGTCAAGGGCAAGTTTTCTGCCGTCATTTGTGATTTTGAGCATATTATCGACACTTGAATCCACACCGCCGCCACGGACTTTCTCGGCTCGCTCTGCAAGTGCAGCAACCATTTCTTTTTGCATTTCGGATGGCTTGACCGCTACATTATGGAAGTGTGCTTCCGGTACCGGAAGATTCAGCATATCAGCTGTTTTAATATCAGCGACCTCCTTAAACATCGCCATAAGTTCCGGAAGATTGTAGAACTTTGCAAAGCGGGTTTTTGCTCTGTATCCTGTTCCTTCAGGAGTTAATTCCACTGCTGTGACGGTTTCTCCAAAGGTGCTTGCCCAAGAATCAAAGTGTTGTAAATTGTTCTTTACAAGGGTGTTATACTGCAAATATCGTTGGATAGTATAGAGTTCCACCATACTGTTAGAGATAGGTGTTCCCGTTGCGAATACGGTTCCTCGTCCGCCGGTAATCTCATCAAGGTATCTGCATTTCATAAAAAGGTCACTTGATTTCTGTGCTTCTGTCTGGGCGATACCTCCCACGTTACGCATTTTTGTGTAAAGGTAGAGGTTCTTGTAATAGTGACTTTCATCAATAAAGAGCCTGTCTACACCAAGCTCCTCAAAGGTAACTACATCATCCTTTCTGCTTTGGTTGTTCAACTTTTCAAGTTTCTGTTTAACAGACTTCCTTGATTTTTCAAGCTGTTTTACTGAGAAGTTTTCCCCTCGATTTCGTTTGAGTTCTGCTATTCCTACCGTCAATTCTTCTAACTGCTGTTCCAGAATTGCTCTCTGTCTTTCGATAGACATCGGTATTTTTTCAAATTGCGAATGTCCGATAATCACTGCATCATAGTCGCCGGTAGCAATTCGACCGCAAAACTTTTTACGGTTCTTTGTTTCAAAATCTCGCTTAGTTGCCACGAGAATATTTGCTGCCGGATAAAGCTGTAAAAACTCAGCTGCCCATTGCTCGGTCAGATGATTTGGAACAACAAACAGCGACTTATTGCAAAGTCCCAGTCGCTTTGACTCCATAGCTGCCGCCACCATTTCAAAGGTTTTTCCGGCACCAACTGCGTGAGCGAGCAAGGTGTTTCCACCATAAAGAATATGAGCAACCGCATTTTTCTGATGTTCCCTCAGTTCAATTTCCGGATTCATTCCGTTGAAGGTAATGTGACTGCCGTCGTACTCACGAGGTCTTATGCTATTGAATTTTTCGTTATACATCTTTGTGAGTTTTTCTCGGCGGATAGGGTCAGCCCATATCCAGTCCACGAACCCCTGCTTAATAAGCTCCTGCTTTGCCTGTGCGATTGCCGTCTCTTTTTTATTAAGAACGGCTTTCTTTCTGCCTTCATCATCTTCGATATAGTCAAAGATTCGGACATCTTTGAGGTTCAGTGTTTCCTCAAATATCTTATAGGCATTGATACGAGAAGTACCATAAGTGCTGTACGCTTTTACATTTGAACGGTCATAGCTTTTTCCCTCGATATTCCACTCACCGGTAAACTGTGAAAAGTGTACCTTGATGTTCCATTGTGCGTATCGTGGGGTATCGAGGAAGTCAAACATAAACTGTTCGACAATTTCTGTCGGAACCCAAGTGGCACCAAGTCTTACTGAAATCTCACTTGCGGTTAGGTCTTTAGGCTGTACCTTTTCAAGTGCCTGTACATTGACAGTATAATCTTCCGGATAGAGTGCAGCCGACCTTTTTGCTGTCGCAAGTTTCTCACGGACATTTCCTGACAGGTATTCATCAGCCATTAAATACTTTGGTTCATATGAATTACCGTACTCATAGAGAGGATTAAGAAAGATTACACCCTTCAGGTCTGAGAACAATTCTTCTTCACTCTTACCTGAAAGTTCCATCATATATTCCATATCAATACTTGCTTTTTCACCCATAGATACAGCAAGAGCTTCATCGGCAGTATCTACTTCCGTAACCGGTTTGTGTGGCTTTATTGTCCTTTTAAAGAACATATCTGCCTTGCGTTCCAGTTCGCCATCTTCATTGATTACCTCAAGGGCAGAGAGCAGAGCGTAGGAACTATCATCGGAAAAAGCAGAGGTATTGGCACGACTGTTAATCAGCCCATACTTCTTTGTATAGTTATCATAAAGTGTGTTCAGCCTTTCCTGCACCTGTTTGATTTCACTGTCAGGATAGTCCTCAGTTTGCAGTTCAATCAGGTTACGAACGCAATCTCTTATCCCAATCATACCCTTGATACGGTTCTCAGCAGTTGCTGAGACTTCAACAGGGGACATACGTGAGTTCTCTCTAAAATAAATTTTATCGTTCAAAACGGTGTAAGAGAAGTTTCTTACATTCGGGTCTGCCGGGATTGAATTATCTTCTTCATCCAGTTCATCGGCAACCTCATAATCTGAGATTTCTCCGTGAATATTGGATACTGCTTCACTTAAAAGTTCTGTAAGGTCAGCATTTTCAAACGGCTCACAGGTTGCTTCCTGACCGAAACGACCGCTTACCATCTTCATTTCACCGAGTATCATTTCCGGATGCTGAACGAAATATGAGTTCATTCTGATTCCGTTTTCGTCGGTGTCAAGGTGAACCCAGTCAGGCTCTATATCTATGAGTCTGTCTCGTTTTTGTAGGAATAAAATATCGGATACAACCTCAGTTCCTGCATTTCCTTTGAACGTATCGTTTGGCAGTCTAATTGCTCCGAGAAGTTCCGCCCTCTGAGCAATATATTTGCGGACATTAGAGTTCTCCTTATCCATAGTACCTTTACTTGTCACAAGAGCCATCACACCGCCGGGGCGTAATTTATCCAGTGATTTTGCGAAGAAATAATCGTGGATAAGAAAGTTATACTTATCATATCTTTTGTCAGATACCTTGAAGTCACCGAAAGGCACATTGCCGACAACTCCATCAAAAAAGCTGTCCGGTACATTGACTTCCTCAAATCCTTGTGCAGCAATAGAAGATTTCTGATAAAGCTGCTGTGCGATACCGGCTGAAATGGAATCCAGTTCTACACCATAGATTTTGGCATTTTCCATCGACTTCGGAATCATACCGATAAAATTACCGATACCACAGGATGGCTCAAGCAGGTTTCCTTCTTTAAAGCCCATCTGCTCAAATACCTTGTAGATTGCAGTCGAGACTTCGGGAGGAGTGTAAAAAGCGGTCAAAGTGCTTTCTCTTGCCGCAGCATATTCCTCCGGTGTGAGAACCGTGGACAATTCCAGATATTCGGTTGCCCACGCAGAGTTTCTGTCGTCAAATGCTTCCGGAATGCCGCCCCATCCAACATACTTTGAAAGAATGAGCTGTTCATCCGGCGAAGCAAAACGGTTTTCTTCCTGACACTTTTTGAGCAACTGAATTGCCATAATATTTCGGCGAAAACGCTCTTTCTTACCGACCGTTTCAACAGGGTTTGAAACTAAGTCAAAGGTATTTCTCTCAGACAGAGGAATGTCGGGATGAAGGTCGAAGCTTCTCACTTTTGTCTTTTTCTTCTGCTCCCAAGAGGGGATAATCGGTTCAGGTTCTTTATCGTACCCATTCCCAATACGAATGCCTTGCTGATACATTTCATCGTAACTGTCAAAACCATTCTGCATTGCTACAATTTCTCGGTAATCTTCAATCGGCACATTGCCGATATTTGTGGAAACATAAGCATTCGGAAGTAACTCTTTGACGTCCGCAAGAAGTCTATCTACTTTTGAATGATAAACTGGTTCATCTTCGATGTTTTCTTTCATCTGTTCGAGATATTCAACGATACCTTCCACATAAGTGTCATCAGAAAGATGGGATTGAATATTTTCTATTGCTTCTTCATCGGTTTCACCAACTTCAAGGCTGTCCTGATATTCATAGAAATCCGTATCCTTTACAATGTCCACAAGCCTTGTTGCAATGGATTTTCTTTGCTCGGTATCTGCAACACTTACAAGGCTGTCCATCGTTTCCGGTGTACAGTTAGTTAGGGTAGGAGCGTCTTTAAACCTTCTCTCTGCATCTGCAAACCACTCAGTACCAACATCTGCAAGTTCCTGTCTTGCGATACTTCCAAGATAATCGAAGAATTCGTCTGCCGATTTATTTTCCTGTGCTGCTTGTTGAATATCACTGAAAGACAATACGTTGGTTACATACTGACCGCCGGCAGTGCTATCGGGATTATAATACATCCAAGTTACACTCTCGCTGTCACGGTCAATAAAAAAGGCATCCTCATAATCAGTTTCAGGGTTTGCACTTTGTTCGGTTTTGGTATCGTTTATGACTTCTGTTTCACTTATTTCATCCTTTTCTTCAGCTGGTAAGTCAGAGACTTTCAAGTGGTCATTCATCGGATTTTCACGCACTTTGCGGTCAAATTCTTCCCTTGAATATTCTTTGTTGAATAAAGGCATATCGAAGTCATAGAGCATTACACGGTTTTCATCAAACGACAAAATCTCATATTGTGCAGCTCCGATATAAACGCTGTCGCCAAGATGATATTCGTATTGAACTGCTAAGTCCTCTGTTTTTTCCACCGGATTAGGCGGTGCAGTAGAGAGAATGTCTCGGTTTTGCCTTTGTTCTGCAAGCTCAGCTCTGCGCTGTTCCTGCTTTTCAAGCCACTGAGGATAATTTTCTTTTTCCTTCGTGTTCAGGTATCTGTCCATACGGATAAGTTCACCAATACGCTTTTCAACCTGAGACCAAGAAAGTGTGATGTGCGGTTTATCATTTCCGATTCCTTTTGAAATCGTGATACCTTTACCATCGTGTTGCTCATCAATTCCTGCACCGATAATGACAGGGTAGGAACCGCCCCAGCCATACTCATTTTTTAGAAACTCGGCATTTTCTTTTACTGACAAGCTCTTTTCAAACTGCTCATAAATTCGCATTTTACCCTCTGAGATTCCACTTCCACGGGTAAGCACTGCGTCAATGATTTCCTGAGAAAAAGAAAAAACAGAGGTTTTCTGTTCCTCTGTTATTCCATCTGTTATTAGGGTAAGCTGACCATCCATAGAGGGTAGTGGCTTCATTGTGTCTGTCAGTTCTCCCAACAGTCTCATCGCTTCAAAATGCTGTGCTATGACACCCCAATCGTAAAAGCTCTGAGCCGTTCTGTTTTCATATTCTCCCGCCCATAAGTGGAGAACATTTTGAAATGTTTTGTAGCCTACAAGCCTGCCGTCATTCAAAGTGAGCTGTGTGAAATCGTTGTTGAAGATTCCTTTGATAAATTTAGTACGAGCCGCATTGTCACTGTTTGCTTCATAGAAGTTTTTGATTTCCTCTTTTGAAGCAGTTAAATGCGGTGTGGTTCCCAACATCTCACGGATAGTATCATCATTACCGAAAAACGGCAGGCTTTTATCCTCGTGCGTTCTGTCGTAATATTCTAAACGAATATTACCTGATTCTTCACGATTTCCTGTGCCGAGTTCCTGATGTTGTTCATCAAGCGAACCCACTTCATCATATCTTCCGACTTCATCTGCTCGGTCAGTCCTTCTTTGGCTGCCATCTGCTTCACCAAAGTCTCCTCCAGCTCGGTCGCTTTCTGTTGAATTTCCGCCAAGTGATTGTTCAGAATTCCTTTCGTCAGAAGATTGTAATACAGGATTTTGTGATGTTCCTTCAGATAAGTTCTTCTCATCTGCGACCATCTGCCCAGAGTTACTTCCGTCTGCTCCGGCAATTTCAGGTTCGGAAGGTTGTAATCTCCGACCATCGTGTATGTGATTTCGTTCATCGCTTTGGCTCCTTTCGTTTTTTGTATCTTTATTGTATTCAGTTTGTGCCTGTCTATCAAATGTGCGATTTTCCTTACTGATTGTGACGATTGTCTTGCTGATAGGAAGTAGTGCCATTTCAGCAATATCACTTGTTGCAATGCCAACCGCATTGAGAACTTCCTGAGAATTAAAGTTAGAAATACCGGAAAAATCATCGGGAGTAAACGCTTTGTCAACATCCAATCCTAAACGTGCCATAACCATATATGCCACGCTGTTTTTTACAAGCTCTAAATACAGCTCGTTTGCTTCATCCGCAGAGAGGTATTCAATGTCACTGCCGGCACCCAATTCCATAAAGTCGGAGATATAGTCTGCGATATTATCCTCAACACCATTGGCAATGCTCTCTTTAATAACATTTTCAATGCTCGTTGTATCGTTTACTGCTCCGAAAGTATTTTCCAGTGTTTCGATAACATCGGCTTCATACTGAGGTTTCATTTCCCAAATCGGAACCGGTCGGGAAAATCTGCTTTCGTGAGTATCGGAAATATCGAAGTAATGGATAAGTCTCTGACGATTTCTGTTTGCATCTTCAAACACTGCAATACCTTTAGCTCCACGGTTTACCCATCGACCGAAAGTTTCATTCCAACGTTCTATTTCAAGAACTGCTGTTGCACTTGGTCTTTGAGCAAAAATAAGAAGCTGCTCATCGAATCTAAGCCTGTAATTCCTGCTTGCAGTTTTCAAAAAGGATTGCCAGTTTACTGGGTTGTCCGTTACAGCAATGCAGGTTCGGTTATACAGTTCAGAAATCAAGTCATATTTTCTTGCCACTGTATTTTCACCTCCTTATCGTGATTTTTCTTTATCTTTTTGTGTTTTTATATTTTCTTTTGCGGCTGGTTCTACGGTGTGTCCGTTTCTCTGGCAAATCTCGGCGAACTCACAGATATGGTAAAGATTTGAGCCAACCTCTAAATGATAGTCGTCTACATATCTGCAAGTCCTGTCCATTGTTTTACCGTCACTGAGCCTGATAGTAATTTTGTCTCCATCGCCAATACGAAACTGCTCGTTGTAAGATGGGTCAATGAATCTGATACCACGCTCAGCCTTTTTTAAATGTTCATTAAGCCACTCTTTTTGATAGCAATAGCAGTACAGATTATACTCGCCTTTATTCGGATTCAACCTCATAAGATAGCTGTACTTGTCCGTATCAAGGCGAACACCGTAATGATTACGGTCATCATTAAAAGAGCTGTCAGGAGTAGAGTAACAGTAAGACGACATTTGTTTTCTGCCGGATAGAATATCGCCATCACGGAGACCGTTAATCACATCATCAAGTTCAGCCATAAAGTTATCGGTTTTTAAATCTTTTCTAAAGTCATTCCAAGTAGTCCAGAACTCGTTTCCGGTAGAGCCGAAATCAGCTCTCAAATACCCAATAAGACCGGTTTGCATAGAAAGCTGCTGACTTTGGCTGAATGTGTATTTTTGTTCTGCTTCAGTCAAAACTCTGTAATCCATTTTTTTCACCTCGCTTGTTCTCCTGTCTGTCTTTGCTTTGAAATGTCAAAGCCATATACACTTGCAATTTCATCTCCGAGCCTTTTCGTCACCCTTGTAATATCTGCTCTGGTAGCTTTTCCGTTATAAATTTTGTCTTGCAGATTCTCTATCTGCGTGTCAGTTACACCGTCTTTGAATACACGGTATAGATAATGGTTAGTGCCATCGTGATGAACAGCTTCGGCTCTGAGGTCTCCGTATTTATCAACATACCATTCGGTGTAATCGGTATCAGAGTACAAACAGTCCTTAATATTTCCGGAATCAATCATTTTATATCCCGTAACTCTGCCGTTCCATCTGCCAATGTCACCAATAACGATAATAGGCTGTGAGAACTGAATGTTGAGGTTAACTCTTTCGTCAGACAAATATTCGTCATTGGTCTCAACCATATATTCATACAGCTTGTTCTCATCGTTTGGGTCATCATCTAACTCGTTTATTTCAAGAAATTCCTTGTATCCGTCACGCCAATCATCAACCTCAAGATTCATATTGCTCCAGATGACGTGACGATCATTCACTTCCTGTTTGCTCATCTGTGCCACCTCCCAAATAAGAGAACAGCTTATTTGCTTTGGTCTGTTTTTGGAGTTCAAGAATCAAGCTCATATCCGGAATAGTGATACCGGGAATTTTCAAAATACTTTCCATATCAAGCTGCTGCAATTTCTTCTCCGTAGTACAGCCTGCGTCAAATAATTTCGTCAGCAGCTTTGTTTTCTGCTGAAAAGTAAAATTCTCTTTCATTGGTCATTCCTCCTTTTTGTGTCTTGTTTCTTAGCGTTAAGACTTTGCGTAGTTGCGATACATATTTTCACAACGCTTTCGTCCACGCTTTACATTTGCACTTGGTGCAAGTTCAGGATAAGTAGCTTGAAGTTTTGCTCTTGACCTTCGCACACTTTCAAAGTGCGGTAAATGAAGCTCTTTGTAGTAATTCATAATAACTGCGAAAGGTAAAGAGCCAACATCTTGATTTTTTTCATATCTCTGATAACAGCGATTACAAACCATTAGATATAGCTTCATATCATCATTTCGTGCCTCCGTATTCTCTTGGAGGATAGAAAGCACTTGGTTTTCTATTGTATTAGGATTATTCATTTACCTTACCTCCATAAAGAGAGTGGGCGGAGTATTCGCTCCGCCCACATAAACCTTTGTTACTTCTTTCTATTTTTAACCTGCAAGAGGATAAAACCACCGATAATAAAGGCGACCAATATCACTGCAACGATTGTTTTAGCATCCATTACTTATTGCCCCCTTTCTTTTTTCTTTTGACTGCATAAATAGCGGTTCCTACAATTCCGAGAGCAGAAATGCCTGCAAGTGCTGTCCACAAGCCTACATTGCTGCTGTCTCCGGTTTTCGGTGTATCTCGCAGTACATTGTGCATTTCCACGATTGTAGTTGAGCCAACCTTTACGGTAGCTTTTTTATCTGCCGGAAGCACATAGGAAACAGAAACATCATCCTGAACTTCGGAAATGGTATATTCACCGATACGAAGTCCCTCAATGATAATTTCTCCGTTTTTATCAGTTGTAAATGTGCGGTCATAGCCGCCTACACCGGTTACTCTGAAAGTAAAGCCTTCGACTTTTCCGTCAGAGGATGTTTTTACAATTTTTAATTTACCTTTCATTGCTGCATTTACAAAACCAACGCCCGCCTTATTTTCTACCTCGTAGGTTGCGCCATCTTCCTCAATGGAAACTGCGTATACGCCGTTATCCAGTTCAAAGCCTTCAGGTGCTTTTGTTTCCCTCACAAGGTATTTTCCATAGGCAAGTTCTTTCATTTCATAAATACCAACAGAGGTTTCGTTCAGTGTGCCGATGAGTTCGTCACCGTCGTCCAGTTTGCCATCTTCGTTTACATCTCTGTAAATTTCAAATGTCGCACCGCTGAGTTTGTTATCCGGATAATCTTCATCAACCTTAGTTAATTTGATATTTCCGTAAACATATTCATTGACGATTTCAATTTCAATAACCTGACCTACATCGGATACTGTGACCTCATAAGAAGTGTTATCAAGAACGAATCCGGCAGGCTGCTCAATTTCTCTGACAATCCAGTTTCCATAAGGAACTTTATCAAAAGAAAAGCTACCATCTTTTTCAGAGGTAGCTGTCATCAAAGCATTTTCTTTTGTAAATTCGGTTTCGTCAGCCTTGAACAGACCGATTACAGCACCTTCCAAAGCTTCGCCGTTTTCAGTAACTTTCTTTCCGGATACAGAACCATAAATAAGCTTATTCTCGATTGGCTTACCGTCATTTACTGCAATCTCAACAGTAGCGGTATCCTGTCCGGCATAACTGAACTCGAAAGGATACTTCGTATCGGAAATAATATAATGCTCATCGGTTGCAAGCTCCTGAATATAGTAACTGCCGAAAGGTAAGTCTGTTTTGATAACAGCTTGACCGTTTTCAGAGAGTGAAATAATCTCAATCAGTCCGTCTGCCGGAATAGAAGTGCCGCTTGCTGAGACAAGTTCTTCAGCTGCGTATAGTCCGAAACTGATATTCTTCATTTCATCTCCGTAACCGATATTAAAGATTTCATTCTTTTCGAGTGTTTTTTCAAGACTGACTTTTACTTTCTGTCTTTCGTTTACAAAGCTTGTTCCGGTTTCTGTGACAGATACATCCTGTCCGGCATAGGTAAGTTCTACCTCGTGTGATTCTTTATTCACTACCATACCTTCAGGTGCGGTAATTTCAACTACTGAATATTTTCCAAGATAAAGCTCTTTGCTTGTTGCAAGACCGTTTTCATCTGTGGTTACAGTGTCCACTACTTCACCTTTGGCATAGCGGAGAGTACCGTCAGGTGTGATAATATCTTCCGCTGCGGTAATTTCATATACTGCACCTGCAAGACCTTTCACCTCATAGACCGGCTGATAAATCACATCTGCATTTTCTTCTCCGGATACATTGACTCCGACGAATACTTCACCGGTTTTTTCAATGCTGATAGTACCTTTTTGTGCCATATTTGGCTTATCTACCTTAATCACTGTAATTCCGCCTTCATCCGTTGATTGTTCTTCTGTAACATCAAAGTACACCGGTGTGCTGTCAAGAACATATCCGTATGGTGCCTGAACCTCTACAAGCGAATAGCCTTTTCCGTATTCCAATTTCTCCGGTGTGACAAGCTGACCGTTTGCGTCTGTGTAGAAAGTATCAACCGTGGTAGGAGTAGGATAGGTAAAACTCATAGTAACCTGATTTCCGTCAGGGTCATAAATTTTGAACCCGGCACCGGCATACGGAATGTTGTTTCCGGTTTCGGCATCCACTTTTACAATCTTGATATAGCTTTCAAAGTTCGCATTGTTGATAAGGTATCGGTAGGTCTGTCCGTCCTGTGAAATGAATACATCGAAGTCATCCATCAGTTCACGACCTTCCCATCCGGAAGTCTGATGAACCGTATATACTCCATAAGGCATATCCTTAGTCTGACCGAATCCATTTTCATCGCAGACAATGACATCTCTTTCATCCTCATCTGCTGCATCAAAACTGCCGGATGATTTGAGATAGATTTCAAATGTTGCTCCGCTTTCAGGAGTTTCGATTTGTGTATCACCATTATCTGTATGTTTGATGATGGCGATATTGCCTTTCATAACCTGTTCGGTAACATCATTTGCGGTTTGGTTGTGTTCTACTGTGTAAAGCTCAGGTTCGGCACCGACTTTGTGGATTGTAGTATCAAGCAAATACCCCTCAGATGGAGTGATTTCCCTGATTGTCCAGTCATCATCACAGATATATTCTTTTGTCGTGAACTGACCGTTCTCATCAGTAACATATTTATCTACAAGTGTTTCGCCCTTGTAGATTCCATACACTGCACCGGCAAGTGTTGCATTACCCTGAGCAGTGCCTTCCTCGCTGTCACTTTTCGTAACGGTTACGCTGAACTTTTTGAGGATATTCACAAAGTTTCTTGTGGTCACTTCTTCCCAGTTAATAGGGGCAGTTTGATTTGCAGGGACTACATATCGAATATCTGTATCAACTTCTTCGATAGTATAAGGGGTAGCGCCGCTGATAAGCACATCATTGAAGGAAGCCACACCGTTTTTGTCTGTCACTGCGTATTCATCGACTTCAATTCCGGAAAGGGAAGTTCCGTAAAGATGGAAGGTCACACCCTCAACAAGATTGTCCTCCGAGTTTTTGATTACCTGAAGGTCTCCTCGTTTCAAAACATTGTTGAAGTTTACCTTTGCTACCTGTCCGGCAACAACAGTCACTCTGTGAACTTCCTGCGGAACATATTTGTCGATGGATTGTTCTGTTACCGTATAAACTCCGGGCATAAGGTTATCAAGTTGGAATTTTCCGCCGTTTGCTGTTGTTACGGTCTGGTTAATGCCATTTCCGCTGATAGTAAACTGAATCCCGTCAACATTTCCGTCCTCGCTCGTCTTTACAATCTGACAAGAGCCATAGCTGACTTTCATCTTCAAAAATCCGCTCACGGGGTCGCTGACTTCCTGAGCATAGGTAACTACGTCCTGAATACCGGCTCCGCTTTCAAATCTACCGTCCGACCAGACAACGACACCTCTACGGACGCCGTTTTTCTTTGCAGCTGTAATAGTAAACTCTTTACTCGGTGCTTTGTCCATTGAGACAGTCAGTTTATTTCCGCTGGTTGAGAATGTGACACCATCAATGTTTGCAGAGAAATTGTAGTTTTCAAGCACACCGTTTGTATCAGTAAGGGTAGTCACATACTTACTTCCGTCCCATTTCAGCTCATACACACTCGCAGAACCGCTTGACCTTGTACAGAAGCTTGGAACTTTTGTGTGGTTTTGAACGCTTGTTACAATGCTATTGTAATAAGATAGGATTTTACTGCGTAGTGGGTGTGATGGACTCACACAATCCAATACCGCATCATAGCTTCCGGGAGATTTATGGTTGAAGCTTGCGTCTCTTTCACCAACAATAGTCTCCCAAATCAAAATCTGAGTGGCATAAGCGTGTGCAATACAGTTTGCGTCGCTTTCATTCTGCGACTTCCAGCTTGTAGAGATTCCTCCACGATAGCCGTATTGCAAGATACGTCCGATTAGCAAGCGAATATCATCTCCGGAAATTGTTCCGTTAGGTTTGATGTTATTAAAATAGTTTTCGTCTTTTTCGGTAAGACTGTCTCCGGTGCTTTGCCCCGTACCCGGTTCGATACAGTAGGCAATATTACCGGAATAAGAACCCATTGCTCGAAGTCCGGTATATTTTGTGGTCAAACCTTTCCATCCGTTCATATAGTTGAGATTGCCGTGTCCCCATTGACCGTTGTTGTTGGTATCTCCGCTTCGAGGATAATCAACAAGGTAAACATCGGCTTTTTCTCCGACGGCTGCAAAGGCTGTTGTTGCACCTATGCTCATAAAAGCAGTTAGGCTCATCACCGTCGCTAACATAAGCGAAACGGCTTTTCTGAATTTCGTTTTCACCATTGCATTTTCCTCCTTAAAATAAAAAACGCACCGATTTTACTCAGTGCGTCTGCTTAGGGATATTCTGTTTTAGCAATATCCGATATAAATGTTGTATTCCGTTTCAGATAACTTTTCTGTCCATATCCATACAGCTGTAAATCCTTCTGTATTCTTGTATCTGTTCAGCCTGCTTTCAATGTCTGACTCAATACCTGTCCTGTTTGGATTTGCGGAGATGGGATTGTCCCAACACTCTGTTGCCGTACTATCGAGAGACAGTCCTATGCTTAAAGCATATTCTGTTGCATAACTGATATAGCGACTGACATCAAATGATTGTTCCGGTGGAATATCAGGCTTTGGGTCTGTTGTTTCGTTGGCAGGCTTTTCCTCCTGAACGGGTACAGAAATTGTTTCTTCATTTGACGGCTTTGATTGAGTATTGGATACTGCCGGTTTTTGTGTCTGTGTCGATGATTCATTTTTTGGTTTTTCCGTTTCAGGAATAGCTGCACTTTCATCTGCTTTTGACTGTGCAGGATTAGAAACCTCAGCTTTCGAGTTAGCAGATGGTGTGCTTTCCTGAGCCGGTATGTGTTCTGTTTCTTCCTTCGTTGCTTCTTGGGTTTGTTTTTCAGAATTACCAGCCGGAAAAGAAGTCTCTGTTTTCGTTTTCTCCTGTGCAGCTTCTCTGGCTGTGTTACTGTTACACCCAACTAAAAGTGTCATAAGGCAGATGAGAACACAAATTGTCAGCTTGTTTTTCATTTTTTATCGCTCCTTTCAGCTCCAATCGTAATCAAATCCGGTTAAAACATCAAAGGTGCGAATAGCCAAATCTTTCATCGTAGCAGACATTTTTGTTCACTCCAAATATGCGACCCCTTTATTAGACAGCTATAACTTATTAGAGATAGATATAGTTAAGGGAGATAGGGTATATTTTTTCAGCTGGTATATAGCTGGTATATAGGGGTTAGAGTGTGAGAAAGGGGGAAGGCTATCGACTGTCACGGTCGGCTCTGTTTCGCAAAAACTTGTTATAATGCTCCAATGCCTTGCATACAAAATCTTCCGTTTGGCTAACTGGAATATTTTTCGGGATAAGCTGACGAACCCTGTCGCCCCTCAAAACGATTTTCTCCCTTTGGTTTGGTTTCTCCTCAGACATAATAGCCTGAATCGCTTCGGTAGTCAGTTTTCCTTCTTCAAAGAATTTTCTCATACGGATAGTCTGGTCGTGTGATGGAGTAGTATCATTGAGGTCGATTTCATCAACCACATCACGCTGACTGTCCTCATCGAGAAATGACAATTCAACCGCCGGTCGCATTTTTATTCGCCCCTCGTCAACATATTCCAGTAATTCAGGAACAAGATTTGTAAGACGAATATATCTTTGAATTTGAGTTTTGCTGTCGTCAGATTTATCAGCTAACAGCATAACAGATTTTGTTCCCGCTAACTTGTCCCCCAGTGGGTCACAAGTTAAATCGTTTCTTTCACCTTGTCTTTTCATTGCTTCCAATCGCATTTTATAGGCAAAGGCTTTTTCCGAGGGAAGTATCTGCGACCTTTGGTAGTTGCTTTCTACCATCAGAATAGTGGCTTCATCACGAGTTAAATCAACAACCTCTGAGCGGAGTGTATCGAATCCGGCAAGTTCACAAGCTCGCTTTCGTCTGTGTCCTGAAACAAGTTCGTATCTGCCGTCCTCTTTCTGCCTAACCGTAGCCGGAGTAATAACTCCTCGCTCCTTAATACTCTCAATGAGTTGTGCCATATCCTCATCATCACGCACTTTAAACGGATGGTCGGGGAAATCATCAATCTCAGTTAAGGGAATATCTCGGATTTTAGAAAGCTTTTCTTCATCTCTCTGTTCTTGAGTAGAAAATAAGTCATCGAGCTTCGTGAGAGTGAAGTCGCTCTTTCTTCCTGCCATCATCTAACACCTCCTTCGTAAAGTCGGTGTATGCTTTTGACACCGTACTGTTTGGTTCGTAAGCAAAAATGCTTTTGCCCTTAGAAGAAGTCTCCGCTGCTTTTACTGCAATCGGGATATATGTGCGGTACATTTTAATTTGATTCCCGAAATTCTCTCTCAGGGCTTCTACTGTGCTTTTTGCGAGGTTGGTACGGCTATCCACTAAAGTGAGAAGCATTCCGTCAATCTTCAAATTTGGATTGATACGCTTTTTGACTCTCGAAATCGTCTGTACAAGCTGGGTCATACCTTTTGCCGGTAGATACTGAGCCTGCACCGGAATAATAACGCTGTCTGCCGCAGATAGTGCATTGATAGTAACCATACCGAGTGAAGGCATACAGTCGATTAGAATATAATCATATTTATCCTTCACTTCGCCAAGATAATTTTTCAATGCTGTTTCTCTGCTCATTGCATTAACAAGGTTAAATTCCATTGCAGAAAGCTCAAGGTTAGCCGGAACGAGGTCAACACCTTCATCGTGGTGCAGGATACCGGTCATAGGGTCATTCATCGTTTCATTTATTACATCTGTGAGTTTCGTTGCAAGCGTGATACCCAAGTTGTCTGTATCCTGCCAACCGAGACAAGTTGTTAAATCGCCCTGCGGGTCTGCATCAATGAGCAATACTTTCTTTCCCTGCATTGCAAGACCTACTCCGAGGTTTACCGTAGTGGTTGTCTTTCCAACTCCGCCTTTCTGATTGCAGATTGCAATCGTTTTGCAGTTTGACACTTTGTGCGTCCTCCTTTCGTAGTATTCATAGCCATTGCAGTATGGCTATGTACTTGACCGATTCATTTCCTAACCGGTCTGGCAATATTTGTTCTCAACACCCCTTGCCAAGCTTATATGCTCAAGGGAAGTCACTAAGGAACAGACTGCTTATCTGTATCATAGGAATCTCACCTCTGCCGGGTTCTCCGCCAGCTCCGTAGAGAAGTATCATTATCATCCTGACTGTCATCGCCGTAACAGGAGCAGCCTGTTACTTATACCGGGGGTTCTCGCTATTCTGCATTGCAGAAGTCTCGGCGTACCCGATAAAGTGGCTAAAATCATCAGGAATAAAGTCTTAGTGACCTGTATATTCAATTTTCAAGGAACAAGTGAAAGGTTTCCGTTTTCATAGTTCGGAATTAACCCCTTCACTTGTTTGAACTGGGAGAGGTGTTTTGCACCCCCTCAAATCAAAAAAAGTTAAAAATTTTTTTGGAAAATAAAAAAGCCACCTGTTCCGATGATTGAAACAGATGGCGTAGATAGAATTGTTAATATAAATATGATATAATCAACTCAAAGTTAAATACGGATTATTATCAAAACTTAAATTTGAAAGGAAATGTAAAAATGACAACTTCAAATATAAAAGAAATTATTGATTGTGACGTTCATAAGGTTTGGAAAACTATTTTAGCAGTTGATAAATATAGTCAATGGCGAAGTGATTTAAGTAAAACGGAAGTAATAAATGAAAAACAATTTGTTGAATATACCAAAGACGGCTTTTCCACTACCTTTACTACTACTAATATAGAACCGTATGAACGTTGGGAGTTTGATATGGAAAACAGTAATATAAAAGGACATTGGACTGGTATTTTCACTTCCAAAGGAAATAAAACTCAAATAGATTTTACAGAATGTGTATCAGCAAAAAAAATAATTTTAAAGCCCTTTATAAAATCATATTTAAGAAAACAGCAAGTACAATTTGTTATGGATTTAAAGAAAGTATTAGATAAATAAATCCCAGTTTGTCTTATCAAAAAATAAGAAGTTGCAGAGGTGTAAACACTATGAAAAGTTTAATTATATATGGTAGTCAATATGGAACAGCAAAAGCATATGCAACAAAGCTTTCGGAGATAATGGAAATTCCCTGCGTGAGTTATGAATGTGTAAAAGAGATAATGAACTATGAGCAAATTATATATATTGGTGGGTTGTATGCAGGTGGTGTAAAAGGACTAAAAAATACATTTAGACTGTTGAAAAACACCAATGTCAAGACGATTATTGCTACTGTGGGTCTTGCAGATGTAAATAATAAAGAAAATACTGATAATATTAAAGCATCTATTGCAAAACAACTTGAAAAAGATGTTTTAGACAACTCTTTGATTTTTCATTTAAGAGGTGGTATAGATTACAGTAAGTTGAATTTCAAGCATAAGACTATGATGAAAATGTTATATCATTCTCTTAAAAACAAACCAGTTGAAAACCTTACACAAGAAGATAAGGACTTGATAGAAACCTATAACAAAAAAGTAGATTTTGTTGATTATCATTCACTAAATCAAATTGTAGAGGTAATTCAATAAATTCCAGTTTGTCTTGTCAAAAAATAAGTCCTCTGGTTGGTATGGCACTAATCAAAGGACTTATTTTACTTTGAATCTTTTCTTTTTCGCTGACACAAATTTTATCAATACATCGTCAAGACCATCGGTGTACTTGCCTTGACTGATGAGTGTATTCTTTAGATTGATAAGAGCATTTACGATACTGCTGTATTCGGAATCGGTTAAATATAGATGATATTTAGAGCTTCTCATAATAACACCTCCTGATGGCTTTAATATATGTCATCTGTGAAAAATAAGAAAGTATGCGATTAGATTATGGCATTTGAGCAGGGCATAACTCACCAATTAGAAACAAGTAATATAGGCAAAACCAAGTTGTCAACCGCCTTGCTTGTTAGCAAGCTTTTTTGCTCCAAAAATGGTCGTGTTAGCAGAGAGGCTGATTTTGTTAGCAAAACGGCAAAAATCTTGCTAATTTTTGTTAGCAGACCAACCGCCTGAAAGTTGAGTGTTCCAGAGTTAATAAAAAACCGGCTTGCTAACATTTGCTAACAGGATTTTAGCTGAAATTGAAAATAGACAAAAATCAAAAAAGCCTGAAAACCCAGTAAAATCAAGGCTTTCAGGCGTTGTTTGTGGCACCCCCTGCGAGAATCGAACTCACAACTAACCCTTAGGAGGGGTTTATTATATCCATTTAACTAAGGGGGCATTTCCAAAATCTATAATAATATTAAGTTGTAAACGAACAGATTGTCAATCGCTTTTCCTCCAAAGGCGGATGTCAAAACATATTCTTAGGAGGGGCTTGTTATATCCATTTAACTATATAGGCACAACTGTAACTTATATTATAACTTATAAAAAAATTTTTTTCAATAGTTTCAATGTGCATTTTTATAAATGGATTATAAACTATTTGTGTAAATTTGTTTAATTTACTATTGAATAAAGATTAATACTTTGATATAATCTAATGACAGTTATACTTTATAGGGAGAATTAATATGCAGATTAGAGTAAAAAAGGATATAAAAAACGATAGGATAAATAGATTTATGAAAAATCCTATGAGAGTAATAGTTGTAAGTTTTGCTTTAATAATTTTTGTTGGTACTCTTTTATTAATGTTACCAATAACTGCTAGAAACGGACAAGGGCTTAGTTTTTTACAAGCTTTATTTACAGCAACTTCAGCAACTTGCGTTACTGGATTAATAGTAGTAGATACCTATACTCAATTTAACTTTTTGGGACAGATAGTTGTTATCTTATTAATTCAACTAGGTGGTTTGGGTTTGGTAACTATAACTGCTTTTTTCCACATAGTAATAAGAAGAAAGTTAAGGTTAAAAAGTGTTAATATTGTAAAGGAATCAATAAACTCAGAAAATTTACCAGATATTCCACAATTATTAAAGTTGATTATGAAATTAACTGTTTCCATAGAAGCAATTGGGGCTATTTTATTATCATTTGTTTTTGTTCCTGAATTTGGTCCTTATGGAATATTTATGTCAATTTTTACAGCAATATCGGCGTTTTGTAATGCTGGATTTGACGTTTTAGGAATAGTTACACCTTATATAGGAGCTTCTCATTATGCTAATAACCCATATGTATTGTGTATTATTATGGCTCTTATAATTAGTGGTGGTTTAGGGTTTATTGTTTGGTATGATTTATCTCATTATAAATTTACAAAGAAAATTATGTTACACACTAAACTGGTTATTATTTCTACAATAAGCTTAATTGTAGTTGGAAGTGTATTAATAGCTATTGTTGAATGGAATAATCCTGAAACAATTGGAAATATGTCTTTATCTAATAAAATTTTTAATAGTGTATTTTTGTCTGTAAGTTGCCGTACAGCAGGATTTAATACTTTTAATTTATATTCTATGGACGAAATATCAAAAATGATTTGTATATTTTTAATGTTTATAGGTGCTGGTTCTGGTTCAACTGGTGGTGGTATTAAAATTACAACAGCAGTAGTTTTATTTATGACAGTTCTTTGCGTTTTAAGAGGCAGAGATGAAGCTGTTATTTTTAAGAAAAAAATCCATAAAAATGTTGTTTATAAAGCTTTAACTATCATGTTAGTCGCTTCTTTTGCTGTTTTAGTTGCCACTTGTGCTATTGTATGGACAGTACATGATCAAGGTGTAGAGGTTGCTGGAATTAATGCTTTATTTGAGTCTGTATCTGCATTTGCTACTGTTGGTTTGACAGTTGGTGTTACAGGTATAGCAAACAGTATTTCAAGAGTTTTATTAATTTTAGTTATGTTTATGGGGCGTGTAGGTCCAGTATCTTTAGGTTTATCACTAGCTATGAAATTAAATCAAAGTAAAAGTGAGGTTATTCCGGAAGGAAAAATCTTAGTTGGATAAAAAAAACAGCTTATTTATAAGCTGTTTTTTTTATAGTTAGTTAATAATATTTACAAATCATTACTTTATTGTATAGTGTATTGTGTGTTATAATATATTATAATTTACTGAAAGGAGTTTGAGGTTTATATGAAAGATAACAGATATCAAGAAAATAATCAATATACATATATAAATGGATTAGGATTTATACCTCAAACACCTAAACAATTAGAACGACGAGAATTAATTATGAGATATAATTTTATGTTTATATCTTTAATTGCATACCATGTTCTAAGCACTATACTTATTATACCTATGATAAAGTGGCTTGCTACTTTGGGATTAGGAATAAGAATAAATCCGATAACTGGATTTATTTATAAAGATGATTTTTCTTGGCAGTTTGTAATGTGTATGGTTTATGTATTTTCTATGTTACTGCCAATATTATTACTGTATGCTCTTATAAAGAATGACATACACATATTTAAGATGTTTAAAGTACCTAATAAATTTTCCATGAAGTATGGAATAGTTATTATAATAGGGTGTTCTATTATTTGTAATACTATATCTATTGGTTTAAGTAGATTTTTAAACACCTTGGGTATTGTTTTGAAAAATTCAAATCAAAATTTTGTAATGCAAAATTCTACGGGTGCTATGATTGTTTATATTATTTCTTTAACGATAATTCCTGCTGTATTAGAGGAGATTTTATTTAGAGGAATAATAATTAGTGGTTTGAGAAGATTTGGGGATTTTATCGCCATTGCTGTATCAGCTACTTTATATGCTTTTAGTGAAGGTAGTATTCAAGATGCTTTATATAGCTTTTTAATGGGACTTGTTTTAGGATATTTTACATTAAGGGCTGGAAGTTTAATCGTTCCTATTCTAGCTAATTTCATTATAAAATGTATGTATATAGGTTTTTGGCTATTAAAGGTATATCAAATTGATAATAATAGATTGATTATGCTATCTGTATTAGTTGTATTTCTTGTTGCTAGTCTAATTGCTTTTGGTTTATTTATTGCTAAAGATAAATATGCTTTTTGTATAGATAATAGAGATACTAATTTAACTAATAGAGATAAGTTAAAATATTTTGTTAGTAACATTGGATTTTGGATTTTATGTAGTATTGTTTTTATGAAATGCATTAGTAGTATGCAAATTATTAATTAGTTAGGATTTTTATATGACAGATGAGTATTATATGAAATTAGCTTTATTAGAGGCTAAGAAGGCTTTTGATTTAGGAGAAGTTCCGGTAGGGGCTGTTATTGTTCAAGATGATATTGTTATATCTTCAGCTTATAATTTAAGGGAAATTGAAAAAATGGCAACAGCTCATGCAGAGATTTTAGCTATACAAAAAGCTTGTAAAAATTTAGGTGGTTGGAGATTGCCTAGATGTACTCTTTATGTTACTTTAGAGCCTTGCCCAATGTGCGCTGGTGCGATTATTAATTCTAGAATTGATAAAGTGGTATTTGGTGCTTATGATTTTAAAGCAGGTTCTTGTGGGAGTATTGTTAATTTGTTTGATATAGATTACAACCATAAACCTATGGTAATAGGTGGAGTGTTGGAAGATGAGTGTGTTGAATTATTAAAATCATTTTTTAAGACTTTGAGAGAAAATAAAAAAAACAAGGTATAAAATTACCTTGTTTTTTTATTTGGTACTTGATAAAAATCTTTTTAAAATGATATAATTATAGTGATAGTTAATTACATAAAGAAACGAGGTAAATTTAGATGCAAGTAACATTGAGAAACACCTCAGCTGTAGCTGTAATAGATACTTTTGGAGCTGAATTAAAATCTTTTAAAGATGGATTTGCTACAGAATATATGTGGCAAGCTAATCCTGAATTTTGGGGTAAAACATCTCCTGTTTTGTTCCCTTCAGTAGGTAATGTGAGAAATAATAAATGTCTTATAGGTGGAAAAGAATACACTATGCCAAAGCATGGCTTTGCAAGAGATATGGAATTTAAAGTTTGTTATCAAAGTGATGAAAAAGCTATTTTCTCCTTAATGTCAAATGAAGAAACAAAAAAATTCTATCCTTTTGATTTTAATTTTCAAATTACATATGAATTAGATGGTTGTACTTTAATTATTAAATATGATGTATTTAATATGAGTGATGATAAAGATATGCCTTATTGCATAGGTGGTCACCCTGCATTTAATATTCCATTAACAGAAGAAGATAAATTTGAAAATTATAATATATGTTTTGATCAAGTAGAGTGTATTGATTCTCCTGTTTTTAATTCAGAAGATATGTACTGGAGCAACGAAAACAGAGTTAGACTATTGGATAATACTGATAAATTAAAATTAAGCTATGATTTATTCAAAGACGATGCTATATTATTTGAAAATACTAAATCTACTACTGTTAATGTATGTAGTATATTAACAGGTAGGGGAGTTAGAGTAAAATATGAAGGATTTAATATGATTGCATTTTGGACTCCTTTAGGAAAAAATGCTCCTTTTATGTGTGTTGAACCTTGGTGTGGTAGTGCTATATTTAGTGATGAAGATGATAATTTTGAAAATAAAAGAGGCACTCAATTTTTAAAACCAAATGAAAAAAATACTCATAAAATTTCTATTACTATGTTATAGTATGCATAATAAAAAAGAAGTAGATTTTAATCTACTTCTTTTTTTATTATAGTTTTAAACCGTGTTTAGTAAATATTTCTTTAGCTTTATCCATCATATTGTTACTTGGAACTTCTACATCTTTTAGTTGATATTCTGCATCTACAAAGTCCCATTTGTACATTCCCATTTGGTGGAAAGGAATTAATTCAACTTTTTCTACACATTTGAATTTAGATAAGAATTCAGCTAATTTTTCTAGTTTTTCTTCTACTAGTGTATATTCAGGAACACAAACATGTCTTACCCAAATTCTTTTATTTGTTTCTTCACAATAGTTTAGTATTTCTAAAGCATTGTTATTTGATTTACCTGTTAATTTAACACAATCATCGTCATTGTAATCTTTTATATCTAATAATAACATATCTGCTGTATCAATAACATCTTTTGCTATAGATAATGGTACTCCACCAGATGTATCAACTGCTGTATGTAAGCCTTCTTGTTTACATAGAGTTAGGATAGCTTTACAAAACTCAGGTTGTGCCATTGGTTCACCACCAGATAATGTTACTCCACCTTTTTGAATAAAGCTTCTATAACTTACGATTTGATCAATCATTTCACCAGCTGTTTTTTCTTCACCATCTGTAAAACTCCATGAATCTGGATTGTGACAAAATAGACAACGCAATGGACAACCTTGGAAAAATACTATAAATCTTACTCCAGGACCATCTACTGCACCAAAGCTTTCAATAGAATGAATTCTACCTTTAACTTCACGATAATTTATACTCATAAAAAAACTCCTTGTACTGAATGAAAATAAATACCAAAAAACGAGGTTAAAAAACCTCGTTTTTTAATATATAATCTTTTATTAATTAGAAACGTTCATGGAATGTTCTGCTGATAACATCTAATTGTTGTTCTCTTGTTAATTTAATGAAGTTTACAGCGTAACCAGATACACGGATTGTTAATTGTGGGTATAATTCTGGGTGATCCATAGCATCTAATAATACTTCACGTTTTAATACGTTTACGTTTAAGTGGTAACCGTTATCACCGAAGTAACCGTCCATTAATGTTACTAAGTTTGTTTCTTGTTCGCCTTCTGATTTACCTAAAGCAGATGGAACGATAGAGAATGTATTTGAAATACCATCTTGAGCATATTCAAATGGGATTTTAGCAACAGATTTTAATGAAGCTACGCAACCTGTGATATCACGACCATGCATTGGGTTAGCACCTGGAGCAAATGGTTCGCCAGCTTTACGTCCGTCTGGAGTTGTACCTGTTTTCTTACCGTATACAACGTTAGATGTGATTGTTAATACTGATAATGTTGGGATAGAATGACGGTATGTTTTATTTCTAGCCATTTTTTTCATGAAGTTTTTAACAACGTCAACAGCGATTGCGTCAACTCTATCATCATTGTTACCGTATTTTGGATATTCGCCTTCAACTTCGAAGTCTACTACTAAACCATCTTCGTTACGGATTGGTTTAACTTTAGCATATTTGATAGCAGATAATGAGTCAGCAACAACTGATAAACCTGCAATACCACCAGCACATGTACGGATGATTTCTTCATCGTGTAATGCCATTTGTAATTTTTCGTAGCAGTATTTGTCATGCATGTAGTGAATGATGTTTAATGTGTTAACATATAATGATGATAACCAGTCACACATTACATCGAATCTTTCCATAACTTCGTCGTAGTTTAAGTATTCAGAAGTGATAGGAGCAACTGCAGGACCTACTTGTGAGCCGTATCTTTCGTCTTTACCTTGGTTTAAAGCGTATAATAAAGCTTTAGCTAAGTTACAACGAGCACCGAAGAATTGCATTTGTTTACCAATTTTCATTGGAGATACACAACAAGCAATACCGTAGTCATCGCCAAATCTTTCTAACATGATTTCGTCAGATTCATATTGGATAGAAGATGTTTTAATAGATACTTCAGCACAGAATTTTTTGAAGTTTTCTGGTAAACGAGTGTTCCATAAAACTGTCATGTTTGGTTCTGGAGCAGGACCTAAGTTTACTAATGTATGTAAGTAACGGAAGCTCATTTTTGTTACCATGTGACGACCGTCAATACACATACCAGCTAATGATTCTGTTACCCATGTTGGGTCACCAGAGAATAATTCATCATATGCAGGTGTTCTTAAGAAACGAACCATTCTTAATTTCATGATGAAGTGGTCAACAAATTCTTGGATTTGTTCTTCTGTATATTTACCTTCTGCTAAGTCGCGTTCTGCATAGATATCTAAGAATGTAGATGTACGACCTAAACTCATAGCAGCACCGTTTTGTTCTTTAACAGCAGCTAAGTATGCAAAGTATAACCATTGGATAGCTTCTTTTGTATCTGTAGCTGGTTTAGAAATATCATAGCCGTATTTTTCAGCCATTACTTTTAATTCTTTTAAAGCTTTGATTTGTTCAGAGATTTCTTCTCTTAAACGGATTGTATCTTCATCCATGATTTGGTGTGCTAATTCTTTTTTAGCTAATTCTTTTTGTTCGATTAAGTAATCTACACCGTATAGAGGTACACGACGGTAGTCACCAATGATACGACCACGGCCATAAGCATCTGGTAAACCTGTGATAACGCCTGTGTGACGAGCTAATTTCATTTCGTCTGTGTAAGCATCGAATACACCATCGTTGTGTGTTTTTCTATATTTGAATACGTTTGCAACATCTGGATTTTCTTCTTTATCGTATGCTGCTAAAGATGTTTTTACCATACGGTAACCACCAAATGGCATGATAGCTCTTTTTAGAGGTTCATCTGTTTGTAAACCAACAATTGTTTCTAAATCTTTGTTGATGTAACCAGCGTCATGAGAAGAGATTGTTGAAATGATGTCTGTTGATACATCGTAAACACCTTTACGTTCACGTTCAACTTTCATTAATTCACATACTTGTTCCCATAATTTTGTTGTTGCTTCAGTAGGACCAGCTAAGAAGCTTGAATCGCCATCGTAAGGAGTATAGTTTCTTACGATAAAGTCACGAGTGTTAATTTCTTCGTTCCAATGTCCACGTTTGAATTCCATAGTGTTTGTGTTCCTCCTAATTAATACTAGATTAGCCTATAATTTAACATATTTTATGTTAAAGACAAATCAATAATAGACTGTAGTGCTTGCACACTACTATACAAGTATAATTGTAACAGTTATATATGTTATTTGTCAAATACATACTACACTAAAAACAACCAAACTTTTCAAATTAATTTGTTTAATTTTTAACAAAAATATTCATAACTTTATAATTACAGGTTAGTCACATATTGTTTATTTATTTGATGGTTAAATTATACTATAAAAGTATAGTTTTGTCAATACCATTTTTAAGATTTATTATATTCGAAAATTGTATATTAATTATTGAAAGTTATATGGTATTGTGTTATGATATAAGTTGATATTTTTATGTATATTTTTATTACATTGGTTATATATTTTAATGTTTTAATTATTACATATATTGATTTTAAGAAAGAGGCTTTGACAATGAATAAAATTTCAGTTGCAGTTTTATTTGGTGGTTGTTCTAGTGAACATGAAATATCACTAATTTCTGCTAGTACATTTATTGATAATTTAGATAAAGACAAATATGATGTTCATCTTATAGGTATTACTAAAGATGGAGAGTTTTTTAAATATAATGGAGATACTGAGAGTATAAAAGATGGTAGCTGGATTAATAAAGATGTTAAAAAATGTATTATTAGTCCTGATAGAAAACATCATGGTATAATCGTTTTTGAAGACAATTCATATAGTGTTATAAATATTGATGTTGCAATTCCTGCATTACACGGTAAAAATGGTGAAGATGGTACAATTCAAGGGTTGTTACAATTAGCAGATATTAAATTTGTTGGTTGTGATTGCATTTCTTCTGCAAACTGTATGGATAAAGAGTTGACACACATCATCTTAGAAAATGCCGGAGTAAAAATGGCAGGTTGGGTTTGTGGGAAATCATACGAAGATAAAGATGTTATTGTAAATAGAGTTGAAAGTAAATTTAAATATCCTGTATTTATAAAACCTGCAAACGCTGGTTCTTCTATAGGTGTTAGCAAAGCTAATAATAGAGAAGAATTAGTTAAAGGATTAGAACTTGCTTTTGATAATGATAAAAAAGCTATAATTGAAGAAACTATTGTTGGTAAAGAAATTGAATGTGCTGTTTTAGGTAATCAAAATCCTAAAGCTACATTACCTGGCGAAATTGCTTCTGCTAATGAAGAATTATATGATTTTGAAGCTAAGTATGTAAACCCAGAATCTACTTTATACATACCTGCAAGAGTTTCACAAGATATTCTTGAAAATGTAAGAACAGAAGCTATAAAAGCTTATACTGCAATGGGTTGTGAAGGTTTATCAAGAGTTGATTTCTTTGTTAAAGATAACGGAGATATACTTTTAAATGAAATTAATACTTTCCCAGGATTTACTTCTATCAGTATGTATCCAAAAATGTGGGAAAATATGGGGCTAAAAATAGATAAACTTATAGATGAACTTATTTCATACGCACTTAAACGACAATAAACTTTAAAAGGAGCTTTGTATGGATAAAAGGCCGATAGGCGTTTTTGATTCTGGATTAGGTGGAATAACTGCTGTTAGAGAATTGAAAAAAATAATGCCTAATGAAAATATTATTTATTTTGGTGATACTTCAAGAGTTCCTTATGGAACAAGAAGTAAACAAACAATAAGAAAATATTCTGCTCAAGATATTAATTTCTTATTGCAAAATGATGTGAAAATGCTTGTGGCGGCTTGTGGCACAGTTAGTGCTAATATTCAAAAAGAAGTGGTGGATAAATTGCCAGTTCATTTTACAGGTGTTTTAAAACCTGCTGTTGATGCAGCTTGTAAAGCAACTAAAAATAAGAGAATAGGTATAATTGCTACTCCTGCCACTATAAAGACAAGAGCTTATGGTAAAGAAATTAAAAAGATTATTCCTGATACTGAAATAATCGCCAATGCTTGTCCTATGTTTGTACCTTTGATTGAAAATGGTTATGTTGATAAAGATTGTCAAGTTACTAGAATAATTGCTAATGAATATTTACAACCTATCATAGAACAAAAAGTTGATACTTTAATTTTGGGCTGTACACACTATCCTATAATAAAGGAAATGATACAAGAAATTGTTTCACAAGATACTACTTTAATAGACCCTGGTGTGGAAGTTGCTAATTATGTAAAAAAATACTTGACTGAAAATAATATGCTTAATAATTCTGATAAACATGGATATTGTCATTTTTATGTAAGTGATAATATAGAAAGTTTTGAAGCACATGCCGGTGTATTTTTAGATGAGAATATTTCTGGTGATGTTGATTTTGTAGATATTGATAAGTATTAATAGAATGGAAGATATTATTGAAGAAGGAAGTTTGGTTGAAAATAAAAGGAACTCAAAGTGCTGATGGCGAATTTGATGAAACAGAGTTATACACTCAAGGGTTCTTTTATAAAAAAAATGATACATATTATATTACTTATAAAGAAACAGAGTCTACTGGTTTTGAAGGCTGCACAAGTATTATAAAAGTAAAACCTGATAAAGTGTCTTTAGTTAGACAGGGGAATGCTAGAACTAATATGTTAGTTGAGCAAATGCAAAGAAATGTTGGCTATTACTCAACTCCTATGGGAGAACTTATTGTTGGTATTACTGGTAAGAATATAGATATAAATATAGGAGAAGATGGTGGCAAAATTTTCTTTGCTTATTCTTTGGATATTAATTCTCAATTTATTAGTGAAAATACTGTTACAGTAGAAGTTATAACATCAGATAATATACAAATTTAATTAAATAGGAGAGATGTTCGTGAATAATTTAATGTTAGAAGCAAAACAACAATTAGAATCAATTATTAAATTAGCTGTAGAAAAAGCTATTAACAATGGTAGTTTACCTAATGAAGAATTACCTAACTTTTTAATAGAAGTACCTGCTGATACTTCTCATGGCGACTTTGCTAGTAATGTTGCTATGGTATCTGCAAGAGCTTTTAAATCAGCTCCTAGAAAAATTGCTGAAACTATCTTAGAAAACTTAAATTTAGATAACAGCTATTTTGAAAAATGCGAAATAGCAGGTCCTGGTTTTATGAATTTCTTTGTTTCTGAAAACTGGTTTAGCAAAACTTTAAATGGTGTTTTAGAAGATAAAGAAAATTATGGTAGATCAGATTTTGGTCAAGACAAAAGTGTATTAGTAGAATTTGTTTCTGCTAACCCTACTGGTCCTATGCATATCGGTAATGCTAGAGGTGGCGCTATTGGTGACTGTTTAGCAGCTGTTTTAGATTGGGCTGGTTATAAAGTTTCAAGAGAATTTTATATCAACGATGCTGGTAACCAAATTAATAAATTTGGGTTATCCCTTGATTTAAGATATCAACAAATATATAAAGATGGTATCGAAATGCCAGAAGATTCTTATCATGGACAAGATATTATAGACCATGCTAGTAATTTTGCTAAAATATATGGCGATAAATATATGAATACAACAGAGGAAGAACGCAGACAAGCTTTAGTAAATTATGCTTTACCTCTAAATATTCAAGGTTTGGAAAGAGATTTAGGTAAATACAGAATTAAATATGATAACTGGTTTAAAGAATCTACTTTACATGAAAATGGACAAGCTAAAAAAATAGTTGACTTATTAACAGAAAAAGGTTATACATATGAAAAAGAAGGAGCTATTTGGTTCGATGCTTCTAAATATGGTTCTGAAGATTTCGTTTTAGTTCGTTCTAATGGTGTATTTACTTATGTTGTTCCTGATATTGCTTATCACTATAATAAATTAGTTGTTCGTAACTTTGACAAAGCTATCAATGTTTTAGGTGCTGACCACCATGGATATATCCCAAGACTTAAAGCTACTTTACAAGCTTTAGATGTTGATCCTGATAGATTAGACGTTGTTTTAATGCAAATGGTTAGACTTATCAGAGATGGTGAAATTGTAAAAGCTTCTAAACGTTCTGGTAAAGCCATTACTTTAGTTACATTATTAGATGAAGTTCCAATTGATGCAGCTAGATTCTTCTTTAACTTAAGAGAAGCTAACTCTCAAATGGATTTCGATTTGGATTTAGCAGTTGAAAAATCTTCTGAAAATCCTGTTTACTATGTTCAATATGCTTATGCTAGAATTTGCTCTATCATTAGAAAATTAGCTGAAGATGGTGTTGATGTTGCTAATATTGATAATTTTGATTTCTCTTTATTAACAACTGGAGAAGAAAAAGAAATTATCAGACATATTGCTTCATTACCAAATGAAATTATTGAGTCTGCAAAAGCATATGACCCAGCAAGAATTACTCGTTATAGTATTACTCTTGCTACTCTTTTCCATAAATTCTATAATGCTTGTCATGTAAATGTTGAAGACAAAGATTTAATGAAAGCAAGATTAGGTTTATGTGTTGCTGTTAAACAAGTATTAGGAAATGTTTTATCTTTATTAAAAATTACTACTCCTGAAAGTATGTAGTTTTTAATTGTGTGTATGTTAAAAAAGGAGTAATTATGGATACGCAGTTGTCACAACCCATATTGTTAGATGGTGCACTCGCTACAAATTTGTTTGAACAAGGAATGCCTAAGGGTGTTTGTATACCTACTTGGATTTTAGAAAATAAACAAAAGGTTTTAGATTTACAAAAAGCCTTTGTTGATGCCGGTAGTCAAATTTTATATACACCAACTTTTAATGCTTCTAGAGTTTGGCTTTCTGATTTTGGTTTAGAAAATGATATTGAAAATATTAATAGACAATTAGTTGATATAACTAAGTCTGCTGTTGAAGGAACTGATGTTAAAGTTGCCGGTTGTATTTCTATGACCGGTTTAACATTAGAGCCATATGGTGAAAGTTCTTTTACAGAAGTTTTAGAGATATTTAGGGAACAAGCAAGTATTTTAGTTGATTGTGGTGTAGATATTTTAGTAGTTGAAACTTTGACTTCTATTGCTGAAGCTAGAGCTGCTTGTATTGCTTTGCAAAAATTTGATATACCTAAATATATTACTATGACTGTTAATGATGAAGGTTTGACTCCATATGGTGGTAGTGCTGTAAATGCTCTTGTTATATTACAGGAACTTGGTATTTCTGCTTTTGGTTTAAATTGTTCTTATGGTGTTGAATGTATGTTAGAACAAATAAAAGAAATGAAACCTTATGCTAAAATTCCACTTATAGCTAAACCATCAGCTTGTAGTTATGATGAAGAAAATGATGAACTTATAAATTTATCACCATTAGAAATGGCTGTACAAATAAAAGATATTGTACAGGCAGGTGCTAGTATTATAGGTGGTTGCTGTGAAACTACACCGGAGCATATTAAATGTATTAATGTAGCTTTAGATGAAGTAGAAGAATTGGATTTAGAAGAACTAGATTCAGAAGAACCAGAAATCAAAGGCGATATAACATTAGCCGATATAAGACAAATATACAACTTATATTGTGACAATATAGAATTTAGTGAATTATTAGAATGTAGTGTTGATATGACAGATGATATACTTGAATTAGAAGAAGATAGTAAAGATGTCATTTTAGTAGAAATTAACACTATTGATGATGCTATAGATTTTTCAAAAAATGCACATATTGCAAAATTACCAGTTTGTTTTAGTTCACATGATGAAATATCTTTGAAATTAGCTTTGATGTTATATACTGGTAGAGCTATGATAGACTCTGAAACTAGCATTGATAGAGATAAATTGGAAAAAATTGCAAAGAAATATGGTGCTGTAATTTATTAGTAGTTAAGAGGTAGAGTTTTCTACCTCTTTTTGATAAAAGGAGAATTTGAATTGACATCAAATCAGTACAAATCAGTTATAGAATACTTCAAAATGAATAAATTTAGGTCAAATAGTTTGTTTATTGCTACAAAAATTTTTCCTTATATAAATGCTTTTTTGTATATTTTTTTAATAATTTTATTGTTTTATTTTAAAAGTAATATGATATATAAGGTAGTTTTTGTACCTGCTTTAGTTTTTATTTTTGTGAGTATTTTTAGAAAAATATTAAATAAACCTAGACCATATGATGAATTAAATTTTAATCCTTTTTTTGATAATGTTAAAAGAAATAAAGGAAAAAGTTTTCCAAGTAGACATACTGCAAGTGCTTTTATAATCTCGTTTGCAATGTTATATGTAAATATTTATTTGGGAATAGTAGGATTTGTTTTATCTATTTTTATAGCTTTGTCTAGAGTTTTTTCGGGTGTTCATTACCCTAAAGATGTAATTTGTGCTTTTTTTATTAGCATTATATTTGGAATTATAGGTTTTTATTTATTTTAAAAGTTAGGAGTTTTTTTATGGAAAAAATAACAAGTTTTACAATTAATCATGATACTTTAGAAGTTGGAATGTATATTTCTAGAATAGATGATGATATAGTTACATATGATTTAAGATTAGTTAAACCAAATAATGGATACTTTTTATCAACAGGAAGTTTACATACAATCGAACATTTATTTGCTACATATGCTAGAAATACTAAGTTTTCTAAAAACATTGTTTATGTAGGACCTATGGGTTGCAGAACTGGTTGTTATCTTTTAACTAGAAATATGTCACATGAAGATGCTATTTCTTTGGTTCAAGACTCTTTTGATTTTATTTCTAAATTTGAAGGCGAAATTCCAGGAACAAAAAAAGAAGAGTGTGGAAACTATTTAGATCATGATTTGGATAAAGCTAAAGAAGATATAAAACCTTTCTTAAAAGCGTTACAAAATTATAAAGTTGAAAATCTAAAATATCAAGATTAGATCATTAATTTATACTGATAAGTGTATATATGATTAAGAAAATGTTAATAAATAATTAAAAATACAACAAAAAGGTTGTAAAACTAAATCCTCGTGACTATAATTAGTTACAAATTGTTACTAATTGTAACTAATATATAACTTATTTGAAATTGTTTTTATTTAGGTTAATAGTTGGGAGGATATTTTTTAGTGATTAAACCTTTAAATGACAACCAATGTGAGTCGAAATACAAAATTAAAAATAAGGTAAAATTTGCTCAAATAGCAACAATTGCTGGAGTGTGTGCTTTGACTGGTGTTATGGCTATACTTCAAAATTTTACATTAGCAGTAGCTGTTTCTTATGAAGATCAAGAAATTGGACTTGTGCAAGCGGAGTCAAGCGTTGAGACAGCAACTCAATTAGTTAAACAAAAAGTTGTATCAAAAAATGAAGAAAAAAAAGAAAGTATAAAAATAGAGCCAACAACTTCTGTTGTGTTGACTAAAAAAGAAAATATTATCTCAGAACAAGAGTTAGCAGATAATATAATCGATACTTCAAGTGAAGTTGTTAAGGGTGAAGCTTTATATGTTGATGGTGACTTATATGCTGCTGTTGATAAAGAAGCTGACTTGGATAAAACTTTGGATAATATTTTAGATGAACATAAAACAGGTCAAGAACAAGAACAAGTTGAATTCGCTGAAAATGTTCAAGTTGTTAAAGGGGTATTTTTAAGCGATGAAGTTGTTGATGAACAAACACTTGAAAATAAAGTGAAAGAACAAAATCCTATCTCTGTGTCTAAAAGTTATCAAGAGAGCAAAGTAGAACAAATACCTTTTGATGTTGAAATTGTTGAGTCTGATAAATATGTTGCAGGTACTCAAATTGTGGAACAAACTGGAAGTAATGGTTTGGTTGAATACAAAGAAAAAGTTTTTACAATAGACAATAATGAAAAAGATAGAACAGTTGTAAAACAAGACGTTTTAAAACAACCAACAAAACAAAGAATTATTGTTGGGACAGCTAGTATAACTGATCAAAATGCTGCTTTAGTAGATGAAAATGGTAATTCGTTTACTATACCACTTAAACAAAGTTATGTATCTTCTCCTTATGGTGATAGAGATGGAAGTGCTCATAAAGGAGTTGATTTATGTGTTAGAGGTGGTACTTTTGGAAAACCTGTTGTTTCAACTGCTAAAGGTGTTGTAGAAGAAGTTTTACAAACTGAAGAAAGTGGAGGATATGGTATAAAAGTTACTATTAATCATGGTAATAATACAAAAAGTGTTTATGCTCACCTTAATTCAGTTGATGTAAAAGAAGGTCAAGTTTTAGAAAATGGACAACAAATTGGTACTGCTGGAAATACTGGAGATTCATATGGTGCACATTTGCATTTTGAATTATACATTAATGGTCAAAGAGTAGACCCTATGTTGTTTGTTAAAGATACAGATCAAAATAATAGTGAAAATGTAAATACTATAAAATAAATAAAAAACACATTGCATAATTGCAATGTGTTTTTTGTTAACTACAAAATAAATGTTTACCTATTCTTTTTATTACAGGTCTAGTTCTTATCCATTTGTTACTTGTTTTATCAGGGTTATAGTAATATATGGCTCCACCAGTTGGATCTACTCCATTTAAAGCATCTCTAGCTGCTGAATATGCACTATCTGCTATTGGTTCATTGAACTGTCCATCAACTATTGCTGTAAAAGCTCCTTCTTGATAAATTACACCTGAAAGTGTATCTGGAAAAGAAGGGTGTTCTATTCTATTTAATACAACAGCACCAACAGCTACTTGTCCAGTGTATGGTTCACCTCTTGCTTCAGCAGAAATAATTCTAGCCAATAAATATACGTTAGAATCATTTGCAGCAGGGATAGAACCAATTGTTATACCTAACTTTTTTAATGTTTGAGGTCCAGCAATTCCATCTTGTGTCAATCCTACTTGCTTTTGAAAATTTTTTACAGCTTTTTCTGTATTTGCTCCGTATATTCCGTCAGCTTTTCCTGAATATAAACCTCGTTCAATTAATTTTTCTTGAATAGCTTTTACTTCGTTGCCTCTAGAACCTAGTTTTGATAAAGTTTCAATCGAGTAATTAGAATTGTAATTTTGATAGATATTTATAGCACAATATGAAATTAATGAAATAGAGATAATTAAAAATATTAATAATATTCTTTTCTTCAAAACCTTTTTCATAAGATTCTCCTTTGTGTGATATATATTTATTTTTTAAATTTCATTGTAAAATATACATATAATGTTAAAAATTAACATAAAAAACAGCAAAAGTAGAATAAAACTGATAAAAAAATGGAAAGTAAAGAAAAGAGTTGACAAAAGATATGTATATATGATAATATAACTAAGATGTCTTCGAGAGAAGGAAGCGAGAGAGCTGAAAGAGATTACTGAATGAAAAAAGTAGTTGACAAGCTTTTGAAAGTATGATATAATACAGAGGCTTACAAGTTAAGCTTAAGTAAAATATCGAAAGGCTTCGAAAAAAGTTTTAA
>JAGHIE010000021.1 GCA_017887325.1 Oscillospiraceae bacterium | reverse complement strand
TGTGGTTTGGATATTCAATTTTAACATGAAATTAGGGGGTCGTTGTTTTTTTATACAAAAAAACTTGCGAAACCTTGATATATAAAGAATTTAAAAGAAAAGTAGTGTAAAAAACTTTACACTAACATATTAATTTGGAGGGATAAATTATGAAAACAGCGCTAATTACAGGTATAACAGGTCAAGATGGTTCATATTTAGCAGAATTATTATTAGAAAAAGGATATGAAGTTCACGGTATTACAAGAAGGGCATCTATCTCTAATACTTCTAGAATAGACCATTTAATTGCAAAAAATGCAATTAAATTACATGATGGAGATTTATCTGATTCTTCATCTTTAATAAGAATTATAGGTATTGTTAAACCTGATGAAATATATAATTTGGCAGCACAATCACATGTTCAAGTATCTTTTGATGTTCCTGAATATTCGGGAGATGTTGACGCATTAGGTGTGCTTAGAATATTAGAAGCTGTAAGAATTTTAGGTTTAACAGAAAAAACAAAAATATATCAAGCATCAACATCAGAACTTTATGGAAAAGTTGAAGAAGTTCCACAAAAAGAAACAACACCATTCCATCCATATAGTCCATATGCAGTAGCAAAACAATACGGTTTTTGGATTACAAAAGAATATAGAGAAGCATATAATATGTTTGCAGTAAATGGTATTTTATTTAACCATGAATCCGAAAGAAGAGGAGAAAATTTTGTTACTAGAAAAATTACTCTAGCAGCAGGAAGAATTGCTTGTGGGTTACAAGATAAATTATATTTGGGTAATATGGACTCAAAGCGTGACTGGGGTTATGCAAAAGATTATGTTGAATGTATGTGGTTAATGTTGCAACAAGATAAACCTGAAGATTTTGTTATTGCAACAGGTGAACAACATACTGTAAGAGATTTCACATATAGAGCGTTTAAAGCAGTAGGTATTGAACTAAAATTTGAAGGCGAAGGAATGGATGAAAAAGGTATTGATGTTAATACAGGTAAAGTTTTAGTTGAAGTTAATAAAGAATGGTTTAGACCAACTGATGTTGACAACTTATGGGGTGATCCTACAAAAGCTAAAACTGTTTTAGGTTGGAACCCACAAAAAACAAGTTACGAAGAATTAGTAGAAATTATGGCAAAACATGATTTGGAACTAGCTAAAAAAGAAGCTAAATTAAAATAATTGCTAACAGAAAGAAGTAATAAAAATGATGGAAAAAAATAGTAAAATTTATGTTGCAGGTCATCGTGGAATGGTTGGTTCTGCAATAGTAAGAAAGTTACAATCACTAGGATATACTAATATTATAACTAAATCTCATAGTGAATTAGATTTATGTAGACAAGATGCAGTTGAAAAGTTTTTTTCAGAAGAAAAACCTGACTATGTATTTTTAGCAGCTGCTAAAGTTGGTGGAATTATTGCTAATTCTGAGGCATTAGCTGATTTTATGTATGAAAACATGATTTTAGAGATGAATGTTATTAATTCTGCTTGGAAAAATAATTGTAAAAAATTATTATTTTTAGGTTCATCTTGTATTTATCCTAGAATGGCACCACAGCCTATGCCAGAAAGTTGCTTATTAACTTCAGAATTAGAACAAACAAATGAAGCTTATGCGTTAGCTAAAATTTCTGGATTAAAATATTGTGAATATTTAAATCGTCAGTATGGTACAGATTTTATATCAGCCATGCCAACAAATTTATATGGTCCTAACGATAATTATCATCCTACACATAGTCATGTGCTACCTGCGTTAATAAGAAGATTTCATGAAGCTAAAGAAAAAGGCTTAACAGAAGTAATGTGTTGGGGTACAGGTTCTCCACTTAGAGAATTTTTATATGTTGATGATTTAGCAGATGCTTGTGTTTATTTAATGAATAATTATTCTGGTAATGAAACTGTAAATGTTGGTACAGGGAAAGAATTATCCATAAAAGAATTAACAGAACTTGTAGCTGATGTTATAGGTTATACTGGAGAAATTAAATGGGATACAACAAAACCTGATGGTACTCCAAGAAAATTATTAGATGTAACAAAATTAAATAATTTGGGTTGGAAATATAAAGTAGAGTTAAAAGAAGGTATAGAGCTTTCATATCAAGATTTTCTAAATAATCCAATGAGAGCTGAAAGATAAGAAAAAGAGGTAGGATTATGAATATAGTGTTACTTTCAGGAGGTTCTGGTAAAAGGTTATGGCCACTGTCAAATGATGTTCGTTCAAAGCAATTTATTAAGTTATTTAAAAATGAGAATAATAACATAGAATCAATGTTGCAAAGAGTGTATAGACAAATTAAGGAAGTGGATAAGAATGCAATGATTACAATAGCCACTGCTAAAAGTCAAGTATCATCAATATTTAATCAATTAAATAATCAAGATATCAATGTAAGTATTGAGCCTTGTAGAAAAGATACTTTTCCAGCAATCGCTTTAGTTTCTGCATTTTTAAAATATGAGAAAAATTTATCAGATGATGAAGTAGTAGTAGTGTGTCCTATTGATCCTTATGTACAAAATGATTATTTTGAAGCTATAGTTAATTTAGAAAAAATTGTAAAATTAAATAATACGAATTTATCTCTTATGGGAATTGAACCTACTTATCCTAGCGAAAAATATGGATATATTATTCCTGAAAATACTGATAAAGTAAGTAATGTATCGATGTTTAAAGAAAAACCTACTCAAGAAAAAGCAAAAGAATATATAAAACAGGGTGCATTGTGGAATGCTGGAGTTTTTGCTTTTAAATTGGGTTACATGATAAATATGTCGCATAAATTAATTGATTTTATAGACTACAAAGATTTGTTTAATAAATATCATACATTAGAAAAAATTAGTTTTGATTATGCAGTTGTTGAAAAAGAAAAAAATATCGATGTAATGCGTTTTTCAGGTGAATGGAAAGATATTGGAACTTGGAATACTTTGGCTGAAGAAATGGGAGATGTATGCATTGGTAAAGGAATGTATAATGAAACTTGCGAGAATATAAATATAATAAACGAGTTGAATATTCCTATTTTATGTATGGGATTAAAAAATTCTATTGTATGTGCAAGCCCTGATGGAATACTGGTGTCTGATAAAGGACAATCAAGCTATATTAAACCTTTTGTTGATAATATAGATCAAGAAATAATGTATTCTGAAAAATCTTGGGGAAGCTTTACTGTACTTGATATTAATGATGCATCTTTAACAATTAAAGTTGTTTTAAAAGAAGGAAATAAAATGAACTACCATAGCCATAATTTCAGAGATGAAGTATGGAATATTACAAATGGAACAGGTAGAGTTATTATAGATGGCGTTGAAACAAAAGTCACTATAGGTGATAGTGTAAAACTACCAAAAGGTGTAAAACATACTATAATAGCAGATACAGAATTAAATATAATAGAAGTTCAATTCGGAAACGATATTTCTGTAGAAGATAAAATTAAGTATGAATTATAAATTGCTAAATTATAAAAATTACTTTAGATATAAGTTTTTCTAATATCTAAAGTAATTTTTTTATAATTATATGTTAATTTATAACAATATATAATTAATGTTGTTTATCTTACTAAATAATATTTTTCAATACATCTTTGTATATACTTATAATAACAAAAAAGAAAAATGTCATCTTTACTTGTACCTAGTAAAGATGACACATATTTTGAAAATAAATAAGTTTTATTTATTTTTCCTTATGAATTTGTATTAGTACATCTTTTAATTTTTGAGGAATAGGAATTAAAACAGAAGCGTTTTCTAACAAACTTATTCCTTCATTAGCTATAAAAAATGTTATAACAATTTCTCTTAAAGGAATACTATTATTTAAAAATGTTTGAATATAATAACTAAAGCATATCAATATAAATATTGTTACTTTTTTTAGTATTCCATTAAAACCAGTTTTTGATGAAATTTTCTTTAAGTATACGGCTTTAATAATTCCTGTTATATAATCTAAAATCACTAAAACAATAATTGTTTTTAATAATAGATCATTTCCACCTAATAAATGTACAATGCTTCCTCCAATAATTCCTATTGCTAAGCTAAAGTTATTAAATATTTTTTCTATTGCCATAATTTTTACTCTCCTTTTCTATATCAAAAAAAGCAAGAGTAAGTTTGATTTGAACTTCTTTTAAAACTATTGTTTTTTAATTACGAAAAGTATATTTACAGTCATTAAAAATACAAAAAAACCTATTCCTATAAATATTAAAGAAGTGTTGTTTATTGTTATATCCCCTGTAATTTTTGCAATATTAATTGTAAGTACAAATAATATTGTTATACATAAAGATAATATTATATGCAATACTTTTTCCATTTTTTATCTCCTTTTCATTTATAATAAATAAGTTTATTCCAATAGTTTTAAATATATTCAATTATACAATATAATTGAATTAAATATATTATAATACAATATTATTGTAAAGTCAATGTTTTTATTCAAATATATTGTATTATATGTTTACAAAATACAATATTTATGATAATATATTGTTAGATTAAGTGGAAGGAGTTTGTTCATTATGTTTGGTGAAAAATTAAAACAAGCTAGAAAAAACAAGGGTATAAGACAATTAGAGTTAGCTAAACTTTTAAATACCACTAATACTTCTGTAAGTAACTGGGAAAACAATTTTAGTAGACCTGATTTAGATATGATAAAGAAAATGTGTTCTATACTAAATGTTAGTGCTAACTATTTTTTAGAAATAGAAGAAGAAGAATTATCAAGTGAAGAAAAAAATATTATACAATTATATAGAGTTATGGATCAGCAAGGAAAAGAAGTTCTAAGTTATATTCTTAGACAAGAAGAAAAAAGAATTAGAGTTTATAACGAATTACAACAATCAATTAAAGAGATGGAAGAAAAACTTAAAGAACAAGAAGACTTTCGTTCTATTCCTATGGTTGCTCGTTCTAAAGATACAGATAATAAAGTATTAAAGATAAATAAAAATATTAACCTCGATAAAATCAAAGGAATTCAAGGAGATGAGTTCTAATTGAAGATCACTCAAAATTATATAGATAAATGTAATTTTGCAAGTAAAATATTAATTGAAAGTAATGTTAAATTTTTTCCTCTAAACCCATTAGTGATAGCAAAACATTATAATATTTTAGTAGTTTCTTATGAATGGTTTGAAAAACAAGGATTAGGAACTGAAAAAAATTGTTTAGAAATTTCAAAAGATGGTTTCTGTTTTTATGATAACAATAAGTATTTCATAGTTTATAACGATAAAGTTTCTAATAAGGGTAGGCGAAGATTTACAATTACACATGAACTTGCTCATATTTTACTTGGCCATATTAATAGAAATAATTCTACATTGGCTTATAATGATACTTATTTGAGAAAACAAATAGAACTGGAAGCAGATATGCTTGCTATTTGCTTACTTGCACCTTTGTATATTGCACATATGTGTGATGTATCTACAGCAAAAGAAATGCAATCAATATTTGGATTATCTAAAGAGGCCAGTGAAAATATATTTAAAGATTATATAATTTTAAGACACAATAGAGAATTGTCTAAAATTATTAACAATGATTTATGTTGTAATTTTATTCCTTTCATATCTGAAGTTTTTTACAAAAAAGCATTTTATAGAAAAAATTCAAATACATATCATTAATTATTTAATGATATGTATTTTTTTACAATTATATTGTAATTATATGTTGACAAATTCAATATATCTGTATATAATAATTATAAAGTTCAAATATATTGAACTGATATTATATGCAATATTAATATATTTTAGAAAGGAGAGTTTAAAATTCACATTAAATCATCATAATATAATAATGATTTTTATTATATGGTAAATTTAGTTTATAAAAAGGAGTTTAAATGAGAAAATATATACAAACAAGAAGTACAGTTAAACCAAAAAACATTATTATTGATGAATATAATGTTTGGATAAATACTGACATAAAATCTATTGAAGAAAATTTAGGTGAAGAAAATGAATTTCGCGGTTTTGAATACACTTTAACCCAATATTCAAAAGATGAATTTATTAAATTAAAACTACAAGAACAAAATACATTATTAGAAAGAATTAATAACACACAGGTTGCTTTATGTGAAATTTATGAGAGTTTGTAAGGTGTAAAATAATAAATGGAAAAAATATATGCTGATTTAATTAGAGCTGGAATCAAAACTATTGAAGATGTTCCAGAAAAACTTAAAGAAAAGGTAATGAAAATATTAGATATCACTATACTTAATTAATTTAGTATGTTATACTACAATAAAAAGTTATAAACTTACTTCGTTAAATAAAAGTTTAACGAAGTATAGAGAAGTGAAAAAAGGAGAATGCTATGTTTGATTTTATACAAAATCTTGATTTTACCATACTAAACTTTATATATGAAAATATAAGAAATGATTTTTTAAATTATCCTATGATTTTTATTTCAACTTTAGGAAATGCTGGGTTTATTTTTATTGTATCTATTTTAATTTTACTATTTAATAAAAAAACAAGAAAAATTGGTATCACACTAGGTATATCTCTTGTGATTGGAGTAGTTATTGTTAATTTAATAATGAAGCCTAGTATTGCTAGAATTCGTCCTTATGAAATAAACCAATCTATTGAACTTTTAACTTCTAAAATGAATGATTACTCCTTTCCTTCAGGACATACTCTAGCAGCTTTTGAGTTTGCAACTGCAATATTCTTATACAATAAAAAATGGGGATATGTTTCATTTATATTTGCAATATTAATGGGATTTTCAAGATTATATCTATATGTGCATTTTCCAAGTGACGTCATTTGTGGTGCTATTTTAGGTATCATTTTTAGTATTATATCTTACTATATTACCAAATATATTTATAAAAGATTTGGTGATTATAAAATATTATCAACAAATTAAAAAATAGCCTCTTACAATTAAGTAAGAGGTTATTTTTATTTATAGATTAGTTTTTAGTTTTTTCTTTTTTTCCAAAAGAATAATAATCCACTTGCAAATGCAACGATTAATGTACCTAATGTGATAGCTATAGGAGCTACATCACCTGTTTGTGGACTAGAACCATTTGGTTTGTTATCTGGTTTAGTATCAGGTTTTGTATTAGGTTTATCTTCTGGTTTTGAAGAACCACCGTCGCCGTTGTTGCCACTGTCTTTAGCTGTAACAGTAATTTCACAAGTAGCTTCTTTACCGTCTACAACAGCTTTGATTGTAGCTTTACCTTCAGCAACTGCTGTTACAACACCGTCTTTTACTGTTGCAACTTTATCATCAGATGAGCTCCATACTAATTTAGAAATTAAATCTTCTGGAGTAACTGTTGCATTTAATTTTAATGTTTCGCCAACTTTTAAAGTAGCTTTATCAGCATCTAATTTAATGCTAACTTCTGGTGGAACGATTTCTTCAGCACCTTTACCAACAACAACTTTACATTCGTCTTTTACAACTTCAACAGAAGTAGCTTTAGCATTTTCATCAAATGTATATTCGATAAGTTCTACTTTATATGTTGCATCAACATTTTTGTTGATTTTTGTATTGCTTACATATGTAGCATTTTCATTTGTTTGTGTAGCTTTTAATGTCATATTATTTGCTAATTGACATGAAGCTGTTAAATCATAATCAGGAGCAACAAAGTCTGCACCTTGTAAAGACATATAGTCAGTACCATTGATTGTTACAAATTTACCAAATAGTTCTAATAATGTTACAGAACCTTCTTCTTTAGGAAGTTCAACATCATTCATTTTTGCTAAATATGCAACTGGTTTTTGACCACCATATTTAACTGTACCATTTTGTGCAGTTACAACATTTGCTAATGCTTTTTCAGTTGTATTTTCTGATAAGTCTAATTTGTTGTTTTCTACATTTAATGTTACTAGTTTAGATAAATCTTCTGGTTTTTCACAAACAACTTTTTCTAATGAAGCATTTGTTATTGTTAGTTCTTCTAAATTACTGCAACCAGTAACATTTACTTCTTTTACAGAAGCAGGAACTTGTCCTTCTTTAACACTTGTCAATTCTGTGCAGTTTGATAAGTTTAATGTTTCTAAGTTATGTAGTATATTTAAACCTGTTAAATCACTTACATTTGTACCACTTAAATCTAAGTTTGTGATATTGCTGATTTCTTCAATTGTTGAAGCTTGTTCTAATACAGCGTCTAATAAAGCTTTATCTGGGAACATATTTTCATCAATTACTACTTCTTTATAAGAAGCATAAGCAGGTTTAGACATATTGCCTTCGAAGTCTTCTACAACAACTTCAACATAACCTTTTTCACCTGATGCATACATACCAGCTAAATCTTGACCTCTGTAATAGTAGTTTACATCATCTTTTGTAGAAATGTATTTACCATTTTCTTTTACATAGATGTGCCACCAGTCATTTGATGTAGGTGGTGTTAATTTTAGTGTATAACCACTTAAAGAAACTGTACCTTGATATTTTTCTGATTGAATATCTAAAACATTACCTGTTTCATCTGTGTAATTAATTACATTACCTTCTGCATCTAGTAAAGATAATCTTAAGTTATATTCTGAACCGTCAACATAAGGAACAGCAATAGAAGCGTTTGTTTCGTTAGCATTAATCATTTGTTTTATAGTTTCTGTTTTGTCACTATAATTAAATGTTAATTCTGCTTTAATTGCACTGTGTTCAACACCTGGGTTTTCCCATGTAGCATCGATATAACCAGCTTTTGGTGTTGTTTCGATTTTTTGAATATCGTTTGTGAAGTTTCTTTCAACAACAGCTGGGTCACTTTCTGTACCGTCTTGAGCTACTGCTGTAACTTTAATTTTAACATTTTCATTAGCATCGTATAATGATTTGATGTAGTAAATATCATCATAGATACCACCTAAGAATACTTCTCTACCGTCTTCGTATTCAGCGTAAACATTGTATTGTTTTACAGCATCATAATCTGCAAGATCCCAAGAGATGTATGTTTCTGTTGTATCGAATGCTTTATCAATTTTTAATCCTGTAGGAGCCTCTGGTTTTGCAACAGAATTGTCAGAAATTCTGATTTCACCAATATTCATTTGATAACCAGCAACTTCGCCTTGTGTAGGGTCAAATGCTAAGCCAAATGAAGCAATTTCTCTACCTGCAAATTGTGATAAAGAAACAGAAGCTGTTGTCCAACCATTTGTTTGTGTACCACTACCATCGATATTTACATATTCGATTTTTTCTGGTGCATCTTTGAAAATTAAACCTAATTTCATAGTTGAACCGTCTGTTTTTGATGTTTTATTAAATGTAATATCTACTTTAGAGTTTTCGTTAACAGATAAATCTGTTTTGTACAAGTGTAAGTAGTTTTCAAATTTTAAATCACCAGCTAATACTAGTGAACTACCACCGTTATAACCACCAACAGAGTTGATGTCATATGCTGCATTATGTTTTGTACCATAGTCGAAATCAACTTTTAATGTATCATTCATGTTTTTCTTAGCATTTTCAAAGTTTCTTTCTTCTTCAGTAGATTCAATCCACCATTGCCATGTTGGTAGAATATCTTGGATATTGATGTTTGACCATTCGTTATCGTTTGATACTTTACCATCAACAAAGTATTGCATACCATGACCTGTGTTGAAGTTTGTATAGAAGTTGCTACCATCTATAACAGATTTTTCAGCACCAAATGCTGCCATACCTGGCCATGATTGATATTGTAATCCTTCTAAGTCTGTATCAGGTCTTGGTGTAGCTCTATCAGGATTATTTGCTGTTATATATGGGTTTGTATTAGCATCTAATATAGCTTGTGCTAATTGATTTTTTTCTTCTTCTGTATATTTAGTTGTTGATTTACCTAAATATGTGAAGTCTTTAACATATTTGTCGTCGTTTGTATAGTATGGTTGGTTGATAGAACCACTCCACCATGTTCTTTCTCTAGCTGCTACATATTTTTGGTAATCAGGGTCACCTCTACGGTTTTCGTTGTAGCTGTTATCTCCTGTATGACCAAATACTGTTTCGTCTAAGTGTTCCCAACAAGTTGAAGTACCTAAAGAAGCAATACCTGTACGAGGAACTAAGTTTTCATCTAATGTGTTGAATAATGAACTTCTAGCTCCACTAAATCCTGTTTGTCCAGCTTCGATAGTATTAAATACTGTTGCTTTAGCATCTAATCCTAAAGATTCCATAACACTTACAGAACCGTCAACCATATCTTTAGATGGACCTGGATTCATGTATAAAGAGTTAGCAGAAATTGTTTCATCGCCTGGTTTTTTAATCCAGTTACTAAATTCTCTAGCATCTTTATTGTAGTAGTCAATGCCACCCCATTTATTTTGGTTGTTTTGTCCATATGGGTTTGATGCATAAACTTGAACATACATACCTTGTTCTGTCATAGCTTTCATAAATTCAGCATATAAAGGCATGAAGTCTGCTGGAACTCTTTCTTCAGCGTTAACGAAATATCCGTCAAAGCCATAATATTTAGCCATTTCAACTAATTTATCAGCTAGTGGGAAACGGCCATTTTCATCTTTATAAATCCAATCTTGTGGATGTTCTGTTCTTGGGAAGAACACACAACCGATAGATTTAACACCATTTTTGTGTGCTGCATTTGTATAAGCAGGGTTTGGTAAGTTGATAATACCAAATTCATATTTTCTTTCCCACCATGGAGCATCTGGTACAAATAATTCTTCTGGTGTAGGATCTACAACTGTACCATGCCATGATGCATATATATCTTCATATTGCCAGAAGTTGAATATATTTTGTGAGAAATGGTCATTGTAAATTTTTGGGTTAAAAAATTCATTACCATAATCTCCCATTAAGCTTAATACTTGAACACTAGGGTCTAAGTTAGGATTTGCTTGAGTAGCTCTAAATTCCTCATTTCTTTCTTGTAAAGGAACACTAGCTCTCATGAAATCAGAATAAGGATCTGTTTCTGGTGACCAATTAAGTATAGCATTTTTGCTATAACCATGGTAGCCTGGTTGATTTTCTCCTCTATAACCTTGTTCGCCTTCTCTTGGTGGTAATGTATCCCCACCAGCAAAGACATTAACGCTGGTCATTAAAGGTGAGCTTAAAATCATAGCGGCTAAAATAGAAGCTGTTACTTTTTTAACACTCTTTTTCATTTTAATTACTCCCTTTTTGATATTAAATGTGTCTATACTAGACTACATAATATTTTATATTAATCTAATATTCTTAACAATTACACAAAGGATACAATATAGTATAAAAAGGATACATATATAAATATTTATAGCATATTAACATATTTTTAATAAATATTTGTCAAAATTAACGAAAACAAATCGTATTATTTGTAATATTAAAAAATATTTTATATAATTATAGAAAATATTTCACATTATTATATTTTGGAGTTTTTATGTTTTACTTTTATAACTTTAAAATTTTTAAAAAATCATTTTATCAATATTTGATATCCGTTTCATTATTATGTATAATTGCAGGGATATTTATTTTTATTCTTTTAATAAATAGCGAAAGTCAAAAGTTTAAATTAAAAGTGGACACTCTTTTTAATGTAACAGAACAAGAAATAAATAACTGTGTAACTTCTATTGATTCATATATAAATAATCTTTATTCAAATCAACATCTACTAAATGATTTTAGAAATTTTTTTAATAATGATATTGAAGACTATCTTACTGCCAGATTATATGATTTTAATATTAACTATACAAACAGTTTTCCAAGAGATTTAAAAACTTTTGTTAGCGATAATAACTTTCATATTAAACAAATTACATTTTTAAAAAATGATAATATCAATGTAATTAAATATTCAGACAATGGTATTGCAGAATATTTATTTAATACAACTCAAACACAAGCTAATTTTAGAAAAAATGATAATTATTTTGCTTATACTTATACTAAAACAATTTTTTCTAATTCAGAGCTTAATAAAACTTTAGGAGAAATGGTATTTGTAATAGATGTTAGTTCTATTATAGAAGAAAATATACAAGAAAGTAATAACAACATCTCTATTGTAAATAATGACAAAGTAGTTTCTCTATCAGGTGATGGTTTAATATCAGAAAAAAAAGCTATTGATATTTTTAATAAAAATGAAAGTACCATGCACAAACAAAGCACATATTTCTTTACTAATACATCTTTAAATCACTCATATAAACTAATCGGTGCGATAACTACATTAGATATATTAGCAAATAATCCTATTATATTTGTTCTTTCATTATTTATATTAATAGGTACTTGGGCTTTGATAATGATTATCATTGTTGCAAAACTAAACGCCGACGCACATTCTTTTGATAATATTATGAATTTTATAAAATTAGCAGAAGACGGAAATTTTCAAAATATATCATGGAAGTCTAAAAAAGATGAATACGAAGAAATATCTATTCAACTAAATAAAATGGGTAAAAAAATCAATGAATATATTCAAAAAGAATACATTCTAACAAGAAAACAACAACAATCTATTATGCTTGCTTTGCAAAATCAGATTAATCCACATTTTTTATATAATACTTTAGAAATAATCAGAAGTCGTGCATTAAAAAATAATGACTTAGAAGTTTCTAATGCTATAGAAAATTTAGGTAGTCTTTACAGAGATATTGTAAAAGGTGACTCAAACATCACTATAGAAGAAGAAATAAAACTACTTAACAAATATCTTGATTTAATGTATTTTAGATATCCTAATTCTTTTACATATCAAATAGATATAGATGAAAATATTAAAAAATTAGGCACAATAAAATGTTGGATGCAACCTGTTGTAGAAAATTATTTTAAATATGGATTTAATAAAGAAAGTGAATATAATTTACTTTTTATCGATGGTGTGATTGAAAACAATACCGTCACAATAACATTCTTTAACAATGGTAAACAATTTGATGAAGAAAAATTATCTGAATTTAATGACATATTTTCTTCTGACCCTTTAATAGAAACAAATTCTATCGGACTTAAAAATGTTTATTCCCGTTTAAAATTGTTTTACGGGGATAGTTTTGTTATGAAAATTTCTAACGAAGATGAAGGTGGAGTTTCTTTAATTTTTCAATTTAATTTAACATAGGGAGTTTTTATATGTATAAATTAATGATTATTGACGATGAACCAGATATAATTGATGGTTTAAAATTACTTATTGATTGGAAAAAATTTAAAATAAGTAATATTGAAACTGCAAATGGTGTTTTTGAAGCAGTTGACAAAGCATTGGATTTTCTTCCTAATATTGTAATTTGTGATATAAGACTAAATGACGGTTGGGGTTATGAAATAATTCAAAAATTTAATCAGTTAAATGTTCATAGCAATTTTATTATGATGAGTGGTTATGATGATTTTAACTATGTACGAAATTCTATGGTACAAGGTGCTAAAGAATATTTACTTAAACCTATAGAAAAGATTAAACTAGAACAATCTTTAGAAAAAATTATTGTAGAAAACCTTGGTGGTAATTTAGACAATACAAACATTTCTACAAACATAGACCCTATAACAAATATCGAATATTCTAAATACTCAAATTTAACTAATAAGATAATAAACATTTTAAAAAGAGATTATTCTACTAATATAAGCCTTAAAGTTATAGCTGAAAAATTTATGATGAACAGTAAATATCTTGGTAGAATTTTTTTACAAGATACTGGCTATAAATTTTCAGAATATCTATTATCTCTTAGAATGGAAGTTGCAAAAGAACTATTGTTAACTACTGATTATACAGTACAACAAATTTCTATTCATGTAGGGTATACACAATTAAATTATTTTTACACTCATTTTAAAAACTATTTCAATATTTCCCCTACTGATTTAAAAAACTCATATAAATAAAGGTGCCTTTTTATGAAAATTATTCCTATAGTTTTATCTTCATTAATTTTTGTAAGTTGTATTACAAGTTGTTCTAATAAATCTAATAACAATGACTATTCAGAAGACCCTAAATTAATTTACTATACCATTGGTAACAAAGATAAAGATTTAGAACTTGTAAATGATGAAATAAATAAGTTTTTATCATCAAAATATAATTTTACAATCGAATATAACAAAGTATCATGGACAAATTATAATGATGTAATAAACTCTGTTATTGCTAGTAACAATTTTGATATTGCTTTTGCTGCTAGTAAATCTCAGGGTGATTTTGTTACAAATGCTCAAAAAGGATTGTGGCTAAATCTTACTCCATATTTACAAAATCAAGCAAAAAAATTGTATGATACCATAGATTCACGATTTTGGAAAGGTGTTACCATAGATGATAAAATATATGGTATTCCTACAAATAAAGAATTAGCTGTATTAGAGTATTTTATCTTTTCAAAAGATTTAGTAGAAAAATATGATATAGATATAAGTCAATATAAAACTGTGGAATCTCTTGCTCCCATATTAAAATTAATTAAATCAGAAGAACCTGATTATACTCCTTTTACTTTAGATTCAGATATAAAAAATTACTTCTCATATTATGGTTATGAATTTGTTTTAGATAGTAAAATACCTATAATGATAAATTCTTTTGATGACAGCTTATCTTTAGTTAATATATTTGAAACAGATATAGCAAAAAATACACTTAACACCCTTAGAAGATATTATCAACTTGGATATATAAATTCTGATTGCGCTATAAAAGAAGTTACTGATACAACTCCTACACAAAAAGTATTTTGTACAATATCTTCTGGTGGTCCTTATTCTGAAATTACATGGAGTCAAAACTGGAACACCGAAGTTGTTTCAAATCCTATTTCACCACCTATTATTACAAATCAATCTGTTTCGGGTGGTATTATGACAGTTAATGCTAGAACCAAATATCCAAAAGAATGTGTACAATTTCTTGAACTATTGAATACAAATTACTACTTTAGAAATCTAGTAAATTATGGTATTGAAAATGTTCATTATAAATTATCTGACAAAGGACAAGTTGAAATAATCTCTAATAGATACGCTGGTGTTCCTCATACACAAGGAAATTATTTTCTACTAAATACAACAACAAAATAACCTTTAAATAAATGGGACGAATATAGAAATTTTAATTCAAAATGTATAGAATCGCCTCTACTTGGATTTATTCCAGATTTATCACATATTACTACTGAAATTGAAAATATCTCTAAAGTATGTGACTATTATTACCCTAGTTTAGTTACAGGTAGTGTTAATCCTAATATATTTCTTCCTAGATTTATTGATGATTTAAAAAGTATGGGAATTGATAAAGTTCAAACCGAGTTACAAAAACAAATAGATGTTTGGAAAGCAAAAAAATAACCTCTTACTTAATGTAAGAGGTTATTTTTATTTAAGATTAGTCATTTCTTTTCTTTTTCCAAGATAAGAATAAAACTCCTGCAATTGCAACTGTTAATGTTCCCATTGTTATAGCAATTGGTGCTGTATCACCTGTTAATGGTGTATTGCTACCACCAGGTTTTTTATCTCCATCTGGTTTTTGATCTGGTTTAGTATCAGGTTTTTGGTCTGGTTTATTTGTTGAACCACCTTGATCTTTTAATACTAAACCATCTTTTGCTTTTTGTAGTTTTGTTAGCATTTCATCAACTTTTTCTTGGTCATCTGCTGTTAATGATGCATCTTCTAACATTGCTTTAGCTTCTTCTAATACTTTGTTGAAGTTTGCTACACTTTCTTCTGTGTATTTATCTAAATCAATCTTTTCTACTTCTTTTACTAAGTTTTCTAATCTTGATTTATCTAATTCACCTGGTTTTACTTCTAAGTCTTTGATTGCTTGTTTTAATGCTTTTGTTGCATTGTCAACTATTGCTTGATCATCTGCATTTAAACTTTCATCTGCCATAACTGCTTTTGCTTCTGCTAATACTTTATTGAAGTTTGCTACGCTTTCTTCTGTGTATTTGCTTAAGTCTAAGCCTTCTGCTTCTTTGATTACTGATTCTAATTCAGATTTATCTAATGTTCCAACTGGTTCTAAAGCATTAATTGCATCTTTTAGATCTTCTAAAGCTTTATCAACTATTGCTTGATCGTCAGTTGTTAAAGTATTGTCGTTGTAAATTGCTTTTACTTCTTCTAATACTTTATTAAAGTTTGCTATGCTTTCTTCTGTGTATTCTGTTAAATCTAAACTATTAGCATAATCTATTAATGCTCCTAATGCTGATTTATCAGCTTTTACTTTTAAGTTTGCAATAGCATTTGTTAAGCTTTCAACTGCTAAATCTACTTCTTCTTGTGTTGCGTCTGCTTTAGCAATAATTGCTCTTGCTTTACCAATTTCACTTTGTAGATTTGTCCAGCTTGTATCTGTGTAATTATTATTTGTAATACCTTCTGCTTCTGCCAATTTTGCTTCTAATGCAGTTTTATCAACTACTTTTACAAATTCAGCATTTACTTCTACTGCTTTATCTGGCATTACAAATGTATATGTTGTGTCATCTACTTTTGTAACTTC
>JAGHIE010000020.1 GCA_017887325.1 Oscillospiraceae bacterium | reverse complement strand
TTGTGGTTTGGATATTCAATTTTAACATGAAATTAGGGGGTCGTTGTTTTTTTATACAAAAAAACTTGCGAAACCTTGATATATAAAGAATTTAAAAGAAAAGTAGTGTAAAAAACTTTACACTAACTAAATGTAAAAGGGGGATAATATATGAAAAAAGGATTTGTTAAAAAAGTTTGTTGTATCTTATCGGTTACAGCTATGGCAACATCTGTTTTACCAACAAATGTGTTTGCTATTGGTGAAGGAAACGATAACGAGCAAATAAGTACGCAGGAAGTCACTACAACAGGGGCATATGAGCCAAGTTTTTATGTAAATTTTGATAAAAACGTAACTGACAAAATTACAGGTGTAGAAGGAATTATTCATGGTGGTGTAGAATACACAAGTGGTGTATTGGGTGAATCTGTTCATATAAAAAATGAACAATATGAAGTAGCAGAACAATACATAGATTTTGGAAAACCTCAATCACTACAATTTGGAACAGAAGATTTTACAATATCTTTTTTATATAAAAAAGATATTACTAGTAATAAAAATGAAGGTGCAATAATCAGTAATAAAGATTGGTCTTCGGGTGATAATTTAGGATTTAATTTTGGAGATATGAGACAAGGAATTAACATGAATTATAACGCAGGGCAAAATGGTAGAAAAGAAACTGATAGATATGCAGATTTATTAGATGGCGAATGGCATTTTGTAGTAGGTACATTTGATAGAGATGGGAAAATGACTCTCTATATTGATGGGACAACTCCATTGTTAAATGGTGGGTATTCGTCAAAAAGTAATGAGGTAACAATATCAGATCAAAAAAATAGTATAGATGCTTTTAATTTCATATTAGGAGCAGATGGAAAAGGTCAATACGGTCTTGAAAATGGATACATAGACGAATTAAAAGTTTATAAATCAGTATTACCTGTCGAAGAAATTGAAAAATATAGTGAAGAATATAAAATTTATAATAAATTGAATAATTACGAAAATTTAATTAATGAATCTGATAAATCAGAAAGTAAAAAAGAAATATTTAAGTCAGCAATTAATAGTATAAGAGAAAAATTAAAAACTGCAGAAAATATAGAAGCTATTAAAAATTTAGATAAAGAATTATTAGACAAATATAATGAGTTTATGGATATAAAAATGAGTTTTGAAGTTATAAGTGATACTCATATTCCAGGAACAGACAATACAAATTCTTCAAACAAAAAGTTAATCAATGCTTTAACTACTATAAAAAATGACTATGATAATCCAGTGTCTGTTGTTTTAAATGGTGGAGATTTTAGCTCTGGTGGAGGAGAAACACAACAACAAGGTTATTTTAATATAATAGAAAATTTTAATGATGATTTTGAATTTATGACAGCTATGGGTAACCACGATGTTAGATGGCTAAGTGGTGGTTGGCAAGAAGCAGAAGAAAGATATTTAAGAAATAATAAAGAATATATGGGCGATGTACCAGAAGGACAATCATATTATGATAAATGGATAAATGGGTATCATTTTATTGTACTTAATACACAATGGGATTTAAAAGATAAAGCATATTTATCACCAGAAGAATTAGAATGGCTAGATGAAACTTTAGCAGAAGGTGCAGAAGATAATAAGCCAATATTCATAGTTATTCACCAATCCTTATGTGATACCAATGAACACAGTAATGAGTGGCCAGAAGGGGTACAAGATCATAAGTTAAAAGAAATATTAAGAAAGTATCCACAAAGCTTTATATTTACAGGTCATATGCATGACGGACTTGGTGCAATTAAGGTAGAGAGAAGAGATTTTGGAACTATTGTAGATGTACCATGTATGGTTAGCAATGATTTTGGTGAAAGACGAGGAGAACTAGGATATAATGTTACAGTTTACGAAGATCGTGTATCTGTAAATTTAAGAGATTATCAAAATAATACTTGGAGAGAAGATTACTCTTATACTTTTGATATGAATAAAGACGCTTATCCAAGTGGAAAACAATTTGATGTTTCTTTTGATAATAATGTTAATGATAGTACAATAAACCAAAATAATGGTACAATTAGTGGAGATGTAACATTCGTAGATGGTGTTGAAGATAAAGAAGCGATTAGCATTAAAAATACAAATAATGTAACAGAACAATATGTGGATTTTAATAGTTTGAATTTAGGAACAGATGATTTTACAGTAATGTTTTGGGTAAAACAAAATGGTGAAAATAACAAAAATGGTGTTATATTAGATTATTTTGATAAAGCTAATAATAGCGGATTTATGTTTACAAATAATGAAAAACAAAAAATCCAAATGCAAGTTGGTTCTAATAAAACAGCAGAATATGATATATCTGATGGGAAATGGAAAGCAGTAACAGCAACTTTTGATAGAGATGGAAAAATGACATTATATATTAATGGTGTTAAGCAAGAAGAACAAGATATTAGCTCATGGAAAGATATTAAATTGGATATGGAAAAATTTATAATTGGTGCAGATTCTAATCATCAAAATGGTGCTAACAATATTTCTATTGATAATTTAAAGATATATAAAAATGTAGTTGGCTCAGGTGAAATTGCAACAACATGGACACCATATCAAGTAACATCAGATAAGACTTCTATTACTATCGAATGGCCACCTGTATTAGAAGATGGGTATCCAAATAATGATGATGTAGAACCTGCTACATTGTATTTAAATGGAGAAAAGGTTGCTGATATTGAATCTGGAGAAACTAAAAAAACAATTAATGATTTACAACCTGGTACAGATTATGTATTACAATTAGAAAATCATGAAATAAGAAATCATGGAAACAGAATAGATATGTATTATTTTGAAATTAGTACAAAACCAGATGCAAATAAAGAAGTATTACAAAATCTTATTTTAGATGCAGAAAAAATAGTTGAAGATATTGATAAATATACAGACGAATCATTTAATGTATTTATAAATGCTTTAAATGTAGCAAAAGAAGTGTTAAATGATGTAAAAGCAACTCAAGAAGAAGTAGATTTAGCAGTAGAAAGTTTAACAAATTCTATAGATAACTTGAAAGTTAAAGTAGATAAATCAGAATTAGAGCAATTAGTTAAAGAAGTAGAAAGTTTAGATTTAAGCAAATACACAGAAGAAAGTGTAACAAATTTAAATAAAGTATTAGCAGAAGCTAAAGCAATGTTAGAAGATGCATCATTAACTGCAGATGATCAAGCAAAAGTTGATGAAATGGTAAGTCAGCTACAAAAAGCAAAAGATGGATTAGTGTTAAAAGACCAAGGTGGTTCAAATAAACCAGAAGAAAAACCTGATACTAAACCAGATGAAAATAAAAAACCAGGCAATAGTAGTACACCATTAACAGGTGATACAGCACCAATTGCTATAACAATTGGAACATTGACAGTTGCAATTGCAGGAGTTTTATTCTTATCTTGGAAAAAGAAAAAATATCAATAAATTTAAATAAGACATATTGTAAACTAAAAAAATAAATTAAGTTCGTTACTTACATCAAGCAAAAAAGTTAGAAAAATACTACCTTTATTTGCTTGTGTTGGTAACGACTTTTTATTTTACTTATAAAATATACTTTTAAAATAAATATTGACAAATATATATTTATAGGTACTATTATATTATAGTAAGTCTAAACTAACTTACAGTGATTTTATTTGATAAATGATTATTTGGCAGAATGGAGATTGGTATTAATTGGACATTTTAAAATTAAGAGTATTATTATGTTTCTTAGAAAATAATAAAACGAAGATAACAGTTACACAAATATCAAAAATATTAAATGAAGAAAAATATAAGGTTAGTAGAATTTTAATAGGGTTAGAAAATGACGGATTAGTTGATAGAACAAATAACAGAACACCAAAGTTGACAGATAAAGGCAAGAAAGTTGCTAAAAATTATTCAGAACGAGTAGAAATAATAATTAATCATTTGTTGTATGAGGGGTTAGATATAACAGATGCCAGAAATGATGCTTTATATTGGGCTTTGTATAGCTCTGATGAAGCTATGAAAACTATTAGAGATACTGAGGAAAGGTATAGAGTTAAATATGAATTACGAAACATAAAACAAAACTTTAGTGGTGCATTACTATGTAAAAATATGAAAGATGGAGTATATAAATTTCCATTTATTATTTATAAGGAAAATGTAAAAAATGGAAATAATATATCTATGGCTAATGAAGGGTTTGAACATACTTGCAATCTAGTCATAAAGGACGGTAAAGGAATAATTCAGATGAAAGCTGTCAATGTAATTTCCAAATCAAAATGTACAAACTGTTTGATGAAGGGAAAGGTAAAAAATATGTCGTATATGGATAGTGGCGTATTTATAAATGCAGAAAAAAATGGCGATATTTTATCATTTCCAGCAGATACAATAAATTTTGTAAGTATTGGAAATGGAGTAGGTCAAATTTTGCATGGAAGTATATGTATAAAAATAACTTGGTCTGTAGATATTGTACATATGTCAGATTTAACAGCAATATTAACAATACTTATTTAATAATATATAATAAATATATATATTATTACAAAAATTAAAAAGTTATAGCAATTATGCAACAATAAAAAATCCTGTATATATATGGAAATTGTAGTTATTATGTACTTTTGATAGCTTGTTTGTAGCAATAGTGCTATAAATATTTTATGGATAAAATACAATAATGTGGTATACTGTATTTGTTGAAGTTAGTCTTGTATAACTAATTGAATGATATAAATTATAATGGGGAGAAATTTAGTATCCTTTTTATTTTTATATATCGATTAGTCTTGACTAACTAAATATTTGTGAAAAGAGGGACAGTATGAAGAAAAATTTTGTTTTAAAATGTTTATCAATAGCAATGGTTGCAAATATGTTTGTACCACAAAGTATATTAATGGCAAATAATTTAAGTACAAATATTGATGTATATAGCACATCTAATACTAATGAAAGTGTTGATGTGTCAAATCTTAAAGATGGAAAATATTCAGTAGAATTTAGTTTGCAAAACGCTAATAATCCAAATAATCCTTCAATGGCGAACAATGCTATAGAAAATCCTGCAACTATCGTTGTAAAAGATGGACAATATTATATGTCATTTAATTTTAAAGGTATGGAAGTTATGGGAAAAATGGGATATTTGAAATCTCTATCTTATTACAATGGTTCAGATTATACATTAGCAGAAGTAGAATCAACTTATGATATTATAGATGAGCATAATGATACTAATAAAGATGGTGTTGCTGATTTTAATTATCCTAAAACTTTAAAAATTCCATTGATAAATAAAAATAACGGAGATGAAAATGGTTTAATAAAAGCGCAAGTATTCATTCCAGTAATGGATGCTATAATGCCTGGTGGAGGAACACAGAGCGTTTTAATGAAAGTAAAATGGGATACAATTAAGGTAATTGAAATTGAAAATCCTGATAGTGGAAACTCTGATGATACACTTTTAACAGGTGTCGAGATTACAAAAGTAAAGAAAGGAAACTCATATATTGATGGAGTTGATTCATTGGAACTTGGGGAAATAGATAGATTTAGTACACCTGAATATGCTAATGCAATTAATGCTGTTAGTGTAAATGGCGTAGAATATCAAAAATATAATTCTAATTCAAGTAACGGCAATCAATGGGAAATGAGTGTTTTTGGACTTAGAGTTTACAATGGTGCTTTTAAAGACGGAAATAACGAAATTATAATAAAAGCCAATGGTTATAAAGATAAAAAAGTAATATTTAATCAAAGTAATGATACATATACTTTTGTATCTCAAGAAGATATTTCTAATAGTGGTGGAGAAACTGTAATAAATAAAAAACCGTTAGAAGAAATAATAGCACAAGCAAAAGAGATAAAAAAAGGTAATAAAACAGATGATGCATGGAAAGCACTTCAAAATGAAATAAAAGTTGCTGAAAATACATTGGAAACAGCAAAAACACAAGAAGACATATCAAATGCTGTTTTAAATTTACAAAAAGCAATGGAAACTTTTAATAATAGTTCTGATGTTAACAACTCTAATGAGTTAGAAGATGGAGAATATACTTTATCATTTGTAGCAAACGCTGAAGGTTCACAAGGTTCATCAATGTTACAAGGAGCTTTCGACCCTAATGTAAAATTAGTTGTAAAAGATGGTAAAATGACTATATCTATGTTAAACTCTGCTTTAGCTCAATATCTTTTAGATTTTTCAATTGAAAGTAACGGCCAATATCCTAAATCAGAATGTAAAAAAATAGGTGAGGCAGATATCAATGGAAATTATAAATTACAAGAATTTACTATGTCTATTTCAGATTTAGATAAACTACATAAAGGTGCTGTTTTAGTAACAGCTATGGGTGGCCAAATTAGTGATATAGGAAACTATGATAAATACACTAAACTTGATATAACTTTTGGTGGAGATATTGAAAAAGGTTGGAAAGGATATCAATATGATATAGAGAATTCTGGAAATCCTGAAGGTGAAAAACTTTTAGAAAAAATATTATGCGAAAAAGGGTATGATACTAATAATGACGGCAAAATGAGTCCTGAAGAAATAGCTAATATATCAGGAGATTTAAAACTAGATAATTGTAATTTAACAGATATAAGTTTATTGAAACATTTATCAGACAAGGTTACAAGTTTAGATTTAACAGGAAATAACATAAAAACTTTGCCTGATGGACTATTAGACAATATGACAGGATTAAAACAGTTTTTTGCTCCTAATAATAAAATATCAGATATACCAAAAGACTTCTTTAAGAATAATAAAAATTTAACATGGGTAAATATGTCATCAAATATAATTACATCTATAGATAGTGGTGATTTAAAAGGTTTAACTTCTATCAATGAGTTAGACTTGGCTAACAACCAAATAGCTATTATAGCTGAAGATGCTTTTAATGGTTTGGATAAATTAACAACTATAAATCTACCAGGAAACAAATTAATTGAATTTCCAAATATTGCTAAAACTGATTTAAATAATGTAACAGATTTATATTTGTATAATAACAACTTAAAAGAAATTCCAAAAGCTATTGAAAATATGACAAATCTAGAAAACTTATCAATAGATGGAAATAATATAACAACATTAGATAACGTTGATTTTTCAAACTTAAAAGCATTAAGAAAAGTAGATGCTCATTCTAACATAATTTCAAGTATAAGTTCAAAAACATTTTCAAAAAATACTAATTTACAAGAATTAAATTTATATGACAATGATTTGACAGAATTTACAGCAGATGTTTTACCGATGATTAGTAAAACAAAAACAAGTTTAAGAGTACTTGATTTACAAATGAATAATATTGCTAAAATAGACGATACAGTCAAAAATTTGATAGGTGATGGTAAATTCTATCCACAAAAAACAGCTCTTGAATTAAATGTCATATCAGATGATAAAGGTAATATAAAATGGAGCCAAGATTTAAGTATATTAGATTTATTATTCTGGTATGATAGTACAACTAGTAGTTTAGATAAAGAAATATCTTCTGTTGAAGAATATAAAGCAATGTTAGAAAAAGAATATGCTGGAAAAGATATTGTAAAAATATTAGATGATGAAGGATATGACTGGGATATTAAAACAGAAGTTCAAAAGAAAAACGCTGACGGAACATTTGTAACAGTAAATGAAAATACCACATCAGAAGTTGCAGATTTATTATCAGGAGAATTTAAAGTATCTGAAAATGGTACTTATAGAATTTTAAAATCAATTTATCCTGCTACATATGGAGTAAAAGATTATAAGTTTTCAATTATTTCAAATGAAGTGGAAGTAAAATCTTCAAGTATTCAAGTGGATAAATCAGCTTTAAGTGAAAAAATAATGGAAGCAGAAGCGATAAAAGAAGATAAATACACAGCAGAATCATTTAAAGCGTTACAAAATGCTATTACAAAAGCGCAAGAAATTTTAGATAAAAATGATGTAACACAAGAAGAAGTTAATGCACAAGTAACAGCATTAGAAAATGCTATAAATGCGTTAGTAGAAAAACAACCAACAGACCATACAAATTTAGAAGATGGTAAATATACTGTAAATGCTGATGTTTATAAATCATATGGTAATGACTTGTCTATGGCAAATAATGCTATTAATCACACTTTAGGTTTGGAAGTTAAGAATGGTAAATACTATTTAACAGTAGATTTTAACGGATTAAATGTTGGTGGACAATTAGGATATCTTTCAGATTTAGAATATTTTGTAGACGGATACAAATATCAAAACAATGATATCGTTGGTGAAACAAAAGCAGTAGAAGTATTGTCAACACAAAAAGATGAAAACGGAAATGACATTATTGACGAATATAATGATAAAGACCACTTATATCCAAATACAGTAAGATTTGAAATGGTATCACAAGTAATAAATGATAAAGACGGATACTTACCATTAAAATTAAATGTTCCAATTATGGAATCAATAGCTCCAGGACTAGGTACACAAAAAGTTAGAATGAAACTAGACTGGACAACATTAAAAATTGATGATGGAAGTTCATCTACAGAACCTGAAAATCCAACAGAACAATCACCTTCAATAGATTTTACAGATTCTAAAACAGGAGTAAAAGTAAAAGCTGGAAAAGGTGTTTTGGCTGAAGGAACAAAAATACAAGTAACAGAAATAACATCAGGCAAAGATTATACATCAGCAATGACATCATTATCAAGTGTAGGCAAAAAGTTTAAATTATATGATATAAAATTTGTATCAGCTGAAGGAACAGAAGTAACTCCTAATGGAACAGTAGATATAAGTTTACCAATTGCTAAAGGATATAATAAAGATAAATTGGCAGTATATCGTATGGGAGAAAATACACAAAAAACACTTGTAAAAGGAAATGTAGAAGAAAGTTATTATAATATTACTACTAAGACATCTGGAAAATACACATTAGTAGAAAAAAATAGTACAATTACAGATAGTCAAAACAAAAAAAATAATCCAAAAACAAGTGATGAATTTGGTTGGGCAACAGCAATTTTAGCAGCACTATCAGCAGGTGCATTAGGTATTGCAGTTGTAGATAAAAAACGCAAAAAGAAAAAAACAATGTAATGAGGTAAAAAAATGATAAATACTGCTTTTAAATATTCAAAAAAAGTAATATGCAGTATGGTGTTAATACTCGTCTTAATGGCGAGTATTAATATTGTACATGTGTTAGCCTTGTCTAACGGAATTTATATAGCAACAGTAACTCCATACTATAGTCATCCATATACAGGAGTTATAGAAGACTCTGGTGGAGAGGCTTCAAGTGTATTAGGACAATCAATGGTAGAAAGTGCAACTTATCAACAAGCACTTGTTGAGGTTGATGCTAATGGCAATATGTATGCTACTGTTCGTTTACAATTAATGGATAACATACAAAACCCACAATTCCAAGTTGACACTACTAATAGTGGAACATTTACACCTGTTTCAGTAAGTTTGATGCAAGAAGATTATTCAAATAATAGTGCTGACTACAGATTTCAAATTCCAAGCAATAGTGTAGTTATAAGATGTAATATGAATGTTATAGCAATGGGTAGAGATGTTGTGTTTTATATGACTTTAGGATCTATGCAAGAAGGTAGTGGCGATTTTATTACAAGTATACAAGTACAACAGCCAGTACAGCCAACTCCACAACAAGAACAAGCTACACAACAAGTACAAACACAACAACCAAGTAATACAGAAACTTCATCACAAGAAAATCAAACATCAGAATCCTCTTTAACTGAAAGCAAACAAGAAGAATCATCAGTTGTAGGAATGGAAGAATTTAATGCAAAAAAATCTAATGAAGATAAAACAAGCAGTAATTCAGTTAAAAAAGAAGTAGGAAACAACAAAGTAAATATTATAGTTTGGATTGCTATAGTTGGAATTATTGTTGTAGCAGGTTTTGGTGTATGGTACTTTTGTTTCTTTAAGAAAAAGAAATAAGAGGTGATAAAAGTGAACTTTAAAAAATTAATTACTATTATTGTATCGGGAGTTATGTTACTTTCATTATCAGGGTGTGTAAATCAGCATCCTGATAGTAAAAATAATTCATCAAATTCGGAAAAAAATAGATTAGTAGCAACATCTGTGTCTATATCACAAATATGTGATAAATTAGATATTGATTTAGTAGGTATATGTGAAAGTAGTAATGAACTTCCTAAAAGATATGAAAATGTTACAAAAGTAGGTATGCCTATGAATCCTGATTTGGAGATATTAAAATCACTAAATCCTGATTATGTAATATCTCCAACTACCTTAAAAAACGATTTAGAGCCTAAATATTCATCATCAGGAATAGATAGTTTGTTTTTAAATTTAAAAAGTTTAGAAGGAATGTATGCTTCTATATCAGATTTAGGTGAAAAATTTGGAAAAGAAGAACAAGCAAAAAAACTTGTGGATGAATTTAATACATTTATGGAAGATTACAAAAGTAAAAATGCAGGAAAACAACAACCTAAAGTGTTAATACTCATGGGATTACCTGGTTCTTATATAGTTGCAACAGAAAGTAGTTATGTAGGAAATCTTGTGAATTTAGCAGGTGGAATAAATGTATATTCAGATGGTGATGGACAAGAATTTCTTTCAGTAAATACAGAGGATATGAAAAGTAAAGAACCTGATATTATTTTAAGAACAGCTCATGCTTTACCTGAACAAGTTAAGAAAATGTTTGCTGATGAGTTTGAAAAAAATGATATTTGGAAACATTTTAAAGCTGTAGAAAATGGTAGAGTATATGACTTAGATGCTTCTTTATTTAATATGAGTGCAAACTTTCGTTACACAGAAGCTTTACAACAGCTACAAGGTATATTGTATAATGAATAAACTATTTTAAGGAGGAATATGTTTGAACTCTAAAAGAAAAATATTGATTTCCTTCATTATAACTACTTTGGCTATTTTTATTTTATTTTTAATAGCTGTGAATACAGGAAGTTTAAAAATTACACCATTACAGTTATTCAAAGGACTTTTTATTGAATACAATCAAAATGTTGCTACAATATACGATTTGAGATTTCCACGCATTTTTATAGCTATGATTGGTGGTAGTGCAATTTCAGTTTCAGGAGTATTACTTCAAGCTGTAATGAAAAACCCTTTGTCAGATCCAGGTATTATAGGTATCAGTTCAGGTGCTAGTTTAATGGCGATATTAATTACTGCATTTTTCCCATCTCTGTATTTTTTTACACCATTATTTGCTTTTATTGGAGGAGTTATTGCCTTTTTATTAGTGTATTCTCTTTCATGGAAAGGTGGATTATCTCCACTTAGAATTATTCTTGTTGGAGTGGCAGTAAATGCTATGTTTACAGGAATTATGAGTGCGTTTAATTCAGGAACAGGAAATAATTTTTCAGGTGTTGCAAGTATTGTAAATGCAAATATAACAATGAAAACTTGGAGTGATTTTGAAACATTATTAATATATGGGGTGATAGGACTTATAGCATCTATGTTTTTAGTAGGACAATGCAATTTATTATCTTTAGAGGATAAAACTGTTCGTTCATTGGGAGTTAATGTTACACGTAGTCGTATTATAATTTCTGTTATAGCAGTTTTACTAGCATCAATAAGTACGGCAATTATCGGACCGATAAGTTTTTTAGGACTAATTGTGCCACATATTGCAAGAATTTTAGTAGGAAGTAATCATAAGATTTTAGTGCCATACAGTATGTTATTAGGAGCATTTACATTTTTGTTAGCTGATACTATTGGTAGAACAGTTGTACCACCATACGAAATAAGTGCATCTGTGATTATGTCAGTTATTGGGGGACCATTTTTTATTATTTTACTTAGGAGGTCTAGACAAAATTATGCCAAATAACGTATTTACTGTTAAAAATCTTTTCTTTTCTTATGATAAAAATCAAGTATTGAATGGCGTTGATTTGGATATTTATGAGGGAAGCATCACAACTTTAATAGGCTCAAATGGTTGTGGTAAGAGTACATTATTTAATTTGATGACAAAAAATTTAAAGTTACAAAGTGGTGAGATTTTACTTTATAATGAAAATATTTCAAATATAAAATTAAAAAACTTTTCAAAACAAGTGTCTATCGTTCACCAGTATAATACATCTCCTATGGATTTAACAGTTGAAAAATTAGTTTCGTATGGTAGAACTCCGTATCATACAATGGGGTTATCTCCTGATCCTAAAGAAGATGCCAAAATGATACAAAAGGCTTTAGAAATTACCAATACATATAAATATAAAGATAAGCTTATATCAGAATTATCAGGGGGACAACAACAAAGAGTATGGATTGCTATGGCTATAGCACAAAATACTAAAGTTTTATTTTTGGATGAACCAACAACATATCTTGATATAAGGTATCAACTTGAAATATTAAATTTGATTAAAAAACTAAACAAAGAATTCGGTATTACTATAATTATGGTATTGCATGATATTAATCAAGCTTTATATTATAGCGATACAATTGTTGCTATGAAAAATGGTAAAATAATTGCTAGTGGAAATCCATGTGAAATAGTTTGTGATACTTTAATAGAAAAGGTATATGGAGTAAAGATGAATATAAAAGAAGTGGATAATAAACCATTTGTTATTACAGTGTAAACTTTTATAAATACAGGATAGAGGATATAATTAAAATAAATAAAGGTATTGATAAATAGATAGTGATGAGATGAATTTTAAAATTTAAGAAGTAAGCAATAGAATTCAAAAAATAGCAGACAAGATACATAATAAGGAATAAAACATTTATTTGTACTAAGTTATCCGATTCTAAAAAATATATAGTTATATTTAATAAAAAACACCCAACCATATACTAAAATATGGGGGTATTTTTTGCATACATATATAAAAAATCAAAGTTAATATTTATATATTTAAAATTAATGTGATATTTAAAAAACAGGTATAATTATTCTTTAATAGGAATTTCGAATGTAATCATTGTACTTTCGTTAGGTATGCTATTTATTTTCAATGCAGAATTTTCACCATATGTTAAAATTAGTCGTTCATTTACATTTTTTAAGCCATATCCATTGGAATCTGTAGAAGTAAGCGAAGAAATTTTATCACTAGGAATACCAATACCATTATCCATAACCATAAAATGAATGTACTTATCAACTGCTTTTACAATTAAATAAATTTTTCCATCTTTTGTAGAACGAGGTAAAATTCCGTGAACAATAGAATTTTCTACTAATGGCTGTAAAATTAAATTAGGAACATATATTTCTGGTAACAATGGGTCAACTTGAAAAAATATTTCAAAAGATTTGTCATGTAAAAGTTGCTGTATTTCTAAATAAGAACGAACATTTTTTATTTCATCAGCTAAAAGAATATCACTTTTACCTTTATTTAATGTAGTTCTATAGAAAGTAGACATTAATTGAGACATTTTACCTATATCGTCTTGATGGTTTAAAATAGCTCTACTATTAATCAATGACAAACAATTATATAGAAAATGAGGATTAATTTGAGCTTGTAGTGCTTTAAATTGAGTTTCTTTTAAGGTTAATTGATTTTTGTAATTTTCTTCAATTAATGTATTGATTTTTTTGGACATATTTTCAAAATTATTTGTTAATATACCTATTTCATCGTTATATTTATCGTGTAATCCAATATCAAAATTACCTTTTTTCAAAGAATTCATTGCGCTGTTTAATTTGTTAATTCGTTTAACTAAGAATTTAGCAAAAGTATTACTTAAAATATATATTAATATTAAACATAAGATGATTATATATAGCATAACTAAAAGCATATCATTAGCAGATTTTATAATGATGCTATATGGTATTTTTATAGTTATAGACCAATTTTGTTTAACATTATTATTAAGTTCAAACATTTTTGTATGTAAGTTTAAATCTTTATCAGCGTAAGAATAAAAAGTATTTCCGTTATAAGTTAAATTTATTAGATAATCTTCCTTTAAATTTTCTAAAAAATATAAAAATGACTTGCCATCTATTTTTATTGCAACATAATTTTCAGAATATTTTTTTACGTATTTAGTAAACGATTCTGGTATTTTAGAAAGTAATATAATATCATTGTTTTTATCTACAAACCATTTAGTTATGAAGTTAATGTTGTGAATATCTTCAGTAAACCAACTCTCTTTAGAAAGTTGAGAAATATTTCTTAATTGATTACCATGTTCTAAATTTTCTTTAACAGTATATACTGTAATTTGTTTGATATCTTTATATTGAGCATAAATACCATTTAAAAACACATCAAAAACATATGTGAATTGTTCATATTTATCATATATAGAATCATAGTCTTTATTAATAGTTGATATAATATCATTAGAAAGAGAAAGATGTTGGATTAGATTTTCATATAATACAATCTGTGACTCTAAAGAATCGCAAGAAGTTTGTAAAGTATAGTTTAATGAATTTTTTTCGTTTGAAATTAAGTTTTTAGAAATTTGAAAATAATTGAACAACCCTGTAATTGTTAAGGGTAATATACTAACACAGATACAAGTTATTAAAAGTTTGTTTTTATAACTTAAACTTTTAAATTTTTCTGTTAAAGTGTTTATTTTTTTAATCATTTTTATTCTCCTGACGATATTTTTCTGGTGATTTTCCAAAATATTCATTAAAGCTTTGACAAAAATAAGAGTAATTTGGATATCCTGTTTCTATACCTATAGCGATAACTTTTTTTGTTGTATTTAATAATAATCTGCTAGCTTGTTCCATTCTATATTGTCTTATATATTGATATAAACTTTTTCCAGTAGATTTTTTAAAAATTCTACTTAAATAATCAGGAGATAAAAATACAGTAGAAGCTAAAACTTCAATAGAAAGCTCTTTATCATAGTGATTATGAATATAGTTTTGTACTATTAAAATTTCTTTTCTTATAGATTGATTTTTTTCTTTAAATGTACTAATAATTAATTGAGATAATTCACTAACTATTTCTATTATTTTATTTAAATCTTTTTGTAAATATAAATTTGCTATTATATCACTTACAGAATTAGTTTTATTTTTATATTCTTCTGGTAAGAATGGATATAATGAGGCTACTAAATTTGAAAAAATAAATTTTATATATATTTCAGATTGATTTGATTGTTTTTTATATTTATTCAAGAAAATATTTAAACTATTTTTGAAACTATCTTCATCTTTTGAAGATAGTGATTTTTTTATCATATTCATTATTGTATCATCATCGGTATCACTATCAAAAGAAATATCGTATTCTTTAGAATGATTACTATTTGGTAAAAATATAAAGTTATTATTACTCCAAAAACGATGCTCCATCTGCTGTTCTAATAAAGAAAAAGTATCTTCTAATAAATCATTGCTATTTCTTTTTTTGCTTATTGTTATATAAGTTTTTATGTCATATTCGTTTAGTATAATATTGAATATTTTTTGGCAAAAAATAAATTCATCATTTATATTATTTTTGAATAGGAGTAATAATTGGGGTGACATATTTAAAGAGATTATGTCCATATTTAAATTTGTTTTTATTTTTTCTATTAAATCTGTATAATTGCTTTCTAAAAAGTTTGCGGGAAATTCTAATAACATCATTCTTTTAAATTTAGATAACTCATTTATAATATCTTTATTAAAGTCTTTTTTATTTAAATTACCATATATAGAAAATTGAATAGCAGATTGTAACATTGACTGTTGTATTTGTTTATTAACAGATGCTTCTTCCTCTATTTGTTGAATAATAGAAGACAAAGTATTTTCTAATTCTGTTGGAACAACTGGTTTTAATATGTAATTTTCTACTCCATATGTTAAAGCGACTTTGGCGTATTCAAATTCTGCATAGTTACTAAATATTATAAGTCGTATATGAGGGTAAAGTTTAAAAACATTTTCCATTAATTCTAAACCATTCATAACAGGCATTTGCACATCTGTAAGTAGTATATCTGCTTGCCATGTTTTTAATATTTTTAGGGCTTCTATTCCACTATCAGCTTCTTTAATATCTAAAGATAATGAAGAATTTTTTAATAAATATTTTAAACAATCCCTTTCATTTTTTTCATCATCAACTATTAATAAACGAAACACTTTTAATTCTCCTTTATTAAAATAAATTGTTTAGTTATATTATACATTAATAAAAAATTAAATCAATTTAAAAAAATAATTCATATTATTATATAATCTATATAGATATTATACACAATTTTATAAAAAATTATATAAAAATATTAAACTGAACGGTTTTGTGATATGTTTTACGGAAAATTGATATTTAATTATTTGTTAATATTTAGTATCATATAGTCAGTGGTTAAACAGATGTGATATAGAAGTATCACATAAATTAATTAATGAGGAGATGTTATTATGAAAAAGAAAATTATGAAATTGATAGCTTTATTATCAAGTGCAACAATGATCGCTTTAACAATTTCTTCATGTGGTCAAGAAAAAGACTTTACCGCAGGAATGAGTGAAGAAGAAAAAGCTGCATGGGAAGAAGCTGCAAAAGATCCATATGGAAAATATCCAGAACTTGTTACATATACAACAGGATATAATCTAACAAATCAAGGTTCTGATGTTTTAGCAAATAGTAAATATGAAAATGATACACCAGAAAATAATGCATATACAAGATATTTAAAAGAATTATTAAACATACAAAATGAAAATGTATTTGAAGCAGTATCAGGCCCAGATTATAACCAAAAAGTTTCTATGGCTATAGCAAGTGGAGATATTCCAGATGTAATGCATGTTGCAGATTATGAAACATTAGTAGATTTAGTTGAAAGCGATTTAATTGAAGATTTAACAGATGTTTATAATGATCTTGCAAGTGAAACTGTAAAAAAATCATATGAAAGTTATGGAGAAAAAAATAATCCATTAAATACAGTAACATTTGATGGAAAAATAATGGCAATTCCAAAAACACAACTTAGTGACGGACAAGACTTCTTATGGTTGAGAAAAGATTGGCTTGATAAATTAGGATTACAAGAACCAAAAACATTAGAAGATGTTGAAAATGTTCTTAAAGCATTTATAGAAAAAGACCCTGATGGTGATGGACAAAATGATACAATGGGGCTAGTTGTTCATAGTGAAGTATACGGAGATTATCCAAACAATACTTTTGCTATTGATAATGTTTTTACAGCATTAAATGCTTATCCAAATATTTGGATAGAAAATGAAGATGGAGAAGCAGTATATGGTTCTGTTCAAGAAGAAATGAAAAAACCTTTAGAATTACTAAGCAGATGGTATAAAGAAGGTGTTATTGATAAAGAGTTTGCAACAAGAACAAATGATGATATCGTTGGGTTAATTTCTAGTGGAAAATGTGGAGCATATATTGGTCCATGGTGGTCACCATTTAACCAAGCACAAACATCAACATATGCAACTGATAATGCTGAATGGATTAATGTTTCTGCACCTGTAGGAGAAGATTCTAAAATTAACGCAATTAGCACAAAATCTTATGCAGGATTTGTTGTTGTTAGAAAAGGTTTTGAACATCCTGAACTTGCTATGAAAGTTGTAAATGTAAATTCTGAATATTCAAAAAATGACAAGAGTGAAAAAGCTAATGAAATAAAAGAAAATCAAACATTAGCATATTTTAACTGGCCATTATATTGTGAAGTACAACCTGGAAATAATGCTGAAATTATGACAAATAATGTAATGAATGTTTTAGAAGGTAAATCTGATGCATCTACACTAACAACAGAAGAACAAAGCTATTTAGAGTCAGCACAAAGATTTTTAAAAGCAGAAGAAGAAGGTAAAAAAGCAGATTCTGCTGACTATTCTCAATATGTATCTCGTATTATTTCAATGAAAAAAATGATCGATGAACCTGCTAATTTCTTAGTTCCTTCATTTTTTGAAACAACAAAATCAATGTCAACAAGATGGGCATCTTTAGAAAAAATGGAAATGGAAACTATTTTAAAAATAATTACAGGTGAAAAAAATATATCAGATTTTGATAGTTTTGTAGAACAATGGAATAAATCTGGTGGGGAAGTAATCACTAAAGAAGTTAATGAAGCTATAAAAAAATAGTTTTTAATTTAAACCTCTAATCCAGTTAAAACTGTTCTTTAGAGGTTTAATTATTTTAATAAAGTAGGGAGGATAAATATGGCAAAATCAGGCATTAGAAATGGTGATAAAAAGGAAAGACTAACTTTTCATTTAATGTTATTGCCAGGAATGATTATTTTATTTATATTTGTTTTTATTCCACTTGTAGGCTCATTAATGGCTTTTCAAGATTATGTTCCAGCAAAAGGATTGTTTGGTTCTGAATGGGTAGGACTTGAAAACTTTAAGATTATTTTTAGTTTCCCAGACAGTGTGCAAGTATTTTGGAATACTTTGATTATCGCTCTTGGAAAATTAGTTATGAATATAATTGTGCCAGTTTTATTTTCTATTCTATTAAATGAACTTGGTGGGAAATTTTTTAAAAGAACTTTTCAAACAATAGTATATTTACCACACTTTTTATCTTGGGTTGTTTTAGCAACAGTAGTAACAAATATGTTTTCTTTAGAAGGTCCAATTAATGCTTTTTTAGGATTTTTTGGAATAGATGCAGTACAATTTTTAGCTGATAATCAATGGTTTAGAACAGTTATAATTGGTACAGATGTGTGGAAAGAATTTGGATATAACTCTGTTATATATTTAGCTGCGTTACTTGCAATTGACCCTGGCCTTTATGAAGCAGCTTCTATTGACGGGGCAAACAGATTTAAACAAATAATAAATATAACAATTCCAGCTTTATTGCCTACAGTTGTTTTGATGACAGCTTTAAATTTAGGTAATATTTTAAATGCAGGGTTTGACCAAGTATTTAATTTATATAATCCAATAGTATATGAAACAGGGGATATTATTGATACATATGTTTATAGGATAGGTATGGTAGAAGGGCAATACAGTATAGGTGCGGCAGTAGGATTATTTAAAAGTGTTATAAGTTTTATATTAATTTTATCAGCAAATAAAATAGCTAAAAAGACAACTGGCAGTAGTATATTCTAAAATTTAAAAAGGAGATTTGTAGTATGGTTAAGAGAGATTCTATCCAATCAAAAATATATAAATCATTAATTTGGATAATAGTTTTATTAATGACATTAAGTTGTTTATTACCATTACTTAATATGATAGCTATATCATTAAGTAGTAGTAATGAAGTGTCATCAAATAAAGTTGGATTATTGCCAGTAGATTTGACATTTACAACTTATGAAAAACTTTTTAAGGATACACAATTTTGGGCTTCTTTTTGGATTTCAGTATGTAGAGTTGTTTTAGGTACAGCATTAAATATGTTTTTTGTAATATCTATGGCTTATCCTTTATCTAAAAGCAAATATAGATTTCCAGCTAGAGAGATTTATATTAAAATAGTTATATTTGCAATGCTATTTTCTGGAGGAATAATTCCACTATTTATGGTAGTAAGTAAATTAAAAATGATCAATACTATTTGGGCTTTAGTATTACCAGGTGCAGTACCAGTTTTTAATGTAATATTACTTATAAACTTTTTTAAAGGTGTACCAGATTCATTAGATGAAGCTGCTAGAATTGATGGAGCTTCAACTCTTGAAATTTTATTAAAAATATATTTACCTGTATCACTTCCAGCTCTTGCTACAGTGGGACTATTTTCAATAGTTAATCATTGGAATGATTATTTTTCAGGATTGTTATATATGAATAAAGCATCTTTATATCCATTACAAACATATATACAACAATTGACAGTAGACATAACTCAAGTTACTGATGTAGAACAATTAAAACAATTAGCAACATTGAGTAATAGATCTTTTAATGCTACAAAAATTGTTGTATCAACAATACCTTTATTGATAATTTATCCATTCTTACAAAAATATTTTGTATCAGGTATTGTAATTGGAGCAGTTAAAGAATAATTAAATTGATATAAGCTATTAAATTATTATTTTAATAGCTTATGTTAATTTTTAAGATAAAATGAGAAGTAAAAAGGTGATAGAAATGAGTAAAGTTATAGATATATTATCAAATATAAAAGAATTTCCAGAGATAATTGGAGAAATTATGCACGGAGATATGCCAGGAGATAAAATAGAAATTAATGAATCTCACAAAGATAAAGCAAAATTGATTTTTCTTGTTTTAGTAGAAAAATTAAAAGATGTTGTAGCTCAAAATCCTTATAATAGAGCTGTAATTTGTGTATGTGGTGGTAGTGGTGTAGGAAAAAGTGAAACAGCTAGTTTATTAGGTCATGCATTACAAACTATAGGAATAGGTAGTTATATTTTAAGTGGAGATAATTATCCACATAGAATACCTTGTCAAAATGATGCAGAGAGATTGCGTGTATATCGTTATGGTGCAATAAGAGGTTTAGTTTCAAGTGGTATGTACAATGAAGAAACTAAAGAAATAATATCAAAATTACAAAAACAAAATATAGATGCTGATCCTTCTTTGTGTAAAGAATATCCATTTTTGTCAATGTACCAAAATGAAGGTAAAAAAGCATTAACTGGATATTTAGGAACAGAAAAAGAACAGAATTTTGAAGAATTAAGTTCTATAATAAATCAATTTAAAAATGGTGCAACACAAATATACTTAAAGAGAATGGGAAGAACTGAACTTGAATTATGGTATGATTTAGTAGATTTTTCAAATAAAAATGTTTTGATTATAGAATGGACACATGGAAATAGTGACAATTATATTGGTGTAGATATTCCTATTTTATTGAACAGTACACCTCAAGAAACATTAGAACATCGTAGAAGTAGAAATCGTGATGGGGCTGTTGATAGTCCTTTTACTACAATGGTTTTAGAAATAGAACAACGCAAACTCGAATCACAAGCACATAAAGCCCAAATAATAGTATCAAAAAGTGGTGAGTTATTAAGTTATCAACAATATAAAGAACAAATGGTAAAAGGTTGTGTTAATAATGAAAAATAATCCGATGTTAAATGCTTATCCAGATAGCATAGGTGAACGATTAGAAGATATAGTAAAATTTTTAAATAAAGATGAGTTAAAAAATACTTTTGGCTCATTTTATATATTACCTAGTATATTTAATACAGATTTAGATAGAGGCTTTTCAGTTATCGATTATGATTTAAGTGACGAGTTTGCTAAAATGGAAGACTTGAAAAAATTAAAAGAATTAGGTATAGATTTAAAATTAGATTTTATTTTAAATCATGCGTCTGTATTAAGTCCACAATTTCAAGATTTATTAAAAAATGGAGAAAAATCTAAATATAAAGATTTCTTTATTAATTGGAATGAATTTTGGAAAGATAATGGCTGTATGACAGAAGACGGCTATATTATGCCCAATAAAGAGCATTTAGAAAAAATGTTTTTTAGAAAACCAGGACTTCCAATATTAATGGTTCGTATGCCTGATGGAAAAGATATTCCATATTGGAATACATTTTATCAAAAAGTTTCATACAAGCAACCTACTATTCAAGAATTGATGAAAATTGCTAATGTGCAGTATTCAACAGCAAGTAAACTATATAATATAGTAAAAGAGTCGTTGGATTTAGATAAAAAACCAATAGAAATAGACTTTGGTAAATTAGAGCAATATAAAACAGTAGTTTGTGATTATTTAGAAAGTAATAGAGAGTATTTAGGTCAAATGGATTTGAATATACGCTCCAATTCTGTATGGGAATTTTATGATGATACATTAAAAAAACTTTCAAATTATGGTGCTAGTATTGTGAGATTAGACGCTTTTGCTTATGCTCCAAAAGAAGTTGGAGCAAAGAACTTTTTAAATGAACCAGGAACTTGGGATTTATTAGAAAAAGTATGCAATTTAGCTAAAAAGTATAATTTAGAACTATTGCCAGAAATACATGCTAGTTATGGAGAAAAAATTCATGAAAAAGTATCTAAACAAGGATATATGACATATGACTTTTTCTTACCAGGACTTATTATTGACGCATTAGAAACAAAAAATTGTAATTATTTAAAATCATGGGCAGAAGAAATAGTAGATAAAAAAATAAAAGTAGTAAATATGTTAGGTTGTCATGATGGAATTCCGCTTCTTGATTTAAAAGGACTAATACCAGATGAACAAATACAAAAACTAATAGATATAGTAGTATCTAGAGGTGGACATGTGAAAGATTTACATGGTGCAAAAAATATGTATTATCAAGTTAATGCTACATATTATAGTGCTTTGGGTGAAGATGATAAAAAGATGCTTTTAGCAAGAGCTATTCAACTGTTCATGCCAGGAAAACCACAAGTGTGGTATTTAGATTTATTCTGTGGTAAAAATGATTATGAAGGAGTTAAACGAGCTGGAAAAGATGGTCATAAAGAAATAAATCGCACAAATTTATCAATGGAAGAAATTGAAACAGGATTACAAAAAGATGTGGTACAAAAGCAATTAGAACTTTTAAGGGTTAGAAACCAACATCCTGCTTTTGATTTTGATTCTGATATAGAAATAATTGGAGAAAATAATAAATTTTCAATTAAATGGACTAAAAATGATAGATGGATTAAATTAGATTGTGATTTAGAAACATTAGCTTATATCATAACTAATAATTAAAATATATTTTATTATAGATAAAAATTATTTTTTATTTATTTTTATCGTTTTAGATGATAAGATTTTCTTTTATAAAAAATATAGATATTAAAAAACAATATCCTCATATATTAATTATATGAGGATATTGTTTTGCTTATATAAATCTGAATTAATAGAAAAACTATAAATAAGTAAAATATACTATATTGAGAGAGTTTAATTATTTTTATATATTTTTAAAAGAGTATAATATTTGTGACAATTAAATAAAATATATATATTTTAAATTGAAATTATGGTACAAGTATTGAATTTTATATAAAAATATCGTAGAATGAGAACAAGAAATCTCTCTTATTAATAAATAATTTTAATAACGGAGATAATGCTTTTTATATTTAAGTAGAATATTTTAGATACAACAGTACATCTTGTACATAAAATAGAGCATCACAGTCATTCTATAGTAATTATACTTGTTATATGTTATAGAGAAATGTAGTATTAGCTTAAGTGTTGGTAAAAGCTGTTATTATAATAATTTTAAAGGAGGAAAATTATGTCAAGTAACACAAAAAAAGGTTATGACGTTGTAGTCATAGGCGCAGGAAACGGCGGTTTAGTTGCTGCTGTGCGAGTTTTGCAAGCTGGGTATTCTTGTTTGCTTTTGGAAAAACATAATTTGCCTGGTGGATTTGCTACAAGCTTCAAGAGAGGACGTTTTGAGTTTGAAGCAAGCTTACATGAACTTAATGATTTTGGTTCACCTGAAGAACCAGGTGATGTACGAAAACTATTTAGAGATTTGGGAATAGAGAATAAAATTGATTGGATACGCATTCCAGAAGCATATCATTTAATTACAACAGACAAAAAATATGACTGTGTAATGCCATTTGGACAAGAAGCGTTTATTGAAAAAATGGTTGAGTATTGTCCTGATTCACGCAAGTCAATTACAGAATTTTTTGAATTGTGTAATGAGGTAAGAGATGCACAGACATATTCAAATTCTGTAAACGGAAATACAGATTCTAGTTATATGAAAAAGAATTTTCCTAATTTTGTTAAAGCGGGTAGCTATTCAGTTAATGAAGTTTTAGACGCATTGAAAATGCCACAAAAAGCAAAAGATATTCTTAATGCTTATTGGTGTTATTTGGGTGTTGACTGTGATCGTATGAGTTTTTTACATTATGGCTCGATGGTTATCAGATATATAACAAGAGATGCATGGATGCCAAAAATGCGTTCACACGAGATAAGTCTTGCTTTGGATACTCGTATTCGTGAACTTGGTGGTGATATATGGTATCAGTCAGAAGCAGAGAAAATATTGGCTGATGATAACGGAGCTATTTGTGGTGTACAGCTTGCAGATGGAAAGGTTGTTGAAACACGACATATAATTGCTAATTGTTCTCCACACTTGGTGTTTGGAAAAATGCTTGAGAAAAAAGCGCTAACAGAGAGAATGATAAGAGCTACTAATAGCCGAAAATTTGCAGGGCGAGGATTTACTTTGTTCTTGGGACTTAATAAATCTGCAGAGGAACTTGGTATTACTAGTCACAACTATTTCATTTATGATACAGCAGATACAGTTAAGCAGTATGATTTAATGAGAAAGGTAAACACAAATCATGTACAGGCTACTGTTTGCTTGAACAATGCTTATCCTGAATGTTCACCTGAAGGAACTTGTATGATGTACTTCACTACAATGTTTATGTCTGATGATTGGGGAAATGTTACAGAAGAAGAGTACTTTAAAGCTAAAGACCGAATAGCACAGGATATGATTGATGTCTTTGAAAGAGAGACAGGATGTAAGATACGCGATGCTATTGAAGAAATTTGTATAGCTTCACCAACAACATATGCTCGCTATTGTGGACATCCAGAAGGTGTAATTTATGGCTATGAAACAGCAGATTGGGATAGCCTAATGCCACGAATGATGATGATGAGAGAAGACGCTGAAATAAATCCAGGGTTGAGATTTGCAGGTGGATATGCTATGCGTTCAAGTGGTTATTCAAGTGCATATATTTCAGGTGATTTATCAGGTCGTCAAACCGTTGGTGATTTAAAAAGGGAGGCGAAGAAATAATGAAGTTCAAAAAACAGATTTTTGGATTTATGGATATGCTGAAATTTAAAAAGATGGTTCCTATCAGACGTCAAATGTTGGCGCAGGGAGCAAATACACCTCTTCCACAGGAATATCGCACAAATATACTTGCAAAGAAGATACATCCTGGATATATGAACGTAAAACTTACAGGAATTCGCCAGCTTACTGACACAATAAAAGAATTAACTTTTTGTCGTGTAGATACTAATGAGTTTCCTTTCTTTCGTGCAGGACAATATGTATCAATTCAAGTAAAAATTGGAGAGAGTGTTGTTAGTAGACCATATTCTATTGTTTCAACACCTCGACAAGCTCTTGCAAATAAGTTGATTTTGGCAGTAGAAAATGTAGGATTTGTTTCAGGATATTTGAACGAAAAAGCACAGATTGGTGATTGTTTTGTTATGACTGAGCCATCAGGTGAATTTCATTATGAAAACTTACGAGATAGTAAAAATATCGTTTGTGTTGCAGGTGGAAGTGGAATAACACCATTTATTTCAATGGCCGGTAGCTTGGTAGATGCTGATGAGGATTACAATATGACATTGTTTTATGGTGCAAGAACACAAGTTCAATTGGCTTATAAAGAAGAATTGAACGCATTGGCGGAAAAATGTAGTAAATTCAAAGTTATATATGTTCTTAGTGATGAAAAATGTGATGATTGTGAGAATGGGTTTATTACAGCTGAACTTATGGAAAAATATGTTGAAATAGAAACAAGTACATTCTTCCTTTGTGGCCCTCAAGCAATGTATGATTTTGTAGGAAAAGAATTGGAAAAATATCACTTGCCTATTAAATCCATACATCATGATGCATCATGTTGTGGTGATCTTCCAATTGAAAATCCAAGTGAATTTAAGCTCACAGTTCATATGCGCGATGAAGTTTTTGTAATTTCTGCAAAAGAAAATGAAACATTGCTTACTGCAATGGAAAGAGCAGGACTTAATGCTCCAAACAAATGCCGTGCAGGTGGTTGTGGTTTTTGCCATAGTAAATGGATTTCGGGTAGTTATAAAGTTGCACAGGATCGTGATGGACGCAGAGAAGCAGACCGAAAATTTGGCTTTATTCACCCATGTGTAACTTATCCTTTGGAAGATATGGAGATTGATGTTCCAATAGCTTATTAAAGCTGAAAAGGAGAGGATTTTATGAAACAGCAATATGAAGCACTATTTACTCCGCGGAAAATAGGAAATGTTGAAATAAAAAACAGAATAGTAATGTGTCCTATGGGCGGAACATCATTGTTTGGCTGGATGGAACCAAATCATTTTGATAAGGTTGCAGCAGAATTCTTTATGAATATTGCCAAAAACAATGTTGGACTTATTATTCCTGGTATTGCTCCACTTCGTGATCCTATCGGAGGAAGATGGCTTTATAAAAACAAAAAGATGTTTAAAGATTTGAAAGAATATATGAAAGAGTTTCATAAAACAGGTGCAAAACTTTTTGTTCAGTTAACAGCTGGTTTTGGAAGAAGTTTTGCAATAACAGATAGTTTAAGCATATTATTAAAAAATAAAGCTTTAGGATTTGTAGCAAAGCCAATAGTCGATGCATCGTTTTTATGTGCATCACCAAGTCCTCTTCCATCAAGATGGGCAGAAGATTTGATGTGCCGTGAAATTACACAAGAAGAAATAAAACATATGGTGAAAGCATTTGCCGAAACTGCCAGATTGTGTAAAGAAGCAGGAGTTGACGGTGTTGAAGTTCATGCAGTACACGAAGGTTATTTGATGGATCAGTTTACTCTTCCTTACACAAATTATCGTACAGATGAATATGGAGGAAGTTTTGAAAATCGTTATCGCTTTGCAGTTGAAACTGTTAAGGCGATAAAAAAAGCGTGTGGAGATGATTATCCAGTATCACTACGTTATTCTGTACTCAGCAAAACAAAGGGGTTGTGCAAAGGTGCTGTTCCTGGTGAAAAGTATGTTGAGGTAGGTCGTGATATGGAAGAAAGTGAAAAGGCAGTACGTTATTTACAAGATTCTGGATATGAAATGTTAAATGCTGATAATGGTACATATGATGCATGGTATTGGGCTCATCCTCCTCAATATATGCCTGAAAATTGTAACTTGGCTGATGTAGCACATATACGCAAATTTATTGATATTCCTGTAGTTTGTGCAGGAAGAATGACACCACAGGTTGCTGCAAGAGCTATTTCAGAAGGTAAGATAGATGGTATGGGAGTAGCACGTCAGTTTTTGGTTGATGGTGAGTGGGTAACAAAACTTAAAGAGGGTAGAGAAGAAGATATTCAACCTTGTATTTGTTGTCACAATGGTTGTTTTCCACTTGCTCATTATAAAGGTGTTGCCAATGATGAAGACTTTAATGATGTACGCCATATGGCTCGTTGTGCTTTAAATCCAATGACAATGCAGGGACATAAATACGACATTATACCAGCCAAAAAAGCAAAGAAAATTGCAATTATTGGTGGTGGTATTGGTGGTATGGAGGCGGCGAGAATTGCTTGTTTGCGCGGACATGATGTAACAATTTATGAAAAGACAGATAGGCTTGGTGGTGTATTTATTGCAGCATCTGCACCTAAATTTAAAGAAAAAGACAGAGAATTAATTGCATGGTATAGGCGTCAAATCGAAAAACTTGGTATACCTGTTAAATTTAACACTAATGTTACTGACTTGTCTGCATTAAATTCTGACGAAGTTATCGTCGCTACTGGAGCATCTGCTCGTAAACTTTCAATTAATGGAATTGAAAAAGCGATAGATGCAGTAGAATATTTAGAAGGTAGAGAAGTAGGGAAAAAAGTTCTTATAATTGGTGGAGGACTTAGTGGTTGCGAAATTGCTTATGACCTTTTCTTAAAAGGTAAAACTCCTATTATTGTTGAGGCTAAAAACGATTTGATGGCAATAAGAGGATTGTGTCTTGCTAATTCATCTTATCTTCGTGACTTTTTTGATACAAATAATGTTGAGGTTCATCTTCAAAGTAGTGTCGAGAAGATTGAATCAGATGGTGTTGTGATAAGAAATATTAATGGTAAAATAGAAAAAATTCATGTTGATGATGTTATTTTAGCTGTTGGATATACACCTTCCCCCGCATTTGAAAAAAAACGCCATGTTCATGTTATTGGTGATGCTTGTAAAGTTGGTAATCTACGTACAGTAATTTGGCAGGCATGGAAAGTTGCTCAAAAGCTTTAAAATATAAAGAATTATGATATACAAGTTAAAATCCTAAACATCCAATAATGTGTTTAGGATTTTGATTTATTTAATTTTAGATTTATATATACAAACTAAAATAATTTCAAAGTTTGTATACAATTTTAATTAGATAGATTGGAAGGAAATATATGTTGTACCATGTGAGTGATGATATTAAAATCTTAAGAAAGTTAGCATATGAATATTATCAAGTTTGTTTATCAAAAGAAAATTTGAATACATATGATTTGCATAGAAAAGTAAATGATTTATGTATGGAAAGACCTGTTGTTTTAATAAATGAAATTCCTTTTCATGAATTAAATATTGAAGGTTGTCTTAATTTGCACTGTATAGATAATGATTTTAAAGAAGCAGAAGATTTTTTTAGAAAAAAGTTATTTCAATGGAAATATTTTAGAGCAGATATGATACTACAAACTTTTTATCCTGTAGTGAAAATTATTCATAAAAGTTCTATTGGTTTAGATATTGATGAGAATATTAATGCAATAGATAATAAAAATCATATAGTATCACATGAATATCACGATGTATTAAGTAGTGATGAAGAGTTATCTAAAATTAAAATACCAACTATTATTTATGATGAAGAAGCTACAATTAGAAAATACAATAAAATATCAAATGTAATAGGTGATATTATTCCTGTGAAAATTACAGGACATAACACATATATGACTATGTGGGATAATATATCAAGATATAGAGGAGTTACTCCACTATTGATAGATCTATTAGAAAGACCTGATTTTACTCATAGAATAGTAAAAAAATTTACGGAAATTGAAATAAGTATATCAAAACAGATGGAAGAATTAGATCTTTATGAAGCTAATCCTATAGAGATTCATTGTACTTCGGCAATAAATAGTACATTACCTGGTAAAAGTAATGGTGAAAAAGTTACTAGAAGTCAAATTTGGGGTAGAGGAATGGCACAAATTTTGGGTTCTGTTTCCAGAGAAATGCATGAAGAATTTGATATAAATTATATGAAAGAGTTAATGAAACCCTTTGGGTTAGTTTATTATGGTTGCTGTGAACCACTTGATAAGAAAATTGATATTGTAGAAAAAATACCAAACTTAAGAAAAATATCAATTACACCTTGGGCAGATATAGATATTGCAGCAGAAGTTATTGGTAATAAATATGTTATTGCTAATAAGCCTAATCCTGCATCAGTTGCAATTAATCTTGATGAAGATAATCTAAGAAAAGAGATAAAGAAAACATTAGATGCTTGCAAAAGAAATAATTGTAGTTGTGATATTGTTTTAAAAGATATTAGTTCTGTAAATTATAAATTAGATAATTTAGTTAAATGGGAAAAAATAGTTATGGAAATGGTTAATAATTATTAGAATTTGTAATATGGTAAAATTTATAAAATAAATATAAAGAATAAACACCACAATAAAAATTATTACTGTGGTGTTTTTTGCATACATATGTAAAAAATCAAAGTTAATATTTTTATTAGTAATGTTCACGTTAGCGATAATGTGTTTATCATTTGAAAGTTTAGTGAAAGAAAAAGCTATTACAACAAATAAAAATTTGTATAATACTAAAACGGTAATAATAGATTTTAGACATAAACAATATTGACAGTGTAATTTCCATGAATACAATAAAATGAAAGGTAACTGTTGAACTACGAAACTTTCCTAGTAATATAATTTGTTACTAGTTTTTTGCTATAAAAAATTATATAGGAGTTATTTATTACAATATATCAACTAATTATTAAAATATTGATTTTGATAATATATGATAGTATACTTATAGTTAAATAATTAAAAAGGAAAATAATTATGAAAAGATTTTTTAGTAAATTTAGTGTTAATAAAAAAATATTTATTGCATATGTACCTATGCTGATATTATTTATTATTGTAGGATTTTATCTTTATTATTCTGTATTACAAGTAAATGCGGTTAAAAAGATTTGTATTAGTAGGGTAAGTGAATTGGAGCAGATTTCTGATAAAATAGATTATATATACCAAAATATAATAAATATATCTAATGTTTATTTATTTGATGAAAATATTCAGGATTTTTTATCATATTCTGAAAATGAATCAGAATTTGAAAGGTCACAAAGATATGTACAAACTTCTAATGTACTAACAGAACAAAACAGTATTTTTTATAATATTCCTTTTTATACAACAATTTATGGGTTTAAAGATGATGCATATATTAGTAATTCTCCATATACATCAAAAGAACAAGATAGGAATAGAGTAGAAAAGTATTCAAATATTATGAAACAACCTTATAGCCAATTATATTGGACTAACATTAATGATAGCAAAGAAGATGTAATATTAACAGCAACTAGGTACATTTATGATTCTAATAATGGACAAACATTGGGAATGATTTTCTTTGATTTTGAAGAAAATTTATTTTCCCAAACTTTTTCAAAATCTATTCAAAATAATGAGGCAATATCTTTGTTTTGGGGAAATGGAGAAATAATATCAAGTTCTAATTCTTTAATAAAAGAAAACAAAGATTTTGAAAAAACTATATTTTCTAAAATAGATGGCTTTTCAAATGGTTATTTTTACGATGATGAAACTAAGAATTTAATATGTTTTGTAAAATATAGTGGTTTAAATCTATATATAGTTAAAAGTGAACCATATACAGATGTTGTTAAATCATTATCTGAGCCTAAAACATATTTAGTAATATTTATTTTGATTATAATAGTAATGTTTTCTTTGGTTACTATTTTATTATCACATTATATATCAAATCCTTTAAAATCATTGACAAAAGAAGTTAAGAATTTTCATAATAAAAAAATTGAAAAAGATATGAAGAATGAAAAAATTAAAGGAGATGAGATTGTATATCTTAGAGAAGAATATTATAAGTTACAAGACAGGATAGATTATTTAATAAAACAAACTATTGAAGAACAAGAAAAGAAACGAAGCTATGAAATGAAAGCTTTACAAAATCAAATTAATCCACACTTTTTATACAATACATTATTATCAATACGTTTTTTAAATAGAAGTGGTGAACGAAAAAAAATAGATAAAACGATTGTATCTTTAATACAGCTGTTATCAAATTTATTTGAAAAAGACAGTTCTATTAATACAATTAGTGAAGAAATAGAGTTATTAAAAGATTATGTTTTTATTCAACAAACAAGGTATGGAAACAATTTTGAAGTAGAGTATGATATATCTGATGAAGTTTTAAATTGCACTATCGATAAATTAATATTACAGCCAATTGTAGAAAATGCAATTTTTCATGGAATTTCGTCATATGAAAGCGGTGGATTAATACAAATAAAAGCATTTAAAGAAAATGAAAAAGTTAAAATAATAGTTAAAGATAATGGAGTAGGAATTGAAAAAGCTGAAGAAAATTCAAATAAATCTATTAAGATTAAACATGGAATAGGTGTAAATAATATAAGGAAAAGATTAGATTTAATGTATGCCAATGAATATAGTTTAGATATGTTTAGTCCACAAGATGGAGGAACTATAGTAGAGTTAATAATTCCATATAACGAAAGATAAATTTAAAAAGGGTGCATATTTATGAAAGTTATGATAGTAGATGATGAGAAACCTATAAGACAATGGTTTGAATTTATTTTAAGAGATATAGAAGATATGAATATAGATATTATAGGTTCATATCAAAATGGTAAATTAGCTTTAGAAGCATGCGAAAATGAAGTTCCAGATGTAATATTTTGTGATATCATAATGCCTGTTATGAACGGAATAGAACTAATAAAACAAGTTAAAGAAAAATATCCACAGGTAGAAGTTTTAATTTTAAGCAATTTTGGAGATTTTGATTATGTATATCAAGGTTTAAGATTTGGGGCATTTGATTATTTGTTAAAAGCTAAATCAGATGATGAAGATATTATAAGAGTAATGCGACAAATACAAGAAAAATTAGAAAAAAATAAAGCAGAAGAAATTGATGATTTTAAAGAGAATGATTATCAACATACTGTTATCAAAAAGATTATTAAATATATTAAAGAGAATTACAACAAAATAATAAAGTTGTCTGACATTGCTAAGAATTTTGGCTATAATGCAGATTATTTATCTCAAATTTTTAAAAAATATACTGGAAAGTCATTTGCAACTTATTTAACTGAAATAAGAATTAATGAAGCAAAAAAATTAATGGATAGCGAAGAAAATAAGATAAAAGATATTGCTTTGAAAGTGGGATATTCAAATGAAATGTATTTTTCAACTGCATTTAAGAAATGTACTGGTGTTTCGCCTACTGAGTACAAGCATTCATTAAAAAATAAAATATAAGAATTTTAAAATAAAATAAGAAAATTATAAAAAACAGTGATATTTATACAAAAATACTAAGAAAAAGATATAAATACCACTGTTTTTTATATTCTATTTACATAATTATGAATGTATAATGAACTTGTCATTAAAAATATATAATATATTTTAAAGGAGTGTAAATTATGAAAAAAAGAAGATTATTCGCATTTTCAACAGCATTATTAATGGTTTTATCAATGGCATCTTGTAATTCAGGTTCTAGTGTCAATTCTAAAGAAAATGATAGTGAAGGACAAAAAACTATTGAAGTTTGGTCAAGAGGAAATGAAACAGATTCACACGGACCTTCTTTAGTAAAAGCTTTTAAAGATTATGAAAAAGAAAATAATGTAAAAGTTAAATATCAATTTATTCCACATGACGATGCTCCAACAAAGTGGAATGCAGCTTTTGCTTCTTCTACAGCTCCAGATGTTATGGATATAGGCATAGTTCATATGATGGAAAGAATTAATTTAAAACATATAGTACCTTTAAATGATTATGTTGAGAATTGGGAAGGAAAAGACGATATTTATCCATCAATGTTAGATTTAGGTACATATAAAGATAATATATATGCTATTGCACATTTTCCAGACCCACAAATTTTTGCATATCGTAAAGATAAGTTTGAAGAAGCAGGATTAGATCCAAATTCACCTCCTGAAGATTGGGACCAAATGTTAGAATATGCAGAAAAGCTAACTGTAAAAGATGATAATGGTAAAGTTACTTTTGCAGGATTTACAATGCCTACTCAAGCTGCACGATTTGTTGCTAATATAATGATTAGACAAAATGGCTCTTTGTTTGTAGATGAAGAAAATAATACACCTAACATGGTAACAAAAGAAGCAATAGAAACTTTTGAATATATGAATGAACTTCATAAATATACAACAGTTTTTGACAATAATAAAACAGATACACATCCTCTTATAAATGATTCTGGTGCTATGGGATATATTCCTAATGGTGTATTGTCAAACTATTTAAAAAATAATCCAGATATGAAAGATAAATTTGGTTTTGCATCTAATGTACCAGGAAAAGAATCAGCAGCGTGGTGTGGAGTATGGTTTTATACTATGACCTCTCAAGCTGATGATAAAGACTTAGCATGGGATATGATTTCTTATTTAACAAGTACAGATGTTTTAACAAATCGTGTAGAAGAATCAGGTTTACCAGCAACATTTAAATCAGTATCAGATAACTTTATAGAAAAAAATCCTGAAATAAATAAAGCTATTATGGATGCAGTAGAAATAGGTGCGGGAAATCCAAAAGTGTCTTGGGCAACTGTTTATGAACAAGAATTAGACGCTGCTTTAGAATCTATGTTTTATGGTGAAAAATCACCTGAAGAAGCTTTAGAAACAGCACAAGAAAATTTATTGAAAGAAACAAAATAATTCTTATAAAATGTTAGAGGTGAGATATAGTGACCCACAAACATAAAACTAAAAGTATTGGCTATGATAAAGTAGCTTATTTCTTCATACTACCATTTTTTCTTATCTTTACTTATTTCTATTTTATTCCAACATTTAAAGTAATAATGGATAGTTTTACAAATTATGATATGTTTACCACAAGGGATTTTATAGGTCTTAAAAATTATATAGAATTATTTAAAGATGATATATTCATTAAATCAATGGGAAATACATTTATATATACTATTTTTACTTTATTTCCTACTTTAATTATAGGTTTGTTGATAGCACTTTTAGCTAATAGTACTATTATAAAAACAAAGATTTGTAGAACTTTGATTTTTATGCCACATGTTGTATCTATGGTTGCAGTATCTATGATATGGATATTTTTATATGACCCTACAAATGGTGTTTTTAATCAAATTCTAAAAGCATTAGGTCTTCCAACATTTGATTTTTTAATGGATCCAAATATGGCTCTTCCTTGCCTAATTGTTATGGGTATATGGAAAGGCGTAGGATATAATATGATAATTTTTTTATCAGGTTTAAAAAGTATTCCAGAACATTATTATGAAGCAGCTAAACTTGATGGCTCATCTTCAATAAATACATTTTTTAAAATTACTTTACCTTTATTATCTCCAACAACATCATTTTTGTTAATTACAGGGTTAATTGGTTCTTTTAATGTGTTTGATCAAGTTAATGTTATGACAAATGGTGGTCCTTTATATAGAACAACTACAATAGTACATCAAATATATACAGCTGGTTTTTCTGAATATAAGCTAGGTTATGCATCAGCAATGTCTGTTATTTTATTAATTATCATAGTAATTATAACTGTAATTAATTTTAAATTAACACAACCGAAAGGAGAGTAAACCATGAAGAGTTATCATTTACAAAAAACATGTAATAAAATTTGTATGAAAACAATATTTATTTTAATTGCATTGATTGTTGTATTTCCTTTTGTAATCATGGTTTTAACTGCCTTAAAGTCTAATCAAGAAATAACACAAGGATTATCTGCTTTTTTCCCTAAAAAGTTATTATTTTCTAATTTTATAGAGGCAATGAAAAAAGGTGATTGGGTAAGATATTTTATTAATACAGCGATTATTACAGTAGTTACAGTTTCTTTGAGTTTAGTTATAAATTCTTTGGCTGGATATGCTTTTGCAAGAATGAGATTCAGAGGAAAAAACACTTTGTTTTATTGTGCAATGGTGGGAATGATGTTACCTATGCAAGTAATTATGATACCTGTTTTCTTACAAATAAAAGAAATACCTTTATTAGGTGGAAATGATATTTGGGGTAATGGAGGAATAGGTTTAGTTAATAATTATGCAGGTGTTATTTTACCGTTAATAGCACATCCTTTTGGGGTATTCTTATGTCGTCAATTTTTTATGGGATTTCCAAAAGAATTAGATGAAGCTGCAAAAATTGATGGTTGTTCACCATTACAAATTTATTTAAGATTATATTTACCTATGGGAGTTCCTATTTTTGCAACATTGGGGTTATTAAAATTTGTAGATACATGGAATCAATATACATGGCCATTACTTGTATTTAATGATCCTAAAATGAATACAGTTCAGCTTGCATTAAATGCCTTTAAAGGTGAAACAACAACAGAATGGAACTATCTAATGGCAGCAACTATTTTGATTATTTTACCAATATTAATTTTATTTATTTTCTTACAAAAATATTTTGTTCAAGGAATAGCAACTACTGGAATGAAAGATTAGGAGTGAATATTTATGTCAAACCGTAATAATGTATTATGGATTGTAACAGATCAACAAAGAGCAGAAACACTCAGTATTAATGGTTGTGAAAATGCTTCTACACCTGTTTTAGATACTTTAGCAAAAACAGGTGTGAATATAACAAATGCTGTTTCAGGATTTCCTTTATGTTGTCCTTATAGAGGTTCTATGTTGACAAGTGTTTATCCAAATAAATGTGTACCAGGGCATGAATATCAAATGCCAGTTAATCAACCAACAGTAGCGTCTGTTTTTAATGAAAATGGTTATGATACTTTTTATTTAGGAAAATGGCATTTAGATGGAGCTAAAGAAGCTGAAGAAAGAGCAGGTACTCATTTCGTACCAAAAGAAAGACGTGGAGGATTCAACTCTTGGCTAGGATATGAAAATAACAATGCTCAATATGATTGTTATTTACATGGACATCGTGGAGATAAAGAAGTAGAGATGTTTAGATTAGATAAATATGAAACAGACGCAATAACTGATATAATGATAGATTATTTACAGGAAAGAAGTAGCGAAGATAAACCATTCTTTGCTGTAATGTCAATACAACCTCCACATGATCCATATGTAGCTCCACCGGAAAATCAAAAAGGACATAATCCAGCAGATATAAAATTTAGACCAAATGTTCCACCTGTAGAAAGTATTAGAAAAACTGCATCAAGAGAGCTTTCAGGTTATTATGCTATGGTTGAGAATATTGATAAAAATGTTGGAAGAATAGTTGATTGCCTAAATAAAACTGGATTAATGGAAAATACACATATAATATTTTTTAGTGACCACGGAGATATGCATGGTTCACATGGACAGTTTAGAAAAACAACACCATATCAAGAAGCAATTAATGTACCATTTATCATAAGTGGAGAGAAAAGAGGAGCACATGTAGTACAAAGAGGAACTGGAAATGTAGATAATATTTTAATAAATCATGTTGATATAGCACCTACTTCTCTTGGCTTGTGTGATATACCGGTACCTGATTGGATGGAAGGAACAGATTATTCAGCAATCAGATGTTTAGATAAACCACAACCTAAATATCCTACAAGTGCATATTTACAATGCGTTATTCCTACACATCATTATGATAGTGTAAATAAAGCTTGGAGAGGCATAGTAACAGTTGATGGATATAAATATGTATGCTTTGAAAATATGGATTGGTTGCTTTATGACTTGAAAGAAGATCCATATGAAATGGTTAATTTAGCACATAATGATAAATATATTGAACTAAGAAAACGATTAAATGGTGAATTAAAAGAATGGATTGAAAAAACAAACGATAATTTTGATATTCCTAATGTATGATATTAAACTATTAGTTTGTAATAATTTTTAATACAGTAATTCTGCTTAGAACTAAAAAAACACCCTCATATCTAAAATATGGGGGTGTTTTTAAACATGATAAAAATCAAAGATAATATTTTTATCTATAATGCCAAGATTAGCGATAATGTATTTATCATTAAAAAACTAAAGATGAGTCCAGTTAATTACAGAACTCATCTCATAGTAGTTTAATATTTAATTTTGTCTAAAATTTGAGGTTTAGGATTTCGTATTATTTTTATAAATTATTTCGAACTATTTAATATTAGATTTGCATATCCACATAGCAGCTGTCTTGTGTGAAATATAAAAGACTTCTTCATCAACCCAATTGCTATTTTCTGGAATCCAAGATAATTCAGAATCATTATTTAATATTTTATCACATAATGTAACCATATCTTCAATCACAGAAAATGTGAGAGGCGTATAGTTTGTAATATCATTGTTGAAACCTCTTTCTTGTATCCAATGACCACCATACAGTGTGTAATCTCTAATATTTGTAGTTTTGCCTAAAAATTGTATTAAATTTTCTTTATATTCACTTAAAGGTAAATTTCCTGGAATTGCCATTAATACTCCTATACCAGAACCAAATGCATCTCCACAAAATAAACATTTATTTTTATGATCAACAAATACTAAACTTCCTGGAGTATGACCAAAAGCGTTTAATATTTCAATATCATGCTCACCTAAAGAAATTATATCACCTTCTTTTATGTGATTAAAGCTATTTAAATCATAATTTTTATTAGGCATCATTTTATTCAAAAAGTCTTTTGATAATTTATTTTCATTAGAAGATATGTAGACTTTATTAAACTCATCTGCGTGCAACATATGATCTCCATGAGCATGAGTCAACGCAAGTTCAATTGGTAAATTGGTAAGTTTTTTTATGGTGTTTATTACTGATAGATTTCCCATACCTGTATCTATTAATAAAGATTTTTGTTTGCCTTCAATCAGATAAAATGAATCTATTGTTCCTGATTCTATATTCCATAATCCAGGTTTAATCCAATTTATTTCATATTGATTTGATTTTGATTGCTCAAACAACCAATTAATCATTTGAATAGTAATGGAATTTGAATTTTTATCAAAGGAGGAGAAGCTGTTTCCAATGCTATTTAAAGAATATATCATTGCTTGAGCATTTTGAGAAATATTTTTATTTTCGCTTGATAAAGCTAATATAGGTATGAATTTGGCATTTCTAATATTATATGGATTTCCAAAGCCATCAACAATAATGCAACCAGCAAAAACCCTAGAATAATTTTCTAGTAATTTCCAACAAATATTAGAACCAGTGACAGAATTTCCAATGATATAAATTCTATTTTCATCTATTTGATAATCTGATGATAATTTTTTTATTTGTTTAATTAACTCATTATCACTAATATTTACATTGTCATATTGAAAAATATAACATTCTTTATTTTGTAATATGGCTTGTAAATCATTATTTTCAGAAAATAGAATAATTAAAGGATAAGCACTGCTTTTATCAATATTTTTAGGAGTTGTTACTTTGATCATATTGTTACTTCCTTTATTTTATAGCACCTGATGTTAATCCACTTGTGATATATTTTTGTGCAAATATGTATATTATTATAATAGGAATAATAGATAAGGTTAATCCTGCTATAAATAAGTTCCATTGAGCATTTGTAGATGATTTAAACATATATAAATTTACTGTAATTGTTCTTAATTCTTGTTCACCATTTAAAATACTTGGTAATAAGAAGTCGTTCCATGTCCAAAGAAAGAATAATACAGCTAGAGTAATAGTAGTAGGTGTTAATAGTGGAAAAACAACTTGAAACATTGTTCTCCAAATATTACAACCGTCTAAAGTAGCAGCTTCTTCTAATTCTTTAGGAACACCTTTTAAAAATCCGACAAATGTCATAATACCGAAAGCACTAAAAAAACCACTATTTAAAACGATAAGTCCCCAAAGGGTATTGGTCATATGTGTTTTTGTTGCTAAAACAGAAATTGCTATCATAACAGTATGGAATGGAATTATTTGACCTAATACAAAAAATAAATATAATCCGTTAGAAAACTTTCCTTTTAAATGAGAAATACCATATGCTGCAAAGAAAGATGAAAATGTAGCAAGAGCAACGGTAAGGATAGTAACGATTAAAGTATTTTTGAAAGATGACCAGAAATTCATAACTTCCATAGCTTCTGTAAAATTATCTAAATAAATATACTTAGGTAAAGATATAAAATCTGTTAATATTTCTTTGTTAGGTTTAAATGCATTTAAGATTATAAGAAATACAGGAAGCATAAAAATAATACCAAGAATTAATAATAGTACTCCATTGATATACATTCTTGCTTTTTCATTCATTTTTTTCATTATGCTTCAACCTCCTGTTTTCTAGTAATTCTTAATTGTATAATTGTTATTATTGCGACGATTAAAAATAATATTACAGATTTAGCAGAAGCATAACCTGTATTGAATGAAATAAAAGCATCATTATATGTATTTAATGCTATTGTTTGTGTACTTTTTGATGGTCCGCCAGCTGTTAAAGCTAAAGGAATATCGAACGCTTTAAAAGCACCTGCTATTGAAACAAAAAGATTAATTGTGATAGTTGGCATTAATAGTGGAATTTGAATTTTAATAATTTTTTTAATACCTGTACAACCATCTAACATACCAGCTTCTAAAACATCAGTTGGAATTGTTTGAAAACCAGTAATATATAGCATCATTAAAAAACCTGTTCCTTGCCATATACTTACAATAATAATACTGATTGTTGCCATTTGAGGAGTTCCAAACCAACTTATATTAGCAAGGGAATCTATTCCTAAAGATTTTCCCAAAGATGGAATAGCACCTGTGAAAATAAATACCCATACAAATGATACCATAATACCACTAATAATATTAGGAATAAAAAACATTGCACGAGATAAACTTTTTCCAAATAATTTCTCACTTAAAAAATATGCAGTAAAGAATGCAAGTAAATTTGTACCTACAATTGTAAAAAATGCTAAAATCATTGTAAATATTAAAGAATGGATAAAATCCTTATCACTAAAAAGTTTAATATAATTCTCAATTCCTATAAAATTTTTACTGCCTTCTATCAAATTCCAATCATAAAATGAAGATGGGATAGTGCCAAAAACCAAAGGAATAATCAAAGAAAAAATATATAAGAATAAAGCAGGTATAATTAAAAGAAAATAAAAGCTTCGATTTTTTTTATATAATAATTCTGACATATGTTTATACCTCTCTTTAAATTATTTTATTTAACTAAATCTTTGTATTTGCTATCAAGTTCAGTTAAAACAGTTTCTTTATCTTTTGAATTAGCAAAATATCCTTGTACTGTGTCTGCAATAATATTGTTAGCACCTGAAGCTAATTGTTGATAAACCCAAGGTCTAACATTATTTTCATCTAAATATTTTTGATAATCTTCTAGATAATCAGCACTAAAGTTTCCTTTGTATTCCATACAAGGAGTAGCACTACCCATATCATCTGCAGTATTTGCCATCCAACCGTTTGTATCTGTATTATCACTCATGTAATCTAATACTTCTAAAGTTTGGTCAATATGTTTACCATCTTTATTTACTGCAACGCATATACCAACGTCAACATCTAATTTTGCATCTTCAGGGTTATCTGTAACAGGAACTGCGAATAACCCAATTGGTAAGTCAGGGTCTATACTAGCCAAATTTAATAGAGAAAACTCTCCAGAGAATAACATAGCAGCTTCGCCTGTAGCTAAAGCGTTAAATCCAGAAGTAGAGTCAGCGTCCATATAATTTTCACCGGAATATTCTTTCATAATATCCATAAAATTAAATACTAAATCTGAATTTTCTACGTCAAAAGAACCATTGCCTGAATTCATTTCTTCTATCCAAGTATCCATATTATCTTGTAAAACTGCACCTTGTAAACAACTGAATGCATGGTTGATAGTCCAACTATCTTTATATGTCGCAGCTAATGGAGTATAGCCTTTAGCTTTTAATTTTTCACAAACTTCTTTAAATTCTGTAACAGTTTTTGGGATTTCTGTAATTTGTGCATCTTTAAACATATTTTTATTATAGAATATACCTAACATTTCTTGACACATAGGATAAGCATACATTTTTCCTTCGTATTCCCCAGAAGGTTTTGCATTATCATATAATTTATCAACAAAATCTCTGTCGCTTAAATCTAATATTTTACCGTTTTTTGCAAATTGTTGAACTTGTGAATAAGGAGAAAGGAAAAACATATCAGGCAAATCATTTGCAGCAGTTTTAGCTCCTAAAAATTGTCCATAATCACCAGATTGCATTTCTACTGAAAATTTAATTTTATCTTGTCTAGAATTAAATTCATCTGCAGCTTTATTAAAGTTATCTGCTGCACCAGAAGCCCATACGGCAAGTTTTACTGGAACAGTTTCTCCTTCAGATTTGGAATTATTACTAGCGCCACAACTAGATATACCTGCTGTTAAACATAATGCTAATAAACAGCTTATAACTTTTAACTTTTTCATATATTAATCCTCCTAAATTTGTTATTTGTCTTTAAATGTACAAAACGTTTTGTATCTCTATGTGTATATAATATCATATAATTTTGTTAAAAATAAGTGCACAATTTATGACTATTTGTACACAATTTTTGATATTTATAATAATTTATATGGTAAAAATGATAAACATAATATATAATATAGACAATAAATATAACTAGGAGATTAATATTATGAATATTTTAAACAAGTTTTTGAGTAAATTTAAAATTAAGTATAAATATATTTTTGTAATATTACCGTTTGTTTTTTTAAGTTACTTAATAATAGGATATGGGTTGTATTATATATCATTTGAACTAAATAAAGGGTTAATTACTCAACAAGCAGAACAATATATTATAGAAAAGACATCATATTTTGATAAATACTTAGATAATTTAACAACATCAACAGATAAAATGTTTTATAACAATGAAATGCAAGGATATTTATTACAACAACAATCAAATTTGCAACAAGAAGAATATGTTGCTTTAAAAGATTCTATTCAAAAGTTTTGCTATAGTCATTTAACTAAAGGTGATGAAAGATTATACGATGTGGATATAAGAAATGTATATATAAAAAATATGTATGATGAAATAATAATTACTGATGCTGTGTATAGTGATACTTTGGATAGAGTAAAGAAATTAATGGAACTGTATGAAAAACCTGCACAGAAATTGCATGGACAAGTTTATTTAGCTCATGAGGCACCAAATCATTTATATTATGTAAGAACAATTTATAAAAATGACATAGATAATTGTGATAAACAAATAGGTATGGTTATTATTGATTTAAATTTAAGATTTTTTTCTGATAATATTATTGAGAGTAACAATAATAAAGATATATCTTTTGCGTTAATAGATGATAGTGATAATGTTGTTATCAATTCATCTAATTTATCTAACCAAGAATGTTATGAAATAATACAAGAAAATACTAAAAAAATAGATAATATAAATTATAAAGGAATTTCTCATAGTTCATTGTTTAGTGATTACAAAATTGTAGGTATTATAAATGAAACCAGTTTATATAATGGTTTTTATAAAATTTTATGGTTAGTTTTTGCTTTAATATTATTATCTATAATAATTATTATTAGTTCTATTTTGTTTGCGTCACAAGTAGTATCTAATCAATTTAATAAATTTATTTTAAAACTTAAAAAAACAGATACAATAGATGAACATGCTTTAATTCAATCACAATCAAAAGATGAATTTGATGATTTGTGTAGAGTTTATAATGAAATGATTAAACGTGTAGATGTATTGAGTAAAGCTGTATATGAAAAAGAATTATCTTTGAAAAATGCTGAAATACAAGCTTTTCAAGCTCAAATAAATCCACATTTTTTATATAATACTTTGGATTGTATAAATAGTCTTGTTGGAATGAATAAGATAGAAGAAACCCAAAAAACAGTAGTTGCATTAGCTAATATTATGCGTATGAGCATAAAAGGCCCTAATTTCTTAACAATAGAAAACGAAATAAAATATATAAAAGAATATATATTTATTCAAAAAATGAGATATCAAGAACGTATTTTATTTTTAATAGAAATTGATGATAAATTAAATCACTATGTTATTCCTAAGTTGATTTTACAACCAATAGTGGAAAATGCAATAAAACATGGTGTTTCAAATATGACAAAGCAAGGTATGATTGCAATATTGGGTAAATTTAAGGATGATAAAATAGTTTTTACAATAAGAGATAACGGTGTAGGAATGTCAGATGAAATTATCAATAAGATTAATAATTATAGTATGGAGACATTTATAGACGATAAAGAAAACAATAACAGCATAGGATTGATAAATATACAAAAAAGAATACGCTTAATATATGGACAAGATTATGGTATGGTTATTAAAAAACTAAATAATGGTGGAACAGAAGTAAAAATATTTTTATCTAAAAAATTAGAGCAATAAGAAGGATTATAATATTATGAAAATTTTGGTAGTAGATGATGAAAAATTAATTAGAGAAAAATTAGTACAATTAATTGAACAATCTTCTTTAGAATTTAAAACAATATTACAAGGAGCAAGTGTTGATGAAGCTATTTCTATAATAGATGAATACAACCCAGAAGTTGTTTTAACAGATATAAATATGCCACAAAAAAATGGATTGGAAATTGCAAAATATATTTATAACAATAAGTTAGAGTGTGTTGTTATTTTGATTACAGGATATGCAGAATTTGAATATGCACAAACTGCAATAAAATATAATGTATTTGATTATATTTTAAAGCCTATAGATGCACAGTTTACACTTGATTGTGTAGAAAAAGCTAAGAAAAAATATATTAAAGAACATAGACAGCAAAATATGTATAAAATATTTAAAGATTATTTTGTACAAAATTATAATTTATTGAAGAAACAATTTTTGGAAAATATATTATTTAATCATAATATTGTTGATAAATCTATTTTGACTCAACAAAAGGAAATTTTTGAATATAATTTTGATTTATATAGATTAGTAATATTTCAGAGTAAATCTTTGTCAAATAATATTTTGCCCGAAGAAAGTTATTATTATTCTTATATTATTGAAAAGTATATAAAGAAATACACAATTAACCCTATAACTTTAACTTTAGGAGATACAGTATATTATTTTATGCCTATTGAAGAAGATAATGAAAAAAGTATGTATAATAAAATGTTCTCACAGATAAAACATTTTATAGAAAAAACATATCCTGTAAATTTATTAATAGGAATTAGCAGTATATCTGAAAGTTTAATGCAAGTTAAAGTATTAAAAAGACAAGCATATGCATGTATAGAATATCAAGAAAATAATATAAATAATGATTTTATATATTATGATGATATTTCCGAACAAATTAATGTTTATTCTGATTTAGAAGAATATATAAATCAATTAAATATACATATACAAACTGGTAATTTAAAACGTGCTTTAAATTGTGTTAATATAATTTTTGAAAATTCAACGATGTATTCTGCGGAACAAATTAAATCAATTTTTCAATTAATTATTTCAAATTTGATGATTTTTGTAGGACAAATAGAAGACGATAATATAAGATTTACTAAAACAATTAGTGAGATAAATGAAAATTTAAAGCAAATAAATTCAAAGGAAAATTTATTAAATTTTATAAATCAATGGATTTATAATATGTGTAGCATGGTAAATGATTCAGTTAATAATAAAAATAATATACTAATATCAACTATAAAAGAATATATAAATCAAAACTTTTATAAACAAATTAGCCTTACTGATGTAGCAGAACATGTTAGTAGAAACTCATCATATATAAGTAGATTAATAAAGCAATATACAAATAAAAATTTTACTCAATTGTTGACTGAAAAAAGAATTGTAGAAGCTAAACGATTACTTAAAGAAACAACTTTAAAAGTTAGTGATATATCAGAAAAAGTTGGATATCCTAATATGCGTTACTTTAATAGAATATTTAATGCTAATGTGGGAATGTCTGCTAATGATTATAGAAAAATTGTTTGTACATTAATTGATGATGATTAAAAATAGAAAAATATTTTTATATAGGCAATAATGTAATTATTGTAAATGTTGTTTAGGAATAGTTATATCTATTATAGTTCTTTCGTTTATATAACTCTCAATAGATAAACCATATATATCTCAATCACTGTTTTTTTCATCTAATTCATGAATGTAACAATAGGTTTTCCTTTTAAATTATATCTTAATAAATCTGATATAGAGGTTGCCATTGTTTTTATTTCAGGAACATTATAAATATTAGCTAAAGGACTTATTGAATTTAACGTGTTATATAAAATGTGGATTAAATTGTGAACGTAGAATTTGTAATTTCATTTGCTTTTCATTAATTTTTATAATATAATTTTGATTTATGCAATCAGTTAATCTTTTGTTTAGTTTATTATAACTGTCTACTAATTTTTGAATCTCTATACTAGTTAGCGAGATTGTAATTACGATTAATGAAGATATAAATAGTTGATTTCTGTTTGATAATAGTTTAAAAAGATTAAATACAGAGTATCTTGATATATTATTACTACATAGACCAGATGCTTTAATGGAGCAGAAGAAATTGTACAAGCATTTATAAAATTAAAAGAAAAAAGTAAAATATTTTGGAGTAAGCAATCAAAATCCATATCAAATAGAATTACTAAATAAATATTGTGATAATGATATTTTAATAAATCAACTACAATTAAGTATAACTAATAGTGCAATAGCTATTGCATGGATACTAAAACACCATGTTAAAATTCAACCTATTCTAGATGATTTAACAAAGATTTATAAAAATCGTGCAGAAAGACTTTGAATAAATATTGATGAAAAATTTAATAATATAATATATGATTTTTATCAAAAATACTTATCAGTGGGAACGTATATATTTAGAAGAAGTAGACGAAGGTTTAATTGTAGAAAATCAACGTTTAAGAATGTGGATAGAGTATTTAAAAACTGTTTAGCACAAGAGAGAAAAAACAATAATTGCACTATGAAAATGTTTTCATTTTTAACTTCTTTTAAAATGAAAAAAGCGTATTTTAATACTGTATCGTTAACTAAATTTAACGTAATATACAAAAAGATATTTGATATGCAATACATATCAAATATCTTTTTGTTTTAGTAAACACTATATAATAATTTAGTATAGTTAGGATAAGGCCAATAATCAGAAGAACAGTTACTTTCCATTTCGTCAACTACACTTCTTAATGAATTCATATCTGGTAAAATAACATCTTTATAATACAAAGCTTGTTTGGTAATATCAGATATTTGTTGAGCTGTATTGAGTTCTATTTTTAGTTTTTGAACTTCAATAAATGCTTGAGAAGTTTTATCTGATAAAGTAGTAATTTGTTTCATCTCATAGTCACAATTTATATTTTGGGATAATGTTTTTTTGTTTATAGATGTTTGAGTTAAACTTTGTACATAACTTGAAACTTGGGGAAGAATTTTCAAGTTAACCATATCAATCATTGTAGATGCTTCTATATGTATTTTTTTAGAATATGATTCCATAAGAATTTCGTATCTTGAATGCAATTCTGCTTGTGTAAATACTTTATGTTTTGTAAACAGCTCGATACTATTTGGTGCGATAAAAGCTGGTAATGCATCAGCGGTAGTTTTTAGGTTAGATAAGCCTCTTTGTTTAGCTTCTTCAACCCATTGTTCAGAATAGTTATTTCCGTTAAATATGATTCTTTTATTTTTAACAATAGAAGATTTGATTAATTTTTGTAAAGCATCATTAAAATCATCAGCCTTTTCTAACACATCAGCATATTTACATAATTCTTCTGCCACAATGGTGTTTAAAACAATATTAGGTCCGGAAGCTGAAAGAGAAGAGCCTGGCATACGAAATTCAAATTTATTTCCAGTAAAGGCAAAAGGGGAAGTCCTGTTACGGTCTGTAGTGTCTTTTGGAAATCTTGGTAAAATATGTACACCAACTTTAAAAACTTCCTTATCTTTTTGATTATAATCAGAATTTTGTTCAATGGATTCTAAAATAGAAGTTAACTCATCACCTAAGAATACAGAAACAATTGCAGGAGGAGCTTCGTTGGCACCTAGTCTATGGTCATTAGATGGAGTAGCTACAGAAACTCTTAATAAATCTTGGTATTCATTTACAGCTTCAATAACAGCTGTTAGGAATAATAAAAACTGAGCATTGTCAGAAGGAGATTCACCAGGCTCTAATAAATTTATTCCTGTATCTGTAGAGATAGACCAGTTGTTATGTTTGCCACTACCATTTACACCTTCAAAAGGTTTTTCATGTAATAAACAAGCTAAACCATGAGATGAAGCAACTTTTTGCATAATTTCCATTGTAAGTTGGTTATGGTCAGTTGCAATATTGCTTGATGTAAATATAGGGGCAAGTTCATGTTGTGCAGGAGCAACTTCATTATGTTTAGTTTTTGCCAATATACCTAGTTTCCACAATTCTTCATCTAAATCTTTCATAAATTTAGCAACTCTAGGTTTAATAACACCAAAATAATGATCTTCTAATTCTTGACCTTTTGAAGTTTTAGCACCAAACAATGTTCTGTCACATAAAAGTAAATCTTCTCTTTGTTCATATACTTTACGATCAATTAAAAAATATTCTTGTTCAGTTCCGACAGTGGTATTAACTTTTGTTACATTAGTGTGTCCAAATAAACGAAGAATTCTTAAAGCTTGTTTATTTATAGCTTCCATTGAACGAAGCAAAGGAGTTTTTTTATCTAATGCTTCACCACCGTATGAACAAAATACTGTAGGAATACAAAGAGTGTTATCTTTTATAAAAGCATATGAAGAAGGATCCCATGCTGTATATCCTCTAGCTTCAAAAGTTGCACGAAGTCCACCGGAAGGGAAACTAGAAGCATCAGGTTCACCTTTAATTAGTTCTTTACCACTAAATTCCATGATAACGCCACCATTACCATCAGGAGAAATAAAACTATCATGTTTTTCAGCAGTTATTCCTGTCATTGGTTGAAACCAGTGTGTAAAATGTGTAGCACCTTTTTCTACAGCCCAATCTTTCATAGCATTAGCAACTACATCGGCAATACTTTTATCAAGACTTTTACCTTGATCTATAGTTCTTTTAAGGGCTTTGTATGTTTCTTTAGGCAATCTTTCTTTCATAACTTTATTGCTAAATACCATACTTGCAAATAGATTTGGTACTCTAGTTGTTGTACAATCAAAAGTTTTTAAAGAAATTTGTTGTTGGCTCATTTTAAATCTTCCCTTCTTTGACCTAATATCATAGGTATATAAAATTTTGCAACAAAAAACGGCACTACAGGTTTACTGTAGCACCGTTGCTGTTTACAGCCTGTATTATATTACTTGATTTTATTTTTGTCAAGTGTAAAATTGCAATTTTATTAAAAATATATTTCATTTTTATGCTGTTTTGATATAAAAAGATAATAAAAATTAAGTTTTTAAATATATATTGAAAGTTATTGACAATGAAATTGCAATATATTATAATTAACGAAGAACGAAGGTGTTCATAATATAACTTTTCGTCAAATGTCGAAAGGTGATATTATGAACACCTTTTTATTTGTTTAAGGGGTGAAATTATGCTAAAAGAGGGGCAATTTAGAAATTTATCAGGGTGTGCAATATCAGGAATTTTTTCAAAAGATGGAACAGCAATTAAAGGTGATAAAATTATAAAATCAATAAAAATTATGCATGATAGAAGTAATGGATTAGGTGGTGGGTTTGCAGGATATGGAATATATCCTGAGTATAAAGACAATTATGCGTTTCATGTTTTTTATGATAGTTTAAAATCAAAAAAAGAATGTGAAGAGTTTTTAGATAGACACTTTGAAATAGTAAATTTATCAAAAATACCTACAAAAAAGGTTGCATCAATCACAGATGAACCATTGATATGGAGATATTTTGTAAATCCATTACCACATAAATTAGTGGACAGTCAATTAGAAGAAAGAGAATTTGTATGTAGATGTGTAAATAAAGTTAATACTTTTATTGATGGAGCATATATTTTTTCAAGTGGTAAAAATATGGGAGTATTTAAAGCAGTTGGTTATCCTGAAGATGTAGGGGAGTTTTATAGATTAGATGAATATGAAGGATATTGTTGGACTGCACATGGAAGATATCCTACTAATACACCTGGTTGGTGGGGAGGAGCTCACCCATTTGCTTTATTAGATTATTCAGTAGTTCATAATGGAGAAATTTCTTCTTATGATGCGAATAGAAGATATATAGAAATGTTTGGATATAAGTGTAATTTATTAACAGATACAGAAGTTATAACCTATATCTTTGATTATTTATTAAGAAGAAAAAAATTAACACCAAAAGAATCGTCTTTAGTAGTTTCAGCACCATTTTGGAGCACTATAGATAAATTACCTCAAAATGAAAAAGAACAATTAACATATTTAAGAAATATGTTTTCAGGTTTATTAATAACAGGACCTTTTTCAATAATTTTAGGATATGAAGGTGGAATGATGGCTTTAAATGATAGGTTAAAACTACGTTCTATGGTTGTAGGTGAAAAAGACAATATGGTTTATATAGCTAGTGAAGAATCAGCTATTAGAGTTATAGAACCTAATTTAGATAAAATATGGTCTCCAAAAGGTGGAGAAGCTGTAATTGTAGAACTAAATAAATAGGAGGGGTAAAGATGTCTTTGGGATATGTGTATTCAGAATTTGAAGTTGTAAGAGATATACAAAAATGTATAAATTGCCATATTTGTGAAAAAGAGTGTGCAAATGAAGTGCATAGTTTTTCTTCAAAACATAAAATAATGTTAGCCGATGATACAAAATGCGTAAACTGTCATCGTTGTGTTGAAAAGTGTCCAGTTAGGGCTTTAAAAATTGTAAAGACAAATCATGCATTTAGAGAAAATGGTAACTGGAACGAAAATTTAATTAAGCAAATATTCAAACAATCACAAGAAGGTGGAGTTTTACTATCTTCAATGGGAAATCCAAATAAAGAACCAATATACTGGGATAAAATTTTATTAAACGCATCACAAGTGACAAACCCACCTATAGATCCATTAAGAGAACCTATGGAAACAAAAGTATTTTTAGGTAAAAAAACAGATAAAATTGAGAGAGATGAAAATAATAATATTATAAACAATCTTTCTGCTGGTATAGAACTTAATACACCTATTATGTTTTCTGCAATGAGTTATGGTTCTGTTAGTTATAACACTCATATGTGTCTTGCAAAATCAGCAAAAGAATTAGGAATTTGTTATAACACTGGTGAAGGTGGTTTACATAAAGATTTATATGAATATGGGAAAAACACAATAGTTCAAGTAGCATCAGGAAGATTTGGTGTTCATAAAGATTATTTAAATGCAGGTGTTGCAATAGAAATTAAAATGGGACAAGGTGCAAAACCAGGTATCGGTGGACATTTGCCTGGAAATAAAATAGTAGAAGATGTTTCAAAAACAAGAATGATTCCAAAAGGAGCAGATGCAATTTCTCCAGCACCACATCATGATATATATTCTATTGAAGATTTAAGACAGTTAATTTATTCATTGAAAGAAGCAACAGATTATAAAAAACCAATCTTAGTAAAAGTTGCAGCAGTACACAATATATCAGCAATAGCATCAGGTATTGCTAGAAGTGGGGCAGATATAATTGTAATAGATGGGTATAGAGGAGGAACAGGTGCTGCACCTACAATGATTAGAGATAATGTTGGTATTCCTATAGAACTTGCTTTAGCATCAGTAGACCAAAGATTAAGAGATGAGGGAATAAGACATAAAGTTTCTTTAGTTGTTGGGGGAAGTATTAGAAGTAGTGCAGATGTTGTAAAAGCAATAGCTTTAGGTGCAGATGCAGTTTATATAGGAACAGCTGCATTATTAGCATTAGGTTGTCATTTATGTCGTTCATGTCAAACCGGTAAATGTAATTGGGGTATAGCAACACAACAACCAGACTTGGTAAAACGATTAGATACAGAAATAGGAACTCAAAGATTGATTAATTTAATAAACGCTTGGACTCATGAAATTAAAGAAATGATGGGTGGTATGGGAATTAATTCAATAGAAGCATTAAAAGGAAATAGATTAATGCTAAGAGGAATAGGACTTAATGATAGAGAGTTATCAATTTTAGGAATAAAACATGCGGGGGAATAGCAATGAAAATAGATGCACTAGAATTAAATTTTCATCAATTAAATAATAAGATAAAAGAGTGTCAAGATGAAAAAATAAAAATAGTTAATTGTTGTGGACATAGATATTTAGCAAGTGGCTCATCTTCAAAAATCATAGAGATTGAAGGGGTACCAGGAAATGCATTAGGTTGTTATTTAGATGGGTCAGAAATTTTTGTGAATAATAATGTTCAAGATGCAACAGGAGATACTATGAATGATGGTGGAATATATATATATGGTATGGCAGGAGATGCAACAGGTTATGCTATGAGAGGTGGAGAAATATTAATTCACGGTGATATAGGATATAGAGCAGGAATTCACATGAAAGAATATCAAGATAAAAAGCCTGTTATAGTAGTAGGGGGAACTGCTGGTAGTTTTTTAGGCGAGTATCAAGCTGGAGGAATTATTGTAGTATTAGGTTTAAACTGTGAAAACAAAATTCCTGTAGGTAATTTTTGTGGTGTAGGAATGCATGGTGGAAAAATATTTTTGAGAAGCGATGTGCGTCCTAAAAATTTATCAGATAAAGTTGTTTGTAAAATAGCAGATGAAGGTGATTTAAATGATATTAAAGATATTATAAATAAATTTTGTAATATATTTAACGAAAGTTATGAGCAAGTAATGTCAAAATCATTTTATGTAATTACCCCAAATAGTAATAGTCCATACAAACAATTGTATACAATGAATTAATAAGGAGAATTTTTATGAATGACAGTTTTTTAGAAGTTTTGGATTTTGTAAAAGAAAATGATGTCAAATTTGTGCGATTAGCTTTTACAGATTTATTTGGAATACAAAAAAACATATCAGTTCCTTCAACAGAACTTCAAAGAATTTTTGAAAACGGAGCTTCTTTTGATGGAAGTGCTATTAATGGTTTTACTTCTGTAAATAATTCAGATCTTTTATTAAAACCAGAATGTTCTACTATGTCTATCTTGCCTTGGAGACCCTCTCAAGGACAAGTTATGAGAATGTTTTGTGGTGTAAAAAATGCTGATGGAAGTGATTTCGATTTAGATAGTAGAAATTTATTAAAAAAAGCAATACAAAGAAGTGCTAAAATGGGATATTTTTGCAGAGTGGGAATTGAATGTGAATTTTATTTGTTCAAAACAGATGAAGACGGCAATCCTACACAAATTGCATTTGATAAAGGTGGATATTGTGACATATCTCCTAGAGATAAAGGGGAAAATATTAGAAGAGAAATTTGTTTAAATTTAGAACAAATGGGAATTAGACCTGAAAGTTCACACCATGAAAGAGGAACAGGACAAAATGAAATAGATCTTTGTTATTCAGATGCATTATCAACAGCAGATAACTTTATGACATTTAAATGGGTAGCAAAAACAATTTCTGCACGACATGGAGTTTATGCATCATTTATGCCAAAACCTATATTAAAACAATGCGGAAATGGTTTGCATATAAATTTATCTATTGCAAAAGGTGGTAAAAACTTATTTAAAACAGGTGGACAAGAACATAGCGAAAGTTCTGAAAGTTTTATTGCAGGGATACTCAAAAGAACAAGAGAAATAACAGCTGTATTAAATCCTTTAACAAATTCTTATGCACGATTTGGACAATTTGAAGCACCAAAATATGTAACTTGGTCACATCAAAACCGTTCACAATTAATTAGAATTCCAGCAGCAAATGGTGAGTATAGTAGAATGGAACTTCGTTCTCCAGATCCATCATGTAATATTTATTTAGCTTTAGCATTGTTGATTAATGCAGGATTAGACGGAATAGAACAAAATGAAAAATTGTGTCAACCATGTAATATAAATTTATATGAAGCTGATGAATTTATAAAAGAGAATGATATTCAAACACTTCCAAAAGATTTAAAAGAAGCATTAACTATTATGGAAAATAGTGCTTTTGTTAAAAAGATTATGCCAGAGAAAATGTTTGAAAAATATATATCATTAAAAAAAGAAGAATGGAATAGCTATGAGGAGTCAGAAAATCGTAAGGATTTTGAGATAGATACTTATTTTGAGTTTATATAAATATATGTGAGGAGATTGTAGAAATGGAGCAGGTATTAATTATTTCTAATAATTCTAAAGTTATAGATAATCTTTCTCAATTAGTATTAACCAGTATAAGTGCACAATTATATTTTGCAGACACTTTATCAGAAGCAGAAAAATATTTATTAAAATATGACTTTTCTTTAATTATTGTGGTGTCTTTAGCAGCAAATAAATTAAGTTTTGAATTTGCTAGTTTATGTTCAAAAACAAATGCAGGAGTAATGATTGTGGTGAAAAATGAACCTCATATTGATGTTTTTGAAGAATATTCACGACAGGGAATTTATATATTTCCTTTAAATATGGGGAAAAGAATGTTTATAAACTCAATACATCTATTAACAAGTATTCATCATCGTTTTTCTATAGGAACATCAAAAGAGCAAAAATTACAAAAGAAAATAGATGAAATACGTTTAGTAGATAGAGCTAAATGTTTATTAATACAGTATGATCAAATGAGTGAAGAAGAAGCGCATCATTTTATAGAAAAACAAGCTATGGATAATCGAGTAACGAGAAAAGATATAGCTCAAAAAATATTAGATAATTATAACTTGTAGGATTTAGTAGGATTTTATATTTTATAAAATTTTAAGGGTGGTATTTATGGGTTTAAAATTTACAAAAATGCACGGATGTGGCAATGATTATATATATATTGATTGTTTTGAGCAATTAGTTCAAAATCCTGAAAAACTAAGTGAGAAATTGTCAAAATATCATTTTGGAATTGGTGGAGATGGAATAATTTTAGTTTGTCCACCAGAAAATAGTAATGCAGATGCAAAGATGAGAATATTTAACCAAGACGGTAGCGAAGGAAAAATGTGTGGAAATGGAATTAGATGTGTTGGTAAATATTTATATGATAGTGGTAGATGTAAAAAAGATATATTAAAAATAGAAACATTAAGTGGAGTAAAAGAACTTTATTTGAATATAGAAAATGATAATGTAATTGAAATAAAAGTAGATATGGGAAAAGCTGATTTTTCTCCTAAAAATATTCCTATAAATTCTCAAGAAAAAATTATAGGTCAAAAAGTTAATATAGGAGGAAAAGAAGAAGTGATTTCATGTGTTTCAATGGGAAATCCACATTGTGTAGTTTTTTGTGACAATGTAGATGACTTAGATATAAAAAAAGAGGGGCAAAGATTTGAATATGATAGTCTGTTTTTAGAAGGAGTTAACACAGAATTTGTAAAAGTTATTAACTCTCATAAATTACAAATGAGAGTTTGGGAAAGAGGAAGTGGTGAAACTTTAGCATGTGGAACAGGAGCTTGTGCAAGTGTTGCTTGTGCTGTAGAGAATGGGTATTGTCCTATGGGAGAAGATATTGAAGTATTACTTTCAGGTGGAAAGTTAAAAATTAGATATGAAAAAGAGAAAGTATTTATGACTGGTGAAGCAGTCACAGTGTTTACAGGGGAGGTTTTATTATAATGTCGAAATATATTTTTGTAACAGGTGGAGTTGTATCAGGTTTAGGTAAAGGGATTACAGCAGCATCATTAGGTAGGCTATTGAAAGCTAGAGGATATAAGGTTGCAGCACAAAAACTAGATCCATATATAAATGTAGACCCAGGAACAATGAGTCCTTATCAACATGGTGAAGTGTTTGTTACAGAAGATGGGGCAGAAACAGATTTGGACTTAGGGCATTATGAAAGATTTATAGATGAAAACTTAAATAAATATTCCAATCTTACAACAGGAAAGGTTTATTGGAATGTGTTGACAAAAGAGCGTAATGGTGAATATTTAGGAGAAACTGTGCAAGTAATACCACATATTACTAATGAGATAAAATCATTTATTTATTCTGTTGGTGAAAAAACAAATGCAGATATAGTTATTACAGAAATAGGTGGTACTACCGGAGATATCGAATCTCAACCATTTTTAGAAGCTATAAGACAAGTATCACATGAAGTGGGTAGAGAAAATTGTTTATTTATTCATGTAACACTAATACCATATTTGAAATTTTCCGGAGAACATAAATCTAAACCGACACAACACTCTGTAAAAGAGTTGCAATCATTTGGAATTATGCCAAATATCATTGTAACACGATGTGACGAAGATGTTGAAGAAGGTGTGTTGAAAAAAATAGCACAATTTTGTAATGTTAAGGAAGATTGTGTAATACCAAACCTAACAGTTCCAGTTTTATACCAAGCACCAATAATGTTAGAAGAATTAGGACTTGCAAGAGTTGTTTTAAGAGAACTTTCTTTGGATACTAAAAAAGAATGTGACTTAAAAGAGTGGAATGAGATGTTAAATCAAATTTCTAGTATGGATAAAGAAGTAAAAATAGCATTAGTAGGGAAATATGTTAAATTACATGATTCATATCTTTCTGTATCAGAAGCATTGACTCACGGTGGTTTTAAAAATTCATCAAAAGTTGATATTAAATGGGTGGATAGTGATGAACTTAATGAATCTAATATAGATAGTATTTTAGGTGATTGTGATGGGATTATTCTACCTGGTGGATTTGGAAGCAGAGGAATTGAAGGTATGATATTATCTGCAAAATATGCTAGAGAAAATAATATTCCTTTTTTAGGTATTTGTTTAGGAATGCAAATTGCAGTTATAGAATTTGCTAGAAATGTTTTAGGATTTACCAATGCAAATTCAAGAGAATTTGATGAAAATGGCGAAAAATGTGTTATAGATTTAATGTTGGACCAACAAGGAAATATTCCTAAAGGTGGAACTATGCGTTTGGGAGCATATCCATGTCATATACAAGCAGGCACAAAATTAGAAAAGATATATAAAAAAGATATTATTTCTGAAAGACATCGTCATAGATATGAGTTTAGTTCTAATTATAAAGAAGAATATGAAAAAGCAGGAGCTTTAGTATCTGGATTATCTCCTGATAGTAAATTAGTTGAAGCAATAGAATTAAAAGATAATGATTTCTTTGTTGCTGTTCAATATCATCCAGAATTCAAAAGTCGTCCTAATAATCCTCATCCTTTATTTGTAGAATTTATAAAGTCATCATTAGAAAATAGAAAAAGGGGATAATAATATGAAAATAAATAGTAATTATAAAAATTTAGAAGAAAGTTATTTGTTTTCTACAATTGCTAAAAAAGTAAGTGATTACATGAGCTTTAATCCAGACGCAAAAGTTATTAGAATGGGGATTGGAGATGTAACTCGTCCACTTTGTAAAAGTGTGGTTACAGCTTTTGAAAATGCAGTAAAAGAGCAAGGAGAACTTGAAACTTTCCATGGATATGGTCCAGAGCAAGGATACACATTTTTAAGAGAACGAATTAAATCGTATTATCAATCTTATGGAGTTGATATAAATTTAAGTGAAATATTTATTAGTGATGGAGCAAAAAGTGATATTGGAAATATACTAGATTTATTTGATAATGAAAATAATATATTAATTCCAAATCCTGTATATCCTGTATATTGTGATACAAACAAAATGTCAGGACGAGAAATCTGTTTTATGAATGCAAATATAAAAAATAATTTTTTACCATTACCAGATTATGATAAAAAAGCTGATATTATATATCTATGTTCTCCTAATAATCCCACAGGTGCTTGTTATAACAGAGAACAGTTAAAACAATGGGTTGATTATGCAAATAAAAATGAAGCTATAATATTATATGATGCAGCTTATGAAGCATTTATAAACGATAGTGATATTCCTAGAAGCATTTTTGAAATTGAAGATGCAAAAAAATGTGCAATAGAATTTTGTTCTTTATCAAAGACAGCAGGTTTTACAGGAGTAAGATGTGGGTATACTATTGTACCAAACGATTTGATTAGAGAAGGTATGTCTTTACGAAAAATGTGGTTGAGAAGACAAACAACTAAATTTAATGGTGTATCATATCCTGTACAAAAAGCTGCTGAGGCTGTATTTACTGAAAAAGGTCAACAAGAATGCAAAAAGAATATTGACGTATATATGAAAAATGCAAAATTAATTTCTGACACATTAACAAGATTAGAAATATGGCATACCGGTGGTAAAAATTCACCATATATATGGTTAAAATGTCCTTTTGGAATGACTTCTTGGGATTTTTTTGATTTTTTATTGGAAACAGTGGGCGTTGTGGGAACTCCTGGAAGTGGTTTTGGTAGTAATGGTGAGGGATTTTTCCGTTTAACATCATTTGGTACAGAACAATCAACTAGAGAAGCTATGACAAGAATAGAAAAAGCAATTAAAGAAAAAAGAGGATAATTTATATTGACGTTTATGTATAAATTATTATGATACGTAACACCTTTAGGAGATTTTGTAATTTTAGGAAATTTAAATTTTTAGAAACACAAAGAGGGTTTGATGAGCTTTATCGTGGTATAAGAATGAAAAAATAAAATTATTAGCTAAAATTAAAGATTAATAATCAGTAATAATAAAAATTATATTTAATATATTGACTTTAATAATTTAATGTGGTATCATACTAAACAACAACAGTGATAGAGAAAAGTAGGATAATTAATCTTTTACAGAGAGTTAGGAAAAGCTGGAAACCTAATATAGATATTATCTGAAAGAACACTCTGGAGTTGCAAACTGAAATTAAGATTTTTTAATAGTAGGGGAGTCGTGTTCTCGCGTTAAGAGATAGTATTTCAATGGTGAATACAAAGTAAAAGAGAGTGTATTTTATTATGCTAAATTAGGTGGCACCGCGGATTTTAGGTAGCAATTCGTCCTAAGTTATTAGGATAGATTTGCTACCTTTTATTATTTCTATCTTAAAATAATAAAAGGGGTGCATATATATGTGTTGTATTGTTGGTTTTTTAGGAGAAAAATTTTTAAAAGAAGATGTAAAAAGAGCTTTGTTAAATATGAAGGAAAGGGGACCAGACGGGTATAGAGTTCAACAAATTCCAAAAGGATATTTAGGATTTGCCAGATTATCTATAATGGGATTATCAGAAAATGGAATGCAGCCATTTATATATGATAAAATTACAAGTATTTGTAATGGAGAGATTTATGGTTATCGTAAACTAAAGAAAGAGTTAGAAGAAAAAGGATATACTTTTAAAAGTGAATCTGATTGTGAAATAATAAATCCTTTGTATATCGAGTATGGGGTAGAAATGTTTGAAAAATTAGATTCAGAATTTGCTCTTATTATTTATGATGCTAATAAAGATATGGTAGTTGCAGCAAGAGACCCTATAGGAATTAGACCTTTGTATTATGGATTTTCTAAAAATGGGGAAATAGCATTTGCAAGTGAACCTAAAGGTTTATTAGGACTTGTTGAAGAAATAAATCCTTTTCCTCCTGGATACTATTGGTGCAATGGAAAGTTTACTTGCTATTCAAAAATTTATGAAGTAGGAAAATATTGTTATGACGATATGGATACAATTCTTGGAAATATAAAAGATAAATTAATTTGTGGAGTTAGGAAAAGATTAGATTCAGATGCTCCATTAGGATTTTTATTATCTGGTGGATTAGATTCGAGTTTGGTGTGTTCAATAGCATCTAGATATACAAAAACTCCTATAAGAACTTTTGCAATAGGAATGGAAAAAGATGCTATAGATTTAAAATATGCAAAACAAGTGTCAGATTTTTTAAAATCAGATCATACAGAAGTTATTATGACAAAAAAAGATGTTATAGATGCATTAGAAAAAGTTATATACACACTTGCAACATATGATATAACAACAATTAGAGCTAGTATTGGTATGTATTTAGTTTGTAAATATATACATGAAAATACCGATATTAAGGTATTATTAACAGGAGAAATATCAGATGAATTGTTTGGATATAAATATACTGATTTTGCTCCATCAGCTCAAGAGTTTCAAAAAGAATCTGCAAAAAGAATAAGAGAATTACACTATTATGATGTGTTAAGAGCAGATAGATGTTTAGCATCAAATAGTTTAGAAGCAAGGGTGCCATTTGGAGATTTGGATTTTGTAAAATATGTTATGGCAATAGATCCTAGCAAAAAAATGAATATATATAACAAGGGAAAATATTTACTTAGAAAAGCTTTTTCAGATGAAGAATTTTTACCACAAGAAATATTATGGAGAGAAAAAGCAGCATTTAGCGATGCCGTTGGACATAGTATGGTAGATGATTTAAAAGAATATGTACAAGAAAAGTATAGTGATGAAGAATATGAAGAAAAGAGAAAAAAATATAGTTTTTCACAACCTTTTACCAAAGAAAGTTTATTGTATAGAGAAATATTCGAAAAGTTTTATCCAAATCAAGAACATATGATACCTGATTTTTGGATGCCAAATAAAGAATGGGAAGGTTGTAAAGTTGATGATCCTAGTGCTAGGGTATTAAAAAACTATGGAGATAGTGGTAAATAATTTTGAAATTATAATATTAATATTGGGAGTATTTGTAATAGAATTTTTAGATAAAAATATATAAATAATAATAAAAATGACTTTTAGAAATATATCTAAAAGTCATTTTGTTATAAAGTCATTGTTATAATCCTTTTGTATATCTAAAAAATGAAAATCATGTATTAAATCTTGTTACAAATATTTTTAAGAGTACAACTGAATTTTATGAAAAATAAATTATCATAAAGTGGGGTTTTTGGTGAAAATATATTGATAAATTAAAAATATTGTACTATTATAATATGATTTAGTTATGCTAAGTGGTCGGATAGGGAATATGTGAAAGAAGGAATAAGTATATGTATATTTATGTGAGTAAAAAAGAATATAATGCTTATAGGTTAGAGATTAAAACAATCATTAAAAAACTCAAAAAATAATGAAAGAAAGATTTAACACAACATTCCAATTTAAATTAATTGGAAGTGGTAGTCGTCATCTTGTAATTAAAATAAAAGGTGGTAATCGTGGTTATGATTTTGATTTCAACTTTATTTTACAAAAATCAGATTTATGGCATAATCCTAAAAAACTTAAAGAGCAATTTATGATAGCAATTAAAGAAGCTATAAAAGGCACTGCATATAGCTATCCAGAAGATTCTACCTAAGTAATAACTATAAAAGTTATCGATAAGAAAAATTCTAAGGTTACTAGAAGTTGTGATTTTGCAGTTATTTATTATTTAGAAGAAGATATAGATAAAGGATATAAATATTTGAAAAATTGCAAAGATGGTAGATATTCATTTGAATTTAGAGAAATGTCTAAAAATATAGAATATAAACTTAATGAAATACTAGAATATGAAGACGGGTGGAAAGATATTAGAGAAGAATATCTAAAGGTAAAAAATAATAATAGAGATATAAATAAAAAATCATTTGTCCTTTATTTAGAATGTATATAATCAGATAAAGCAACCGGAAGAACAGTGTGAAAAATATGATGAAGGGTATTGGAAAAATACATACTTAAAAAATAATAAATCACATAGTAATATAAATACATTTTGAAAAAATATTAAAATGTATTTAATAAACAAGAAATCGTCATCATAAGGTGGCGATTTTTTATGTCTATTTATACGTATGGAAAAATAAATAATATAATAACTTTATATACTAGTGTTACAAAAGTTTATACAAGAGAATATTTTTAAAAATATGATGTTGATTATAACAAAATGATTAAAAGATCATTAGAATATGATCTTTTTGATTTTCAAAAAGATACTTGTTAATATAATTAAAAGAATAATCATATACACATAACCAAAAACAGCCAACCATATACTAAAAATATGGGGTGTTTTTTTGCATACATATATAAAAAAATCAAAGTTGATATTTTTATCTATAATGCTAACATTAGCGATAATGTATTTGTCATTTGGAAGTTTACTGGAAGAAAAAGCTATTGCAACAAATAAAAATTTGGATAATACTGAAACTGTAATAATAGATGCAGGACACAGACGATGTTGATAGTGAAAATTCGATGAATACTATAAAAAGAAAGGCAACTGTTGGGCTATATAAAAATAAAAAATCCTAAACATTTTAATTTGTATTTAGGACTTTTTATTATTTTGATGTATGTATATATATTGTAAAATAGGATTAAAAAAATAAAAATAGAAAACTTTTTGGGGAAATTGAAATTGATAAGAAAGAATTATCAATTAAAGCAGGAGAACAAGGTAAATTGACAGCAACAGTTACTCCACAAGATTCTACTGATGTTGTTGAATGGAGTTCTAGAAATCAAGAAATTGCAACTGTTTCTAATGATGGAACAGTTACTGCATTAAAAGTAGGTACTACAACTATTACTGCTAAGGCAGGAGAATATTCTGATACATGTACTGTAACAGTTGACTGTGCACATAAAAATGTAACAGAAGTTCCAGCTAAACCTTCTACTTGTGTTGAACAAGGACACAATGCTTACAAAAAATGTAACGATTGTGGAAAGGTTATAGAAGGTTCTGATGAACTGTTACCTTTAGCAGATCACAATTATGGTGATTTAATTACTGAAGTTCCTGCTAAATGTGGCGTTGAAGGAACAAAAGCTCATTATCAATGTTCTGTTTGTGATAAACTATTTGATGAAAGCAAGCAAGAAACAGCTAGAGAAGATTTAGTTATTGAAGCACTTGAACATGTTGCAAGTGATTGGAAACATGATGAAACAAATCACAGGTATAGTTGTTCTCGTTGTGACGTTTCTGATACAGAGGTAGATTAAATAGTGTAATTTTAATTTATTTAAAGAAGATTGTTGCTAATTGAATATATGTGATATAATATTGTTAATAAATTTTATATCATATTTTAAAACCTGTTTAATATTTTTTACGTCTAGTAAGTAAAAGAGGTGAAGAATATGAAAATTAACAGTATCTATAAAATATTTGAAATATATGCAGAAAAAAATAAACTTGATTTACAAGTATCCAAAAAGATATTCGAAAAAATTTTAAAAAGAGTGTTTTCAAATTCTGATAGAAAATTATAATGAATTTAGGAGAATAATATGAAGTGTTTTAAATGTGGATTAGAAATTAAAGATGGTATAGATGTATGTCCAAAATGTAATGAATTTCAAGGTTTTTCAGATGAGTTGATAAATAAAGCAAAATTAGGTGATCAACAAGCAATGGGTGAATTATATAAGCGTACATATAATAATGTTTATCTTACTATTAAAACTATGGTAAAATCACAAGATACAGTTCTTGATATTTTGCAAGATTCTTATGTGAAAGGATTTAAAAAACTTTCACAATTGCAAGATCCAAACAAATTTAGAGCTTGGATAAAAACAATAGCACATAATACAACAGTTGATTATCTTAGAAAAACAAAACCAATAATGTTTTCAACAATGTCTACAGATGATGAAGAAATCATAGATTTTGAAGATAATAGATTAGAAAATATACCAGAAATAGTAGTAGACCAAAAGGAAACAGCTAGGTTGATTAATGAGATTTTAGAAACATTAAATGATGAACAAAGACTTGTTATAAGTATGTTTTATTATCAACAAATGAGCATAAAAGAAATTGCACAAATTATTGATGTAAGTGAAAACACAGTAAAATCAAGACTTTCTTATGGACGAAAAAGAATAGAACTTAAGGTAAAAGAATTAGAAAAAAGTGGAACAAAACTTTACAGCCTTGCTCCTCTTCCATTTTTATTATTGTTGTTCAAAAATATGGATATACAAGCATCAGAATTACCGAGTATTAGTATTTTTCAAAACATTATAGAAAAATGTGATGTTGTTGGAAATATAGATGGAGCAAAACCAGAAGATGTTATAAGTTTATCTGAAAAAATGGGAACAACTGTAGCAAAATCATCACTTTCTTCTATTTCAAAAGGAGTAGTTACTAAAATTATTGCAGGAATATCTGCCGTAGCTATAATAGGTGGAGTTGCTACTGGAATTACACTTTACAAAAATAATAAAGATGAAGAAAGAAAATTAAAACAAGAACAAGAAATAGTACAAGAGGGTATTGAAAATAAAACTGAAACAGATAAAGAAAAAATAAATGTAGAAGAAATATACTTACCTATCCTTGATGAGTACAGACAAGCTATGTTAAAGAGAAGTTTTGAAGAAGGGGAGTTTCCTAATATTAGTGAAGTAATGATGCAAGAGTATTATTATCAAGAAGGTGGATTGAAAGACGGAGTTTATACTGGTTTTTACTATACATATTATGATGTGGATAATAATGGAGTAGATGAGTTGATAATTAGCTATGGTGCTGAAGAAAAATATATTTGTGATATATATGGTATTAATAACAATACTCCTAAAAAGTTGATTGATGAATATACATTGGGAGAAAGATCACAGCTATCAATTTATCCAGACGGAACAATAGTTATGATTTCATCTGGAGGATATGATTTAACAGGAGTAAATATATATCATTTTTCAGAAAAAGGAGATGAGTTGGTTGATTCAGGCTTTGAAACAACAAATGAAAATACAGAAAATTACATAGCAGAAAAAACAAATAATCAACAAAAAGTAGAAAATTTTGATTGGAAACCTATTGATACAAATTGGAATAATGAGTCTACACAAACTACAGATTTAAAAGAATATATTTCAGTATATTCAAATGGTCAAGATTGGAATGCAGGAGTTCTTACCATAGAAGAGAATGATATAGAGTCAGTTAAAGTAAAATTAGAAGGCTTTAAGACTAGGAGCGATACAGCTTTATCAACAATATTTGAAGGCATAGGATACTATGACAATAACTCAATTGTTGTAGATGTTTATGGAGAACAAGTAAAAATAAAAAAGGGAAATATAGGATTGATTTTTGAAGTTCCAGAAACATTAAAATCACAATGGAACTTAGATTCATATATTTATGATAATGAATATTTAAATACAATGAGATAAATTTATAAAAAATAAAACCTATTTAAATTTTTTATCGTCTAGTTAGTGAATACAATAAAAAGGAGATTAAAAATGGAAGATTTATTAAGTAGATTAAAAAATGCACAGAAAGCTTGTGATGAGGCATATAAATTATATGTTGATGCAAGAGAAATGTTTAATAAAAATGCAATGGGTAATAAAAAATCAGAATCCAAAGTTATATTTATTGCTATAGGAATTATACTAAGTATCCCTTTACAAACAATTTTGAGATATATTATATTGGGAATATTTAACTTAATTGGGAATATATTTAGCGTATTTTCAAATTTTCTTGAATGGTATAAATACAGTTTTACTATGCTTTTATCCATGGCTATATTAATATTGATTTGGGTTGTAGCTATAAAATATTATAATAAATTAATGTGTAAAAGTTCAGATAGAATAAATGAAAAGATAAATAATAAAGTTTTAAAAGCCTATTCTATTTTAAATGATAATAAACATGATTTAATGCTTGTACCTGATGAGTATTGGTATTCAATTGCTATGGAATATATAGTAGATGTTATTGAAGACAAAAGAGCTGATAGTGTAGATGAAGCTGTTAATTATTATAAATCACAGTTATACAATTGGAAATTAAATAATAATAGATCAATTCTAGATAAAATAGATAGTCAAAAAGAATTATTAAATCAATATGTTATCAATAAATAATTGAGTTAATGAAAAGAGGTAAGTTTATGTTATATTACAGAGATATTGTGTTTAGTGCTTTAACTAAAGAAGTTGAACCAGCCTTGAGAGAAATTTCAAAAATTGTTTTAATAAATACTTATGGAAATGATTGGTTAGAGCAAAGAGTTATACCAATAATGCAAAATTATCCTGACTACAAAAATGAACAGGAACATATTGAAAACGGAAATTTAGACGCTTTGGATATTACAGCACTTTTGTATTTAATTAGTCCACCAACAAAAGATGAAAACAATAATTCAGACAAGGAAAAAGGAATATTAAGTGATTTATCAAAATATTTAAATTGGAATTCAGAACAAAAAAATAAAGTTAAAAGAATAAGAAAAATTAGAAATAATATTGTACATAATAAATTAGATGTTGGTGTAAGTGGAGATGAAGAGTCACTTTTAAAAGGAGTACAAGAATATAAGTGGTTTAATGAAATAGAAGAAATTTTAACAATAATTGACCCAAAAAGAAGTATCCAAGAATATAAAAATGAATTGGATAAAGAAGTAAAAAACAATATAAAATTGGGTAGTGAATTTTCCCCTGCTAAATATAGAGTTATACAGCTAGAAAAAGAAAGACTTGATTATGAAAAGTATTACAGAAAAGAAGAATTTATGAAAACTAAATTAAATTTACCAATTGTGGGATTGCTCCTTTTGCTAGTAATGAAACTTTAATAAGTTTACCTTGGCCAAGTCTTATGGAAAAAGAACAGCAAATAGAAAATAATAATAACTGGAAATTTATAAATAACCAACAAGACACTCAAAATAAACCAAAATCATTTTTAGACAGCATACCAAAAGGTACAGACTTGTCAAATAATATTCAAAATTTAAAAGATATTGATGTTTCACAAGCAATAGATAAAACTGTGGATAAAGCAGCTCATGCTTTGAATAAAGGTGCAAATAAACTATTTAAATGGCTTGAAAAACGTAAATAAGATGAACAATAAGAGGTGTCATATTATGAATTTAGAAGAATTGATTATACTAGGAGAAAATTATTATAACAAGAATGACTATGAAAAAGCATATAAATATTTTTTACAAGCAGCAGAAATGTCAGATGCAAAGTCGATGTTTTACTTAGGCACAATGCAAAGTTATAAAGACTTAACTAGACAAGATTTATTTAATTGGATAAAGAAATCTGCAGAATTAGGATATACAAAGTCATTTGGAATATTGGCAAGTAAGTATATGCTTGGAGATGGTGTTGAAGTAGATAAAGAAAAAGCGTACTATTGGGCAAAAAAAGATGTTGAAGAAAATAAAGAGTGCTTTAATTCAGAAAATATAATTGCTATTTTAAACAATGATAGTTCATTTAATAAAGACATCTCATTAAATGAAGAATTGTCTGATGAAAATCAATTGGTAAAAACAGATGATAATGATAAAATAAATGATGAAAACTTATTAATTAGTGAGGAAAAAATTAAAGAGGAAATTGGAGAAGAATTTGATGAAGTTATAGATGCAACAAAAGAACCTGGTTGGCAAGAATACTTAGACGCTATAGAGTATCATGATCAAAATAATATTCCAAAAGCTATCGAATTATATGAAAAAGCGTTAGAGTTGGGTTGTATGATAGCATCAGTAAATTTATCAATGATTTACGCTGAAAATGAAGAAGTAAAAGATTTAGAAAAATCTTTTCAAATTTTAAAAGATGCTGAGAATAGTGGTTGGGGAGCAGTAAGTGTTAGTTTAGCATATAAATATTATGCAGGTATTGGAACAGAATATAACTTCAGCGAAGCTAAAAGATTGTTTTTACAATATTTAGAGAAAGAAGCAAAATATGATAACTATGAATATCAAGAATATGCAAAACAAATATTAGAAGAAATAAATAACTATCCTGAAGGTCAAGATTTATTATTTGAAGGATTAAAAAACGAAGAAATTGATTATGAAAAAGCAGCTTATTATTATGAGAAAGCATGTGAGTTAAATAATCCTGAAGCTTTTGCTAATTTAGCTAATCTTTATCAAGAAGGATTAGGTGTAGAAAAAAATATTGAAAAAATGCTAGAATTATTGGAAAAATCATGTGAGCTAGGATCTCCTTCTGGTCTTTTAAATTTATCACAAAAATATGCATATGGTGAATATGTAGATGTAGATTATAAAAAAGCAAAAGAACTTCTAGATAAAATAGATGACGAAGAATTTTTAGACGGTAATGCTATGACTATATTTATGTTAAAAGGGAAATTGGAAGAATTAGAAGAAGATGATATTCCTGGTAATCATGAAATGCGATTGGGAAATGAAGCATTTAGAGAAAATAGAATAGATGAAGCTATAGAATATTTTAAAAAAAGTGCTGATTTGAAAAACCCTTATGGAATGTATCAACTAGCAAATGCATATTTATCAAAAAATAATGAAATGCAATTTATAAACTGGATGAAAAAAGCATCATATGCAGGTTGCAAAGATGCAGATATTCATGTTGCAAAATATGATTATTATAATGGTGACTTTAAAACAGATTATGAATATAAAAGAATTTATGATCTAGCTCAAAAAAGTATAGATAATGGCATAACTGACTCAGAATTGAATATGATAGCGGCAATTACAAAAACTTTAAAAGATATTCCTAAAGAAGAACATATAACTTTTACAAATGCAATGGTAAACTATAATATCAATAAAAATTATTCTGAAGCATTAAAATATTTAGAAAAAGCGGGAAGAAAAGGTTATCCTTTAGCTTTTTATTACATAGGTTTATGTTATTATTATGGATATGGTATTGAACAAAATTACTCAAATGCTTTTTTGTTTATGGAGCAAGGAGCTTATAGAGGTGATATCCAAGCAATTAAATTTTTATCAACTAAATATAGTGGACCTTTTGTGGGTTTATGGAAAGCATATAGAGAGTATGAAAATTTAGCAATAGATTATTTTAGTTTATTTATCTTTACAAATTATTGTGACCAATTAAGAAATGAATCACTAAACTCAGATAAAGAATATGTTGCTAATGCTAAAGAAGCTATGATAAAAAGTGCTAATATATCACAATTAATTAGAAATGAAAGAGATATTAATAAAATAGCAGAATATAATAGAAATAATATTTATTATTTGGAAAAAGCTATGGGATATGGCAATATTGATGCTGTGGTAGAGTATAGTGATAAAATATGTAAAGGTGAAAATGTTATAAGATGTTTAGAAAGAGCTGCATTTATGGGACATCCTTATGCAATGTATAAAATGGCAGAGTATTTAGAAAAAATAGATTATATTAAGTCTGAAGAATGTTATAAACAAGCTGCTATATGGGGATATGGTCCTGCAATTACTAAATGCAGAGAAAGAAACATATCTTATGAAAATTAATTTTAAATGATATTATATATTTTAAATATAATATTGAATAATTTTACAAGTATTGTTCAATATATTTAATTTTATTATGTTATTTTATGTGATAAAATCAAATTATAAAAATTTTCAACAAACATATAATTACTGGAATAAAGCATTGCATTGAGTGGCAACATCAGGAACAGCAACATTGAACAAGAGAGATAGTGATTTATTTACTATTTTTGTTGGTATTTCTCAACCAGATATAAAGAAGTGTAGAACTAGTTGGATTTAAACCGATAAGTAAAAAAATTAGAAGAAAATAAAAATAGATTTTACATAACAAATAACATATCCCCCATATACTAAAATATGGGGGTGTTTTTTTGCATACATATATAAAAAAATCAAAGTTAATATTTTTATGAATAATGCTTATCTTAGGACACAAACAATATTGATGGTGCAAGTTAGATGAGTACTGTAAAAATAAAAGACATAAACGCTTTAATTTGTGTTTATGTCTTTGTTATTATATTAATTTATAGTGTTGATACTAAACTTCTTCGGCCTTAATATAGTCAATTATAATATTACTACCAGAATGTTCTCCAACATAAATGTCTATTAGATTATCACCAGGTTTTAATGTTACGGTTGCAATATATTGTTCAGTCCAGTCATCACATTTACTTATAGATATTCTCTTATCATAATCCATATCGTCTTCTGCAGAACCTATTAATATATTATTTACCATTAATTTTAGCTTTTCATTATTTTCTGGAAGAATATATCTGATATACAATTTAACTTTTCTTTCAGTACAGCTTTGCATTAATGCTGTTACTCCATTGTAGATATGGTCAAAACCTGTTAAATACCCATGACCAGTATATCCATCAATTTTATTATCTGGATAAGCTCCTGCTATTCTACCACCAGATAGTTCTGCTGTAGATGCATCAATGACTATTGAAACCTTAGTATCGTATGATTTATTATTAAGGCTACAAACACCATTTTTTGATGGAATAATTGGCTTTATAGTTCCATCTTCATTATATTCAAGATAATCACACATAATATTTCTACAAGCGTCTTGGTTAGATACCCATTTACTATGGTGGAAAGCATACCATTTATTTTTATATTCTACAACAGAACCATGGTTTGTTGTAGAATTACCTTCAAAGTTTTCAATATATTGTCCTTTAAATTCATAAGGACCTAAAGGTTTATCAGAAACTGCATAATACATATGTTCAGGCCATTTGTTTTCATAAAGTCCTGGATATGTTAAATAATATTTCCCGTTATATTTATGAACCCAAGGCCCTTCGAAAGCCCAAGGAAGTTGTGGAGTTAAATCAACATAAGTACCATCTACAACAGATTTTAAATTATCTGTTAATTGATAAGCTTCAATACAATGTCCTGCACCAACGAATAGATAAGATGTATTATCATCATCAACAAATAATGCTGGGTCTTGACCCCATCGCACTCCGTCTATGTAACCATCATCAACAAAAGGACCTTCTGGTCTATCACTTTTTGCCAAACCAGTACGGAAAACACCTGTTTTTGCTTCAAATGCACAAAAAACTAGATAATAAAAACCGTTTCTATATGCAGCATCTATTGCCCACATTTGTTTTCCAGCCCAAGGGACATTGCTAATATCTAGGACTCTTCCGTGATCTACGAAATTTAACATATCATCAGATGAGAATACATGATAACTTTTCATAGAATCACAAGTATTTGTACCTGGTTCATCATGTGATGAGTAAATCCAAATTCGGTCACTGTCTGGCCATACATGTACAGAAGGGTCAGCACAGTGAACAGTTTTAATAAGTGGGTTCATAATAAATCCTTCTTTCATTTTAATCTTTATTTAAATTTTTAATATACTCCGTTGGAAGCATATTAAAAAATTTTTTGAATTTTTTGGTAAAATATTCTGCATTTGAAAAACCACATTCTTCAGCTATTTGATAAATTTTTTTATCTGTTTTAAGTAATTCTATTGATTTTTCTAGTCTAATATTATCTAGATATGTGTTAAAGTTTACACCATTTTCTTTTGAGAAAAGTTTTCCTAAATAAGCACTATTATATCCAAAAATAATAGATATAGATTCTAGTTTTAAATTGGTTTTCCAATAATTTTCTTCAACGTATAGTTTGACCTTTTCTATAATATTTTGGCTTGATATGGAACGATAATAAGAAGATGCATCATAAAACTCATTAAACATTATTTTTAAATCATCAAATAAACTATTATATGATAATTTACTATAAAATTCATCATATGACATAAGATATGCACATACTTGTTTATCATTTTTTTCTAATTCCTTTAGTACTAAGGAATATATTTGTAACATAGAAAAGATTGTTGAAGAAATATTTGGAAGATTTTCTTTTAATTGTATGTATATTACATTAAAAAAATCTTTTAATTTGTTTTCATCTCCTATGGTAATATATTGACATATTTGAGATGCAATTTCTTTATCAGTTAAATTAGATTTAGTTGTATTTTTAGCCGAATTTATGATTATTTCATTTGTTTCTTTTTTTAAGAAGAATATGTTTTTTATTCCATCATGACATTGATTATATAAATGATGTATATCAGAAATATTATTTGTTTTTTCACTATATAAATATATTTCATCATTATTTTTTTTAATTGTTTGTATGTAAAATTGTGATTTTTTACCCTTTAAAATAATATAAATGGTATCTTCTTCATAGACAATGTAACAACCTAGTTGTTTTGAAACAGATTCCCAATAATCTTTATTTACACAATTTTTAGAATAGATACATAGTATTTGGTATGGACCTTCTGTTAAATCTAGATTATAAGTATTTTTTAAAGATTCTGAATATTTAAATGTTCCTGTTAATAATCCTTGTAATATATGTGAACGCAACTTAGTTATAGATTGTTGTGACATAAAGTCACTATATGAGGACTCTTCGATTTGTTGTTTGGCTTGTAATATTGCTTCTACTAATTTTTCTCTTGAAACTGGTTTAAGAAGGTAATCAACAACTTCATATTTTATAGCTTGTTGAGCAAACTCAAAACTATTGTGGCCACTTAAAATTATTATTTTTCCTTTCCAACCGGATAATCTAGCTTCTCTTGCAAAATCTATTCCAGTACTTTGAGAGAGTTTCATATCTAACATTACTAAGTCAGGGGAAAGTTTGTTTATAATTAATAACCCTTCTTCAGCTGTAGATGCTTCTGCAAAAACTTGAAATCCATAATATTCCCAGTCAATAACTTTTCTTAATCCTTTTCTAATAGTAATTTCATCATCAATAATTAAAACTTTATACATTGTTGTTATCTCCTTTTTTTACATTATCAATAGGATTGTTAGCTGGTAAACAAAGAGTTACTGTTGTTCCATGCATAGGTTCAGAATCTAGGTTTACAGTATATTCTTCACCATAAAAAATCTTTATGCGATGGTATATATTTGACAATCCGATATGTATTCTATCGTCATTTTCGGGTTTGGAATCATCTATAAAAGAGTTTCTTAAGCGATATAATTGTTTTTGTAAAATGTCGTTATTCATACCAACTCCGTTATCGTATACAGAAATATACAAAAATTTTTGATCTTTAAAAACACTTATTTTAATATAACAATACTCAGGTTGGTTTTCAAAACCATGTTTTATTGAGTTTTCTATAATTGGTTGTAATAACATAGGAAGTATTGCATATTTTTCTGTGTCTATATTTTTGATATCGAATTCATAAGAAAATCTATTATTAAATCTTATTTTTTGAAAACATAAATATTTTTCAGCATATAATAGTTCTTTTGAAAGAGATGTTTGTCCATTTCTAATATGAAGAGAATATTGTAATAATTGTCCTAAAAGTTCTGATATATAAGAAACTTCATAATCATCATTTTCTTCGGCTTTCATTCGAATAGTTTCTAATGAATTAAATATAAAATGAGGATTTATCTGATTGGTAAGTGTTTCGTATTTCATTTGATTATGCAATAATTTTAAGTTTTCTTTTTCTAATTTCTCATGATAAATTGTTTCATTTAATTCTTTGATAGATGTTATTGTTTTTATCATTTGTTTAAATAAAACACCTAATTCATCGTTACTTTCTGTCCAAGAAAGTATATTGTAATTTTCTGATGTAATATTTTCCATTTGATTTTTAAGTATTAGAATACGTTTATTAAAATGACTAACAAATAGTAATATTGCAATTAATGGAATAACAACACTGCAAATCATCCAAATACCATACTCAAAAGATGTTTTGATAGCATTATTAACAGCACTTGAATTTATTGAAATAAGTTGAAAATAATTATCACTAGAAATTCCTCTACATTGAGAAGCATACACTAAATACTTATTTATATCATCAGAATTAATAATATTTTTTTCTAACTCAAAATTTTTTGATAAAGGTAATTTAGAAAATGATGTTGTATTAATTTCGTCTGAATTAGAAAAGAATATAGTTTGATCATCTAACACGAAAACAGAAGAAATTTCAGATTCTTGATTTATATAATTTAAAAAATAATCACTTACAGTAATAATTAATGTTGCACTTTTATTTCCGGTTAAGTTTATCATTTTTCCTAAGTGCAATTTTCCAAATTTACTAATATCTGTATTATAAAACCATGTTATTTGACTTGGTGATTTATGTATATTTTTATACCATTCATATTCTTTTATTTCAGGTGTTGTTTCATAAAAATATCCACTTGGTTTCATTGTAGAGTTTTCATAATATATGTGTATATCTGCTACTTCACTAAAATTTTTTTTGATAGTATCCAGATTAGTATAATTTCTATAAGTTTTATATAGTTCTTCGTCATTATTATAGTTATAGGTTAAAAGAGTTTCTAATTCGTTATCTCTTTGTATTTGTTTTGAAAAGTTAGTGAACAAGTACATTACTTCAAAAAAAACATTTTTTATTCTATGATTTTCTGTTTTAAGAACTTGTTGATATTCAGAAATAATAGATGAGTAAGATTTATATGTTGAATAGGTTGCAAGACAGAAAAAAGGAATAAGACCGAATAATATGTATATAATAAGTAATTTTTTTCTTGTTTTAAAGTTGTCAAATATATGAAATAAATGCTTCATTCTAATCTGTCCTTTGTTTAGTTTTGTCAGTATAATTATTGATAAAATATTTATTTTTGTCAAGTATTTAAAAAATATTAGAAATATTGCACAAAAAGCATACGATTTTATCTACTGTATTTTTATGCATAAAAAAATTACAGTTTAATATCACTAATTTTTTCTATATCGATGTAAAAAAAATAGGGTTTATAACAATTTGTTCATGATATATACTAATATCAAACAAATTCAAAGGAGATGTGAATATGACTTTGAGCAAAATGAACAAAAAGACTACAAGATTAAATAAGAAATTCGAAAGGATGAAATTATTCCTGTATATTTTACCTTTTATGATTTTATTATTTATTTTTAGTTATTATCCTTTATATGGATGGATTTATGCATTTTTTGATTACAGACCTCCATTAGCTTTAAAAGATTGTGACTTTGTTGGGTTACAATGGTTTAAGTCTATGGTTGACTCACCAGTAAAAGTGCAACAACTTTTAGGGATTTTAAGAAACACTTTTGTTATGAGTGGATTAGGAATTCTTACTTCATGGCTTCCAATGGTGTTTGCAATATTTTTGGCAGAATGTAGAAGTTCTAAATTCCAAAAGATTGTTCAAACATTTACAACAACACCAAACTTTATAAGTTGGGTTTTAGTTTATTTTATGGCATACTCAATTTTCTCAAGTTCAGGAGCTATGAATAATATTTTAATGAACCTTGGATTGATAACAGAACCAATACAATTTTTAGAACAAGAATCAGGAACATGGTTATCAATGTGGGCATGGAATACATGGAAAGGTTTAGGTTGGAGTGCTATTATGTATCTAGCTGCTTTAGGTGGAATTGACCAAGGTTTATATGAAGCAGCAAGAGTAGATGGTGCTGGTAGATTTAAAATAATTTGGCATATTACAATACCTGGATTACTTCCTACATATTTTGTATTGTTGTTATTGAGCATAGCTAACTTTTTAAATAATGGTATGGAACAATATTTCCTATTCCAAAATGCATTTAACTCAGATCACATTCAAGTATTAGATTTATATGTATATAATTTAGCTATGAAATCAGGAAGTTACTCTTTAGCAACTGCTATAAGTATTTTGAAAACTTTTGTTAGTGTAATTTTATTATTCTCAGTAAATAGGTTTTCAAAAGCTGTTCGTGGAGAATCTATCGTATAGGGGAGAATGTTATGCATAAAAAGAAATTAACAATAACAGACATAATTATATATATAGTTTTTTCTATATTTACTTTAATTTGTATATTTCCTTTTTATTACTTATTCATTAATGCAATTAGTTCTAATGAATTAAGTCAAGCTGGAAAAATAATATTTTTACCAAAGGATATACACTTTACTAACTTTAAAGAAGTTTTTAAACTTTCAGGTTTATGGCATTCAGCATTTATTTCAGTAGCAAGAACCGTTTTAGGTACAGCAGCAACAGTTTTTGGTTCAGCATTTTTGGGTTTTATGTTTACTCAAAAAGAAATGTGGGCTAGAAAATTTTGGTATAGATATACTATAATTACAATGTATGTCAGTGCAGGTTTAATTCCTTGGTTTATAACAATGAAGAATTTAGGACTTACAAATAATTTTTGGGCTTATATTATTCCTGCATTTGTAACACCGTTTAATATTATATTAGTTAAAACATATGTAGAATCTACACCATATGAACTACAAGAATCTGCTAAATTAGATGGTGCAGGTACATTAAGAATGTTCTTTTCAATAATTTTACCGATATCTGTTCCTATTTTAGCGACTGTAGCAATTTTTTCAGCTGTTAGCCAATGGAATGCATTCCAAGATACATTAATTTTGATGACAGATGAAAAGTATTATACATTACAGTATGTATTGTATAAATACATTAATCAAGCTAGTTCATTAGCTGCTTCTATAAAAAATAGTCAGTCAATGAGTGGTATGGTAGGAAGTTTAGCAACACAACAAACTACTCGTTCTATTCAATTTACAGTATCAATCGTTGTTGCTCTTCCTATATTAATGGTATATCCATTGTTCCAAAGATTCTTTGTAAAAGGCATAATGATTGGAGCAGTAAAAGGTTAAATATTATAATTATCTAGGAGGAAATTAGTATGAAAAAAGGAAAATTATTAAAAAGCACAGGTATTATTGCATTAGCAGCATTAATAACAATGACTGGATGTGGTAAAACTCAAAAAGATGCAAACAACAAAACTTCCGATAAATCAGAAGTTTTAACACTAGACTTTTTTTCAGGTCCTGGTAACTTTATGGGAAAACAAGAAGGCTGGTATGCAAAATTAATAAAAGATAAATTTAATATTGAACTTAATATTATATCTCCAAATGTTGCAGGTGGTGGAGATTCCCTATATCAAACTCGTTCTGCAGCAGGAGATTTAGGAGATATCATAGTAGTAAGTCGTGAAAAATTTAGAGACTGTGTTAAATCAGGATTAATAGCAGATATTAGTGATCAAGTAGAAGAAGCTGAATATTTGAAAAAATTTGATAAAGGTATTAATGGTTTAAAAGAATATTTAGAAACTGATAAAGTATACGGAGTTCCTACTTGGTGTTCAACAAGAGATTCATCAGAACCTGATATAGCAGGGGTTGATCCATTAGATGCTAGTTATTTAAGATTTGATGTTTTTTCAGATATTGGAGCACCAGAATTAAAAACATATGAAGATTTATTAGATGCGTTGAAAAAAATGCAAGAAAAATATCCAACTACTGAATCAGGTGCAAAGACATATGGTTTTTCATTCTTTAAAGATTGGGACGGCGGATACATGAAAATGGCTAATTGCTTATTAAACCAATTAGGATATAACATGGATAATACAGGATTTTACATAAAAAATGGTGATGCAAGTCAAGTTTATGAAGCTACTGATAAAGATGGACCATATTACAGAGCTTTACAAATTTTATTTAAAGCAAACCAAATGGGATTAGTCGATCCAGATTCAAGTTCACAAACATGGGACGATTATACAGCTAAAGTTAAAGATGGTTCTGTTTTATATGCGCCATGGTATTGGGCAAGTGTTACTCATTACAATACACCTGAAAAAGAAAATAATGGGGTAGGTTATGCATTTGTTCCTATTGATGAGGCAAATTACTATGTTGAAGGTTGTAATCCTTATGGAAGTGATGGAAATGTTTTAGGTATAGGTTCTAAAGCAGATGATATTGATAGAGTATTTGAATTTGTAGATTGGTATTCATCACCTGAAAATACATATGGTTACGAAGGTGGTTTAGGACCACAAGGATATTTATGGGATATTAAAGATGGAAAACCAGTTCCTACAGAAGAAGGGGAAAAATATTTAGCAGATCCATTTAATTTTATGGCTTCAGAAGAAATTGGTGGAGGTCAATTTGATAAAGGTAGAATGATGACTAACGCAACAATTCAATCAACAAGAGATATTGATCCAGCAACTGGTGAATCTTTTGTATATGATGGTTGGTCTAGCGTTATAGAAGGAAAAAGAACTAAGCTTGATGATGAATGGACAGAAAGATACGGAAGTAAAAATGCTAAAGAATATTTAGTGGAAAATGATAAATTTGAAGTATCTCCAGGGGCATTAATGAAAACTGTTCAAGATCCATCAGATATAGCTACAACAAGAGCTTCAGTACAAGAAACATTAATTAATTCATCATGGAAAATGGTTTTTGCTAATAATGAAGAAGAATTTAATAAATTATGGGATGAAATGGTAGAAGAGATGAAAGGTTTAGGTTATGATAAATGTTTAGAATTTGATAAACAAAATTTAGACATATTTAAAGACGCTAAATCTAAAGCGGAGGAATAATAATGAAAAAGGGTACTTTTTTAAAAAAAGCAGGAATACTTGCTTTGGTAGCAATGCTTGCAATGACAGGTTGTGGCAGTGATAGTTCAAATGAAGGAAAAAAATCTTCTGATAAATCAGAATTATTAACTTTAGATTTCTTTTCAGGACCAGGTAATTACATGGGTAAACAAGAAGGTTGGTATGGAGATTTAATCAAAGAAAAGTTTAATATTGAGCTTAATATTATAGCACCTAATGTAGCAGGTGGGGGAAAAACTTTATACCAAACTAGATCAGCAGCAGGAGATTTAGGAGATATTGTTGTTGTAAGTAAAGATGATATGAGAGATTGTGTTCAAGCAAATTTGGTGCAAGATATTTCTTCATATATTCCAAATAGCAAATATTTAAAGAATTTTGATTTGGCAATAGATGCTTTAAAAGGATATTTGGATACTGATAAGGTGTATGGTATTCCTACACAATGTTCTACTGAAACAGCTTCTACACCATATTTTTATGGAATAGAACCAGAAGATGCTCCATATTTAAGATTTGATATTTTCTCAGAAATAGGTGCTCCAGAGTTAAAAACATATGAAGATTTATTAGACGCATTGAAAAAAATGCAAGAGAAATATCCAACTACTGAATCAGGTGCTAAAACATATGGTTTCTCATTCTTTAAAGATTGGGACGGTGGATATATGAAAATGGCTAACTGTTTGGTAAATCAGTTAGGATATAACATGGATAATACCGGTTTTTATTTGAAAAATGGTGATGGAACAAAATCAGTAGAAGTTATAGATAAATCAGGAGCTTATTACAGAGCATTAGAAATTTTATTCACAGCAAATCAAATGGGATTAGTAGACCCAGATTCAAGTTCACAAACATGGGATGATTATACTGCAAAAGTAAAAAATGGGTCTGTTTTATATGCACCATGGCCTTGGGCAAGTATAACACACTTTAACACCCACGAAAAGGAAAACCAAGGTATAGGATTTGCATTTGTTCCAGTTGAAGAATGTAAATATTGGACAAATGGACACAATCCATATGGAACAGATGGAAATGTAGTTGGTGTAGGCTCAAAATGTGATGATGTTGACAGAGTAATGGAATTTTTAGATTGGTATGCATCACCTGAAAATACAACTTGTTATGAAGGTTGTATGGGACCAAAAGGTGTTTTATGGGATACTGTTGATGGAAAACCTACACCTACAGAAGAAGGTAAAAAATATTTAGCACAATTAAGTGAATATGAAACACCTTCACAATTAGGTAGTGGTAACTTTGTAAAAGGATATATACAAACAAGTACTATTATTCAACAAACAGGTTCACCAAATCCAGAAACAGGAGAACCATACAACTATGACTTCTGGTCAAGTATTATTGAAGAAAATCGTACAAAATTAGATGAAAATTGGACAGCTAGATATGGAGTTAATAATCCAAAAGAATATTTGTTGAATAACGAATTAATTGAATTATCTCCAGGGGCAATGCTTGATATTCCGAAAGAACCATCTGATATAGCTACAACAAGAGCTTCAGTACAAGAATCTTTAATTAATGCTTCTTGGAAAATGGTTTTTGCTAGCGATAGAGATGAATTTGATAAAATTTGGGATGATATGGTAAAAGAAATGAAAGGTTTAGGTTATGATAAATGCCTAGAATGGGATAAAGGAAATCTAGAAATATTTAAAAACGCAAAAATGGAGGCTTTAAAAACTGATAAATAAATCTGGTTGCGTTAGAGTCTAGAAATATAGTCTAGTAATCTATATTTACATAAAAAATGGCAACTGCAAAGATTTTGTAGTTGCCATTTTTATATCTAAAGGAGGATAAAAAAATGAATTTACATACAATACCTATTACAATGTGGGATTTTTCTTGGATAGAACGTCGTTGGAGTGGCGCTGGTTTTGAGGATTGGGATAAAGCACTATCTGAATTAGTTGAAAGAGGATATGAAGCTGTAAGAATAGATGCTTTTCCTCATTTAATTGCAAAAGATAAAGATAAAGAATGGACACTGTTACCTGTTTGGTACTCAAATGATTGGGGAAGTCCATATATTAACCGTGTAAGATTACACCCAGAACTTATTGACTTTATTAGAAAATGTAAAGAATACAATATAAAAGTTGGTTTATCAACATGGTATAGAGAAGATGAGGATGATGTAAGAATGGAAATTACATCACCGGAAAAAATGGCTGAAAACTGGAAAGCGGTATTAGATTTAATTTCAGATGCAGGTTTATTAGACCAAGTTTTATATGTTGATTTATGTAATGAATGGCCAGGAGATATTTGGGCACCTTATTTTGAAAATGATCCTAAAGATGCAGGTTGGGGTGCTTGGTATACAGAAAAATCTATGGAATATATGAAAAAAGCTGTTAATAAATTAAGAGAATCATATCCAGAAATTCCAATGTGTTTTTCAATGGATAATGATTGTGTAGACTACTATATTAAAAACAAATTAGATTTTTTTGATTTAATTGAACATCATATTTGGATGGTTAAGTTAAATGAAAGTGAGTTTTACAGAAATGTTGGTCAAGCAAAAGATGGAAGATATACAGAAGAAGCATATCACTTACTTTCTAAAAATGCACTTAAAGTTTATGAAGAAAAGAAAGAATATTGGCAACAACTGTTAAAAGATGGAATAAAAGATTTAGCTGACGCTTCAAAATTACAAGATTTACCATTAGCAACAACTGAATGTTGGGGAATAGTTGATTACAAAGACTATCCTTTATTAAGTTGGGATTGGGTAAAAGATTTATGTGAAATAGGAGTTAATAGTGCTTGTGATAGTAAACGATGGTTAATGGCAGGAACAAGTAATTTTGCATGTCCACAATTTGTTGGAATGTGGAGAGATGTTGAATGGCATAAACGATTAACAGATAAAATGAAACAAACTGTTTTACCAGATGATTTAGTTAATGAAAAATGGCGTAAAAGATTATCTTTATAAATAGTTAAGAATAAGTGAGAGGACAGATTTAATGAAAAATTTATATTCTATATTGGATTATGGAGCAGTTTCAGGAAAATCAGAAGTACAAACTGAAGCAATACAAAAAGCTATAGATGATGCAGATATTAATGGTGGAACAGTAGTTGTTCCTAAAGGTGTATATAAAACAGGTACATTAAATTTAAAAGGTGCTGACTTGTATTTAGAAAAAGGCGCTGTGTTATTAGCAAGTGATAATAAAGATGATTATAAAGAAATAGGATATATACATTGTGAATTTGGAGAAACAATTTCGCTTTTATATTCGCTAGAAAATAAAGATATATGTGTTTATGGATCAGGAACAATAGATTTAAATGGTACAGCTTTTTTTGATTTTAGTACATACAATTTACCTGAAAATTTAAAAGATAAATTTAGTCAAGAGCAAAAAGAGGAGTCTACGGCTTTTTATAATTGGAGACCAAATCAACCTATTTTTTTCTATAAATGTACTAATGTTGTTTTCAAAGATATAACAATTTTAGATGCACCTTGTTGGACAATTACTTTTGCAGAATGTAAAAAGGTAAGAATAGACGGCATTACTAATATTGGACATGAAAGAATTCCTAATAATGATGGTATTCACATATCAGCTAGTGAAAATGTGATCATATCTAATTGTAATATAACAAGTGCTGATGATTGTATTGCAATATCATCAATAACTAATTGGTCAGTTCCTTGTAAAAATATAACTATTACAAATTGCATATTAAAAAGTTTTTCTAAATCAATTGTTGTAGGTCATGCTCATAGTATTGTAAAAAATGTTACAGTATCAAATTGTCAAATATTAGAAAGTAACAGAGCTTTCTGTATTATGACATCAACTACCGGTTTAATAGAAAATGTTGTTGTATCAAATATTTATATGGATACAAGAGTTAGAGCTGGAAATTGGTGGGGAAATGGCGAACCTATTTGTGTCTTTGCTGTGCCATATACAACAATGGACCATGTAGATCATACAGAAGAATTAGAAAATAGAAATTATAAAATTAATATAAAAGATGTTTTATTTGAAAATATTATCTGTGATGCTGAAAATGCAATAGGTGTAATTGGAAATAACAATATAAAGAATATCCACTTTAATAATATTCTAATAAAACTAAAAGAAAGTGATAATTTATCTATAAAAGGAAAGGTATTTGATACTTCTCCAGCAGACTATACACCAATAGTTGAAAGTGATGATTTTGATTGCATTTTTATGTCTAAAAATTCTGATGTTAAATTAAATCAAGTTTCCGGTTGTGGAATAAATGGAAAAGAAGGAAAAGTGATAGTTGAAAATAATTAATTTATATAGGAGGAAATTTATATGAGCTTTTTAAATATAATAAAAAATCCAGATATGATAATAATTAAAAGCGAATCCAAATCAGATAAAGCAAAATATTGTGGAAATAATAGTTGGGAACTAGAGCAAATAAAAATTAGTCTTCCTATAAAAGATAACAAAATGACTGTTCAAATAGAGGCAATTAATGATAAGCCTGAATGTATTATTTTACATTGGAAACATGAATTTAACAAAAAAAGTTTGTTTTTAAACGACCATTGGGAAAGAGGATATGGTGACTTAGCATGGTTACCTATGGACCCTGAAAGAGTATCACCTTGGTATTTCATGCATTATGACGGAAATTTAACTCACGGATATGGTGTTATGACAGGAACATCATCTATGGCATTTTGGCAAATAACTGAACAAGGAATTTATCTTTGGTTAGATGTAAGATGTGGTGGTGTTGGAATAGATTTAAGTTCTCGTGTGCTTAATGCAGCAGAAGTTGTATGTAGAGAAGGCAAAGAAAATGAAAGTTCATTTTTAGCTACAAAAGAATTTTGTAAAATCATGTGTCCAAATCCAAGATTACCTAAAGAGAGAATTTATGGTGGTAATAACTGGTATACAGATTATGGAAACACATCAAAACAAGGAGTAATTGCACAAGCTAAAACTATTTCAAGTTTAGCAGGTAATCAAGAAGTAAGACCATTTATGTTAGTTGATGACGGTTGGCAAGTATGTCACTTTGAAGCTTGCGCAGGTGGACCTTGGACAAGTGGAAATTATTTATTCCCTAAATTTGAAGAATTAGCAGGAGAATTGAAACAAGAAGGCGTAAGACCAGGACTTTGGTTTAGACCATTATTCTCTGCAGAACAATTTCCACAAGAATGTATATTACCACAAAAAAGATTTAAAACAGGTTTAGAAAATGGATTTACAAAAACACAATATCTAGACCCTAGTTCTCCATATGTGCTTGATAAAGTAACACAAGATATTAATCGTTTCACAGAATGGGGATTTGAGCTTATAAAACATGATTTTTCAACATATGACATTTTAGGTAGATGGGGCTTCCAAATGGGAGGAATCATTACAAATAAAGGTTGGAGCTTTTTTGATAAAACAAAAACAACAGCAGAAATTATAAAGGATTTTTATATGACTTTAAGAAACTCTGCAAAAGATGCTTATATAATGGGTTGTAATACTATCAGCCATTTAAGTGCTGGAATATTTGAGCTTAATCGAACAGGCGATGATACTAGTGGTAGAGAATGGAATAGAACAAGAAAAATGGGTGTAAATACACTTGCATTTAGATATCCACAACATAATGCATTTTATGCATCAGACCCTGATTGTATAGGATTGACTAAAGATGTACCTTGGGAATTGAACAAACAATTTATGGAACTAACAGCTTATACAGGTTCTCCGTTATTTATTTCCATTGAACTTAGTAGTTTAAATCAAGATAAAGCTGATAAAGTTAGTGAATTGTTTGCAAAATCTCAAAATGTTCCTTTAAATGTTGAGCCATTAGATTGGTTAAATAATAAATATCCAGTTAACTGGAAAATAGATGAAAAAGAATTTAATTTTAATTGGTATCCAGATTTTAATGTTGATTTACATACAGAAGTATTTAATGTTTAATAGTCATTAAAATTAAAAAGGAGAATTAGATATGTTACATAAACAATACTATGTGGAAAAAGACAAACAAGAAAAATTATTGTCTAGAAAAAATGTAAAAAGTGATTTTTACAATGGTATATATGATAGATATATTTATCCAGTGTTAACAAGAGAACATGCACCAATACATTGGAGATATGATTTGAATCCAAAAACAAATCCTAACTTTATGGAAAGATTAGGAATTAATGCTGTAATGAATTCAGGTGCTATTGAGCTAAATGGAAAATATTATTTAGTTGCAAGAGTGGAAGGAAACGATAGAAAGTCATTTTTTGCAGTTGCTGAAAGTGATAATGGTATAGACGGATTTAGATTTTGGGATTATCCAGTAGTTTTACCAGATACTTGTTCATATGAAACAAATGTATATGATATGCGTTTAACAAAACATGAAGATGGTTGGATTTATGGTGTATTTTGTTCAGAAAGTAAAGACACAACATCATCTGATTTGTCAGCTGCTGTAGCAGAAGCTGGCATAGTTAGAACAAAAGATTTAAAAGCTTGGGAAAGGCTTGATAATTTAAAAACTTTACAATCTCCACAACAAAGAAATGTGGTCTTACATCCTGAGTTTGTTGATGGAAAATATGCTTTTTATACAAGACCAATGGACGGTTTTATTGAAACTGGAAGTGGTGGAGGAATTGGTTTTGGATTATGTGATGATATAGAACATGCTGTAATAGATGAAGAAAAAATTATAAGTCGTAGAGTATATCACACATTAACAGAAGCTAAAAATGGTGCAGGTGCAGTTCCTTTTAAAGGTAAAAAATGTTGGATACATATTGCTCATGGTGTTAGAAATACTGCAGCTGGTTTAAGATATGTTTTATATGCGTTTGGTACAGATTTAAAAGACCCATCTAAATTAATTGCAAATCCTTCAGGTGTATTCTTAGTACCATTGGGAAATGAAAGAGTTGGAGATGTATCTAATGTAGTATTTACAAATGGAGCTATAGCAAAAGATAACGGAGATGTATACATTTATTATGCGTCATCAGATACAAGAATGCATGTAGCAACAACTACGATAGATAAATTGGAAGATTATCTATTTAACACACCTGAAGACCCACTAAGATCACCAGATTGTGTAAAACAAAGATGTGACTTAATAGAAAAAAACTTAAAATTTTTACAAGATAATAAATAATTTAAGGGGTATTTTGATATGAGCGAAGTATTACATATTAAATCAACATATAACAATTACTGGCAAGAAGGCAACATTTGTAATGATAAATATGAAGATACATTAATAATAACAGAAAACAAAAAGCAAGAAGTGTATGGCTTTGGAGGCTGTTTTAATGAATTAGGTTGGGACGCTTTACAAAAAGTTGATGAAAAAGAAAGAGAAGCTTTTTTAGATGAGTTATTCTGTAAAGATAAATGTAATTTTAATTATGGTCGTGTACCAATTGGTGCAAATGATTTTAGTTTAGAATGGTATAGTTGTGATGAAACTAAAGATGATTATGAATTAAAAGATTTTAATATAGAAAGAGATAAAGAATATACAATTCCATTTATTAAAGAAGCAGTAAAAAGACAAGGTGATGACTTCTTTGTATTTGGTTCTCCATGGAGCCCTCCAACTTGGATGAAGACATTTCCTGTGTATAATTATGGAACTTTAAAAATGGAAGATAAGGTATTAAAAACATATGCAAAATATTTTGTAAAATTTGTTGAAGAATATAGAAAACAAGGTATCAATGTAAAACAAATACATGTACAAAATGAGCCTATGGCTGACCAAAAATTCCCTTCTTGTAAATGGAATGGCGAAGACATGTTAGTTTTTATTAGAGACTATTTAGGACCTGCTCTAAAAGAAAGTGGTGTTGATACACAATTGTGGTTAGGTACTATTAATGGTCCATTTATAGACATAATTTTAGGAGCACATACACCTTTTAGTGAATTTTTTGACCAATTTGCAAATACAGTTTTATCAGATAAAAAAGCTAGAGAATATATAACAGGAGTAGGTTTGCAATGGGGAGGAAAACATATTTTAGAACAAATAGAAACAAGTTTTCCAGAAATGAGAATTATGCAAACAGAAAGTGAATGTGGTGACGGTAAAAACAGCTGGGAGCAAATGGAATATATTGCAGGATTAATGTGGCAATATTTTAGACATGGTACAGAAAGATATACATATTGGAATATCGCATTATTAGAAGGTGGGATTTCAACATGGGGCTGGCAACAAAATTCATTATGTACAGTTAATAAAGAAACAGGAAAATTAACATTGCAACCAGAGTTTTATTTGATGAAACATTATTCACATTTTGTAAAAGAAGGTGCAAGATTTGTAGAAGTAAAAGGACATTTATCTGCAAATTGTAGTGTTTTTGAAAATAAAGATGGAAGTAAAGTAATAGTAGCTATAAATCCTATGCATAAAGAAAGAAAATTTACATTACAAGGTGAAAATATTGAATTTTCTGCACAGTTAGAACCACATAGTTTGCATACATTTTTAATTAAATAGGAGGAAACCTCAAATGATTTATAATGTATTAGATTATGGTGCGTTAGGTGACGGAAAAACTAATGATGCAAAAGCTATACAAAAAGCTATAGATGATTGCTATAGCTTTGGTGGTGGAAAAGTTGTATTGCCTGGAGGACACACATATGTTTCTGGTTCTTTATTATTGAGAAGTAATGTAGAGTTTCATTTGGAGCATAGTGCTGTTCTAAAAGCAAGTTCAAACTTTGATGATTACATGGAAGTTGAAAGTGTATTTGTAGATGAAAATACTATATCTGCTAGTGGTGAATATGATTATAATGGAGAACCTAAACATTTCTTTATAGCAGGATTTAAAGGTGAAAATATAATTATTAGTGGTACTGGAACTATTGATGGAAATGAAGAGATTTTTTATGGAGAACAAGATAAATATCATATAGGTGGTTCATATTATCCTAGAATACCTATGATGTTAATTCATAAAGTGAATCATTTATCAATTTGTGAAATTACCATGAGAGGTAGTGCATTTTGGACTATACATTTAGTTGGTTGTAATGATGTACTAATAGATAGTATTAGAATTTTAAATAACTTAAAAATGGCAAATTGTGATGGAATAGACCCAGATCATTGTAAAAATGTACGAATATCTAATTGTCATATAGAATGCGCTGATGATTGTATCGTTTTGAAAAATTCTCATAAACATAATGAATGTGGAGCTTGTGAAAATATAGTAGTGTCTAATTGCACATTAATATCAACTAGTGCAGCTATAAAAATAGGGACAGAAAGTGAAAATGATTTTAAAAACATTACTGTAAGCAATTGTAGTATTTCAAAATCTAACAGAGGAATATCTTTACAACTGAGAGATAAAGGTAATATTGAAAATGTAATTTTTTCTAATATAAATATTGAAACTAGAAGATTTGCTCCACAATGGTGGGGAAGTGGAGAGCCAATTTCTATTACGGTATTGGATAGATATAAAAACAAATCATCAGGAAATATCAAAAACATTCATTTTGAAAATATAAATTGTAGTGGAGAAAATGGAATAGTCATTTATTCAGATAAAAATGAAAAAATAAAAGATATAACATTTAATAGAATAAGGGTGAATTTAAAGAAAACAAGTCGTTGGTCAGCAGATAGTTTAGATTTGCGTCCAGGATATAGTGCTGATGTAATTTCTCAAAAAACTAATGGTTTTACATGTATCAGAGCAGATAAAGTTATTTGTGAAAATATCTTAGTAAATTGTAATGAAAATATGAATGTTTGGTATGGAAAAGATTTTTATCAAGAAGAAAGTGATATTACTATAAAATAAAAGAGGTTATCTTATATGTATACTATAGGAATAGATATAGGTGGTACTTTTGTAAAACTTGGTATAGTTGATGAAAGTGGAAATATTATAAAAAATAAAAAATATCCTACTCAAGCAAATCAAGATAATGAATATATTATCTCTAAAATGATATCTGAAATAGAAAATCTTATTTTAGATAATGGATTGAATAAAAAACAAATTTTAGGAATTGGTGTTGCATGTGCAGGATTAATTGACTCTAAGGCAGGAGTTATTTTGTATTCAAATAATTTTAAATGGGGAAATTTTCCCATAAAAGATATATTGAATGAAAGACTAAGATTACCTGTAAGAATCGCAAACGATGCACAATGTGCTGTCTTGGGAGAAATAAAAAAAGGTAATGCGCAAAACTGTAAAGATGTTATTTTGATAACATTGGGTACAGGTATTGGAAGTGGTATTACTGTTAATGGAAAATTACTAAGACAAAGTCAAGGTGGAGGAATAGCAGGTCATACAATTATACAAAAAAATGGGAGATTATGCTCTTGTGGGAAAAAAGGTTGTTTAGAGGCATATTGTTCTACAAGTTCACTTATTAAGATTACTAAAAATATTGTAAATCGTAATAAAACTTCTATTTTATATAATCTATGTAATAAAAATATAGACAGTATAACAGGTGAAATGATTTTTGAGGCACTAGCTAAAAATGATGAGATTGTAAGAAATATTATAGATGAATATTTAGAAAACTTATCAATAGGTATATCAAATTTAATAAACATATTTAGACCTGAAAAAATACTGATAAGTGGTGGCGTTTCTAATCAAGGGGATATTCTGCTAATTCCTTTAAAGGAAAAAGTTTATGGTAAGTGTTTTGCAAGTAATATATTGCCACAGACAGATATACAAATTGCAAAACTTAAAAATGATGCAGGAATTATTGGAGCAACTGAGCTTTTTAATATGGAGGGATAGACTTATGAAATTTAATCCAGGATTTGATATCAAACCTACATATAATCCTTTAGGCTTTGAATATGGACATAATGTATTTGGACCAGAAGTAGAAAATAGGAAATTAGATGATATAAGACAAAATTTAATGGATAAAAATTGTGATGGTCCTGATATAGTATATTCCATTGCTATGGATGTAGGGAATAATGATGATAAACAAAATATGGTTGATAGAAATTTGTTATATGGTGTAGTTACATATTCTAAGGGAAAATTAGGAAATGAACCAGTAAGGTCACAAGGACATATTCATGCTGTGTCAAAGTCTTGTGGTGCATCAACCTGTGAAGTATATGAGATTTGGACAGGAAAAGCATATATTTATATGCAAGAAACTGCAAAGGATAATCCGGGAATATGTTATGCTGTTTTTGCACAAGAAGGTGATGTTGTAATTGTTCCACCAAATTGGGCTCATTGTACTATTGTTGCAGATACATCAGAAAATTTGACATTTGGAGCTTGGTGTGTTAGAGATTATGGATTTGATTATGATGATGTAAGAAAACATAAGGGGATTGCGTGGTTTCCAATAGTAGAAAATGACAAAATAAAATTTATAAAAAATGAAAACTATATAACAGATAAATGTATTGTAAAAGAACCTAGAATTTATGAAGAATTTGGAATAGAAAAAGGAAAATCAATATATCAACAGTTTAAAGAAAATCCAGATAAATTTTTATTTGTATCTAAACCAAATTTATGCAAAGAAAAATGGGAAAATTTTATTCCATAATAGGAGATGTTTAAAATGAAAGTAGAAGAACCTAAAGTAATTCATAATATTTATAGCGATGTAATAAAAGGTGAAGATGTAAAAATGTATGAAAAATCATTTTCACAAATTAAGCAAATTTATAAAGATGATAATAATGTAGATGAAAATACATTAATGTATACTGTTTATTCGTATGAAAAAGGTGATAGTAATAAAGCCGGTGATTTATATTGGGGATTAACAATTTTAGAACCTGTATATATTAATGGTGAATGTAATATGACAAGAGGTCATTTTCATAATGACTTAAATTGTGCAGAATTTTATTTTGGTATTGATGGCGAAGGTTTATTAATGTTAATGGATGAAAATGGAAAAACATGGTGCGAAAAAGTTTTTAAAGGTTCATTGCATCATATTGACGGAAAATTAGCACATAGACTTTTAAATACAGGTGATACACAATTAAAAGTGGGAGCTTGTTGGCCAACAGTAGCAGGACATGATTATGCAAAAATTGAAGATAAAGAGTTTGGTTATAGAGTGTTTAAAAAAGAAGACGAATTAATTTTTGAAGAAAGATAGTAATTAAAATATAAAATTTTAATGTAATACTGTTAATTAGAGGAGTAATTATGAAAATACAAAAACTACATAATAACTGGACATTACAAATAGCAGGTGAAAATGATATTGTAAAAGCAACAGTACCAGGATCTGTATATAATGACTTGCTAGAAAATAAAAAAATGGAAGACCCATATTGGAGAGATAATGAATTAAAAGCTTTAAAAATAATGGACAATGATTTTATCTATAAAACAAAATTTGTAGTAGATGAAGATATAAAATCAAGTGAAAAGATAATCTTAAAATTTAATGGGTTAGATACAATTTGTGATATATTTTTAAATCAAGAGAAATTAGGTTATACAAATAATCAGCATAGAGTGTGGGAATTTGATGTAACTAATATTTTAAAATCAGGAGACAATGAACTACAAGTTACTATTTATTCACCTACAAAATACATAAAAGAAAAACAAAAAGAAGTTATTGTTGATGGTACAAGTGATGCAATGGTGGGATTTCCACACATAAGAAAAGCACATTGTATGTTTGGTTGGGATTGGGGACCAAGACTACCAGATGCAGGAATATGGAGAGATGTAGAATTATTAGGTGTAAATACTTCTAGAATAGATAGCGTATATATAACACAAAATCATAAAGAAAATATTGTGGATTTAAACATTGATGTAAAAGAACAAAAGATAATCAGAGATAAAGAAACAGAGTATGAGGTTGTTGTAGTAAAACCAGACGGACAAGAAGAAATTTACAAAAATTCTCCTAAATGTATTACAATAGAAAATCCAAAACTATGGTGGCCTAATGGATATGGAGAACACCCACTTTATACAGTAAAAGTAACATTAAAATCTGATGGTAAAGATATCGATGTATGGGAAAAACGTATTGGCCTTAGAACAATGATAATGCACATTGAAAAAGATGAGTATGGCGAAAGTTTTGCACATGAAGTTAATGGAGTACAAATTTTCGCAATGGGAGCAGATTATATTCCAGAAGATAATATTTTTCCAAGAATAAACAAAGAAAGAACAAGAAAATTATTAGAACAATGTGTAAATGCTAATTTTAATAGTGTTCGTGTATGGGGTGGAGGATATTATCCAGACGATTATTTCTTTGATATCTGTGACGAGTTAGGTTTAATAGTATGGCAAGATATGATGTATGCTTGTGCTGTGTATGAATTGACAGATGAATTTGAAGAAAATATCAAACAAGAGTTAATAGATAATATCAAAAGAATAAGACATCATGCTTGTTTAGGACTATGGTGTGGAAATAACGAAATGGAAACTTTTGTTGATAGAGGAACTTGGGTAACAACATTAAAACAAAAAGCAGATTATATAAAAATGTATGAATACATTTTCCCTAAAATCTTAAAAGAATATGACCCAAATACATTCTATTGGCCAGCAAGTCCATCATCTGGAGGTTCTTTTGATAATCCTGATGATGAAAATAGAGGAGATGCTCACTATTGGGGAGTATGGCACTGCGATAAACCATTTAGTGAATATAGAAAATTCTATTTTAGATATGCATCAGAATTTGGATTCCAGTCATTTCCTTGTGAAAAGACAGTAGAAAGTTTTACATTACCAGAAGATAGAAATATTTTTTCATATGTAATGGAAAAACACCAAAGAAATGGAACAGCTAATGGAAAAATGATGACATATATGAACCAAACATTTAAATATCCAACAGAATTTGGCACACTTTTATATGCAACACAAATGTTACAAGCAGAAGCTATAAAATATGGTGTTGAGCATTGGAGAAGAAATAGGGGAAGATGTATGGGTGCTATCTACTGGCAATTAAATGATTGTTGGCCAGTAGCAAGTTGGTCTTCTATGGACTATTATGGTCGATGGAAAGCACTCCATTATTATGCAAAAAGATTTTTTGCTCCACTTATGATATCTTGTCACGAAGAAGGAACTACAACTCAAGAACCAAATATAAATGCTGAATTTGTAAATGATATAGAAAAAAGTATAAGATTAAATGTTGCTAATGAAACAATGGAAGATAAACAAGTTGCAGTTAAATGGCAACTTAGAAGAAACGATGCAAGTATTGTTGAAGAACATTGTGAAAGTGTTAATGTAGCAAAATTGTCAAGTATATGGTTAGATAAGAGAGTATTTGAAGATATAGATATACGCAAAGAATATGTAAGTTATCAATTAGAAGAAAATGGAAAAGTTGTATCTTCAGGAACAGTGTTATTCTGTGCACCAAAACATTTTGAATTTATAGACCCTCAAATAAAAGTAGAAGTTGATGGAGAATATATTGTTGTGTCAACAAATGGATATGCTAAGGGTGTAGAAATTTTAAATGAAAATGAAGATATGCTTTTAGAAGATAATTACTTTGATTTAAACAATGAAACAAGAAGAATAAAAGTGATTAGTGGTAATATTGATAAACTAAAAGTAAGAAGTATTTTTGATATTAAATAATTTAATTATTACAAAAGGAAGTTTGCGCTATGAGTATTGATTATAATAAATTATCACTAGGCATTGAGTTGGGTTCAACAAGAATAAAAGCAGTGCTTATAGATGAAAATCACAAAGTTTTGGTAATAGGTGCACATGACTGGGAAAATAGATATGAAAATGGATATTTTACATATCATTTAGATGATGTGTGGAGTGGTATTCAAGATGCAGTATCTAAGTTAATGCAACAATTTAAAAATAAATATGATACTCAATTGTGTCGTATAGGATCAATTGGAGTATCAGCAATGATGCATGGATATTTAGCATTTGACAAAGATGCAAATCAATTAGCAGAATTTAGAACATGGAGAAATACAACAACAGCACAAGCTTCGGAAAAATTAACAAAAGAATTTAATTTTAATATTCCACATCGCTGGAGTATAGCACATCTGTATCAATCAATTTTAGAAAAGCAAGAACATATTAAAAAAATACATAATATTAATACATTATCAGGTTATGTGCATGAGAAATTAACTGGGGAAAGAGTTTTAGGTATAGGTGATGCTTCTGGTATGTTTCCAATAGATAGTAAAATTAATAATTATGATAAAGAAATGCTTAAAAAGTTTAATGATATTTTATCAGAAGAAAATTTACCATACAAAATAGAAGATATACTACCAAAAGTATTAAAAGCAGAAGATAAAGCAGGTGTTTTGACAGAACAAGGAGCAAAATTATTAGATCCTACAGGAACTTTGCAAGCAGGAGCTTTAATGTGTCCACCAGAAGGAGATGCAGGAACAGGAATGGTAGCAACTAATAGCGTAAAAGTATGTACAGGAAATATATCAGCAGGTACATCAATTTTTGCAATGATTGTATTAGAAAAAATGTTATCAAAAGTTTATCCTGAAATAGATATGGTGACAACTCCTACAGGAAATGCAGTAGCAATGGTACATTGTAATACATGTACTTCTGATTTAGATGCATGGGTAAATTTGTTTTATCAAGTACAAACAGAATGTGGAGGTACTTTAACAAAAGCAGAAGTATATGATCTGTTTTATGAAAAAGTATTAAAGGCAGATGAAGATTGTGGTGGGTTAATAAGCTTTAACTATTATTCGGGAGAACCTATAACAAAAACAGATGCAGGTTGTCCACTTCTTATAAGACCAGCAACTGCAAAATTAAACTTTGAAAACTTAGCGAGAGTACAACTATATTCTACTATAGCAACATTAAAACTTGGAATGGATATATTGCTAGAAAAAGAAAAAGTAAATATTAAAACTTTAACAGCACATGGAGGTTTGTTCAAAACAAGAACAGCTAGTCAACCAATTATGGCTAGTGCTTTGAATGTACCAATAATTGTTCAAGAAACAGCAGGTGAAGGTGGTGCTTGGGGAATAGCTATTTTAGCTATGTATTGTAAACATAGAGATGCAAATGAAAAATTAGAGGAATATTTAGATAATAAAGTATTTAAAAATGAAAAATCATATCTTGAAAATCCACATAAAGAATGTAGTTTAGGATTTAAAAAATTTATAGAAACATATGTAGATACTATAGAAATAGAAAGAAGAACAGCACAAATATTAAGTGAAAAATATTAGTAATAAAAAGGTGATTAATATGCTAGAAAAACTAAAAGAAGAAGTATATAATGCTAATATGGAATTACCTAAAAGAGGGCTTGTGACATATACTTGGGGAAATGTTAGTGGAATAGATAGAGAAAAAGGTTTATTTGTAATAAAGCCAAGTGGTGTTGATTATGATTTTTTAAATCCATCAGATATGGTTGTTATGGATTTAGAAGGGAATAAAATTGAGGGAGATTACAACCCATCTTCTGATACAGCAACACACATTGAGTTATATAAATCTTTTAAAAATATTGGAGGAATTGTACATACACATTCACCAAATGCTACAGCTTGGGCACAAGCAGGAAAGTCGCTACCTTGTTACGGTACTACACATGCAGACTATTTCTATGGAGATATTCCTTGCACAAGGAATTTAACAGAAGAAGAGATAGAAAAAGGATATGAAAAAAACACAGGAATGGTAATTGTAGAAACATTTAAGGAAATAAATCCAATGTATATACCAGCAGTTCTTTGTAAAAATCATGGACCATTTACATGGGGAAAAGATGCTATGGAAGCAGTGCATAATGCTGTAGTTTTAGAAGAAGTTGCTAAGATGAATTTTTTGACTGAATTATTAAATAAAAATGCTGAAAAAACCCCCAAATATATGCAAGACAAACATTTTTTAAGAAAACACGGAAGTAATGCTTATTATGGACAAAAAATAAATAGATAAAAATTTCTCTTATAAAGGAGATAGAAAGTATGAAGTATAAAAATCCAGTAATAAAAGGATTTAATCCAGATCCTAGTATTTGTAGAGTTGGAGAAGATTTTTATTTAGTAACATCAACATTTGAGTTTTTTCCAGGAGTACCAATATATCATAGTAAAAACTTAGTAGAGTGGGAATTAATAAACTATTGTTTGGTAGATGATGAACAATTGAATTTAAAAAATAGCAGATGTTCAGGAGGAATATATGCACCAACAATAAGGTATCATAATGGCATGTTTTATATGACAACTACTAATGTATCAAATGGTGGAAACTTTATTGTAAAAACACAAGATATATATGGTAAGTGGTCAAAACCAATTTGGATAAAACAAGGTGGAATAGATCCGTCATTGTTATTCGATGAAGATAAAGTTTATTTCTGTTCAACACATCATGATGAAGATGGAAAAGAATGTATAGGATTATGTGAAATAGATATAGAAACAGGAGAGATGCTTACCAAAACTAAAATAATAAGTTATGGAACAGGTGGAAGACACTGTGAAGCACCTCATATATATAAAATAGGGGACTATTATTATTTGATGACAGCAGAAGGTGGAACAGAATACGGACATTCAAGTGAAGTATTAAGAAGTAAAACACCTTATGGGCCATATGTTTCATCGCCATATAAAAGTGTTGTTGGACATAGAAAATATGGAGATTTAGAAATACAAGCTGTTGGTCATTCTGATATAGTAGAAGACCAAAATGGTAATTGGTGGTGTGTGAGTTTAGGAATACGACCACTAAAAAGTAATTTGTTACATAATCTTGGTAGAGAAACATTTTTATCACCTGTAAAATGGACTGAAGATAAATGGCCAATAGCAGGAAATGAAGGTAAAATATTAATAGATATGGAAGGAAATTTACCAGCTAAAATAAAAGGTGTGTCAGATGATTTTATTGACAATTTTATAGGAGATAAATTAAACCTTAATTGGAATTTTGTAAGAAATCCAAAATTGGAAAATTATGTATTAAAAGACGGATTAACTATGTTTGGAGATGAACAAACATTAAATGACGATAATCCTACATTTATAGGTATAAGACAAAAAGAGTTTGAGATGAATATACAAACAAAGTTAGAAATATGTAAAAATGAAAATGGTAAAGCAGGATTAAGTGCATTTTACAATAAAGCATATCATTATGATGTGTATATAGAAAATAATAATGATGAAAATAATATTGTATATTCACAGACTATACATGGTGTTACAACTATAATGAAAAAAGTTAATACGAATAAATCTTTACATCAATTAATGATGAAAACAAATCAAGAAAAATATAGTTTTTATTATTATGATAATGAATGGAAATTAATAGGAGAAAGTCCTACAGCAGGATTATGTACTGAAGGAACTATGATGATGACATTTACTGGAACATATATAGGTTTATTTGCAGATAATACAACAGCTAAATTTAGAATCTTTAAAGCCTTGGTAGATTAGTTTGTAGTTAGGAGATGTAGTTATGAATAGAAAGACTAAAATGATTATAGATAAAGAACTTACAATTTCAACTATTGATAAGAGAATTTATGGTTCTTTTATAGAGCATTTAGGAAGAGCTGTATATGAAGGAATTTATCAGCCAAATCATGTAACTGCTGATAAAAATGGCTTTAGAAAAGATGTTATAGATTTAGTAAAAGAAATAAATGTACCTATTATTAGATATCCTGGTGGAAATTTTGTTTCAAATTTTTATTGGGAAGATTCAGTTGGACCTATTAGTGAAAGACCTAAAAGATTAGAAATAGCATGGAGAAGTATAGAAACAAATGAAGTAGGGTTAAATGAATTTTCAAAATGGATAAAAGAAGTAAATTCAGAAATCATGATGGCAGTAAATTTAGGCACAAGAGGTATACAAGATGCTTGTAACTTATTAGAATACTGTAACCATACATCTGGATCAAAATATAGTGACCTTAGAATTAAACATGGTATTGAAAAACCACATAATATTAAGGTTTGGTGCTTGGGTAATGAAATGGACGGACCATGGCAAATAGGACATAAAACAATGAATGAGTATGGAAGATTAGCCAATGAAACAGCCAATGCAATGCGTCAAATTGACCCAAATATAGAATTAGTTGTTTGTGGTAGTTCAAATAGCAGTATGCCAACATTTCCAGAATGGGAAGCTACAATACTTGATCATGCATATGATAATGTGGATTATGTTTCATTACATCATTATTTTGGCAACTTTAATGATGACTCAAATGATTATTTGGCTCAGTCTGATACAATGGATGATTTTATAAAAACAGTGGTTAGTACATGTAATTATATTAAGGCTAAAAAGAGAAGTAAAAAAGATATAAACTTAAGTTTTGATGAATGGAATGTATGGTTTCATTCAAACTCAGAAGATGATAATACAATGAAAAATAATCCATGGCAAATAGCACCAAGATTGTTAGAAGATATATACACATTTGAAGATGCTCTTTTAGTTGGACTTTTATTGATTACATTAATAAGAAATTCAGATAGAGTTAAAATGGCATGTATGGCTCAACTCGTTAATGTAATTGCTCCTATTATGACTGACGCACAGGGTGGAGTATGGAAGCAAACTATTTTTTATCCATATATGCACGCATCAAAATATGGTAGAGGTGTTGCTTTGAAGACAATTACTAAAGGAACAAAACATAAAACTAATTGTCGTGATGAAATAAGTGATATTGAATCTGTTTCTGTATACAATGAAGAAACAGAAGAAGTTGTAGTATTTGCAGTAAATAGGAATATTGAAGAAGACTGTGAGTTAACAATTGATATAAGAAGTTTTAGTGACTATTCATTGTTAGAACATATAGTTATGGAAAATGATGATTTAAAAGCAACAAATAGTTTATTAAAAGAAAATGTATTTCCAGTAACTAAAAATGAAAGAACAACAGTAGATAATGGAGTTGTAACTAGTATATTACATAAAGCATCATGGAATGTAATTCGTTTTTCAAAAAATAGTAAATAATATCAAATCAAAAAGAAAGGAAAGAGAATAAAATGAGTTTTAGAAAAGACTTTGTATGGGGAGAAGCAACTTCAGCTTATCAAATAGAAGGAGGTTGCTACAACACAGGAAAAGGGTTAGATATTTGGGATGTTTTTTGTAAAGAAAAAGGAAAAGTTTACGAAGGACATACAGGAGATATTGCTTGCGACCATTATCATCGTTTTAAAGAAGATGTAGCATTGATGAAAGAACTTGGGATTAAAGCATATCGTTTTTCAATAAATTGGGCAAGAGTTTTTCCAAATGGAACAGGTGAAGTAAATCAAGAAGGGTTAAAATTTTATCATGATTTAGTAGATGAATTATGCAATGCTGGAATTGAGCCATTTATTACTTTATATCATTGGGAACTACCATATGAAATTTATAAAAAAGGTGGTTGGTTAAATAGAGAAATAGTAGAATGGTTTTCTGATTATGCAAAGTTTATTGTAGAGGAATTTTCAGATAAAGTTACAAAATACTTTACACTAAATGAACCACAATGTTTTGTAGGATTAGGATTTTTAAATGGAGTACATGCTCCCGGCATAAAATTGCCAATAAGAGATACATTTTTAATGGCACACAATGCATTAATGTCACATGGTATGGCAGTTAAAAAAATGAGAGAAGCAGCTAAACAAGATATACAAATAGGAATAGCACCAACAGGAACAATGAGTTATCCTGATAGTGATAAAAAAGAAGATATTGAAGCTGCAAGAATTCATCTTATGTCAGCAAATGAAGATTTATATAATTGGACATGGAATGTGACATGGTGGAGTGACCCAATATTTTTTGGAGAATATCCAAAAGAAGCTGTTGAATTATACAAAGATTATTTACCAGAGATAACAAAAGAAGATATGGAATTAATATCACAACCAATAGATTTTTATGGACAAAATATATATAATGGACATCGTGTAAAAATGGGTGAAAATGGAAAACCGGAAGTAGTAAAAAGATATGACGGATTTCCAAAAACAGCATTAGGATGGCCAGTTACACCAGAGTGTTTATATTGGGGACCATACTTTTTATATGAAAGATATAAAAAACCTATATATATAACAGAAAATGGATTATCATGTCATGATACAATTTCATTAGATGGAAAAGTACACGATCCAAATAGAATAGATTTTGTATCAAGATACTTATCACAACTTAAAAAAGCAAGTGAAGACGGTGTTGATATAAGAGGGTATTTCCATTGGTCATTGCTTGATAATTTTGAATGGAATAGTGGATATGCTGATAGATTTGGTATGATATATGTTGATTATCCTACACAAAAAAGAATAATTAAAGATTCTGGTTATTGGTATAAAAAAGTTATTGAAGAAAATGGAGAAAATTTGTAAAAATAATTTCTATAATAATAAAAATAAAGTACAATGCACCCTCATATACTAAAAATATGGGGGTGTTTTTTTGCATACATATATAAAAAAATCAAAGTTAATATTTTTATCAATAATGCTAACATTAGCAATAATGTATTTATCATTTGGAAGTTTAGTGGAAGAAAAAACTATTGCAACAAATAAAAATTTGGATAATACTAAAACTGTGATAATAGATTCTGGACACAGACAATGTTGATAGTGCAAGTTCGATGAATACTATAAAAGAAAGGCAACTGTTGGGCTAGATAGCAAAAACCTCTGAACATAAAATAAGATGTTTAGAGGTTTTTAATTTTTATAATTCATATACAAAACCATATGAAAAAGATATAATTTATAAATAATGATATATTTAAATCAAAATGATATAAATTGACTAATAACAATATAAATAGTATAATTATGGAAAATAGAGCTATGAATTGCTAGGATATATTTTATTATACAAATTATGTGGAGACGGTTGTTCAGTTGGTTAGAAAAACTCCGGACGCACATATAGACCTCAAAGTGGATATGGACGAGCCTGATTTAACGGTTGCGGAAGCGAAAGCGACCTATCAGGAAATCAAGGATCACATTTTTAATAAGCACGGCGTAAAGGTATCTGCGCTGTATATTGCCCAGACAAAACAGAAACACAGCATTATCGAAAGGGATTGTTACAACAAACCGAAAAGCGAACAGGAAAAAGTACCATACTGCCCGCTGGAGAAAGTGAAGTTAATTGAGGAATCGCTAAGGCGTTTTAAAATAATTTAACTTAAATTATTGCTAACTTGAGTTGTGAAATCATCAAAGTTGGTGAGTGGAGAATTGGAGGTGTAAAATATTGAAAACATATTTTGATTTTATGTCAGAAATAAATTCTGACGAACTGTATGATAGGCTGGTTTCTTATGGAATGTTTTCAGAAAAATTACCTCCTATATTTACAGGTGAGTTATTTTTGGATTATTGTAAAAATATTCGCAAACAATCGTTTGCTGATATTTGGAGAGGCTATATCAATTATGAAAGTATGAGAAATACTAATATTCCAAGAAATATTGGTATCCCTACTCCAATGGGACATGAACTATTATGCAAAACATTGATGAATCACTGGCCTGAATTAATGGAATATTTTAAAATAAAAACAAAGGATCAACCAAGATTAATTAGCCGAATTCACATTAGAAAAATGCAAAATACTGAGGCGCTATTTTTGATGAATTATAGAAACTGGATAGATGATGGAACTCCTGAGCCAGATATTTATTTAGGAAAAAAATATATGGTTCATGCCGATATTTCAAAATGTTATCCAAGTATATATACTCATGCAATTCCGTGGGCACTTGTTGGAAAAGATGTAGCAAAAGCTAATGTAAACAATCGTAAAGAATGGTACAACAAAATAGATCATTTTGCACAGATTTCAAAAAATGGAGAAACGCATGGGATTTTAATAGGCCCTCACACTTCCAATGTATTGTCAGAAATAATTTTATGTGCAATAGATGAAAATTTATCGAAAAAATATACTTCTTATATAAGGAATATTGATGATTACATTTGCTATGTTGATACAAAAGAAGATGCGGATAATTTTATTATTGACTTAAATAGAGAATTAAGGAAATATGACTTATTATTGAATCACAAGAAAACAGAAATATATGAACTTCCAATTTGCGTTGTTGAAACATGGATTCATAAAATACAAAATAATATGGTTACATTTCAAAAATTCAAGGATTATGTTGATTATAAAGAAATTCAAGCATTCATTGATTTTACAATAAAGTTAGTTTCGGAAAACGCAGACAATAATTCAATAATATTTTATGCTATAAAAGCACTTAAAGATTATAATTTGACAAAAAATGCACAGGAATATCTAGTTAAGTCTGTTGTTTCTTTGTCGCTATTATATCCATATTTAGTCCCGATATTAGGAGACTATATCTTTAAAAAGTATGATGTAGATGCTGAACAGATTCAGAAATATGCAAATATGATTTTTGAAAAATATATTCATAAAAACAACTTTGAAGCATGTTCATATGCTCTATTATATGCAATTGACTCAAACTCTAAAATTGATAGTATTGATGTCGAAACTATCAAAAAATCTCAAGATTGTATATTGTTGTTGATGGCATACATTTACTACAAAAAGAACAATTTTAAATCAGAGATAAAAGAATTGAAAGAGTATGCAAAAGAATTGATGACAAAAGGTGAAATGGATCAGTATTGGCTATTTATATATGAATGTTTAGGGCAACTAACTGGTGAGTGGTCTACGATGAAAAAGAATAAAATTTCATTTCTAAAATCTGATTATAGATAAGACAATAGTTGATTCATAATAGGAGAACTATATGTGTGAAATATCTGCGTTAGAAAAACTAGTAACAGTTCGAATTATACAAGAGGATGCTGAAACAATATATTCTCTATTGCAAACAGAAAGAGATTCTATTTTTTCTATGGGAGTTATACCGTATTATGTTTTGTTTGTCCAGTCTTGTCAAGAATATATGGGAGAGAATTTTTTGCCGGAATCTATAAAAAAAGATTTTAAGGACATTCGTAATCATATAAAAGCGTATGCGGAAAGATTTGGAAAATCACAAAGAAGAGTATTATCTGTTGATGATATTCAAAATAAAGATTTTAAAAATCAACTTCGGTTTGAATTTTTAAAAAACATGAATATACATCTAAATCTTGGAAGTTATTGGACTGATTCTGGACATATTATAGGAAATACGCAACAAATAGCAGATTTTTTGTCTGTAAAAAGTATGTTTGATCCCGCGTTGAAAGATAAAAATTATCTGATATGTTATCAAATAGGTTCATTTGTTGCATCAGTTCGTGAAGGGCTTTCAGATGGATTAAATTCTCCAACTATAGAGAGGCTCGAGCATTTTATAAAAATAAATTATTACTATGATATAAATACAAACAGCAAAAATAAACTATTTTTGCGAAACACTTCAAAAGAAACGAATCTTTTTTTCTTGCATTTGTTATGTAACATGAATTTCGTTAAATACATATTAAACCCGCTATTAATTGATGGAAATATATGGACATTTAGAGTGGAATATGTTGTTTCATACTATACATTACGTGCATTAGAACGGTTTACAAATTATTATGTTAGTAATAAGCATAAATGTACTGAAACAGAAGAACTTGTTGAAATACTTAAGGAAGGAGAAAAGCTTTTTAAAACACAATTACGTAATTGTATGATGCATTATGATCTTAATGGAGCAGATGCAATAACAGTTGAAAATATTGATAAACCTTTTTATGGAATCATAGAGAATTGTTTTAATGGTACAAGCTATGAAAATTATTTGTCAGCATTACATAATTTGTCTGATAAGATAATCGACTATTTAGAAAAACAATTTGATTTTTCTAATGTGAAATTGAAAAAATTGTAGATGTTAAATATGTGCAATTTTATTCGGAGACGTTGTTTTAGACAAAATTGAAAGTGAAATGTCGCTAATATTTTGTTGAATTAAATCGAATAGAGTGAGCATTTATATTATCACAAAATAAAAAACTTATTGAAAGAATCGGATCAAACGGAAAAGCGTGCAGAAAAAAGCACCGTGTTACCCGCCAGATAAAGAGCAGTTGCTCGAGGAAACCCTTGGGCATTTTAAAATGATTTAGTTTCCTTGCAGTAAACAAATCGGCACATTGGTACAAATTAAAATCCTCCTGTGAAATGATAGTACAATCAATTTATGGGAGGATTTTTCTATGAAAACGATAATTGAATAACAAGAGATTAAGCATCGTCAAGTAAGAGATTATAAGGTTACCAATGTAGTATTGTCGGACAAAAAAGAATATCATATCGGCGTGTTGGTAAATCGTCACAGATGTTATTTGAAACAGTATCATCCAATCAGATAGTACAATCTGTTCACATCAAAAAAGCTATATTCATATCTAGCTGACATTGAAGAAGAAACCGAAAATATATTTTCACAGCTTGTCAAATCACTCGCCGTAAAGGAAAATGTTACAGAAAAAATGAAAGTAGAAAAACCCTGTGTTATGGGTTCAGAAAATGAATAACATCCGAAATCGTGCGGTAGAAATCGTAAACAATAAAGTGGTTTTCAAATAAAGAGATAAAGCCTACTAGAGATTTAACACTATCCGTAGGCTGTATTTTTTCTTGCATTTAATTTGTTGCATAATCTTAGCAAGCAGTTATTGCAACAAGAAATGAGTTTAGAGCAAAATATATCTTTAAAAATCAGAGATAAAAAAAGAAAAGAAAGATAAAAAAATAAGGTATATACTGAAAAATCGTATATACCTTACTTTATTTCTTGTTCTAAGTTATCAAACAAATCACTATCAAAAAATTCTCTAACTGAAATATTTAAACCGTCGCATATCTTTTTAATAGATACAACACCAGGATTTTGACTTTTAGAATTAAGCATACTGTAAATTGTAGATGGTGCTACACCTGAAATATTAGCAAGTGTATTAATAGCAATACCTTGTTGATTACATAATTCAATAATTCTTTTTTCAACTGCTTGTTTTACATTCATTGAAATCACTCCATAAACTTATCATTAATAAAAGTTTATACAAATATACGATAAATCGTGTGCGATATATCGTAATAATGATTTAAAAATGATATAATATACGATATATCGTATATAGGAGATGATTATAATGACTTGCACATTTTTTGGAAATGGTGATGCACCTGATACTATAAAAGAAGTATTGAAAGCAACTATAATTAATTTAATAGAAAATAAAAATGTAAAAGTAATTTATGTAGGTAATCAGGGTAATTTTGATTTAATGGTATATAAAATTTTAGAAAGCTTATCTGAAAAATATGATATTAACTATTTTGTTGTATTAGCATATATACCTACTAAAAAGCAGGAAGATACATATTATAAAATTGATAGAACTATTTTATTTGAGGGTATTGAAAAAACTAATCCGAGATATGCTATATCATATAGAAATAAGTATATGCTTAAAAAATCAGATATTGTCGTAACTTATGTTAAACATAACTTTGGTGGTGCTTATAAGTTTAAAAAGTTAGCTGAAAAATTGGGAAAAGATGTGGTAGAGATAAGTTCAAATGTGTTATAATATAGCAATTAAGATTTATTAAAGAGGGATTAATATGGATAAAAAAGATTTGTTATTTTATCAAGCATATGAAGATTTTTATGCTATGGCATGTGAATCAAAAGCTTTTGAATTATTTTGTAAAGATGCATTTGGTGCAGATTTTTCTCAAGATGGATTTAGTGATTTACATCAAATTGATATGATTTTGCAAAACATTCCTGAAAAAGATAATATACATATTCTTGATATAGGTTGTGGTAATGGAAAAATGTTAGGTTATTTGCAGAAGAAAACAGGAGCTAAGATTTATGGCTTCGATTATTCTTCAAACGCTATAAAAAAAGCAAAAGAATTGTTTGTTAAAGATTCTGAATTTAAAGAAGGTTTAATTGGAGAAATAGAGTATCCAAAAGAAAAATTTGATTTAATAACTTCTATGGATACAATATATTTTGCACCTGATATGTCTAAATTTGTATTGCAGGTAATGAGTTGGTTGAAAACAAATGGAATTTTCTTTGTAGGATATCAAGAAGGAGATGTAATACCAAAAACAGAAAATGTTAAAACAGCAGTTTTGTCACAAATACTTGATAATAACAACATAAAATATCAAGTATATGATATTACTAAACAAACTTATGATTTATTAGCTAAAAAAAGAGAAGTTGCATTACTTTACAAAAATGACTTTGAAAAAGAAGGACATAAAGATTGGTTTGATTTATTAATGATGCAAACAGAGTGTACAACTGAACCTTTTGATAGTTTTAAGAAGAAAATGGCAAGATACATTTATGTAATTAATAAATAAATTAAATATTGAGCAAGGCAAAAACATCGTAGAAATACGATGTTTTTTTGTTGCCCAGAATTAGAGCAACAAAATATTGTATTCAAAATAAAAGAAAAGGAGCTGAGTAAAAATGAATACAAATGTAAATGATTCTAACATTCCTTTAGAAATAGTTAGAGCAAATGAAATTGAGCCAAAGGAGGTGATATGGTTATGGTATCCATATATACCATTTAGTAAGGTTACATTACTATAAGGAGATGGAAAAAGTAAATTGATGTTATCTATTTCAGCGTTGTTATCAAAAGGTGAAAAATTACCTTTTGATGATGAAGAAAAAGAAAAAATGACAATAATTTATCAGACTACTGAAGATGATGCAGATGATACAGTAGTACTTAGATTTAATTCAGCAGGTGGAAATGGACAAAATCTTATATTTATAAAAGAAGATAAAAGAACATTAACCTTTGGAGCTGATAGAATATTACAAGCAATTAAACAATTTAATGCAAAATTATTGATACTTGACCCTATGAGTTCGTATATAGGTGATGAGTGTTCATTAAATAATGCAAATGAAACAAGAGCTGAATTTAATCACTTGATAAGTGTTGCAAAAGAAACAGGTTGTGCAATAGTAATAATTGCACATATGAATAAGGCAAAAGATATCAATCCATTATATCGAACTAATGGCTCTATTGATATTGCAGGAGCAGTTAGAAGTATTTTAGCAATAACTAAGACTAATAATATTGAAAATCTTTCAGAAAGATATATGGTACAAGTAAAATCAAATCTTGCACCTATGGGAAAAGCAATATTATTCGAAGTTGCTGAAAAAGGAGTTAATTTTATTGATGAGGTAGAACTTACAGCAGAAGAAGCCTTTTCGTCTTTACTTCCTAAAATAGGAAGACCAAATGAAAAAGAAGAATCAGCTAAAAAATACATATTAAACATGCTAAAAAATGGTAAAATGCTTGCTAGTGAGTGTGAAGAAAAACTAAGATTAGCAGGATTTAAGAAATCAACTATTAAGAAAGCTAAGAAAAACTTAGGAGTACAATCTGAAAAAGGAGGATTTATTTGGTATTGGTCATTACCAGAAGAAAATTAGATAAAAGAATAAAGCAGGTAATCTATTTAGGTTACCTGCTTTATTAATAATGGAGGAATATTTATGGATAAGGAAACTTGTAGCTTTGTTGAAAAAATAGGAAATGTAAGTTTTATTGTTACATTAAAATCATCTGATGATGCTAAATTAACGCATGAAGAATGTGTTAAACAATTGATTAAGAAGGAGATGTATTTAATGGATAATGATGTAGATAAGGTTTAATATATATCCTCTTTACTGAACAAATCAGTAAAGAGGATATATATTAATGTGATTTTTTAACACATAAAGATAAAGGTATATCTAGAAAATGAACACACGATACACACATAAAAACGCATATGTATGTATTTTAAATTGAAAAAATACATGTGATTTGTTATAATGCGATTGTGGAAGTGTTTGGTATTTGTATTTAGGAGTAAAAAATAACGAGTTATAAACATAATGATGATGGAAAGATATAGAGAATAAGGCTGAAATCATATAGTTTACTCGAAAACATTTCAATGTATGTATATGAAATAATATAAGAAATAAAAACTATAAAAAGGAATGGAAGAAAATGAATATATTAGTGATAGGAAATGGTTTTGATATAGCACATGAATTACCTACAAAGTATGGTGAATTTTTAGATTTTGTAAGATTTTTCAAACAAAAAGTAGAGAATAAAAGTTATGATTTTAGAGAGAAAAATGAGAATATAGTTAAACAAATAAATTATATAGATAATTTATTTAATACAAGAAAAGTTAACAATCATTCAGACAAGATTATAAATGAATTGTCTGAGTTGATAGAAAATAATAAGTGGATAAATTATTTTTTAAAAATTGAAGAAAATATGAAAAAAGATGGTAAAGTGGGTTGGATTAATTTTGAAAGTGAGATTTCAGAAATTATTAAAGCACTAGATGTAATTTTAATATCTTTAAATGAACATAAAAAAGTAAGTGATTTATATCGTTTACCATACTATGAAGGTGGAGTAGTAGGACAGATGGGATTGAGTATAAGTGAATATAATTCTCTTGAAAGTGTTACTAATTTAAAAAAAGAGTTGCAAGATGACTTGAATCGCTTAATAAGGTGTTTAGAAATATATTTAGATGATTTCATAAACAAAATTACAGATTATAAAAAGATGGATTTAATTAAATCATTGAATCCACATAGGATTTTAAGTTTTAATTATACAAATACTTTTCAAAGGATATATGGAGTGGATAATGCTAATATAAAATATCACTACATACATGGAAAAGCTGATATAAATCACACTCTAGATAATAGCGATATAGTATTAGGAATTGATGAATATTTACCTAATGGTGAAAAAGATAATAATATAGAATTTATACAGTTTAAAAAGTTTTACCAAAGAATATATAAGAAAACTGGTAGTAATTATAGAACATGGTTAAGAAAAATTGATGATATAAATAATAGACTTAATAAGATACAAAAAGGAAATAGAATTCTTTTTATAGGACATTCTTTAGATGTAACTGATAAAGATATTTTAAGAGATTTGTTATTAAGCAATTTATTTTCGGAAATAATAATCTATCACCACAACCAAGAAGCATTATCAAGTCAAATATCAAATTTAGTAAAAGTGATTGGTCAAGATAAATTGATAGAGCTTACTGGCGATGAAATAATTAAGTTTGAACAATTATAAAAGGTAAAGTAAGGGAGTTTTCAAGATGATAAATAATATGGATTTTTTATGGGATGATTCACCGATAAATGTATCAACAGAGGTGAATTTTATTTGGTCCATTGCAAATAAATTAAGAGGAGCATATCAAAGTGATAAATATAAAGATGTAATTATTCCAATGGTTATTATAAGGAGATTTGAATGTGCATTATCTCACACAAAAAAAGCTGTAATAGATAAGTACAAAGAAAATCCAAACTATCCGGCTAAAGCTATGTATAGAATATCAGGTTTTCAATTTTATAATACAAGCGAATTTACATTAGAAGAATTAGTAAATGATACGGATCATTTGGCAGAAAATTTTAAAAGTTATATAAATGGTTTTTCTTCAAATATACAAAATATTATAAAAAATCTTGAATTTGATAAGCAAATTGATAAAATGGATAAACATGACCGTTTATTATCAGTCGTAAAAGCATTTTCAGAAATAGATTTAGACCCTAAAACTATTGATAATATGAAAATGGGATATATATTTGAGGAATTAATTAGAAAATTTTCAGAAAATGCTGAGGCTGGTGACCATTATACAGGTAGAGATATTATTAAAACAATGGTTTCATTAATTCTTGCTGAAGGTTGTGATGATATTTTTGAAGACGGGAAAATCATCACTATTTTAGACCAAGCTGCAGGTACTGGGGGAATGCTTAGTACTGCTGCAAGTTATATAAAAAGGTTTAATCCAACTGCAGATGTTAGGTTGTTTTCTCAAGAAGTAAATCCAGAATCTTATGCTATGTGTTTGGCAGAAATGCTTATTCGTGGTCAAAATGCCGAAAATATCAGACTTCAAGACACTATGAAAGCAGATTGTTTTGAAGGACTTCCAATGAGATTTATTTTAGAAAATCCCCCATTTGGACAACCTTGGGGAGGAAAAGATGCTGCAGAAGGTGTAGAAAAAGCAGTAAATGATGAAGTTTTAAAAGGGACTTTTAGTAGATTTCCTGCAGGTACACCTGGTTCTGGGGATATGCAGTTATTGTTTATTCAGTCTGCTATTGATAAAATGGATGATGATTGTGGGAGAGCTGCTATTATAGAAAATGGTTCACCTTTATTTAGTGGTGGAACATCATCAGGAGAATCACAAATTAGAAGATGGTTATTAGAAAAAGATTATATTGAAGCTATTATTCAATTAAGCACAGATATGTTTTACAATACAGGTATAGCTACATACATATGGATTTTATCAAAGAATAAAAGAGAAGAAAGAAAAGGTAAAATACAACTGATAGATGCATCTCATTTATGCCATAAATTGAGAAAAAACTTAGGGAATAAAAGAAATGAAATAACTCCTGAAGATAGAATAGAAATAACAAAATTATATGCTGATTTTAAAGAAAATGAGCATTGTCAAATTTATGATAATGAAGAATTTATGTATCGTGAATATGCAGTTATGCAACCTTTACAAAGAAGTTATGCTATTACAGAAGAAAGAATTGACTCAATGATTTCAAAAGGGACATTATCAGCATTATATGATGAAGCTAAAGTTGAAGAATTAGAAAATGCTGAAGAACTAAATGGCAAAGATAAAGCAAAACTTAAAAAATTTTATGAAAATAAACCTGTTTATGATGATATTATAACTGCACTAAATAATGCAGTTTCTGATGAAATTTATAAAAATCCAGAAAGTTTTACTCCTATAATATCAAAAATATTAGGAAATGTTATAGATGATGCAAAAGAATTAAAGAAAATTACAGAAAAAATAGTTGTTGGTCTTTCTGTAATGGATAAAACAGCAGATATTCAAAAGGATAAAAAAGGAAATATAATATATGACAAAGATACAAAAGATATAGAAATAGTTCCTTATAAAATGGATATAGATGAATATATGCAAAAAGAAGTATTGCCACATGTGCCGGACGCAAAAGCATTTTTTGAAGAAGATTTGAGCAAAAAGAAACCTGTTATTAAAACTGGTGCAGAAATTCCTTTTACAAGATATTTTTATAAATATAAAGAGCCAACACCTAGTTATGAGCTTGAAGTAAAATTAAAAGAACTAGAATTATCTATTTCCAATCGAATAACAACTCTTTTTGGTGAGGTGTAATATGAAAAAAAGAAAAATGAAGGATAGTGGAATTAAGTGGATTGGAGATATTCCAGAGCATTGGGAGATTAAGCGTATAAAAGATGCATTTTATAGAAAAAAATCTAAAGCTAATCAAAAAAATCCAGTTGTTTTGTCACTAGCTAGAAATGGAGTAAAAATAAGAGATATCACAAATAATCAAGGACAAATAGCAGAAAACTATTTTGAATACAATCCTGTAGAAATTGATGATATTCTTCTTAATCCTATGGATTTAATAAGTGGAGATAATTGTAATATTTCAAAAGTGAAAGGAGTTATAAGTCCTGCTTATGTGAATTTGAGATACAAAGAAGGAATATATCCCAATTTTTATAATTATTATTTTAAACATCAATATTGGTGTAAGGCTTTTTTTGCACATGGAAAAGGAGTTTCTTATGAAAATAGGTGGACTTTAAATAATGAAACTTTAGATAGGTTTCCTTTAATTTTTCTCCCACTAACCGAACAACAACAAATTGCAGAGTTTCTTGATAAAAAATGTTTTGAAATAGATACTTTGTCATCAGACATTCAAACACAAATTGAAACACTTGAAGAATATAAAAAATTAGTAATTACTGAAACAGTAACAAAAGGATTAAACCCTAATGTTAAAATGAAAGATAGTGGTATTGAATGGATTGAGAAGATACCAGAGGAATGGAGAGTTAGTCGTTTAAAGTATTTATTTGATATTAAAAAAGGATTATCAATTACAAAGGAAAATCTTATAGATAATGGGTTACCAGTAATAAGTTATGGGCAAATTCATTCAAAAATAAATACAGGAATAAAAGTAACAAATGATTTAATTAAATATGTAAGTTATGATTATAAAATTAAGAGTCCACAATGCGAAGTGTTTAAAAACGGATTTATATTTGCAGATACTTCTGAAGATTATGAAGGGTGTGGAAATTGTGTTTATAAAAGAGATGATTCTGTTTTATTTGCTGGATATCATACAATTATTTTGAATTCAAAACTTGATAATGATAATACATATTTAGCTTATTTATTTAAAACAGATATTTGGAGAAAGCAAGTAAGAGAGGTAGCCATTGGAGTAAAAGTATATAGTATTACACAAAAAATACTATTAAATAGTTATGTAATTTTACCTTCATTAGTTGAACAACAACAAATCGCAGAACACTTAGATAAAAAATGTGAAGAAATTGACAGTATAATTTCAACCAAAAAAGAACAACTTGAAGTTTTACAAGAATATAAAAAATCAGTAATTTATGAGTATGTAACAGGAAAAAAGGAAGTGGAATAAAGTGATAGAAGCAATATCAATAGCATCATCAATAATAACATGTTTATTATTTATACTATATATGATAGGACATTTGTTAGCTATTAAAAATGATAAAAGTATATATTTTGATGATATAGATTTTATTGATATTAAGACTTTTTTTGAAAATCATGATTTTAGTGATGAAAATGTGTTTAATTTCACAGATAAAGAAATAGATACAAAAGATATTTTAAATGAATGCCAAATAATAAAGATTAAATCTAAACATGGATTTAGAAAAATAAAGGCTTTTAAAATAGATTTATTAGGTTTTTATAGTAAACAAAATAATTATAAAAATCAAAAAAGATATATAAATAAAAATAAACAGCTTTTAAAGGAATATAAAGGAATAAATAAAATTATAAAAGAATCGATTAAATTAAATAAAAAGGATACACTTTACCTTGTTATACCAACATTTGAATTTGTTCCTCCTTTGTATTTTGAAATACAAAGGAATGATTTTGTTAAAATAGAGTTTTGTGTGTCTATAAGTGGTGAAAATGGAAATCCTATATTTTCTAGTGATAAATTGAAAATGACTTTTATGGGATATTTATTTTATCTATGTAAATAAAAAAGGAAGTGGAATAAGATGAATGAAGTTCTAACAGAAAAACAATATCAAAAGTTTATTATTGAATATTTAAGAGATAATAACGGATATGTAGTAAGAAAAGATAAAAATTTTGATAAATTATTTGCTTGTGACAGAGAAATGTTATTTAAGTTTTTAAATGATACTCAACCAGAAAAAATGCAAGCACTACAAAAAATTTATAAAGAAAAACTAGAAGACACTTTAATAAATTTTATAAATAGTGAAATGACAAAAAAGAATGGTAGTTTGTTACATGTATTAAAGCATGGTGTTGAAATCTCTAATATTAAACTTGATTTAATGTATACAAAACCTGCAACTTCATTCAATAAGGAATTAACAGCAAAATATGAGAAAAATATATTTTCAGTTATGGAGGAAGTTTGGGCTTCTGACAAAGAAAGAATAGACCTTGTTATCTTTTTAAATGGTTTGGCAATTATAACTTTAGAATTAAAGTGTAATTTTGCAGGACAATATTATGGAGATGCTATCTATCAATATAGAACTCAAAGAAATCCAAAGACAAGGTTATTTTTGTTTAAATCTGGTGCTTTAGTAAACTTTGCAATGGATTTAGAACAAGTTCATATGACTACTAAATTAGATAAAGAATCAACTCATTTTTTACCTTTTAATATGGGAAATGGAGAAGGTGTTTTTGCAGGTGCCGGAAATCCAATATTTAAAGATAAATACAGTGTGTCTTATATGTGGGAAGATGTTTTGACAAAAGATTCTATTTTAGAGTTAATTAGTAAGTTTATATTTATACAAAAGAAAGAAGAAATAAATGAACTTACAGGCAAAAAGAAAGTAAAAGAAAACCTTATTTTCCCTAGATTTCATCAAAGAGATGTTATACATAAATTGCTTTCTGATGTATATATAAATAAAACTTCACAAAATTATTTAATTCAACATAGTGCAGGTTCTGGTAAAACGAATTCTATTGCATGGTTGTCACATAGATTATCATCTTTACATGATAAAGATAATAAAGTTATATTTGATAATATTATTATTGTTACAGATAGAGTTGTCGTAGATAGACAATTACAGTCAGCTGTTATGGGACTTGAACACAAATCAGGATTAATCAAAGTAATGGATGATAAATGTAATTCATCAGACCTTGCTATTACATTAAATGGTAATACAAAAATAATAGCTACAACTATACAAAAATTTCCATATATAGTAGATCAAGTAGAAAATTTAAAAAATAAAAAATTTGGCGTTATTATTGATGAGGCTCATTCATCTACATCAGGAAAAGATATGTCAGCTCTTACAATGGCTTTGGGTTCTGGTGAAGTGGAAGAAGAAACAGTACAAGATTTAATCATAGATCAAATAGCAAGACACGGAAAACAAGATAATGTATCAATTTTTGCTTTTACTGCAACTCCAAAACCAACAACATTACAATTATTCGGTAGGGTTAATGATAAAGGACAAAGAGAAGCCTTTCATATTTATTCTATGAAACAAGCAATAGAAGAGGAATTTATTTTAGATGTTTTACAAAATTATATAACTTATAAAACTTATTATCAAATAAACAAAGCAATTCAAGATGACCCTGAATGTAAAACAAATGATGCTAAAAGACAAATTGCAAGATTTATAGAATTGCATGAAACAAATATTTCTCAAAGAATAGAAGTTATAGTAGAACATTTTAGAACAACAGTAATGGGGCAATTAGATGGAAATGCTAAAGCTATGGTTGTAACACCATCAAGAGAGAGTGCTGTAAAATATAAACAAGCTTTTGAAGAATATATTGATAAAAAGGGATATAAAAACATTCATGCTTTAGTAGCTTTTTCAGGAAAAGTTTCTATTAAAGGTGATGATAGAGAATATACTGAAGTTGGAATGAATGGCGTTAGCGAGGATAAGTTACCAACAGAATTTAATAAAGATGATTACAAAGTATTATTAGTAGCAAATAAATATCAAACAGGTTTTGACCAACCAAAATTATGTGCTATGTATATTATGAAAAAATTAAAAGGAGTAAATGCTGTTCAAACTTTATCAAGACTTAATAGAATTTGTCCTCCATATAATAAACAAACATTTATTCTTGATTTTGCAAATGATTATAAAGATATTGAGAATGCTTTTTCAAAATACTATACAACAACACTTTTATCCAATTCTATAACACCGTCTTCTATTTATGATATTGAGGCTAGAATAGATGGATATGCTATTATAGACCCATTAGATGTAGATGATGTGAATGAAGTATTGTATGATAGTAAAGTTAATGCAAAAGCAAAATTAAGATTAACTAGAATATTTACAAAAGTTAAAAGAGATATAGATAAACTTGATATTAATGAGCAAAAAGAATTTATTATGACTTTGAAAAAATTTGTTCGTTTTTATGAGTTTTTATTGCAAGCGTCTTGTTTTGAAGATGTTGAGTTACATAAAAAATATAAATTTATTTCACTTTTGCTTTCATATATAAATATTAAACATTCTGGTAGTGGATATAATTTAGATGGTAAAATTAAGGCTATAAACTTTGCTCAAAAGAAGAAAGAAGAACATATAAAATCAAATTTGAAATCTAATCCTGTTGTAAAGCTACCTACAGCTGAAAGTTTTGTATTATCAGAAGATAAGATGGAAAAACTATCAGAAATTATAGCAGAAATTAATAGTATTGCAGGGAAAACATATGATGAAGATGTTGCCGTAAAAGCTATGCTGCAAATTAAAGATATTATGATGAAATCTGATAGACTAAAGATTTCTGCTCAAAACAATACTCAAAAAGACTTTGAGTTTGCATATTTTGATAATATTGATGATGCTTTGATAGAAGGATTAGAGCAAAATCAAGATTTCTTTAGTTTGCTATTAGCTAATGATGATATTAAGAAAAAAGTATTAGGTATTTTTTCTGATGAAATTTATAACGGTTTAAGAAGTGAAATTTAGTTAAGAATAAAACGAGAGAATATATTTCTCTCGTTTTATCACAGGAGAATTATTTATGAAAAAAAGAAAAAACATATTTGAGTTTATAATACTGGGAATAGCTGTTTTAATTGTATTTGCTTCAATATTGTCAGACTTTTATGTAATAAATATTCCGGATATATTTATTCTAAGGTTTAATGATAAAGAAGGGTTATTCTCTACTTTGTTTGGAATTCAAGCAACTATTTCGGCGTTAAGTATTTCTATAATAGCAATTGTAACCGGAGTTATAAGTGAAAGTTATTATGGAATTTCTATTACAAGATATATAACTGAATTAAGAAGTAAATTATTTAAACAAAAGCATATAATTGCATTTAGTTTAGTTCTTATGTTTATTAATTATATTTGTGTGGCTTATTCATTGTTTAATACTTCTATTGCATTGTTTTTAACAAGTATTGTTGTCACTTTAATATTAATAAAGCAAATATATGTTGTATTTCAAGGAAAAGAACAAATGAAAAAAGAAATATATAATTTCTTTTTAAATAATTATAATAAGGATTTATTGGATGGTTTAAATAATGAATTAAATAATGCCATTGAAACCGGAAATACAATAATAATAAATCAAAATTTTGATATTTTAAAAGAAACATTTAGGTTAGAAGTTGAAAATAATGACTATAACAAAACAGAAATAATCGATAAAATTTGTTTGATAATATCTGATTCCTTTATAAAAATATCAAAACAGCATAATTCTGAAAGAACTAATAAGTGTTTATTATTTATATGTGATATATATAAGATTGCTAATTCAAATGAAAATAAAATTTTACATTTATCTATATGGGATTATATTAATACGCATTTTTTTAGAGCAGTAGAGGATATTACTTTTGAGCAATATTCAGATGATTTTGTTTTTATAAAATTATACGAACAATTAATTAAGAATTCACAACAAATAGAATTAGAAAAATTAAAGCTTTCATCATTACAATACTATTATTCTAATTTATATGAAATTATTTCTACTAAAAAAAACGAGTTAGAACCACATGAAAAAGAAAGAATAATAAATGGAATATATGATTCTGTCAAATATAGTTTAAATAAAGATTCATTTCAAGATGATCCAATTAATTATGTGAAAGTGAGTGAAATTTGTAATTTACATAAAGAATTTATTGATCATGGTGAGCACAAAGTTATAAATGAGAAATTCTTTAATTATTTTTGGTATGAAAGACATGAGAAATATAATTCATTAATTGCTATATTAAGCTTTATATATCTATATTATATTTCTTTACGAGAAGAATGTGTTTATGGAACAGATTTGCAAAAAAATGCAAAACTTGTGGCTCAGGGAATTAAATATAATCTTAAAAGTTGTTTTTTTGATGTTGATTTGATAAGTTTAATAAAAGAATATAAAACATTTATCTATAATTTAATGCATAATTGGGAGTATGTAGTAATTGGGGTTAAAACAGTTGTTTATGAAAGTGTTATAACAGATTTTTTTGTTTTTACTGCTATGTATAGGTATTTCAAAAAAGATGATTTGTTAAAATTTATTAACATACTAGAACCTAATTCAACATTTTCGTTGTATGAAAAATATTTTGGTAAAGAAGATTATTTAGAAAAAACAATAAAAGAATTTAGTTTATTTTTTAATATTACTGATGATGTAATTTTAAATAAAGTATCACTATTAAAAGATGTATTGAATACAAAATATAAACAAGAAGTAATTAAAAAAGGTGATGTTGATAAAATAACAGATGAAATGAAAAAAGATTTATCTGACAAAGTACTTAATGAATGTAAATTGATAACTCAAGAAAAATTTTGTGATTTACGAATTAAATCAGATATAAGCACATGTGAAAAATTTGTTAGTGAAAAAGTGATTTGTTATAATATAGGTAGTTTATATTTTAAAGAAGATAGTTGGTATATGCTTATTAAAGAAGAATTAGAAAGATACATTATGTATTTATTCTTTAGAAAGATTAAAGACCATATAAAAGGTAAGAAATTTAAGTATTCTTACCCTAACAAACAATCAGATTTTATTGCATTACTTGATGAGATGAAAAAAACTATAAACCTTAATACAATAATTGGAAATATAACTGACTTTTGGGAAGAAGAAAAAGAAGATTTATTACTTAACTACACAAAAAATATGGAAAATATATCTTATGAAGGAAGTAGCAATTATTATATTGTTTTAGATAAAGATTTAATAGAGCTAGATATAAGTAACATTAACGTAGAATTTGATGATTTGACTTGGGATGACATTCAAAATAACTATTGTAAGGTAGAAGAAGGTATTTTATATTATAATGTTACCAATGATATTTGGATACCATTCGATAAAGAATCACTTGAAAGTTATATTAATAAAACTAAAAAGAAAATGTGTGTATACGCTGATGTAACTGTAAAAATTAAAAAGGATATTATTGGTGCTGGAATGTGTATAGTCTTTGAGCATGATTAATGGATGGAAGAATATATTATTACAGATATAATTAGGAGAGATTTTATGAGGAAAAGATTTAAAATGATTAAACTATCTAAAAAAATTAAAAAGATATTAAAGAAGATAAGTTAAGGTGTAATGAAGAAGATCAGAAATATTTGTCGGAGCATCCTGAATTACAAAAAGCATTAGATGAAGAAGAAAATAAAACAGAAGAAGATAAAATTTTAGAACAACTTGAAATATATTTAAGTGAAAAAATTTTTGGAGTAGTTAAAATACATGGAATCAATAGTATTAATCCTGAAAGCAACAAAGTAATGGAATTTTTTAAAAGAGAGGATATAAAAGATATATTAAAAATAATAGAAGTAACAAAAGATTCATAAAAGAATTGTTTGGTAAAGATTAAATAATAAGAAATAACTCCTTAATTTTTTGATTTTGATCTCGTATGAATGCCTTGATTATATTAGTTGGAGCAAATTATAAAAAAATATATTTAGCATGTTGTTATTGGAAATATTATATTATATAATATTAATTAATTTGTATAAAAAAGCAAATTAAAATGGTAGCATGTACTATTAAAGTGATAAAGATACAAATAAATAGAGATGAGGGAATGTAATGACTGGTGAAAAATTCACATTAATGCAATACTCAGTTCATTCAATTTTAGGAATGATCGATGCAGAAGATTTTGTTATACCTGAAATTCAGCGTCCATTTGTGTGGAAACGCAGTCAGGTTAGAGATTTGATAGATTCTTTGTATAATGGATATCCTACAGGTTATATTATTACTTGGAAGAATCCGGATGTAAAAACTAAGGATGGCGGAAGAGCTAATGGGAAAAAAGTACTGATTGATGGTCAGCAGAGAGTTACAGCTTTAATGGCAGCTATATCAGGAAAAGAAGTTTTGGATGATGATTTTAATAAAGAGCGTATTAAAATAGCTTTTAATCCTTTGACAGAAGATGAAACAAAAAGATTTGCTGTACAGGATGCTTCTCATCTGAAAGATAAGAAATGGATTCCAGATATTTCATTGTTGTTTTCAGCAGGGTTTAAGCAGAGAGCATTTGAAAATGAGTACGCAAAGAATAATCCAGAAGTGGACTTGGACGAGCTTTCTGATACATTAACCAGGTTAAAAGGAATTGCTAATCGTCAGATTGGTGTAATTGAGCTAGATGCAACATTAGATATAGATGAGGTAACAGAAATTTTTATTCGTATAAACTCAAAAGGGACAGCTTTAAGTCAATCTGATTTTGTTATGTCAAAGATGGCAGCTGATTCAGTACATAATGGTAGTATGATGAGAAAAACAGTTGATTATTTCTGTCATTTAGCTGTAAAGCCAGATTTTTATACTAATTTGCTTAATGATAAAGAGTTTCAGGATTCTAAATATGCAGATAAAATCAAATGGTTGGCGAGTGACTATGATGATATCTATGATCCAGATTATGGAGACATGTTAAGAGTGTCATTTATGCACCAATTCAGACGTGGTAAATTATCTGATTTAGTAAGCTTATTGTCAGGTAGAGATTTTGTCACAAAAGAATTCCGTGATGACATAGTAGAATCTTCTTATAAAAAACTAGATGATGGAATTATGAATTTTATCAATAAGTATAATTTTTCACAATTTATCATGGCAATCAAGGGTGCTGGATTTATCTCCAGTAAATTGCTTAACTCAAGAATGACATTGGATTTTGCATATACACTGTATCTTATGTTGTTAAATGATCCGGAAATTTCAAATGCACAAATCAAAAGATATGTGCAAAAATGGTTTGTACTTTCAACTTTGACATCTAGGTATATAGGTTCACCAGAAACACAAATGGACAGAGATATGAGAAATATTGGTGAAAAAGGATTCTTAAAATTTCTTGAAGAAGTTGAAGCCTCTGCTTTGTCTGAAAGCTTTTGGATTGTTACATTACCTCAATATTTAGAAACTTCATCTATCAACAGTCCAGTATTTAATACATTTCTTGCAGCACAAATTAATAGAAATTGTAATTCACTATTAATGAAAGGTATTAAAATATCTGATTTGATAACTATATCTGGTGATGTACACCATATTTTTCCTAAAGCATATTTAAAGAAAAACGGTGTAACATCCAAAACAAAATATAATCAGGTTGCGAATTATATTTATCTGGATACACAGGTAAATAAAGCTGTTAGTGATGATGCTCCGTCTATATATTTTACAAAAGTGAAAGACCAGTGTGAAACTAAAAACATTGTTTTTGGAAATATTACAACAAAGGATATGTTGGATGAAAATCTGAAAGAAAATTGCATTCCTTATAATATTTTTGAAATGGCTGTAGAAAATTATGATGATTTCTTACAAGAACGCAGAAAGTTGATGGCAAAACTTATTAAAGAATATTATGAAGAATTATAATAGATATAATTATTTTCTGATAGTATTTAATTATTAGAAGATAAAATAAACGAATAGATATAATAAGTAACTTATAAATTTAAATCTCTAAAAATGTTAGAAAAAATATTTTAAATAAGAATAAAAATGGAGCTCGAAAATACGGTGTTTATACGTTTTTCGAGCTCTTGATATATAACTTAAGTGTAGTTTGAGTATAAAATTATAAAATATTAGAATGAACTTGTCCTCTGGTTTGTCTGCCTTAGCTTATTTTGATGATAGCTCAAATCTTTTGGAGCTTAGCCATTCTACGACGAATATATTCAGATGTATAGTTTGTGTGTTCCGAAATTTCTCGTAATGAAGTATTAGGGTGTGTTAAAATAAAGTCTAAGATTTTTCTGTCAACTTCCAAGTAATAACTTTTTGAGTTTATCATTTGTAAGTTTAGGTATTAATTTAGCAGATATTATTACATGAACTAAAAAATAATTAATGATTACTAGAAGTCATATTGTTTAACCATAACGATTACTAACACAACTTAATGACTTTTTTATCACTTAATATAAGTAAAGATACGAGTAAAAATATACTCGTATCTTTTTATTTAAGTTAATTAGTTGTTATGAAATCCATCATTTTCCATTTGCCGATTTATTTAAGAAACCTATTTCTGTTGAAATTGTATTACCAGAAAAATCTTTTATTATAATGCGATTGTAATATTTATATTCATCAGTAGCACAGTTGTTATCATGGTCCCAACCTTCTTCTGTCCATGCTTCTATATAAACCTTACCATCATCAATAAATACTACTGATTCATTATCATTAAGAGGAAATGAAATATTTTCAGGATAATAGCATTGGAAACTTTCACCTACTTTCTGACTTATAATATATAATGGATTTCCTATTATTGATAAATTATATAAATTTACTTCGTCTATGTTTAATTCTACAATTTTTTCTAAATTTTCTTTTGGAAGATATTTGTATAAATTAAATTTTTTATTATCAAAATCTCCTTGTAAGAAATATAAAAATCCTTCTATATACACAGGGTTAGTGTAAGCAATATTTCTTTTCTTATCAAAGGGTTGATAAACATTTCCTGTACAGAAATCATAAATTAATAATTCAGAACCTTGATATCCTCTTCTTTGACACAATTCAGCAAGGTCGTATAAATCAACAAAATCTGATAGAGAATATCCATATCTATCTTGGCCTGATTATATCACTTAAATATTAACAGTCCTTTTAGAAAATTTATTTTAGGGTGAAAAATATTTTTAGTTTTTTTATCATATAAGATATTAATTTCTAATGTAAGAATTAAATAGATTTTGATATGGTGATAGTAGTTGATACTTTTTAGAAAATATATATGATAATATTACACATTTTTACATCGTTATATTATTATTTCTAAAAAAGCAATAAAAATCAAAGAAAGATGTAATCTTGTTATATATTAATATAGTTATTATAAATATGTTGATATAAAATAAATATTTTATATCAAGTTGAGTAATTGGATAAATAAAAGGATAAATCTATTTATATTTACTTTTTATACTATATAAAGTATAATTATTAATAAATTAAGATAAATAATTTGAAAATTTTTGACAAATCGGAGAGGTTGAAATGAACTCAAATTTATTAGATAAAAAAATAGAATATTGGAAAAACAAGTTACTTGATTTTACTAGAAGAAATAAAATGATAAATTATAGAGAAAGTAAGAGAAGTACATTAGAGTTTATAGATCCATCATTTGATGAGCTTTTTGATAAAATTGCAATTAAAGAACAAACACTTACTTTTAAAAATAGCATTGATAAGGAAACTGATATTAGGGTTTTTTCAATGTTATCATTATTAGATAATTTATCTACTCCTTTATTAGTAGAAGTCGGTGATATAAAAACAAAAGGTAGTATATCAGAACGTCAAGCAACACTAAAGAATATGCGTACAAAAGCTCGTCTTGCTCAAGAAGAACAAGGTGTTAATATATTATATTTATCTTTTGGTTTTATTGAATGGAAATATAATAAAACTTCTTCTTTAAAAGAAGTAAAATCACCATTGATTTTAGTACCGGTAGTATTGAAATTAGAATCATTAAATTCACCGTATAAAATTGAAAAACACGAAGATGATGTAGTTATAAATCCTACAATACAATATTATTTTAAAACCGAATATGGAATTGATTTACCAGATTTTGATATTGATAAAGATAATATAAAGGATTATTTAAAAAATATAGAAAAAATAGCGGATAAAAGAGGCTGGAGAATAGTAAAGGAAGTAAATTTAGGATTACTTTCATTTCAAAAAATTACAATGTATCATGACATATGTTTGAATGAAGAACGCATTAAAGAAAATTTTATTATCAAAGCTATATCAGGTGATGGAGAAGATGTTTATAAAGTACTAAGAAAATTACCTAATATGACACTTGATTCTATAAATCCACAAGATTGTTATCAGGTTATGAGTGCAGATTCAAGCCAACAAGAAGCGATATTATACTCAAAAAATAATATTAGTTTTGTAATGCAAGGTCCACCTGGTACTGGAAAAAGTCAAACAATTACTAATATAATTGCTGAGGCATTAGCAGATGGTAAAAAAGTCTTATTTGTATCGGAAAAAATGGCAGCATTACAAGTTGTGTATAAAAGATTACAAGATGTTAATTTAGGTGAATTTTGTTTACCACTTCATAGTAATAAAGCAGATAAAAAAGAAATTATTGAACAAATAGGAGCAAATTTACAGTTGATGCCAACAACAGTAAAAGGTTCTGATATTCATGATTTAGAAGAATTATTTTTAGTTCGTAATAAATTGAACAATTATGTACAGGAATTGCATAGATTAAATCCAGAACTAGATATTAGTTGTTATGATGTGTATTTCAAATTAAATCAATTAAAGAATATACCTTATATTATTTTCAATTTCGAAGACATTACAAAGGTAACTCAGTTAAAATTACAATCGTATTTAAATAATTTAAAAGAATATTCTATAGCATTACATCAATTGAATTATGTTGTTAAGGGTAATCAATGGAGTGGTTTAGTTAATGGATTAATGGGACAAGAATACTCACAAAAAATGTGTTTTACGCTAAATAATTTAAGAGGTTGTTTGGATAAAATAGAAAGGAGTATAAATGAAATTAATGATTGTAAAGATCTTGTTAATATAATAAGTTATGATTTAATTTTATCATTAACAGATATTTTAAAAGAAATTATTGATATTGATGTTATACCAGATATTTGGTTATCAGATATAGATATGAATGAGTTAATTATTATATCTAAGAAAGCTCAAGAATTATATAATAGTTTATTTGATTTAAGCAATAGAATAAATAATGTTTTTAAAAGTAATATAAGTGAATATGATTATAATGCTTGGAATGATCAGGTGTTATCAATATCTAAAAGCTTATCTGATATGAATTTAATAAGAGAAAATTCTTATATGTATTATATAGATAATAATTTAAAACTGTCAGAAAATTTTATATCTATAAAAAAAGAGTTTGTTAAAATAAAAAATGCTCTCACTAGAACCAATGATATATTAGGTACAAATTTTGTTGGAAATACATATCATCAAAAAGTATTTAATGATTTATATGAGTTAATTAAAGAAAATATAATCTTATTGAAAATTTGGTATAATAGTGATATATCATATATTAAAAACGCTTGTAATGAATCTAAAGATATATCTAGTCAATTAAAAAGTGTTAAAGAAGAAATATTAAAAGAATGGGAACCGGAAGTTTTAGATATAGACTATTCATCAATATTAATGAGATATAAAACAGATTACACAAGCATATTTAAAATATTTAATATTCAATATTATAAAGATAAAAAGTTAATAAAAGCTTTATCTAAAGATATTGTTAAGAAACTACCAGATGAGGTTGTTTTTAATTTATTAAATAAAATAAAAATATATAATGAAAAATTAGATTGGTTTGATAAAAATAATACAAATCTTTCTAATTATTTTGGTATATATTATATTGGTTTTGATTCAAATTGGGAATACATATTGAAAGCTATTGATATTGTCGAAAAAATTAAATCTTTACCAATTAACTGTGTATCAAATGTTCTAATCGATGTATTATCATCAGATCATAGTTCACAAATAGAAATATTAAAATCTTCATTAATAGATATAAAATCTGGAATTTCAAATGTAAAAGAAATAATTAAAAATGACAATTTTAATAATATAGATATTGATTTAGAAGATTTTGATTCTAATGATTGTTTGTTAGAAGTAGAATTATATATATCAGAGATAAATCGATTAAATTTACAATTGGATTCGATAAAACCATATTTAAACAATAATGAAGAAAAAATGGATGTCGTTTTATGTACTATAAAAGATCTAAATACATATAACGATATAACACAAAAAACTTTATTATTTGATAATATTTATAAAAATAATTTTGATTTTTTATATAAACGCGAAAATACAGATTGGTGTAATATTATAAATTTAATTGAAAAAGTATCAAGTATAAAGAAACATCATTTATATAAGAATCTAAGTAATGTCATAAATTCTCCCCAAATAGTAAAACAACAGTTTAAAAATATTCTATTAGATATAGTAAGTGAATTTAATTCTATGGAAGATTCGTTTCAATGGTTTATATCTCAGTTTTCGTCTGATATGGAATTTAATAAAATTCCAATATCACAGCTAAATAAAAATATACATACATACATTGAAAATATGAATATAATGAGTAACTGGATTGATTATAAACATTCAAAATCTATCTGTGAAAATAATGGTTTAGGCGATTTTATTAACAAAATAGAAGAAAAAGAATTATTTCAAAATATAGGAAAAATATTTTTAAAGAGTTTTTACACAATGTGGCTCGAAAAAATATATAATGATTCTAATTCATTAAATTATTTTCGAAAAAATATACATCAACAAAATATTGATCAATTTGTAAAGCTAGATGAGTTACAGTTGACAATATCACAAAAGAGAATTCGTAAAAAATTGATAGAAAATATGTCATCAAAAAAATTAATGAAGATGGACAATGAGTTATCTATTCTTAATAAAGAACTTAATAAAAAACGTAGAATTATGCCTTTACGTAAATTGTTTTCATCAATACCTAATTTACTTATAAATTTAAAGCCTTGTTTCATGATGTCTCCATTATCTGTAGCATATTTTTTAGATTCTGAAAAATATTCTTTTGATTTAGTAATATTTGACGAAGCTTCCCAAATATTTCCTGAAGATGCAATAGGAGCTATATTTAGAGGTTCACAGGTTATAATAGCGGGTGATAGTAAACAAATGCCACCTAGTAATTTCTTTTCTACAAGTTTTGATAATTTAGACAATGAATATGATAGTGATGAAGATATTGAATTTTCTGATATTGTATCAGATTCAATTTTAGAAGAGACTGCATTAGTATTACCTACCAGTACTTTGTTATGGCATTATAGAAGTAAACATGAATCTTTAATTGCTTTTTCTAATAGTCAAATTTATAAAAATAATCTTATAACTTTTCCTAGTAATAATAATCTTTCAGATATGGGAGTTGAGTATGTATATGTATCAGACGGATATTATGAAGGTAGAGGAAAAAACTGTAATGTAAGAGAAGCAGAAAAATGTGTTGAATTAGTAATTGAACATATAAAAAAGTATCCTGATCGTTCTTTAGGGATAATTGCATTTAGTGAAAAACAACAAACTGCTATAGAAAATAAAATTATAGAATTCAGACAGTCAAAACCAGAATATGAGTCTTTTTTTGATGAGTCAAAAGAGGAACCGTTTTTTGTAAAAAATCTTGAAAATGTTCAAGGTGATGAAAGGGATACTATAATTTTTAGTATTTGTTATGCTAAGGATTTAAGTGGAAAAATGTATATGCGTTTTGGACCTTTAGGACATGAAGGTGGAGAACGTCGTTTAAATGTTGCGATTACAAGAGCAAAGTGTAATGTGAAATTAGTTGGATCTATTTTACCATCAGATATTGATATAAATAGAACAAAATCTAAAGGTATACATATGTTGAGAGATTATATTGAATATGCACAAAAAGGATCAGATATGTTAAAATCTTTTTTTGATGGTAAGAAAGCTAACGATGTTGATAAATTTTGTGATATTATATCTGAATTTTTGGAGCAAAATGGGTATAAAATTAAAAAAAATATAGGTTGTTCTGAATATAAAATAGATATTGCAGTAGAAAATCCTAATGTATCCGGTGAGTTTATAGCAGGTATTGAATGCGATGGTTTATCATATGTAAAGGCTAAAACAGCTCGAGATAGAGATCATTTGAGAAAGTCTGTACTTAAGAGTATGGGTTGGAATTTATATCGTGTATGGTCTACAGAATGGTATCGTAATCCAGAAGTAGAAGCAAGAGAATTATTAAGTTTTCTTAAGTCTATTGTAGATAATACTACCTATAATGGTGCAAAAAAAGATAAAGTCATTAAACAGGAAGTCAGTGCAAACTTTTATGATGTTGAATATTATAAAAAGACTAAGGCAGAAGATTTTTATAAACAAAACCCAAATAGATCTTTAAGTAAAATAGGTAATAAAATTTTATTTTTGTATCAAATGAACAACCTATTCACATAAATTTGTTATGTCAATCTATTAATTTTACTATGTTCGAAGGTAAAGTATATGAGTTTAATCAGTTTAATATTAATGATAAAATTGCAGTAAGAGAATCAATAGCCGGAGAATTGAAAGATATGATCTTTATTGATGAGTGCGAATTTGTTAGATTAAAACGATTATCTAAAATTGCACCAAGAATTCCTCGAAATAATGGATTTATCCGTCCAATAGAATATGTACATAAAGAAGAAATTTCAAAATTAATACTTAAAATTATTGAGAAAAGAAATAGTGTTGTTATTAATGAGTTAATTGTAGAAGTATGTAATTTATTTAAATTTGATTCTAATTCTGATGAAATTATAAATAAAATTAAAACTTTAATAAAAGAATTAATTAGAACAGAACGAGTTGTGTTTAAATATAAAGAATTAAAATTAATAGGAGAATAATTATGAGTGTAAATAATAATGATAAGGTAGCAGCTAACTTAAATACTAATAATACAGTAGTAAATTCAAACGTAGCTATGAATCAAAATATTTCACAGAATACAGTTATAAATTCAGACATAACAAAAAGCACATCAATAAATAATATAGCATCAAATACAATGATAAATCCTAATATTATTGAAAATTCTTCTGAAATAAAGATCGGAACTATAGTAAATGATAAATATGAAATTATAGAATCTTTAAATATTTGTACTGGAGAAGCAGATCTTTATATTTGTAAATGTTGTGGAGAAAAATATGTCATAAAAATTTATAGGAGACATTGTGCTATCAAACCAGAAGTAATAAATATTTTAAGAGCGATTGATAGTCCTTATATAGCAAAATTAATAGATGTAGGATTGTATAATGATTTACCATTCGAAGTTTTGCCTTATTATGAAAATGGCAATTTACAAAATAAAAAATTTTCTTTAGAAGAACTAAAAAAATATATAATTCCATGTATTAATGAAGCTTTAAACATTTTACATAAAAATAAAATTATACATAAAGATTTAAAACCATCAAATATTATGCTACTTGATGATAATAAAGGTGTGGCTATTATTGATTTTGGTATTAGTTCTGTTGTATCAGATGAAAATACAGTTTTAGTTACTAAAACAGGTATGACACCGGAATATTCTGCTCCAGAAACTTTTAAAAATCTATTTTTAGAAGAATCTGACTATTATTCATTTGGTATTACAATTTATGAACTTTTTTGTGGATATACTCCATACCAAAATATGAACCCAGAAGAAATTGCAAGATTTACTACAGTACAAAAAATACCTTTTCCAGAGAGTATGCCAAGAGAATTAAGGAATTTAATAAGTGGTGTCACATATTTTGATATTACTAATCGTGATGAAAAAAATAATCCTAATAGACGCTGGACTTACAAGGAAGTGTTGAATTGGTGTGCAGGTAAAGAACAAGTGGTTCCTGGGGAAGGAATGGGTGTATTTAGTAAAAATAATATTCCTTTATATAAATTTTTAGGGAATGATTATAATGATATTTCTTCTTTAGTTGATGCATTAGCAATAAATTGGAATGATGGTAAAAAACAATTGTATAGAGGTCTATTATCAAGTTATTTTAAAAGTTTTAATTCTGAAATAGCAAGTATTTGTACTAATGGAGAAGAAGAAGCTTCAAAATATTCTGGTAGAGATGATATAATATTTTGGAATGTTCTATATAAAATATGTCCTAACTTAGATAATTTTTATTGGAAAGGAAAAAGATATGAATCATTACCGGCATTGGGAAGAGATATGCTTGAAAAGTTATGGCAGGGTAATAATTTAGATTGTAAATATTGGGATAGTATTTTAGAAAATAAACTTCTTACAAGTTATTTGAATATGATACAAACAGATAATAAAAATTTAAGAGAATCTGCATCAGCACTTGAAAGTTCACATCAATTAAAGAATTTAAGTAATCATAATAAAAAGATGAATTATTATACAATGGCATATTTACTATCTGGTCAAAGAATTTTAAACATTGAAAATAAAAGAATTAAAGATATTTACGAACTTAATAAATATATGAGAGAGTTGTTAGATTGTTCTTATAGTAAGTTTGAGAAATTTTGCCATAAAATGGTTGATTATAATGGAGTTTTGGATGTGCAATTAGAATCGTGGCTTATTGCTATCGGAAAACGTAAAGAAATAAATTCTTGGAGAGAAAACTTGAAATAGTTGTATAAGTAATAGTGATTTTGTAAAGAAAAATTTTGATAATATAGAAAGAGAGAAAGTTTATGTCGGGACCAAAAACATCAAGATATACTTTAACAGTTGAACAACGTAGAGTTTTAGCAGAACAACGTAAAATTGAAAAACGAAAAGCGATTGCGTATGAAAATATAAAAACTAACATGAAAAGACTACTTAAAATGAAGGGAATATTTCATTCTGATAAAACTGTAGCACTTGAGCTGAAAGATAGAAAAGGAACAGATAATGGTTTCTTTTCTAAAATGACTGAACTAGATGAATTGATAAATCATGTTAGATCTATATCTGAGAATTTATCTTCAGATGATGTTGATTATTTAGAAGAAATATCAAATAAAGTAGGTAAACATAAAATTAAAGCTAATCAATTACTTGAAGAAATTACAGATATCTCATCGAAAAATGAGTATGAGCTTAAAATGAATTTATCAAGTGATATAGATAAGGGAAATTCTACATCATTTGTAGATGTAGTTCACACAAATAAGAAATCACATGTTGATGAGTTTAGAGAGAAGATATGTTTGGAATTGGCATCTTTATGTAAAAAAGAAATATTATCAAGTGAATATAAGTTGAAAATAGAAGAAATTATAGAAAAGTTTAATAATATTGCAGATGAAAACTTTTTAAAAAATTATTATTCACTTACAATTACACCGTTAATTAAACAGTGTAACAAAATATTGACTGATTATACAATATATCAAAAAGAATTTGAAAAATTATATACAGAATATAGAGCGTTATGTGAATTATATTACTTTATACCGCAAAAATATCAATGTACTTATCAAGATATTACTATGTTAAAAAAAGAAATAAAACGTATTAATGATTTAATTACTCAACAAGAAGAACAAAAGTACATAAGTGAAAGTTTAGATGAAATTATGGAAGAAATGGGGTATTCAGTATTAGGAAGTCGTGAAATAACTAAAAAGAACGGTAAGCATTTTCATAATGAATTATATAGTTATGCCAAGGGAGCTGCTGTTAATATTACATATTCTTCAGATGGAAAAATAACAATGGAACTAGGTGGTACAGATACTAGTGATAGAATACCAGACGAAAATGAAGCTTATATTTTATGTCAACATATGGAATCTTTTTGTAAAGATTTTAAAGAAATTGAAAAACAGTTACTATTTAAAGGGATCATTGTCAAAGAACGTATTTGTTTACTGCCTCCAACACAAGATTATGCGCAAATAATTAATACATCTGAATATAACACTGACGTAGATATAGAAAAAGTTGAAAGTAAAAAACAATGTAGAGAGATTAAAAAACTTAAATTAATGAGAAGAGAGTGATATGAATGGAAAAATATAAAATTTGTCCTTCTTGTAAAACTAAAAATATGCCAAATATTTTTGAATGTATAAATTGTGAGACAGATTTGACACAAGTTAAAATTACAGATGAAGAAACTCAAAGAATGATAGAAACAAATAATGTTAAAAATATTAAAGTTGGTACAAGCTTTGTAAGAATTTGCGAGTGTGGGCAAAAGAACCAAGTAAATGCACGAAAATGCAATAAATGTGGAGAAGATATTTTTGATATAACTCCAATACCAGATTTTAATGAATCAATAGAAGTTAAAAAAGAAAAGAGTTTTATTCTTAGTAGTTTAGATGGGCAGTATACATATGAAATCAAGTCAGATAGAATTGTCATTGGAAGAGAAAATGTAATGAGTGATTATTTGTTGACTAAGAGTTATGTAAGTAGATCACATGCGAAGCTTTATTTAGAAAACAACCAATTATATATTGAGAATTTAAGTAACACCAATTTTACATATATAAATAATGCAAAAATTTTAGAAAAAACAAAGTTGAATAACTTAGATGAAATAGGTTTAGGTGGTAAAATTTTAAATGGATCCTATCAAGAATATGCAGCATATTTTAAAGTTATAATAGAGGAAAAATAGAATGTACGTAGCGAGAATATTATATCCAGTCGAGGTTTTAGGACCTGGTAAGCGTATCGGTATTTGGTTTTGTGGATGTCCTCGTAGATGTAAAGGATGTAGTAATCCAGAATTATGGGAATTTAAAAAAGTGTATGAAACGACACCGGAAATGATATATGATTTCGTTAAAATGATATCAGATAATAACATTGTTGATGGATTTACTATTACAGGGGGAGATCCAATGTATCAATCCAAAGATTTACAAAAACTGTTAAGATTTTTAGTAGAAATTTCAGATGATATTTTAGTATATACAGGTTATGTAATTGAGCAATTAACAGAGAAACAGCTTGATAATATTGCAGTTTTAATAGATGGAGAGTATATAGAAAAAGGTAATGATAATAGCTTTTTAAGAGGGTCTAATAATCAAAGAATACATATTTTAAGTAAAAAGTGGAAAGAAAGATATGTTAATTACTGCAGTATTTCATATAATCAAATTCAAAATTTTATGACCTCAAATGGTGTTATTTCAGTAGGAATACATAAACCTAATTTTAGTATAGAATTAGATAAAAATATTTTATTGAGAGGATTGAAAGAAGACAATGAGTGATTATATTTCAAAATGGCATAAAGAACTGGGTATTTTTTCTAAAATTAAGCCACTTATTATATTAGAGGGAAATGTATTAGATTCGTATCAATATCCGGAAGAAGGGAGCACTCCAAAAGGAAGCATTTTACGTTTACCAGAATATTTGCATTTTTATTTTAAAGATACAGGATATCAAAATATTGTATTTTATGATAGTTTAAAAGGATTTTACAATTTTTGTGAGGAAGGATATATAGATAATTTTGCAAAAATTACGGAGAATAGTGTGGAACAGGGCTATATAAAAGCGGATTTTAAAAGTAGAAATAAAAGTAATAGTGCTGTAGATATAATAAGAAAGTCTTTATCTCAAAATAAGGAAGCTACAGTTGTTATTATGAATTTTGTTTCTAGATATATATCTTCACCAGATAATATGGAACAAAGTGAAGTTGACAGTTTTACTGTTCTATTACAATCATCTTTAGAATCAAAAGAAGTGAAAACAAAAAGTAATGGAGTGTTAAAAAATTTACTCATATTAATAACAGATAAATCAAATGATATTCCAGTATGGTTTTATTTACAAAATCCTAATGTGAAGATAATTACATTATCTGCACCATCTAAAGAAGAACGAGAGGCTTTGATTAAAAGTCCAAATTTTCCAAGTTTTTTTGCTGGAGAGATATATATGCAAGATTATGTTTTTTATAATGATCATCCAGATGAATTGGAAAAAATACAAGATAAATTTATTGCATTGACAGAAGGCTTTAGTTTTACAGAAATTAATGGATTACGTAGATTATGTAAAAATGAAAAATTTCATATTAAGGATTTATGCGATGTTATTGATTTATATAAATATGGAATTCGTGAAAATCCATGGAAAAGGCTTAATTTAGAATCTATAAGGAATGCTAAAAAAGATTTTGAAAGTAGAGTTAAAGGACAAGACTATGCTATAACTAAAACATTAGATGTTATTAAACGTGCTATTACAGGTATGTCGGGCTTGCATGGATCATCTCATACAAGGCCTAAGGGAGTTTTATTTTTTGCAGGACCAACTGGTACAGGTAAAACAGAAACAGCAAAAACACTCGCTCAAATTTTATTTGGAGATGAAAGTTGTTGTACACGTTTTGACATGAGTGAGTATTCTCAAAGTCATAGTGATCAAAAATTATTAGGTGCACCTCCTGGATATGTTGGATATGAAGCAGGTGGACAGCTAACTAATTCTGTTAAAAAAAATCCTTTCTCTATTTTGTTATTTGATGAAATTGAAAAAGCTCATCCATCTATATTAGATAAGTTTTTGCAAATTCTTGAAGATGGTAGAATGACTGATGGTCAAGGTAATACAGTATATTTTTCAGAAACAATTATAATTTTTACAAGTAATCTTGGAATATATACTATAAATCAAGAAGGATGTAGAGAAACCAATGTTACTAATGATATGGCATATAAAGAAATGGCTAATAAGGTAAGACAGGAAATTGAGAATTATTTTAAATTGCAGTTAGGTAGACCTGAAATATTAAATAGAATAGGTGAAAATATTGTGGTTTTTGACTATATTCGTCCTGATGTTGCTAAATTAATTTTGAATTCTCAGATTAATAAGATAATTAATAATTTATTTATAGAAAAGCATATAAAGGTTAATATTTCGAATAAAGCCATGAATATATTATTAGAACAAGTATTGGATAATCTTTCAAACGGTGGTCGTGGTGTTGGTAATGTAGTAGAAAACCTTTTGATTAATCCACTATCAAGATATTTATTTGATAATGAAATTTTTGAAAATGAAAATTTGACAATTAGTAATATTAATATTGAAGATATGATACCTTATTTAGAATGTACAAGGGGGTAAAATATGAAAATATGTGCTTTTGTACAAAAAGGAATAAATAAAAAAGAATGTGAAGATCGTGTAATAATAGGAAAATCAATAATTTCTGAAGGAGTTTTTTATACTGAAATAAATAGAGGAATTTTAGCAGTAGCTGATGGTGTAGGCGGAAATAATGCTGGTGCTGAAGCTTCTCATTTTGTTGCAAACAGTATATGTATTATGGAAGATATTTCTTTAGAAAGTTTTAAAAATATTAATCTAAATCTTTTAAAACTTTCTAATAAAGAAAAGAAATTAAATGGAATGGCTACAACATTATCCGGTGTTTTTATTGATGATGATAAAACTAAATTGTTTAGTATAGGAAATACTAGAGTATATTTGTTACAAAGTGGAAAATATTTAAAGCAATTAACAAATGATGATACAACTTTGAATTATTTGTTATCTACAAGACAATTGTCACTAGATGAAATAGAAATGTTTGATAAAAAGAATGAAATTACAGCTTGTTTTGGAGGAGGTTTGCAAGAACTTTTCAAAATAAAAGTAAGTGATATTAATAAAATTAATACTCCTTTTATGCTAACCTCAGATGGCATCCATGATTATGTTAGTATAGATCAAATAGAGGGAATTATAGAAGAATTTGGTATTTCTGTAAAAACATGCAAAGAAATGAGTAATATAGCCAGAAAATTAGGATCATGTGATGATATAAGTATAGTGTTAGGAGAAGTATAAAATGGGGTTAAGATTTAGAAAAAGCATATCAATTATACCTGGTGTAAAATTAAATTTTGGAAAAACAGGAATGTCTCTTAGCGCGGGTGTGCCAGGCTTTAGAAAGACATTTCATACAAGTGGTAGAATAACTACAACTATAGGCATACCAGGTACAGGAATATATTATGTTGATACTAAAAATACTAAAAGTAAAGAAAGTGGAAGTAGTAGGGAGTCAGTAAATAGTAGTCATACTGAATATGATAGAGATGTTAATAATGATAGTTGTAATCAAGAACATGATGTTTTAAATGATTACGGTACAAAAAATATAGTTTATGCTTCAAATGAAAGTGAACAAAATTATCAAGACACTAAAACTTTTATTTCACAAATTGATGTAAATACATTAAAATCTATTCATAAGACAAGTGATGACTCTATTGATTGGACTGAGGTATTGGTATCAGAAACAGCACCAGATGAATCATATAATCAAAAAATGTGGGAATATTATCATAATTTATCGCCTAAAATTCTTTCTGGAGATATTGATACATATTTACAGTTGATTTATGATGTTAATCCTCTAGATGATTTGTTAAATTATGGTAGTAATTTTGAGTTTGGTACAGATAGATCTACAATGATAGAGGTTGAATTTGTTATAAACGAATTAGCTTTAAAATCAGCTAGCGAACAAATGTGTAATGCAGAATACAATAATTTATTACGAGAGTATATTTCTAGTGTTTGTATTAGAATAGCGAGAGATATGTTTGCTCTTTTACCTATTAGCAATACAATTATTCATGCAGTATTGAATCAAAAGACAGTTATATCGGTAAATTTTGATAGGACAAATCTTTCTAAAATAAAACTAGGATTTATTGATCCTTTTGATATATTGGAAAAGTTTAATTATAATATGAATTTTAATTCAAATTATGGATTTTTAAGTGTAGACAGGATAGTAATTTAATTTTTAATGAATTTGTTTAATATATGAAACTTCTTTACTTTAATTACATATCATTTAAATAGAAAAAGTGTGTAGTAATATTTTTTCATAATAAAATTATTTTATTTATCATCTCATGATTTAATTATAATTCCATTCCTTTATTAACATTATTTGGAGAAGTACAACAAAATATCTTTTAATTTCTATTTTCCTAATATGACTTTTTCAAATAAAATAATCCTCGTTTAGCTTCAAATATTTTTCTAACTTAACTATAAGTACTGCTTTACTCAAAAATCAACTTTCTATATACTTTTATAACTTATTTCATATCACTAATGAATTTTTATTATTTATGTAACAAAATATCTATATCAATACTAATTTAAAATCTTTATTACCAATCTGTTATATTTAAATAAGTTATTATTAGCTTATTTAAATATCACTTAAATAATTACACTATAGGATTTTATAATCTAACCAAAAACCACATAGTTTATAGATGATTTTCTATAAATTATGTGGTTTTTTATATTTTTTCTCTCAAAAAGGTTACAAATTTGAATTTTTAATTGAGTAATACTATGAAAAGCTAGTAAAAACAAAATTAGTTTTTCATAGTATCTTGAAAATTCAATAACACAATCAAATACGTTTGTTATGCATAGAGCCATCAAAACTATACGCCAAGACGTCTGAATAAGATGAGCGATTAATATAGTGATTTGAAAATAACTGTTGGAAAAGTTATTGCGAAGACATGTATAACAGAATAATGATACACCCGCAGAATGTGGTCTAGCCATAGGAATGGAGATGGTTGAAATACCAGTGGAGCTTGCCAAAGCCGTTTGATTGTAGACAAATACTTATTCAAAAATATTAAAGAGAGGAAAAATATGAAAAAAAGTAAAGTTATAGCACTTACAAATTAAAAAGGCGGAGTAGGAAAAACAACTACAGCAGTAAACCTAGGAATAGGACTTGCAAGACAAGGTAAAAAAGTGTTGCTTATAGATTGTGACCCACAAGCTAATTTAACAATGGCTTTAGGATATGAAAGACCTGATGAGTTAGAACATACTTTATCAGATATAATTAAAAATGTGATGCAAGATAGAGATTTTAAAACAGATGATTATATAAAATCTCACAAAGAAGGAGTAGATTTTATTGCATCTAATATTGAACTATCAGGTTTAGAAGTACAGCTTGTTACAACGATTAACAGAGAAAAAATTCTTACGAATTGTATAGAACCGATAAAGCAAAAGTATGATTATATATTAATTGACTGTCAACCGTCATTGGGTATTATGACGATTAACGCATTAGCATCAGCAAATAGTGTTATAATTCCGTCACAATCTCATTACTTTTCAACTAAGGGATTAGAATTGTTGCTACAATCTGTTGCAAAAGTGAAAAGATATATTAATCCAAATTTGAAAATAGACGGAATACTTATGACAATGGTAATGTCAAGAACTAATATATCAAAAGAAATTAATAGTATTGTAAAAGATGTTTATGGAAAACAAATAAAAGTATTTGATACACAAATACCGTATTCAATTAAAGCAGTTGAATCCACTGCTGAAGGTAAGAGTATATATTTATTTAACAAAAATATAAGTATATCTAAAGCTTATGAAAATTTTACAAAAGAGGTGATAGAGCTTGACAAAAAAGAAAAACACAAGAATAGAACTGAGAGCGTACGATGATTTGTTTAAAACAGATGAATACAGAAAAGAAGAAGCTTTATCTAAAATTCGTGATATACCAATAGAAGAAATAGACGATTTTCCAAGTCACCCTTTTAAAGTAAAAGATGATGAAGATATGTTGCAGTTAGTAGAAAGTATTAAGGATAGAGGTATTATTACACCTGCAACAGTAAGATTAAAGGAGAATGGAAGATATGAATTAGTTTCAGGACATAGAAGAAAGAGAGCAAGTGAAATTGCTGGATATAAAACATTGAGATGTGAAATTGTAGACTTGACAAGAGAAGAAGCTACAATTTTAATGGTTGAGAGTAATTTTCAGCGTTCTCAAATATTGCCAAGTGAAAAAGCATATGCCTATAAAATGAGATTAGAAGCTATGAAAAAGCAAGGCTTTCGTAGTGACTTAACTTCTGCCCCACTGGGTCAGAAGTTTTCTGTGGAAGTTATTGCTGATAATTCAGTTGATAGTAAAACACAAATACAACGATATATCCGACTAACAAATTTAGTACCTGAATTACTTGAGCTAGTTGATCAAGGTAAAATAAAAATGAGACCTGCTGTTGAATTATCATATCTTGATGAAGAATTCCAAAGAGATATTGTAGATGAAATTGATATGAATGAGAGTACTCCGTCACATGCACAGACAATAAAAATGCGTAAATTTTTTGAAGATGGAAAACTTACCACAGAAGTTATTTCATCAATAATGTGTGAAGAAAAATCAAATCAGAAAGAAAAAATAGTGTTGAGAGGAGATAGAGTTAGAAATCTTATCCCTAAAAATATACCTATTACAAAAACAGAAGAATTTGTATGTAAAGCATTGGAGTATTATAACAAATACTTAAAAAATAGAGCAGAACGAGAAGTTAGGTAGAGGAGTATAATTTTTATAAAATCCCCTTTCTCACACTCTATCCCCTTATATATAATTATCTAACATACTGAAGAAGAAATAATATATATAAATATATCTTAAATATATATCTATCTAAATATATAGATAGGTGTTTTAAATTTGCAATAAAAGAGATAAAGTCACAAAAATGATTTTATCTCTTTTTTTATATAGATAATTATTAAAAACAATGGAGGAACGAAAGTGAACAACAAAATTAAAAAGCTATTAGCTAGTCTATTAGCAACAACTATTTTTGCAACAACTGTCAGATTTACAAATATAAACACGACAGAAAAAGAGCAAAACTCATCTACAGAAATAACAACAATTACGACCGATGAAGAACAAACGCCTGAAAAAGAAAACATGATAATGCCATTGTTAGAGCCTAATTACACACATTATGTTTATAATGGCGATGAATTAAGACTTGATATAGGTAAAGCATTGTTTGGGTATCATCAAACAAATGAGTTTTATGTGTATCAAGGTTTGCAAAAAACAATTGGTTACTGTTTTCAGTCGGATAAGTCAAATCCCAGTGAAGGAAGTTATCCTGCTATTGATATTAATAACATAGCACCAGTATGGAAAAGGGTTGTTGGTAGATATATTAAATTCATTATCTATAATACACATAACCAAAAACACCCAACCATATACTAAAATATGGGGGTGTTTTTTTGCATACATATATAAAAAAATCAAAGTTAATATTTTTATCAATAATGCTAACACTAGCAATAATGTATTTATCATTTGGAAGTTTAGTGGAAGAAAAAGCTATTGCAACAAATAAAAATTTGGATAATACTAAAACTGTGGTAATAGATTCTGGACACGGAGGCGAAGACGGAGGAGCAATAGGAATAGATGGAATAAGTGAAAAAGATATAAATTTAGAGATAGCTAAAAAGTTAAAGTATCTGTTTGAATTTAATGGTATGAATGTTGTGATGACAAGAGATAGTGACAAATCTATTCACGACGAAGGTTGTAAAACAATAAGCGAAAAGAAAAAATCTGATATTAGAAATAGACTAAAAATAATTGAAGATACAGATAATGCAATTGTGTTGTCTATTCATCAAAATAAATTTGAGCAGAAGTCATGTAAAGGAGCACAAATATTTTATGGCAAGAATAACGAAGATAGCGAAGTTTTAGCAGAGTATTTACAAAAAAGTTTTATAAATAAACTGCAACCAGAAAATAAAAGAACAATTCAAAAAGATAATAGAAAATTATATCTTTTAGAAAATGCTACTTGTCCAATAGTCTTAATAGAATGTGGATTTTTATCAAACTATGAAGATGCAAAAAATTTAAGTGATGACGATTATCAAAAGAAAATAGCATTAACAATATTTAAAGGGGTAATGGATTATTACGAAGAAGCGTAATAAAAAACACAAAATAAAAAATACAAAAAGGATTTCGTGCATAGTACACAGAAATCCTTTTTGTAATAAATATGAAAAAGTATGTATAACTTATCCTCTTGATGCATAAATTTCTTTTTCAGTATTAATAAAAACTTTAGCAATTACTTCATAAGCTTTGCCCCAAGCTTCAATAACTTCATCAGTAGCAGAATCTTTTAAAACTTCTTTGATAGCTCCTAACAAGTGTTTACCAACGATTGGGTAGTGTTCTTCTTTAACACCAGTATCGCAGTGTCTTACACCTATTTTTTGAACAGTTGTTGATAAGTTTTCTAATTTATCAATATTTTCAGCAGCAGCTAAAACAGTCATAGCCAAAGCTTTTGGTTGTTCACCACTTTTTTGTCTGTCCATGTTAAACATTGGTGCTACTTCTGGATTTTGTTCAAACATATTTTTATAAAAAGTTTTAGTAATTTCTACTCCGTGCTCTCTTAAAGCAGGAACTGTGCTTTTTACTATTTCAATTGTTCTATTATCTAACATAATAATTTCTCCCTTTATATTATTTTATTTATATATAATTTTTGTATGTTTTTTATCATGTATAAAATATACTATAAAGGTATACTATTAGTCAATACTTATTTTTTTCATTAACAAAAAGTTTTCAAATATTGATACTTGTCTTTTAAAAATATATAATATATACTGTTTGTGTAGTAAAAATATTGTTAAAAAGGAATTATATATAATGAAAGCAAAAATAATGTATGTTTGTTCTGGTTGTGGATATGAAACTCCAAAATGGTACGGAAGATGTCCGTCTTGTGGTGAATGGAACACATTAGAAGAAAGTGTGCCACAACAAGAAGTTAAAAATGTAGCTTATAATGGCACAAAAAAAGTGCAGATTTCTACAAGTGGTAAACAAGGAAAAATATTTAGTGTAAATCAAGTAGATATAGATGATGAAGTAAGATTTAAAACAGGTGTAGGAGAATTAGACCGAGTTTTAGGTGGTGGAATTGTAAAGGGAAGTTTAGTATTGTTGGGTGGTGACCCTGGTATTGGTAAATCAACTTTACTTTTGCAAATCTGCGAGTATTTAGGAAAAGACTTAAAAATACTTTATGTATCCGGTGAAGAATCTGTAAGACAAATAAAATTAAGAGCTAATAGGCTTGATGTTCAAAGTGAAAACTTATTTTTACTTGCTTGTACAGATGTAGAAACTATTGCAAATACTATAGTTGCAAATAAACCGGACATTGTTATGATAGACTCTATTCAAACTATGTGCATTGATAAAATTCAGTCTTCTCCAGGTAGTGTAATGCAAGTTAGAGAAAGCACAAACGCCTTTTTACATGTAGCAAAAAGTGAAGATATACCTATAATGATAGTAGGCCATGTAAACAAAGACGGTGCAATAGCAGGACCTAAAGTTTTAGAGCATATTGTTGACGCTGTTTTGCATTTTGAGGGTGACAGAAATCAAAGTTATAGAATTTTAAGAGCTGTAAAAAATCGTTTTGGTTCAACTAATGAAATAGGTGTGTTTGAAATGCAGGACAAAGGTTTGAGCGAAGTGGCTAATCCTTCTCAAATGATGTTGTCTGGCAGACCACAAAATGCGTCAGGCAGTTGTGTTGCATGTGTTATGGAAGGAACACGTCCAATGCTTGTAGAAGTACAAGGATTAGTGTCAAAAACAGCTTTTGGTACACCAAGAAGAACAGCGACAGGTTTTGATTATAACAGAATGGCATTGATACTTGCAGTTTTAGAAAAACGCTGTGGATACTTTTTTGCAAATTCTGATGCTTTTGTAAATGTTGTCGGTGGTTTGAAATTAGTAGAACCTTCTGCCGATTTATCCGTAGCACTTGCTTTAATATCTGCTTTAAAAGATGAAGTTATAGACGAACACACTCTAGCTTTTGGTGAGATAGGTTTAACCGGCGAAGTTAGAAGTGTAAACCAAATTATAGCAAGGGTTAAAGAAGCTCATAGACTGGGCTTTAAAAAATGTATTGTCCCACTAACATCTTTAAGAGCAATAAAACAAAACAATATAGAAGACATGGAAATAATAGGCGTAAAAACAATTTCAGAAGCTGTGAAATACGCCATTGGATAAATTTTTAAAAATAGCTTTAGCAGTTAGATTGACCTATAAGGGCACAAACTGTTAGAGCTATTTCCTATTTCTAGGGTATTTATTGTGCAGTATCCGTCTTTTTGATATTTGCAGGTATTTGCACAAGTTATAAGTGTCATAAAATCACTCCTTTTTTATGTATCTTTTGTTTTAATTTGAAAATTATACTAATTTAAAACATAAATAATTTAAAAATATTTGAGCAAAATAAAAACGCTTGAATATTTTAAATAAAATAGGGAGGGAAAAAATTGAAAAAAAGAGTTTTAGTTTTGATATTTATACCACTTATAATATTAGCTTTATCAATACCCAATATTATTTTGGGAGATATACAAACAGTGTCTTTAATTCAATTAGAAGAATTTACAAAAGAAAATGTTGTTTCTACCACAGGAAAGCTTGAAGAAGTTGCTAAGAGTGACATCACAACAAAATTGCCAGTAGTGACAGAAAATGTGCTTGTAGAAGTAGGCGACAAAGTGAAAGCTGACCAAGTTTTAGCAACAGTAGATACAAAAAAGACAAAAGAAGCATTGATGTCAATATCAGCAATGGCAGACTATATTCCACAAGAAGTTGTAGAAACTTTAGCAGATACAGATTTTGATTATAATCAAATCACAAGTTTAATTCCAAACGAGATAAAATCAGATTTTGACGGAGTTGTTACAAATGTATCTATTTCAAGTGGCAAACTTTCTTATCCTAGCGAAACATTAGTCACAATTTCAAAGCAAGACAAAAACATACGAGCAAAAATAGATATACCAGAAAGTCAAATCGAAAATGTAAAATTAGGACAACAAGTGATTATCACACCAAGAGCAAATAAAGATAAAGAATGTTTAGGAACTGTATCAAAAATTTTTCCAACAGCTTATGAAACACTCGACGGTACTACTAAAGAAACTATAATAAACGCATATGTTGATATTGAAAATTCTGCTGATTTAAAAGCAGGTTACAACATAGACGCAGATATTAAACTTGCAGAAGATGAAACTTGTGTTGGTGTGCCTTATTCTGCGATAAATCAAGATGAAAAAAACCGAGAATTTGTTTATGTTTACAAAGACGGCAAAGCTATAAAAAAGATAGTAGAGATTGGATATGAGGGAAAAGAGTTAGCACAAGTTTTGAGTGGTGTTGATAAAGGTGACTATATAATAGAAGATTGTCAAAAAATAATTAAAGACGGTCAAAGAATATTTGTAAAATAGGAGGAGTGCTTAAGTGTTTGACATTTTAAAAAACGGGCTTAGAAATATATCAAGAAAAAGAATGAGAAGCACACTCACTATTATGGGAATTGCAATAGGTGTTATGAGTGTTATCATAATTTCTATGATAGGCAAAATTGGTACAACTAATATCCAAAGAGAGTTAGAAAGTATGGGTATTGGTGGTATAGTTATGACAACAGATGTTTTAACTACAAAAACTTTTACCTCAGAAGATATAGATACAGTAAAAAATATGGAAGAAATTCAAGCTGTGTCACCATTTATTACAAGTTATAGTTCTGTAAAATCTAAAGGGAAAAACAATTCTTGTATGTTGTGGGGAATTGATAAAGGTACAACAGAAATTGTAAGTATGGAGTTGTTGCACGGAAGATTATTAAACGACAGCGATGTTAAAGGCGTAAAAAAAGTTTGTATGGTTGACGAAACTTTTGCAAAAGAGCAGTATGAGAGAGCTAACATAGTTGGTAAAAAGATTGATATTGCAATAGATGACAGATATGAAGAATTTGAAGTTGTCGGAGTTATAAAAGCAGGAGGTAATATAGTACAAAGTTTTATGGGCAGTGTTGTGCCTTGTTTTGTGTATGTGCCTTATACAACTATGGACATAACCGACATAGAAGACGGATTTAATCAAATTGTTGCACAAACTAAAAGTGATACAGACATAGACGCTTTGTCTACAGCTATTGAAAAAGACTTTAAACAAAATAGAGATATAAAAGTAAAGATAAGCGACTTAAACGGACAAATGGAAAATTTAAATGATATATTAAATATAGTATCACTAGTGCTTACTGTTATAGCAGGTATATCACTATTTGTAGCAGGTTTATCTATAATGACTGTTATGCTTGTTTCTGTCAGCGAAAGAACGGTGGAAATAGGTATAAAAAAAGCAATAGGAGCTTCAAGACAAATAATATTGTTAGAATTTGTAAGTGAAAGTTTATTTATAAGTTTGATAGGAGCTTTGATAGGAATTGGTGGGGGAATGACAATAGTTATAGCTGGTTGCTTAATTTTGGGAATATCTGTTATAATTGATATACCTATGATATTGTTTAGTTTGTCATTTGCTTTGCTTGTGGGAACAATTTTTGGGATATATCCTGCAATAAAAGCATCAAACTTAAAACCAGTTGACGCTATTAGGAGTTAGAATATGAGTAGATTTATAAGTACACCGAATTTACCTCAATCAAGAGTTAATACAGTTTTAATATCATCAAAATATGAGCATATTATAAAAGAAGTAGAAAAATTAGGAATAGAATGTATAAAGGTTAAACCATTAGAAAATTTAGATACACCAGTAAACTGCCACCCAGATATGATTTTGCATCATTTGGGTGGCAAAGATATTGTACTTTTTGATTATGATGAAAACTTAAATCAAACACTAAGACAAAAAGGATTTAATTTGATTTTTTGTGATAGCAAAATAAAAAAGGAATATCCTTACGATATTCCTTTAAATTGCTTAAATATTAATGGCTACATATTTGGCAAAAGCGATTTTATAGATAATAAAATAAAATCACACTTTAATTTAGAAAAAATAATAAACACAAAACAAGGTTATGCAAAATGCTCTTGTTGCGTAGTTGACAAAACACACATTATAACAACGGATAAATCTTTAGAAAAAGTTTTAAAACAAAACGGATTTGAAGTTTTATTTGTGAATGCTAAATCTATTATGCTTGAAGGATACAACAATGGCTTTATTGGAGGCTGTTGTGGCTTGATAGATAAAGATAAATTGTTGTTTAGTGGTGTGTTGTCACAAGAATATCAAGATATAAAGCTATTTTGCAAACAATGTGGTGTTGAAGTTATATCTCTACCGTTTGATACCCTAAACGATATAGGTTCGATTATTCCCATTTTACAAGATTAATCAAAATAGACGGTATTTTCTTTAGAACAGTTATCTGGTGAATATTTAAACTTAGAAATATGTTTTTCATCATAATAATACTTAATAGGTTCGTTTTCATAATCTGCATCAAAGCTGTCGATAATAATTAGTTTGATTTTCATTTTGTCTGGGATAAGACTTTTAATATAACAGCTTGTGTGTTGACCTACTTTTACTCCTTCTTTTAATTCTGCAAGTCCTGCTAAATTTGGTGCTAGTTCCACAAAAATTCCATAGCTTTCAATAGACCTTACAACTCCTGCCACTGTTTGACCAGCTTTAAAGTTTTTTGAGTTTTCTTCCCAAGTGCCTAAAAGCTCTTTGTGTGTAAGACATAGTTTGCCGTTTTGGTCTGTACCATTGCAAATAGCTTTAATATCTTGACCAACTTCAAATCTGTCTTTTGGGTGAAAAATTCTTGAAACAGAAATATGGTCGATAGGGATTAGTGACACAATGCCACAACCAATATCAACAAAAGCTCCAAAAGGCTCTAGGTGAGTGACTTTTGCGTCGATAATATCGCCTTTTTTAAGCTTTTTGACGTAGTCTTTCATACAATCTTCTTGTGCCATTTTGCGTGATAAGATTGCTGTTGTTTTACCATTTTTATCTTCATCAAATCCAGTTATGTAAAAGCAAACTGGCTTATTAACTTTAGAAATTATCGCAATATCTTTTGTTGTACCGTCATCTATGCCGATAGCACATTCGTTTTTGGGGATAATACCTTTAATAACTCCTAAATCTACAATAAGGTTGTGTTCATTATCGCATATAATTGCTCGTGCTTCTAGCAACACTTTGTTTGCAAAAGCATCTTTTAGCGTTGACAATGACTTAAAATGTTGTTTGTTTTCATCTAAAGAAGATAACACTCCTTCAGGTAGATATTTATTCATTTATAAAATCCTCCTTTTTTTACCTATGACATAGATATATGCAAGTTTTATAAATTTAATTACAGATTTAAGTATAAAAACTAAATAAAAAATATTTTAAATGTATAAAAAATATGTTGAAAAAATCAATAAATTATGATAATATGAAAATAAGAAGATGACATTTTGCAATATAGTTACTATGATTATTTACTCATAAGATTAATCCTTTCCTTAAACCTCTATATTGCAGATTGTCATTTTTTATTTTATAAAGGAAGTGATATTTATGAAATTAAAGATTAAAAAAGCGTATGTTATAATTGCTATAGTTTTTCAAGTAATATATACTGCTGTAGCTAGTTTTCTAATTAGAGATCCAAGACCACAGGTTGCTCCAGAGACAAAAAAACTATTTGAGTTGCCTTTGGGAGATATTACTTTTTCTATTGATAGACCAGAACTTGTCTTTATGAAACCTGTGATAAACCCTTATACAAAAAATATTAATATAGATGTTTTTGTATTTAGAGTATTGGTAATAATATTATTATTGACTTTATTGGTAGGTCTATACAATTATTTTAAAGCAAAGAGAAACAATAAAGATGTTGAATAGTTAGATAAAAGGCTACTGTTTTTTGCAGTAGCTTTTTTGTGTATAGGCACAAAATACTTTATTATTAATAAAATATTAATAATATCACCAAAAATATTACAATATATTGATTGCAAAAATTTGTTCTGATAAAATAAAATTACCAAGAAATACACAAATTTAGTGGTGATATTATATACAGAGAAAAAGGAGATGATTTTATGAAAACATCTAAAAAAGTTTTAGCGATTGGGTCTGTTTTGGTATTTGTTTTAATTGGTATAATATGCTTTGCATTTTATATGGTCGATGTTAATAATTCAAATTACCATACTGACGAATTAGACGGAGTGAGATTTTCAAAAACTGACTGGGGTATGGACCTTGGCGACACAGTAAGTGTATTAAAATCAGAGTATGATGATTTTAGTTATACATATATTTCTGGCGTTATGGGAGGATACCAAACAAGTAACAATATAAAAGTAAACGGACTCGATGCAAAGGTTGAGTTTTATGTGTCAGGTAATTCACAATATGTAATGCCATATCTTACTTCAAACGCTAAAGATGACAGTTTGGGATTATATAAAGTAGTGTTATACTTAAACGAAAAAGACGATAAAACTGTTTACAAAGCTTTTGACAAAGAGTTGGGTAACAATAAAGTTGAAATAAAAAAAGATGATAAAGTTATTGGATATAAAAGCGATAAGGTAAAATATACCGATATAAAAAATAAGGAAATTTATGAAGAATTTAGCAAGATTATAGAAAATAGTATGTATGAAAAAGATAAAGATAACTTGTACTTAAACAGCTTTTCTATAGAAAAACTGGAAAATGATAAAAATGGCTATACCCACAAAGTTACATATGACGGAAGTGGTTTGGCAGTTTTAAATGCAAGACAAAAAAGTAAATTGAAACTATTTGGACGAAGATAATTTTTATTAATGAAAAAGGAGATGATTTTATGAAAACATCTAAAAAAGTTTTAGCGATAAGTTCTATTTCAGTATTTGCTTTGATTGGGTTGATATGTCTTATAGTTATGTTTTACAAGAGTAATGACTATAAACAATATACTGATGATTTAAACGGAATAAGATTTTTAAAAAGCGATTGGGGTATGAATGTTGACGAAACAATGGCTAGTTTTAAAGGAGAAAATATAGGTTTTTCTTCTGACGGATATGCAGGAATATACGAAAGTGTTGACAAACGAGAAGTTAATGGACTAAATGCAAAAATAGAAATGTATTTTTCTAAAGATGCACTGACAGTTATGCCTTATTTAAGAGAAGAAGTTGGCAAAGGTGTTGCTGGACTTCATAAAGTTGTATTATACTTTGATGAAGATATGGAAACTTTTCAAAAAGCATTTGAAAAAGAATTGGGAGAAGATAAAACTCCGATAGAAAAAGATGGAGAAGTTATAGGATATACTAGTATAAAAGTTAAGTATAACGATATAACAGATAAAAAGATTAAAGAAAAAATGGACGAAATTATTAAAGACAGTCAATACGAACAAAACAAAGACGAACTTTATCTAAACAGCTTTAATATTGAGAAAACAGATAAAACTAAAACAAATAATAAGAATGAACAAGTGTATAATACAAAAGTAGTGTATGAAGGAAATGGCTTGGCAGTTTTAAATAATGCTGATAGAATTATGCTAAGAGATGTAGGAAATATTATTATAGGCAATTAATTTAGTAGGGAGTTATAAAGTCAAATGAAGAATATTAAAAGAATTTTAGCAATTATTTTAGCAAGTGTATTAGTATTTATGGTGGTATCTTGTGATAGTAAAAATCAAGAAAAAGACAAAGTAAAGATAATAAATGGTTTTAAATCATACACCCAACAAATAGGTGCTGACAGATTTTTGGGTACTGATTGGGGTATGAGTTTAGAGCAAACTTTAAAAGCACTTGATTTGACAGAAAATGATGTTGAGCAATATCAAATAGGAGATTTGCAAGAAGATGCTCCAATAAAAAGATATAAAGTTAAAGAAAAAATGGAAGTTAACGGATTGCAGGCAGATGTTATACTATGTATTTATGATAAAGGTCAAATAGGATATTATGGTGTATCTTCAGATAAAAGTGATTTGAAAATAGGTTTGGCAGAAGTTATGGTGTTGTTTAATGAAGCAGACACACAAACTGTTATAGACGCATTTTCAAAAGAGCTTGGCGACAAAGAGAATTTGCAAAACAATAAATCTTTATCTGAATATGCAAAAAATGATGTGACTACTCAAAAAGCAAAATTAGGCGATATAAAAAGCAAAGATTTAAAAGAAAGTTACATAAATCTTTTTGCTTCTCAAGATGATAGTTTTAAAGCAAGTTTAGAAGAAATCAATATGTATAGCTTGACTGTTGGTGATGTTAAAAAGCCTTATTGTGATGAAGAATATCTAAACGCATCACAAATTGCTCATTATAATGGTATGGGAGTAGCTATAATAAACAGTTTAAACCAATAAATAAAAAAACATATAAGGAGATGATTTTATGAAAAATATCAAAAGATTTTTGGCAGTAATTTTAGCAAGTGTATTTGTGTTTGCAGTGGTGTCTTGTGAAAAGGGAAAAGACATTGATTTTCCATCACACAGTGAAGAACTTGGAGTTGATAGGTTCTTAAAAACTGACTGGGGTATGAGTTTAGAACAAACTTTAGAAGCTTTGGGGTTAGAAAAAAGTGATGTTGAACAAGCAAGAGGTACAGGTGTACCAAATGGTGAAAAGTATAGAGTAGAAAAAGAAATGAAAGTAAACGGCTTGAAAGCTACTGTATACTTAACATTCCATTCAACAGTTGGTGATTTATTCTCATCAGCAAATGAAGATGTAAAAGACTGTAAAGTGGGATTGGCAGAAGTTAAACTTTTCTTTAACGAAGATAACATAGAAAAGGTAGAAAAAGCATTTGCAAATGAATTAAAAGACGGCGAACAAAGTAATGTTGATATTATTCCAGGACTTATTGACGGCAAAGATATTGCAAAAGGCAGATTGCAAGATATTAAAGACGAAGAACTAAAAAATAATTTCTTGAAAATTTATGGCGATGCTGTAAAAGTAGCTGATGTTCAACTATATTATTTCACACTTGGCACATTGAGTGAAAGTGACGCTGAAAGTGTAAATGCAAAACAAGTAGTTGGATATAATGGAGCACTTGTTTCTATATTAAACAATTTAGACAAATAAATAAAAGCCAAAAAGACTACTTTTACAGTAGTATTTTTATGTATAAAATCTTAAGATTTATCATTATTGACAATAAAAATACATTGTGATACGCTATAGTTAGACATAACAACGGGGGAATATTTATGAAGACAATGAAGAAAATATTAGCGTTAAGTATGATGATTATTTGTATTTTTACGATGATATCTTGCAAGGATAAAAATATATCTTGGACAGAGCAGGTCAAAGCAACTAGTTTTTTAAACACCGAATGGGGTATGAGTAAAGAACAAACTTTAGAAGCTTTGGGATTGACTGAAGACGATATTGAATCTTATGATTACTCTAATGGATATATAAGTGATGAAGAAGAAATTGGCAGAACTTACATAGTTAAAAATAAAATGATAGTAGACAATTTAGAATGTACTGTTTTATTAAACTTTGTTTATAATTTAGGCGATGTTTACGATTTAAAATCTTTTGAATACAGAACAATAGATTTAGGACTTACAAGTGTAAAAGTTTTATTTGATGAAAGAGATTGCTATAATGTCTACGACTCATTTAAAGATGAGTTGGGTGTTTCTACCAGAGAAATTTTAAAAGCATATGACGGCGACGGATATATGAGCAATGAAATCCAACTTTTTAATTTGAGAAATCAAGATATAAAGAGAGAATATATGGCAATGCTAGAAGACACAACAAACTATTCAAAAGACGAAGACCATTTAGACGATGTTTTGTTTTCGTTTTCAATAGTAAGAGCTACTGATGAAAATGAGTTGCCACTTGGTTCAAGACAAATGGTTGAGTATAATGGACTTGGTTTAGCAGTGCTAAATAATCTTAATAAATAGCTTAAAAACTACTGTTTTTTGCAGTAGTTTTTTATTTTGTCTATCAGTATAAAAACATTAGTTGTTTCTTAAAAATAAATTAAGACAAATTAATATCTATATAACAATACATAACATTTAATAAAGTTTATTGATAGAGTTTTGTTAAAGTGTTACCATATAAGTGAGGAAAAAATAAACAAAATGATAATAATTTTAATAAACATTAAAAATTAATTATCATTTAAAAAAGGAGGAAATATTATGAAAAACATTAGAAAAATTTTAGCAATCGGTATGGCAAGTATAATGGCGTTAGCAATAGTTGCTTGTCAAAAACAAGAAGTTGACTTTAAGTCATACTCAGAAGAATTGGGGGTTCAAAGATTTTTAGACACCGACTGGGGTATGAGCAAAGAACAAGCATTAACTGCACTGGGATTGAAAGAAGATGATGTTGAAGAATATTATTCTCCAGCATTCTTAAATGAAAATTTGAGATGCGAAGAATACAAAGTTAAGAAAAAAATGAAAGTAAATGGCTTAGAAGGTCAAGTTGTACTAACATTTGTAGAGAACATTTCAAGTATAATTCCAGTACAAAATTATGATTTATCAGGAAGAGAAGTAGGATTATATTCAGTAATGATACTATTTAACGAAGACAATGACCAAAAAGTATATGACGCATTTAAAGAAGAACTAAGTGGCAACAAAGAAAAAGTAACATATGACAAAAAGATAGACGGATATACAGTATCTAAAGGAAAAGTAAGTGAAATAGCAAATTCTAAATTAAAACAAAGTATCATAGACTTGTACAATCAAACAGACAGACCAGATATATTTAATGCAGAAGAATTACCACTATACACAGTAACAGCTGGAAAATCATTAAAATATAAAACAGAAGAAAAAGGTATCAGACAAGTGGTTGACATTCACGGTGGTATGGTAGCTTTAATCAATAACCTAAATAAATAATTAATAATAAAAAAGGCTACTGATTTTTTCAGTAGTCTTTTTGTTATTTAACGCTAATATTTTGCCCACCCAAACCTCTTAAAGTGTGGCTTATAGTGTCAGCGTCATTATTGCTTGTTTTTACAATAACTTTGCTTTCTAAACTTTGCTCTATTTCTGGTGTGTTATTGTCAATCAAACTGCCGTCTTCACTAATATTTTGCCCTGCAAACACAGTACCTAGTGGAGTGATAGTTGTGTTGACACCACTATTTAACGGAGCAGACGCTCCACCCAAAGCAGTAGTACCTGCTATAACAGGATTTGGTGGAATGTCTTCATCTGTAACAGAATGATAGTTTTGTCTATCATACGGAATATTTTTGTATCGTATACTAATAGCGTTTATGTTTTGGTATTGTTGCTTAATGTGTTTACAAGCAAGTTCTGCTAAATCAATAGTTTCAAAACTTGCAGTAATAGTTTTTATAATATCGCTCATAAAAAAACTCCTTTGAATGCTTTTGTTATTAGTATTATCAAGAAAAATTTTTTTATAACAAAAAATATTCAAAATTAATTGTTTTTATATCGATTTAATGATATAATAAAGTAGATAATATGCGTTTATAGCAAATTTTCAAAAATAAAATGAAAGGCGGGAAACCTAATGAATGTAAAAGTGGGCGATGTTCTAAAGATGAAAAAACCTCACCCTTGTGGCGAAAATATGTTTTTAGTCTTGCGAGTAGGTATGGACTTTAAAATCAAATGTCAAAAATGTGGTAGAGAAGTTATGGTTGCTCGTAATAAAATTGAACGCAATATAAAGCAAATCATTAGCGATGAGCATTAGCTATGCTGGAAGTTTAATTTTATATTAGTTTTAAATTTGAAAATAAAAAAATAATAGATAATAGGAGAATATTATGTTTGACAAATTACAATTAACAGAAAATAGATATGAAGAGATTAACCAAAAGTTAATGGACCCTACTGTTATAAACGATAACAACCAATATCGTGACCTTATGAAAGAATACAAAAACTTAACACCTATCGTAGAAAAATACAGAGAATACAAAGCTGTAAAAGCAACATATGACGAAGCAAAAGAAATGTTGCAAGAAGGTGGACTTGACAAAGAAATGAAAGAATTATGTCAAGAAGAATACGAAGAAGCAAAAGAAAAAATCGAAGTTTTAGCAGAAGAAGTTAAAATTTTATTATTACCTAAAGACCCTAACGATGAGAAAAACGTTATTGTTGAAATTCGTGGTGGTGCAGGTGGTGAAGAAGCTGCACTATTTGCAAACTCTTTATTTAGAATGTACTCTATGTACGCTGAGAAAAAAGGTTGGAAAGTTGATGTTATTAACATTAACCAAACAGAACTTGGTGGTATAAAAGAAGTAAGCTTTAGTATCGAAGGAGAAGGAGCATTCTCAAAACTAAAATTTGAAAGTGGTGTACACAGAGTTCAACGTGTTCCAGAAACAGAATCTCAAGGTAGAGTTCATACATCTACTGTAACAGTAGCAGTTTTACCAGAAATTGACGATGTTGAAGTTGAAATCAACCCAGCAGATTTACAAATCGATACATTCAGAGCTAGTGGTGCTGGTGGACAACATATCAACAAAACAGAATCTGCTATTCGTATTACTCACATTCCAACAGGTTTAGTAGTAGAATGTCAAGACGAACGTAGCCAATTTAAAAACAAAGATAAAGCTATGAAAGTATTGCGTTCAAGATTATACGAAGAAGAACAAAGAAAACAAATGGACGCAGTAGCAAGTGAAAGAAAAGCACAAGTTGGTACAGGTGACCGTTCTGAAAGAATTAGAACATATAACTATCCACAAGGAAGATTAACAGACCATAGAATAGGTTTAACTTTATATCATCTTGAAGACAACTTAAACGGTGATATTGACGAAGTTATCGACGCTTTAATCACAGCAGACCAAGCATTAAAACTTGCATCTGAATACGGAGAAAATAACTAATATATATACTTTTGATATGTAAAATATAATAAAATGTTCATAAAAAAAGTATAATTTTATAGTATACTCAATATGATAAGTTGAGAAAGAAGTTGTGTGATGGATTTTTAAAGAATAATTAAAAGTCCATCACGCATAGTTATTTATAGAGTTTAAAAGTTTGGGAGAAAGTTATAATGAAAAAAACAGTACTTGCAAAACCAACAAAAGAAATTATGCAAAAAGCAAAAGAATTAATATTAAGTGGCGAAGTTGTTGCAATGCCAACAGAAACAGTTTATGGTTTATCTGCAAATGCTTTTGACGACGAAGCTATTAAAAAAATATTTATTGCAAAAGGCAGACCACAAGACAATCCACTAATTGTACATATCAGCAGTATGGAGCAATTAGAAAAAATAGCATATGTAACACCACTTGCAAAAAAATTAGCAGAAAACTTATGGCCAGGACCACTAACAATGGTGTTAAAGAAAAAAGATTGCATATCAGAAGTTGTGAGTGGAGGACTTGACACAGTAGGTGTAAGAATGCCAAACCACCCAGTAGCATTAGAGCTTATTGAAACTTGTGGAGTACCATTACCAGCACCATCTGCAAACATTTCTGGCAAACCAAGCCCAACAAAAGCTACTCACGTTTTGGACGATTTTGACGGTAAAATAGATTTGATTATTGACGGTGGCGAATGTGAAGTTGGTGTAGAATCTACAGTAATAAGCATTCAAGAAGAACATGGCGACAATAACGGTGAAATGCTAGAAAGAATAACAATATTAAGACCTGGTGCGATAACTGCAAATGATTTATTAGAATATTGCGATAGAGTATATGTTGGAAACGGCGTTTTAAATAAACTAGATGAAAATGTAAAAGTACAATCTCCTGGAATGAAATATAAACACTATGCACCTAATGCTCAAGTTATTATGTTAGACGGTAACTTTAAAGAGTTTTGTGATTATGTTTATAAAAATGCAGATGAAAATACAGGCGTGTTAGTTTTTGAAAACGAAGAAAGTATGTTTGAAGATATAGAGTATGTTTATACATACGGAAAAGAAGATGACAGCTTGTCACAAGCAAACAAACTTTTTGATGTTTTAAGACAAATTGACAAAAACGAAAAGGTTAATAAAATATTTGCAAGAATGCCTAAAAAACAAGGTGTTGGACTTGCAGTTTACAACAGACTTTTAAGAGCTTGTGGCTTTAAAATAGAAAAGCTTAAAAATCCATATATAGTTGGTTTAACAGGCCAAACAGGCTCTGGCAAATCAACAGTTTGCAAAGCATTAAGAGATAGAGGTGTTGCAATAATAGATTGTGACAAAATATCACGAGAAGTTATAAACAAAGCAGAAGTTTTAGAAAAACTAGCTGATTACTTTGGAACAGGAATTATGTATGCAGATGGTACATTAAATCGTAGAGAACTTGCAATACTAGCGTTTTCTGAAGAAGAAAACTTAATATTCTTAAACTCTGTAATGTATCCACAAATCACAAAAGTTGTAAAAGAGCAAATAAAACAGCTAAAAGAAAATGGCGAAAATATAATTATCCTAGATGCCCCAACATTGTTTGAAAGCAAAGCAAATGTTTTATGTGACAAAACAATAGCAGTTATAGCAGACAAAGAGGTTAGACTAGAAAGAATAGTTAAAAGGGATAATATTACAAAACAAGAGGGCAAAATAAGAATGAAAGCCCAACACACAAACGATTTTTATACAGACAGATGTGACTTAGTTATAGAAAATGACGGCGACTTACAGTCATTAGAACAAAAGGCGGTGCGTGTCATTGACAGTATTAAGCAAGAAATCCAAGAGAAAGCACAGATATAAACTAAGACCATGGGTGTATATGGCGATAGCAGTAATTATTTTGGTTGTATGCTTTATTATTGTGGTAAATAACAAAGAGCCAATAGTTGAAAAATACAATCAAATAGTGTACACTAGAGAATATGAGGATTTAGTAAAAAAATACTCTGAAGAATATGATGTTGATGAAAATTTAATATATGCAGTTATAAAAACAGAAAGTGGATTTGACCCAGAAGCGATAAGCGATGTTGGAGCAAGAGGGCTTATGCAGTTGACACAAGAAACATTTGACTGGGTAAGCATGAAAATGGGAACAACTGGGCAATATAAATTTGAAGATTTGCACGACCCTGAGCTTGGAATAAAATATGGGACATATCTACTAAGTTATCTGATAGACGAATTTAACACATATCAAGAAGTTTTATCGGCATATCATGCAGGTCGTGGAATAGTAAATACATGGCTTGACGATCAAAATTATTCCAAAAATGGAAAAACTTTAGATGTAATACCATATAGCGATACAGCGCATTATGTTGACAAAGTAATGACAGCATATGAAGGTTATTGCCAAATGGATACAGATAAAAACACAAAAGAGAAATAAAGAAAGGGATTTTGAAAATGACAGGAAAAGAACTAAAAGAACAACTAATCTATTCACCTAAAAACTTAGGCGAAATTTTATCTGAAGAAGAAATTGCAAAAGCACACGAATTTTGCGAAGGATATAAAATTTTCTTAGACGAAGGTAAAACAGAAAGAGAAGTAGTAGAATTTACAGAAAAACTATTAATCGAAAATGGTTTTGAAAAATTTGATAGAACAAAAAAATATGTAGCTGGTGATAAAGTTTACTATAACAACAGAGGTAAAGCATTAATTATTTCTGTAATCGGTACAGACGATATCGAAAATGGTGTACACATCATGGCTTCTCATATTGACGCACCAAGAATTGACTTAAAACCAAGACCATTATACGAACAAACAGAATTAGCATTATTCAAAACACACTACTATGGTGGTATTAAAAAATATCAATGGACAGCAATCCCACTATCATTACACGGTGTAATCATTAAAAAAGACGGTACAAGTGTAAAAGTAAATATTGGTGAAGCTGAAGGAGATCCAGTATTCTGCATTACAGACTTATTACCACACTTAGCAAAAGACCAAGTTCAAAGAACATTAAGCGAAGGTATTAAAGGTGAAGAACTAAATATCTTAGTAGGTTCAATGCCATTTAAAGATGATGAAGTTAGTGAAAAAGTTAAACTAAACATCATGAGAATTTTAAATGAAAAATATGGTATTGTTGAAGGCGACTTTATCAATGCAGAATTAGAAATGGTACCAGCATTTAAAGCAAAAGATATCGGTTTTGACAGAAACTTATTAGGTGCATACGGCCAAGACGACAGAGTATGTGCATTTACATCTCTAATGGCAACAATCGAAACACAAAACCCAACAAAAACAGTCGTAACAATCTTATCAGATAAAGAAGAAATCGGTTCTGACGGCAACACAGGTTTAAATTCTGCATACTTAAAATACTTTATTGCAGATTTAGCAAAACCATATGGCGTAGACGGAAGAACAGTTTTAGCAAACTCAACTTGTTTATCAGCTGACGTAAGTACAGCAGTAGACCCAACATTCCAAGATGTAACAGAAAAAAATAACTCAACTTATGCAAACTATGGTGTAGGTTTAGTAAAATATACAGGTGTTAGAGGTAAAGGTGGCACATCTGACGCTAGTGCTGAATTTGTTGCAAAAGTTACACAAATGTTAGATGCTGAAAATGTTATCTGGCAAATGGGCGAACTAGGTAAAGTTGACCAAGGTGGTGGCGGTACAGTTGCAATGTACATCGCTGCATTAGATGTTGATGTATTAGACATCGGTGTACCAGTATTATCAATGCACTCACCATTCGAAGTAACATCAAAACTTGATGTATATATGGCTTACAGAGCATTTAAAGTATATGCAAACAGCAAATAATTAAACTAAATAAAGCGACTAACTTAAAATATAAAAGCTAGTCGCTTTTATATTAATCAGTAACTATACAATAAAGGTAGGAAAAGAGATGACATATTTAATAACATTTTTAGAGGGGTTAATAAGTTTTATTTCTCCTTGTGTTTTACCAATGATACCAGTATATATCTTATATTTTTCAGCAGACAACGACAACACCAAAAAGCATAAAACGCTTATAAACGCATTTGGGTTTGTACTTGGATTTAGCATAATATTTATTTTATTAGGCGTGTTTGCGTCAAGTGTTGGTTCACTTTTAGTAAAATATCAAAACATAGTAAATATAGTTACAGGTTTAATAGTGATAATTTTAGGTATGCACTATATGGGGCTATTTAAAATCAAATTTTTAGAAAAAACAGTAAAAGCAGATACACAAGTAAAACCAAAAACATTTTGGGGAGCTTTGTTGTTTGGAACAGTATTTTCAATAGGTTGGACACCTTGCACTGGTGTATTTTTAGGCTCTGCAATGATGTTAGCATCTACACAAGGTAGTGTCTTATACGGCTTTTTATTATTGTTATGTTATTCAATAGGATTTGGTATTCCGTTTTTACTATGTGCAGTGCTAATAGACACATTAAAGAGTACATTTGATTTTATAAAACGCAACTACAAAACTATAAATACAATTAGTGGTATATTTTTAATGGTAATCGGTGTGCTTATGATGAGTGGCATATTCACAAGATTATCAAGCTTGTTGGGATAGGAGAGGTGAGACATGACAGCAAACCAAAACAACGTAAACAAAAAGAAAAACTTGATAAAACTTTTAGTAGTAATTATTGCAATGGTAGTTTTGATTGGTGGTGGAACATTGGTGTATAATTTTGTGCTAAAAAACGCAAAAACACCAACAAACAAAACACAACAATCACAAACAGTACAAGCGCCAGATTTTACAGTTTATGACAGAAGTGGAAACAAAGTAAATCTAAGCGATTATAAAGGCAAACCTATAGTTTTAAACTTTTGGGCTAGCTGGTGTACACCTTGTAAATATGAAATGCCATATTTCCAAGAAGTTTACAACAAATACAACGACAAACTAGAAGTTATGATGGTAAACTTAAACGGTGGTGGCAACGATACAAAAGCTAATGCTGACAGCTTTATTTTAAAAGAGGGATTTACATTCCCAATATATTATGATACAGACTCAGACGCATCTGTAAAATACAGTATTAGCGCTATGCCAACGACATTCTTTGTAAACGAAAATGGCGAAATAATCTTAGGTTATAGAGGTGCAATTACAAAAGACGCACTATATGACGGAGTAGATAAACTACTAAATAAAGACTAAAATAAATCTGGAACAGTTTTAAGCATTTGCTCATACTGTGACATATCAAAAGACGGACTGTCAGAAATATTTTTATTATTTAATTTATGATTAAACGAAGTGGAAGGTGACTTGCAAAAGTCTTTATACTTTCCACTTTTTATTTTGTCAAAATTATGAGGATTTACAATCCAGCTAAAAGTTGCTTTAAAGTCAGTAGAGTTACCTGTTAGAAAATTATTGTTGTTAATGCTTTCAAAGCATTTTCTGATCTCGTCTAGTGAATATTTGTTTAATATTAATTTGATGTTGTTAAGTTCTGTACTTGTTACAACATTTGCCATATCTAAGTTGTAACAATAGCAATTAAAACTATCAATAACTTTTTGTATGTTGTCTTGTGTAGTAGTATTTGTAGTGGTGTCATTTGTGTTGTCTGTATTACTACTACTTACTATATTATTATCTATATTATTAGTAACTATATTATTAGTACAACTTTCTTGTATGGTATCAACCAAATTATTTGTATGGGGTGTACAACTTTCTTGGGTGGTGTCAAGTTTAGGTTTTTCCACTTCGTCTAAACTTATAACTTGATATTTGCACAACTTATTTCCGTTTATGTATGTGTGAGTTTTTCTGATGAGATTTTTATTCATCAGTGATATTAAGTTTTGTCTGATACACTCTTTAGAAGTGTTTGTCCATTCGCTTAAATAAGCCAAAGAGCCTTGAAAATAGCTCTCACCATCTTGTGAAAATCCGTAAATGATTGAGTACACTAATAACTCTGTACCCTTTAATTTTAATTCTGATACTGCAAATGCAGGGATCAGTATAAAACTATGTTTGTTTAACATAGCAAAATCCTCCTTTTTTAATTTGTTTGGTATTAAATACCCTTTCACTAATAACCCCAAACAGCATAAAAGTTGCATAATAAAATGCAACAAATAAAATTAGTTTAAAGAATGTTTACAATTTTTAAGAGCGTATAAAGTGAAAACAACTTTCATATAAATTAATAAAAAAGGTTGTATGGAGGTTATAAACACAAATATGAAACGAAGTAAACAGTTTTTGATAAACACAATGATACTTACTTCTAGCACATTGATAGTACAGATGATTGCAGTATTTTTTAGTGCATATCTAGGCAGAGTTATCGGAAGTGCTGGAATAGGCTTGTACCAACTTGTGTTGTCGGTTTATGCTTTTGCAGTTACATTTGCAACATCAGGCATTAAACTGTCAACAACAAGACTTGTTGTTGAAGCAATGACAAACAACACCAGCAAAAAAAGCGTTGTAAAAAGATGTGTTGGATATGCTTTATGCTTTGGTGTGGTTGCATTTTTGGTGCTACTAATATTCGGTGACAATATAAGTATCACTTTTTTACACGACAAAAGAACAGCTTTGTCACTTAAAGTGTTGGCGTTTAGTTTGCCATTTTTAGCTGTATCAAGTGCATTTTGTGGCTATTTTACAGCAGTTAGAAAAATTAACCGATTTGCATTCACACAAATTGCAGAGCAACTTGTCAGAATGTTTGTGACAATATCAATCATAACTTTGATTTTGCCAAAGGACTTAGAATATGCTTGTTGTTCTGTTGCAATAGGTGCAGTAATAAGCGAGTTTATATCATTTGCAACACTATTTGTATTGTATCTAAAAGATGTAAAATCAGAAAAAGTGAGTACACAAAAAAGACCGATACTGCTAAAACTTTTACAAATAGCAGTACCAGACGCTGTGTCAGCATATGCAAGAAGTGCTCTACTTACAATAGAACACCTGCTAATACCAATCGGTTTACAAAAATACGGAATGACAAAAAATAACGCATTATCATCATATGGATTAGTACACGGTATGACATTGCCAATAATATTATTTCCAAATGCGTTGTGTGTAGCACTTTCAAATCTATTAATCCCAGAGATAGCAGAGTATTATGAGAAAAAAGACAACAAAAAGATTGATATAGTTGTCACCAAAGCTATAAGAATGACATTTTTATTTGCTGTGTTTGTAGCAGGGGTGTTGTTTGCATTTAGCGATAGTATCGCACTTGCAATATATAACGATAGTCAAGTGGGATATTTTATAAAAGTGTTAGCACCACTAATCCCTATAATGTACACCGATACAGCAGTAGACGGAGTGTTAAAGGGAATGGGCCAACAAGTAAGCTCAATGAGATATAACATCATAGACGCAACAATAAGCGTTGTGGCAGTATATATCTTGATACCTAAAATTGCAATACAAGGATATATAGCCACAATATTCATAGCAGAGATTATAAACTTTATTTTGAGCGTAAATAAACTAGTAAGTATAACAAAATTCCATTTTGATATAGTAAAAAACATCATTTGCCCTATATTTTCTGTATTAGTGGGAATAAGTGTGTCAAAAGTGGTGTTAAATGTGTTGATGTTAAGTACAGTTAATGTAGTTTTATATAGCGTAGTGGGGATTTTGTTGTCATTAGTGATATACATAATAGTGCTTAGAGTATTTTTAGGCAAAGAGATTGCAAAAGAAGTTAAAGGATTTGTCTGTGCTTAGAGAAGTTTGTTAAAGCTTAAAAACAGCAAGATTATACCACTAATGTATGAGTAATCTTTTTCTTGTGTTTGTAATTTTCTACCTAAATAGATACCCAAAACAGAACTTATAACACCCAAAACAACCGATAAAGATACTAAAAAGATGCCGTTTAAAATATTAGTTTGAATACTAATCCCTGTAAAAAGACTGTCCATAGATAAAAGTATTGATAATACTAACGCTTCGGCAGGGTTTAAAGATAACGACTTATCTTTATCGGCTTTTGTTTTGTCTATGTAGATATTTAAAGTTAGTGTAAGATATTTTATGTTTATCGAATGAGTGAGAAAAATGTGCTTTTGAATAAATTTTTTAAAAAGGCTGTCAAAGATATTAACAGTTGCAAGAATAAACAAAACTAAAAAACCGATAATATTTAGTGTCTGTTGATTTACAAATAAAGTTAATAAGTTACCAAAAGTTAATGAAAGGGTTAAGAAAAAGCTAGAAACTAAAGCTATAATAAGTTTGGATATAAAAGGAATTTCTATTTTTTTAGCACCTAGTGCCATACACGCAAAAAAAGTGTCTAGCGATAAAGCCAGTACAAGTAAAATGTTCATATCATCACTCCGTAATATTGTTAGTATTAGTATATGAAAATAAAGTTTAGATTGTGAAAGGCACTTTTATAAAATAGATATTTGTGGTATAATGGAAAGGAATATATAATAAAGGAAGATTTTGAAAATGCAAGGTAAACTAATAGTTATAGAAGGCTTGGACGGTAGTGGTAAATCTACACAAGCACAAATTTTAGTAGATAGATTAAAAGCAGAGGGTAAAAAAGTAACATTAATATCATACCCAGACTATGAAAAACCATCATCAACTCTAGTTAGAATGTACTTAAACGGAGAGTTTTCTGAAAATCCTGATGATGTAAACGCATACTCTGCATCAACATTTTATGCAGTAGACAGATATGCAGGATATATGCAACATTGGGGAAAACTTTATAATGACGGAGAAATAATAGTTGCAAGTAGATATGTAAGCTCTAACGCAATTCACCAAATGTCAAAACTGGACAAAAAAGATTGGGACAGTTTTTTAGATTGGCTTGAAGATTTTGAGTATAACAAACTAGGACTACCAAAACCAGACAAAACAATTTTCTTAGATATGGATAGAAAAGTTGCAGATAAATTAATAATGCAAAGATATCAAGGCGACGAAAGCAAAAAAGATATACACGAAAAAAACAAAGCATATTTGCAGTCTTGCAACGATAGTGCGTTATATGCAATAAAAGCTAAAAACTGGACTGTTATAAAATGTGATGACGGCGAAAATGCAAGAAGTATAGAAGATATTTCTAATGATATTTACAAGGAAGTTATGGAAGGTTAAAAAATATGGATTTTAAAAAACCAACATTACAAGACAAAGATTTGTTTTTGAAATACTTAAAACAAGACAAGAGAATGGGTTGTGAATATGCTTTTACAAACATTTTATTGTGGAGTGAAAAGTATAATGTAACATTTTGCGAGTATGAAGATATGTTGTTTTTAGGCTCTTGTATTGATACAGACGATATGGCTTTTGCATATCCGTTTGCTAAAGACTCAAAAAAAGCAATAAACATATTAAAAGATTACTGCAAAAATCAAAACAGACCGTTATATTTATACGGAATCAGCGAAGAAATGAAATCCGAGCTTGAAGAAAACTTTAAAGACCAATTTGAGTTTGAAGAAAAGAGAAATTCTTTTGACTATATTTATAACTCAACAGATTTAATCGAGCTAAAAGGTAAAAAATACCACTCAAAAAGAAACCATATAAACAAATTTATGGAAAAAGAGTGGAGTTATGAAAAAATAACAAAAGACAATATTGACGACTGCTTAAAGATGAACGAAATTTGGTGTATCGAAAACGATGTGGCAAATGATAAGTCTAAACAAGACGAGCAAGAAGTTGTAAAAAATTCTTTTAAATATTTTGAAGAATTGGGCTTAGTTGGTGGAATTATAAGACAAGAAGGTAAAGTTGTTGCATTTAGTTTTGGGGAAGAAATAAACGACGAGCTTTTTGTAGTTCACGTAGAAAAAGCATTTGCAAGTGTTCAAGGAGCATATCCTATAATCAACCAACAGCTTGTAAAAAACGAAGCAAGTCAATATAAATATATAAATCGTGAAGAAGATTTAGGCATAGAGGGATTAAGAAAAGCAAAATTGTCATATAAACCTGCTATATTGTTAACAAAGTATGAGGCAGTTTTAAAGGGGTAAAACAATGATAGAATATAAAAAAGCAGAACAATCTGACATAGAGCAATTAAAAAATCTATGGCAAGAATGTTTTGGCGATAAAATGGATTATATAAACTTATATTTTGATAATATGTATAAAAACGAATATTGCTATATTGCAAAAGAAAACGATACCGTGGCAAGTATGATGATGTTTTTACCTGCTACAATGGTAAGTTTTAATAAAAGAATAAACGGCAGGTATGTATATGCAGTTGCAACAAAGCCAGAGTTTAGGGGCAAAGGCATTATGCGACAACTTGAAAAATACGCAACAGACGATGTAAAAAATATGGGGATAGAATTTTTAACACTAGTACCTGCAAGTCAAAGTTTATTTAATCTATATAAAGAGATAGGGTATAAAACATACGCTCATTTAGAAAACGAAAGCTATACGGACAAAGATTTTAAGCAATACACAAAAGAAACGGATATAACACAAATACCATTAAATGAACTAGATAATTTAAGACAAGAATTTTTAAAAAGTTTTGACGAGTATATATACATCAACGACACAGAATATATAAAGCAAGAGTTATCGTTTTTGGGGGCATTGTTATACAAAGTGAGCAATGAATATGGTAATGGGTATATATTATGCTTTAAAGATAAAGACAAAGCATATGTAAAAGAGTGCAGTTTGAGTGAAAAATTGCTCAAAAGTTCACTAGAAGATATATGTAAAATGTTAGAATGTAAGAACATTGTGTTAAAATTGTCACAAAAAACTCTTAAAACTATTAACAAAACACCATATAGTATGGTAAAATGGTTGCAACATAAAGAAAGTGGTTTTACAGAGAATAATTATCAAAACTTGATGTTAGATTAAATTATTAGGGAGGAGATAAAATGGTATACTTATTTTTAGCAGACGGCTTTGAAGAAATAGAAGCATTAACTCCAGTAGATTATTTAAGACGAGCAGGAGTAGAAGTTAAAACTGTTACAATAAGTGATAACAATGTTGTAAAAGGTGCAAGAGGGGTACAAGTTTTAGCAGATATTGCACTAACAGAATTTGATATAGAAAAATGTCAAATGATTGTTTTGCCAGGTGGATTAAACGGTATGTTAAACTTAAAAAACAATGATACAGTGCAAAATATCATAAAAGATTGTATCGATAAAAATATCTATGTTGCAAGTATATGTGCTTCTCCAACAATATTGGGTGAAAAAGGTTACTTAAAAGATAAAAATGCAACTTGCTACAAAGGTATGGAAAACGAACTTGTTGGTGCAAATGTATCATATGAACCAGTTGTACAAGACGGCATTTTTATAACTGGCAGAGGTGCTGGTGTATCAAACCAATTTAGCTTTAAATTAATAGAGCTTTTATGTGGCAAAGAAAAATCTGAAGAAATAAAGGACTCTATTTTATGGCAATAATAGATATAAGACAAATAAAAAAAGATTTAAGAGCGAAATATCGTAAAATAAGAATGGATATGGCGCCAGAAGAAAAAAGACTAAAAGACAATCGTATATATGAAAGTTTGATAAACTCTAAGTTTTATCAAAATGCAGATACAATAATTTGTTTTGTATCAACAGCAATCGAAATTGATACACATAGGCTTATACATAAAGCATTAAAAGACGGAAAAAAGGTTGCCGTTCCTAAATGTTTAAACGAAATGGGGCTTATGAAATTTTATTATATAAAATCTATGAAAGATTTAGAGCTTGGCAAGTTTTCTTTGCTAGAGCCTGACCCTAAAAAATGCAAATTGGCAACAAATTTTAAAAACTCAATTTGCATAGTACCAGGATTTTCTTTTGACCCACAAGGTTATAGATTGGGATATGGAAAAGGGTATTATGATAGATTTTTATCAAAATATAATGAAATTAAAATAGGTATATGTTATAATAACTGTGTTTGTAACAAATTGCCACACGGCAAATATGATGTATCAGTAAATTATCTGTTTACAGAAAAGTATGTTAAAACAATAAACAGACATATACAAGCAAGGCAAGACAGATGCCCTAGATGTAGAAAAAAATTAGGAGGGAAGTATGAGTCAAAATTCAAACCAAGAAAACAATAATGGCTTAGACAAATACAATAAGGAAATAAAGTTTTCTGATGATTCTAACAAAGAGGTTGAGGAAAATACAGTTGATAATCAAGTGACAGATGATACTACACCTGCCACAGAAGAACAACAAGAAGAAGTTCAAGAACAAGAAGCTCAAGAAAACGAAGAAACACAAGAACAAACACAACAAGAAGAAATAACTGAAGATACATCAGAAGAAACAATAAAAGAAGTTTCAAACGAAGACGAAAAACAAAACACAGAAGATATTGAAGAAATTGTACAAACACAAACAGTACCATCTCAAGAAATATTAAACGAAGAGGAAAAACCACAAGAGTCAAAATTTGTGATTGATATTACAGATGACGCTTATAATGTTTCTGACTTTGACGATGAAGAATACCAAGACGAAGATTTTGAAGAAGACGAAGAAGAAACAGACAAAAAAGGCAAAAAACGCAAGAAAAAGAAAACAACAGTTTTAGGAATGTTTTTTAGAATAATCTTAGCGTTTATGTTAATAGCAGTATTGGCGTTTACTGCAATAGCAGGTGTTTATGCTTATGGTGATATATCTGGTATTACAGGTAATGGAATAAATGTGAAAGTTACAATTCCACCAGATACATATGTTTCTGAAGTTGGGGATATATTAAAAGAAAATGGTGTAATAAAATACCCACAAATATTCAGAGCATATATAAAATACATTTACAAAAAAGATGTGACACTACATTATGGTAAATTTAATTTAAACTCTAGTATGAGTTATGCTCAATTATTACAAACATTACAAAACCCAGCACAATCTGAAAGTGGAATAAAATTCACAATAATAGAAGGCGAAACAATTTACGATATTGCTAAGAGTTTAGAAGAAAACCATATTTGTACATCACAAGAATTTTTAGATGCAGTTGCAAACGGTCAATATGATTATCCATTTGTAAACGAAATTCCAAACCCACAAGAAAGAATGTTCAGACTAGAAGGATATTTATTCCCAGATACATATACATTCAAACAAGATACTCCTGCAGACGAAGTAATAAAAACATTGTTATCAAACTTTGAAAGCAAGTTTACAGGACAAATGGAATATGCAATAAGCATTAGTGGATATAGCTTTGACGAGATTATAACACTAGCGTCTATAATACAAGCAGAAGCTTCAACAAAAGCAGATATGATGAAGGTATCAAGCGTATACAGAAATCGTTTAGCAAATCCTGAAGAATATCCAAAACTACAAGCAGACCCAACAAGTAAATATGCAAACAGAGTATTATTACCAGCAGGTGCTAGTGAAGAACTTGCTAATAAATATGACACATATAAATCAGAAGGTTTGCCAATAGGTCCTATAAACAATCCAGGATTAGATGCTATATTATCAGCAATTTATCCTGCAACAACAGATTACTATTATTTCTGTTCAGATTTAATTAGTAAACAATTCTATTATGCTGATACATATGAAAAGCATAAAGAAAACTTAAAATTAGCAGGACTTTCTGAAGAGGAAGCAACTGAATAATATAAAAAGGGGTAGTAAAACTGCCCTTTTTTATAGCAATAATAAAAATAGACTTTTAGAGTATAATATAAGGAGAAATATATGAATATTAAACCAGAAGTTTTAGCACCAGCTGGAGATTTTGAAAGATTAGTAACAGCTATAAAATATGGTGCAGACGCTGTATATTTGGCAGGTAAAGAATTTGGAATGAGAGCAGCGTCAACAAATTTTGACAACGAAACATTAAAAAAAGCAGTTGAATACGCTCACGCAAGAGGCGTTAAAGTATATTTAACTTGTAATACATTACCTAGAAATGAAGAAGTAGAAAGATTTCCAGAGTATGTAAAATTTGTAGAAGAAATAGGTGTGGACGCTTGTATTGCAAACGATATAGGTGTATTAAGTTTGATTAAAAAATATGCACCAAACTTAGAAATACATATATCTACACAAGCAGGTATAGTAAACTATCAAACAGCAAATGCTTTTTATGAAATGGGAGCAAGAAGGGTAGTTTTAGCAAGAGAATTATCTTTAGAAGAAATAAAAGAGATAAGAGCAAAAGTACCTGAAGATTTAGAGATTGAAGCGTTTGTACACGGAGCTATGTGTATGTCATTCTCTGGAAGATGCTTAATATCAAACTATATATTAAACAGGGACGCAAACAGAGGCGAATGTGCTCAACCTTGCAGATGGGGATATCATTTAGTAGAAGAAAAACGCCCTGGCGAATATTTCCCAGTATTTGAAGATGAAAAAGGCACATATATATTAAATGCAAAAGATATGTGTATGATAGAATATATCGACAAATTGGCAGAAGCTGGAATAACAAGCTTTAAAATTGAAGGTAGAATGAAATCCACTTATTATGTAGCAGTAGTTACAAATGCTTATAGAATGGCAGTAGACGAGTATTTAAAAGACAGAGAAAACTTTAAATTATCCGATTGGATAAAAGACGAAGTTTATAAAGTAAGTCACAGAAGATACTCAACAGGATTTTATTTTGATGAACCAGAACAATACTATGAAAATGGTGGATATTTAAGAGAGTATGATGTAGTTGCAGAAACTTTAGGATATGAAGATGGATATATTGATTGTATTCAAAAGAATAAGTTTTTAATAGGCGACGAAATAGAAATATTAATGCCACTACAAAAACCTATTGTTATGAAAGTAGAAAAACTACTTGATGAAAACGGCAACGAAATTGAAGATACAAGACACGCAAATATGAGATTTAAATTAAAATGCGACACACCAGTGTGTGAAGGAGCATTTATCAGAAAACAAAGACCAGAAGGTGCGTCAAGAGCATAGTGTGTAATAAAAAGCTAGGATTTAAAGTCCTAGCTTTTTTGTTTGCAAAATATTTGATAAAATTGAAAAAACAAGTTTGTTAAATAATTGACAGTATAGACAAAATACTATAAAATATAGAATGTATAAGTGTATATCTAGTATATACTAAATATTTTTAAGGGGGCTTACAAATGGGGTACACAATTACAGAAAAAATATTAAAAGAACATATTGTTGATGGAGAATTAAAAAAGGGTACAGAAATAGGATTGAGAATAGACCAAACTTTAACACAAGATGCTACAGGAACAATGGCATACTTAGAGTTTGAAGCAATGGGAGTACCAAGAGTAAAAACAGAAAAATCAGTTGCATACATAGACCATAACACATTACAATCAGGTTTTGAAAATGCAGATGACCATAGATTTATAGGCTCTATTGCAAAAAAACACGGCATATATTTTTCCAGACCAGGTAATGGTATTTGTCACCAAGTTCATTTAGAAAGATTTGGTATTCCAGGCAAAACATTAATCGGTTCAGACAGCCATACACCAACAGGTGGTGGTATAGGTATGTTTGCTTGTGGAGCAGGTGGACTTGATGTTGCAGTAGCAATGGGTGGTGGAGCATATTACATCACTTGTCCAGAAGTTGTACGAGTAAACTTAGTAGGAAAATTATCAGACTGGGTTAGTGCAAAAGATGTTATTTTAGAAGTATTAAGAGTGTTGACAGTAAAAGGTGGCGTAGGCAGAGTTATTGAATACGCAGGTGAAGGTGTAAAAACATTATCAGTACCAGAAAGAGCAACAATCACAAACATGGGTGCAGAATTAGGTGCAACAACATCAATTTTCCCATCTGACGAAGTAACAAGAGAATTTTTAAAAGCACAAGGCAGAGAAGATGTGTGGGTAGAAATTAAAGCAGACGAAGACGCAGTATACGACCACGAAATTACTATTGATTTATCAGCTTTAAGACCATTATCAGCATGTCCTCATAGCCCTGATAATGTAAAACCAGTAAGCGAGTTAAAAGGTATGAAGATAGACCAAGTTTGTATTGGTTCTTGTACAAACTCATCTTACTATGACTTAATGAAAGTAGCTACAATATTAAAAGGCAAAACTTGTCACCCAGATGTTAGCTTATCAATCGCACCTGGTTCAAAACAAGTGTTTAATATGTTAGCACAAAACGGAGCATTAGCAGATTTAATTTCAGCAGGCGCAAGAATATTAGAATGTGCTTGTGGACCATGTATCGGTATGGGACAATCTCCAAATAGTGGTGGTATTTCTTTAAGAACATTCAACCGTAACTTTGAAGGTCGTTCAGGTACAGCAGACGGACAAGTATATCTAGTTAGCCCAGAAGTTGCTAGTGTAAGTGCGTTAACAGGTGTATTCACAGACCCACATGAAGTTTTAGGTGAAATGCCAAAAATCGAAATGCCAAAAGAATTTTTAATCAATGATAATATGGTAGTTGCTCCTGCAAGTGAAGAAGAAGCAAAAGATGTAGAAATCCTAAGAGGACCAAACATCAAACCATTCCCAGTAACAGCACCATTAGAACAAACAATCAAAGCTCCAGCTGTATTAAAAGTTGGCGACAACATCACAACAGACCACATTATGCCAGCAGGTGCTAAGATTTTACCATATCGTTCAAATATTCCATACTTATCACAATTCTGCTTTGGAGTATGTGACAACACATTCCCACAAAGAGCATTAGAAGCAGGAAAGAGCATTGTAGTAGGTGGACAAAACTATGGACAAGGTTCTTCAAGGGAACACGCAGCTTTAGTACCATTATACTTAGGTGTAAAAGCAGTATTAGTAAAATCATTTGCTAGAATTCATAGACAAAACTTAATCAATGCAGGTATTTTACCATTAACATTTGTACATGAAAGCGACTATGATTTAATAGACCAAGGCGACGAATTAGAACTTGAAAATGTAAGAGATTTAATCGTTGAAGGTAAAGATATAGTAGTTAAAAATGTAACTAAAAATATATTAATCCCAGTTAAATCAGATTTATCTGGTAGAGCAAAAGACATCTTATTATTAGGTGGATTATTAAACTATACAAAAGAAACAAACAAATAGTATTTGTTTTTAAATGAGGGGGACAAAAGAAATGGCAGAAAAGATTTTAATGAAAACACCTCTAGTCGAAATGGACGGAGATGAAATGACAAGAATTATATGGAAAATGATAAAAGATATTTTATTAACACCATATATAGATTTAAAAACAGAATACTATGACTTAGGCTTAGAAAACAGAAATGCAACAGACGACCAAGTTACAGTAGACAGTGCAAACGCAACTAAAAAATATGGCGTAGCAGTAAAATGTGCAACAATCACACCAAACGCACAACGTATGGAAGAATATGACTTAAAACAAATGTGGAAATCTCCAAACGGTACAATCAGAGCAATTTTAGACGGTACAGTTTTCAGAGCACCAATCATTGTTAAAGGTATCACACCATTTATTCCAACATGGACAAAACCAATAACAATTGCTCGTCATGCTTATGGCGATGTTTATAAAAACACAGAAATGATAGTTAAACAAGGCTCAAAAGCAGAATTAGTTGTAACAGATGAAAACGGCAACGAAACAAGAAGTTTAATACATAACTTTAATGGTAGCGACGGAATTATTCAAGGTTTACACAACTTAGACAATTCTATAGCATCATTTGCAAAAGCTTGTTTTAACTATGCTTTAGATATTAAACAAGATGTATGGTTTGCAACAAAAGATACAATCTCAAAACAATACGACCACAGATTTAAAGATATATTCAATGAAATCTACGAAAACGAATATAAAGCAAAATTCGAAGAAGCAGGAATTGAATATTTCTACACATTAATTGATGATGCAGTAGCAAGAGTAGTTCGTTCAAATGGTGGATATATTTGGGCTTGTAAAAACTATGACGGCGATGTTATGAGCGACATGGTAGCAACAGCTTATGGTAGCTTAGGTATGATGACATCAGTATTAGTGTCACCAGACGGAGTTTATGAATACGAAGCAGCACACGGCACAGTAACAAGACACTATTACAAACACTTAAAAGGTGAAGAAACATCAACAAACTCAGTTGCAACATTGTTTGCATGGACAGGTGCGTTAAGAAAAAGAGGCGAACTTGACAACTTGCCAGAACTAATGAAATTTGCAGACGATTTAGAAAAAGCAACAATTCAAACAATAGAAGACGGTGTAATGACAGGCGACTTAGTATTGTTATCAAACTTAGAAAACAAGAGAAAAGTAAACACAGAAGAATTTTTACAAGAAATCAATAACAGATTAGTGCAAATAAGAAAATAAACAATAGTAATAAAACAAAGATTTAGGAAAGGTCGAAGATTAAAATGGCTTCAAAATCTCAAGTATCACTGTCAGTAGTGAGAAGATTACCAAGATATTATCGATTTTTAAGCGAACTTAAAAGAGCTGGTAGAGATAGAATATCTTCAAGAGAGCTTGCAAAAATAATGGGGCTTACAGCGTCACAAATAAGACAAGACTTAAACTGTTTTGGAGGATTTGGACAACAAGGATATGGATACAATGTCACACTTTTAAGAGAGCAAATAGAAAATATTTTAGGTTTAGATGATAAAATAAGTACAATTATTATAGGTGTTGGTAACTTAGGTAGAGCAGTTGCAGCACATATGGATTTTGAAAAAAGAGGTTTTGTGCTAACAGGGCTTTTTGACAATGATGTGGATATAATAGGAAAATTTGTGTCTGGAGTTGTTATACAAAGTATGGACAGCTTAGAAAAGTTTTGTGAAGAAAACAAACCAACAACAGCTATTTTATGTATACCAAAAACTGTTGCAAAAGGTGTATGTGACAAACTAATATCTTTGGGAATAAAATGTTTTTGGAACTTTAGCCACTACGATTTAAGTGTTGATAATCCTGATTTAATAGTAGAAAATGTACATTTAAGTGATAGTTTAATGACATTGGGTTATAGAATTAAAGAAAATAATAAATAAAATTGCGTATTGTACAATGTTTGATGTGTTAATAATTTAGTAATTGACAAGCAAATACTCATATGATATAATTATGGTACTATGTCGTGGTTTACGGATTTGAGCCAATGAATTTGGAAGTCACCTAACCGTTTACTAGGAGATAGCCACACAACTTGTTGTGAAATTTTTAATGAGGTGAAAGATTATGTTAAGAAAAGAAGAAAAAAATGCTGTAATCGCAGAAAACAGAACACATGAAACAGATACTGGTTCTCCAGAAGTACAAATCGCTGTTTTAACAAAAAGAATTAATGACTTACAAGAACACTTCAAAGTTCATCACAAAGACCACCACTCAAGAAGAGGTCTATTAAAAATGGTAGGTCACCGTCGTAACCTATTAAACTACTTAAAGAAAAAAGATATCGAAAGATACCGTGCAGTAGTTGCTAAATTAGGTTTAAGAAAGTAATTTTAACGAAAATAAGGCAGATGATGAAAAATACATCTGCCTTTTCGTGCGTTTATTATAAAGGAAAAGACATAGGAGATTAGCACTTAAATCGTACACTTTTGTTGATTAAGTAAAGTTTTAGTAGTAGAAAATAGTTTTTCAAGTTTTACGGCAACGCTGTAAAAATCTTGTACACTTTTATCGAAGATGAAAGTGTAGGCTTTAATTGCTAAGCCTATCCCTTTATAGTAAATGCTTATAAAAGAGTAAAAAGTAAAGGAGCAAAAAGTATGTTAAATAACAGAAGAACATTCAAAACAACATTTGCTGGTCGTCCGTTAGAAGTAGAAACAGGAAGAACTTGTGAACTTGCAAACGGTTCATGTTGGGTAAAATATGGTGAAACAGTTGTTATGGCAAACGTAACAGCATCTGCAAAACCAAGAGAAGGCGTAGACTTCTTCCCATTATCAGTAGATTACGAAGAAAAATTATATGCAGTAGGTAAAATCCCTGGTTCATTCTTAAAAAGAGAATCAAGACCAAGTGAAAATGCTATATTAACATCAAGAATGGTAGACCGTCCAATGCGTCCACTATTCCCAAAAGATATGAGAAACGATGTAAGCATCGTTATGACAGTATTAGCAACTGACATTGACAACTCACCAGAAATCACAGCTTCAATCGCTGCAAGTATCGCAGTAAGTATTTCTGACGTACCATTCAATGGTCCTGTTGCAACAGTAAGCGTTGGTTTGGTTGATGGTGAATTAGTATTAAACCCAATCACAGAACAAAGAGAAAAATCAGACTTAAACTTAACAGTTGCAGGTTCTGCTGAAAAAATCGTTATGATTGAAGCAGGTGCTAACGAAGTTGACAACGAAACAATGTTAAAAGCTATTGCTTTTGGCCATGAAGAAATCAAAAAAATGGTTAAATTCATTGCAGAAATTCAAGCAGAAATTGGTAAACCAAAATTTGAATTTGAATCTCAAGAATTACCAGAAGAAATGTTTGAAGATGTAAAAGCTATTGCTTTAGAAGATACAAAATTAGCTTTAGATACAGACAACAAATTAGTAAGAGATGAAAGATTATTACCAATCTACGAAAGAGTTTATGCAGAACTTGAAGAAAAATATCCAGAACAACAAGCAAAACTTGATGAATGTATGTACAAATTACAAAAATACATTGTAAGAAACTGGTTATTTGAAGGTAAACGTGTAGACGGTCGTGGAATGGACGAAATCAGACCACTTGCAAGTGAAGTAGATGTATTACCAAGAGTACACGGTTCTGGTTTATTCACTCGTGGACAAACTCAAGTATTATCTATCGCAACATTAGGTCCAGTAAGAGATATCCAAAGCTTAGACGGTATCGATGAAAACCAAACAAAACGCTATATGCACCACTACAACTTCCCATCATACTCAGTTGGTGAAACAAAACCAAGCAGAGGTCCTGGAAGAAGAGAAATCGGACATGGTGCTTTAGCAGAAAAAGCATTAGTACCAGTATTACCATCATTAGAAGAATTCCCATATGCTATCAGAGTTGTATCTGAAGTATTATCATCAAATGGTTCTACATCACAAGGTTCAATCTGTGGTTCTACATTAGCGTTAATGGACGCAGGTGTTCCAATTAAAGCACCAGTTGCTGGTATTTCTTGTGGTTTAATCACAAAAGAAGACGGAAGCTATACAACAATGGTTGATATTCAAGGTTTAGAAGACTTCTATGGCGATATGGACTTTAAAGTTGGTGGTACACACAAAGGTATCACAGCTATCCAAGTTGATATTAAAGTTGACGGTTTAACAATGGACATCATTGCTGAAGCATTTGAAAAAACAAGAAAAGCAAGATTATATATCTTAGACGAAATTATGCTAAAAGCAATTCCAACATATAGACCAACAGTAAATAAATATGCACCAAAAGTATTACAAACAAAAATCGCACCAGATAAAATCAAAGATGTTATCGGTAAAGGTGGTTGCGTAATTCAAAAAATCTGTGCAGAATGTGATGTTAAAATTGATATTGATGATGACGGTTTATGCGTAATCATGGGTGTTGATTTAGACAATACAAGAAGAGCTTTACATATGGTAGAAACAATTGCATTAGACCCAGAAGTTGGAGCAATCTATAAAGGTGTTGTAACAAGAATAATGAACTTCGGCGCATTTGTTGAAATCGCACCAGGTAAAGAAGGTTTAGTACACATCTCTAAATTAGATACAAAACGTGTTGAAAAAGTAGAAGATGTAGTATCAGTTGGCGACGAAATCGTAGTTAAAGTAACAGAAATTGATGATCAAGGTAGAATTAACTTATCAAGAAAAGATGCTTTAGCAGATATCGAAGCTAAGAAAAATGCAGAAAATAATGCAGAAGAAAAATAGAATATAATAGTAAAAAACAGTTGTAAGTAGTTGTATTTACAACTGTTTTTTGTTATACTAAAAGAAAAAGAGGGTGTTTTTATGAACAAGAAGATATTGCTTAGCGTACTATTTGTACTCAGTTTATTGCCAATGAATTTCTCTCAATTTGGCGAATATAAAGGGGTGCAAGAAATTTCAGGAATGATAAATTTAGAAACACCAATAGGAATTATAGGTTTAGTAGTATTTTTTATTGGTGTGTGGATAAAAACAAAAGACAAACTATTGCGAAGAACATTGTGTTATACAGGAATGCTTTGTATAGTTGCATCAGAAATATGGAATTTCTTTGCATGGAACACAACAAAACCATTTGTGTTTAACTTAAAAGATTGTTTTACACATGTTTTTCCAATGTACTATATAGGACTAGCAAGTTCTATAGTAATGATAATTTTGTATGCACTAATAGATAAGAAGATGAGTGATTAAGCTACTACATTTGTAGTAGCTTTTTTGTATGCAATAAAAAAAAAATAAAGCATATAATATAATAAAATATTTATATTGACATAAAATATTAATGGTGATATTATGAAAATGAAAAAATATATTTTAAAATAGGAGGTGAGATTATGTTTAAAGATTTGAATAAAAAGAGATTTTGGTTGTCAATTGTATTAACGATAGCATTTTCAATTTTCACTACTGGAAAAGACGAAATGTATAAAACAGTAGTTAATGATGAAATAGTTACAAAAACAGCACATTACTTTGGTTTTCCTTTTCAATGGTTGACAGTATATTCCAAAAACTCATATAACAATGTGTTTGAAAGTTTATTAAACAAAGACAGTTATCATGTGCTTATTGGTGGGATAGTATTAAATATAGCGTTTTTTTACTTTATCTTTTATTTAGTACGAAAATTTATTGATACTGTAAGATATTACTCAGACAAAGAAAGACAAGAAAATGCAGTAATAACAAAGAATATATGGAAAAATGACTATAAAAGTATATTTGAAATTTCATTTATAATAGAAATGTTTTTATCAACTTGGATTTCAGAGTATCAAATATTGTCAGAAGTTGCAGGAACAACATACGCTTATAAAGCAGGACTACCTGGCAGATGGATTACATTTTTTTCACACGCAAATAATAAAAATCTAATTTCATTGTTGTTTAATAACACAGGAACACATATAGATATAATTATATTAGCGTGTGATGTGGTGTTTATATCTTTTATAGTGTGGTTAATAATTAAGCTTTATAAATTGATAAAGAGAAGAAAGAGTCCGGATTTTATAATAGTAGAAAAAACAAAGTAACGGTAAGACGTAAGTTTTACCGTTATTATATTTTTAAATAAATGTTAATTGACATATATGGATAATATATAGTATTATTATCAAGACTTTGATAATGAAACATTATTGAAGAAAGGAAAATTCATAATGAAAAAAATACTAAAATTTATTAGAAATATATTTATATTAATGTTTGTGATTATATTAATAGGTTTAGGTTGTGTATTTTATGCCTTTAAAATAGAGCCATATATGTTAAGCGTGGAAAAAGTGGAGTTAAATCAAGAATATATGCAAAACTCTTTAAGAGTTGTACAAATATCAGATTTACATATAAAAGAAGATTTTACTTATAAAAATGTAAAGAAAGTTGTGGATAAAGTTAATAAGCAAAATCCAGATATAGTTGTATTTACAGGAGATTTATATGATAATTACAGCATATACAACGATGATGAAAATATAATTAATTTATTAAGTCAAATAAATTCAAAGTATGGGAAATTAGCAGTATATGGCAACCGAGATTATGGTGGTGGAGCTGTAAGAGCGTATGAAGATATAATGAACGGTGCAGGATTTACAGTTTTAAAAAATGACTCAATAGATGTGGGGTTAGAAAATGGAAGTAGCGTTACATTTATAGGTTTAGATGATTGTATGTTGGGCGAACCATATATGCCATATGTAGAAGGAAAAGACTATGTGTTTTTGTTAGCACACGAACCAGATATGGTGAATGATTATCAAGAGTATGACTATAACTTAGCATTATCTGGACATAGTCATGGAGGGCAAATTGACATACCATTTTTTGATAAGATAAATGACAAAGCCATAGAAGTTACAGAGTTTTGCAAAATGTACAAAGCAGGATTATATGATATAGCAGAGAATAAACAAATATATGTAAATACTGGTATAGGAACAACACATATATCAGCAAGATTTGGAGTAGTACCAAAAATAACAGTATTTGATATAGGGATAGAAACAAGCAATTAATTTTGCTTGTTTTTTTATTAATTAGTTAGTGTAAACTAACTAATACTTGCAAAATGATAAAAAGTGTGATAAAATGATAATGTTTCTCAAATTGAAAAAGCGAGTTGAAGAAAAATGAAAGAAAAAGCATATTATTCGACCAAACAGCGAGAAGAAATAATAAAAGCATTAAAAGAGTTAGAAGGCAAAGATATAACAATAAAAGATTTGTTAGACTATTTTAAAAATAATGATATAAAAATAGGACAAGCGACTCTTTATAGAAACTTAGATAGTTTGGTAGAAGAAAATATTGTAAGAAAATATACTTTGGCAAATGAACGAAGTGCAAGATTTGAGTATATAGCAGATGTGCATGACTGTCACAATCATTTTCATTTTAAGTGTGAAAAGTGTGGCAAGTTAATACATTTTAATTGCGAAACATTTTTAAAAGCACAAAATCATTTGGCACAAGAACATGGATTTGATATAAACCATTTAAATACAGTTATTTATGGAGAATGTAGGTCTTGTACAAATCATAAAAAATAGAAGGGAACAAACATGAAGAAATTATTATCAATAGGAATTACAGCAATAATGTCAATGAGCATACTAGCATCATGTGCAGGAAATACACAAAAACAAGATGACGGCAAATTAAAAGTGGTAACAACAATATTCCCACCATATGACTTTGTAAGAGAAATAGCAGGGGATAATGCTGATGTAGATATACTTTTAAAAGCTGGAGAAGAAAGCCATTCATACGAGCCAACAGCAAAAGATATAATAAAGATACAAGACAGCGACTTGTTTATATATACAGGTGGCGAGAATGATTATTGGGTAGAAGAAGTGTTAAAATCACTTGATGATACAAAAACAAAAGCAGTCAAACTTATAGATATGGTAGAAACAATAGACGCAGAAGATGAACACAACCACAATCACGATGAAGAAGACAGCCACGAACATGATGAAGATTTACATACAATAGACGAACATGTATGGACAAGTCCTAAAAATGCTATGTTGATATCAAAAAGCATAACAACATCATTAAAACAGTTAGACGGTGAAAATGCAGGGGAATATCAAGAAAACTTAGAAAGCTATATTCAAAAGTTGCAAGAGCTTGACAATGAGTTTAGACAAATAGTTGATACAGCAAAAAGAAAAACAATAGTAGTTGGGGATAGATTTCCGTTTAGGTATTTAGCAAGAGATTATGGTATAGAGTATTATTCAGCGTTTGATATGTGTCAAACAGAGTCAGACGCAAGTGCACAAACAGTAGCATCATTAATAGATACAGTAAAAACACAACAAATACCAGTAGTAATAAAAATGGAAATGAGCAAAGGTGATATAGCAAATACAGTTGCAAAACCAAGTGGTGCAAAAGTGCTTCAAATGCACTCTTGTCACAACCTAACAAAAGACGAATGGAAAGAAAACAAAACATATTTGCAATTAATGGAACAAAACGCACAAGTTTTGAAGGAGGCTTTAAACTAAGATGTCTTTAATAGAATGTGATAACATATCATTTACATACGATACAAAAGTTGCTTTAAAAGATTTAAGTTTTACAGTAGACAGTAAAGATTATTTGTGTATAGTCGGAGAAAATGGTGCAGGTAAAACAACATTGATGAAAGGTTTACTAGGGCTTAAAAGTGTGAGTAGTGGTAAAATTTCATTTTATGAAAACTTAAAGCAAAATGAAATAGGTTATTTACCACAGCAAACAGTAGTACAAAAAGATTTTCCAGCAAGTGTAAAAGAAGTGGTTTTGAGTGGCTGTTTAAATAAAATGGGATTAAGACCATTTTTTATGTCAAAGGAAAAAGAACTTGCAAAGAAAAATATGAAATTATTGGGAATAGAAAATCTAGCAAATAGATGTTATAGAGAGCTTAGTGGAGGACAACAACAAAGAGTTTTATTAGCACGAGCATTATGTGCAACACAAAAAGTGTTGTTGTTGGACGAACCAGTAACAGGACTAGACCCAGTAGCGTCAAACAGTTTGTATGAACTTATAAGTGAGCTTAATAAAAGTGGTATAACAATAATAATGGTATCACACGATATAGAAAAAGCAGTAAAATATTCAAACAAGATGTTACACATTCAAAAAGACAAAGTATTTTTTGGCACAACTGAAGAATATGTAAAAAGTGATTTAGGCAAAAGATATTTAGGGGGTGTTGAGTAATGATGGAAGTTATAACAGAAATTTTCTCACATTCCTTTATGGTAAGAGCAGTAATAGTTGGATTATTAGTATCATTATGTGCTTCATTGTTGGGAGTGAGTTTGGTACTAAAAAGATACTCAATGATAGGTGACGGATTGTCACATGTAGGTTTTGGAGCATTGGCAATAGCAACAGCACTTAATGTAGCTCCTCTTTTGGTGTCAATTCCAATAGTCGTTATATCAGCATTTTTGTTGTTGAGAATAAGTGAAAACAGTAAAATAAAAGGTGACGCTGGGATAGCATTAATATCAACAAGTGCTTTAGCAATAGGTGTAATAGTAATATCAATGTCAACAGGAATGAATACTGATGTACACAACTATATGTTTGGTAGTATTTTAGCTATGAGTGATAGCGATGTAATATTAAGTATAGTGTTGAGCATTGTTGTGTTGATATTGTTTATAGTATTTTACAATAGAATTTTTGCAGTAACATTTGACGAAAATTTTTCCAAAGCAACAGGTTTAAGAGCAAATACATATAATATGATAATAGCGTTGCTCACAGCATTGACAATAGTTTTAGGTATGAGAATGATGGGTTCACTTTTAATATCAAGCTTGATAATATTCCCAGCATTAACATCAATGAGAATATGCAAAAACTTTAAAAGTGTTGTAATAAGTAGTGCGATAATATCCGTTATATGTTTCTTTATAGGAATAGTAGCATCATACAGTTATGATACACCAGTTGGAGCAAGTGTTGTAGTAGTTAATATAGTAGTGTTCTTTATCTATACAATAATTGGTTTAATAAAGGGTAATATTAAAGGAAGATAAATTATCTTCCTTTTTTGTTGCGAAAAATTAGAAGGTCTGATATAATACAGCTTGTAGCATTAACTCAAAAAAGGAGATATTTTATGATTAATTTTGCAGTTATAGGAACAAACTTTATAACAGATTGGTTTGTGAATGCCACAAAACGAGTAAATGAAGTTAATGTTGTGGCAGTATATTCAAGAACAGAAGAAAAAGGACAAGAGTATGCTCAAAAAATGGGTATATCAAAAGTTTATACAAGTATAGAAAAAATGTGCGAAGATAAAGATATAGACGCAGTATATGTTGCAAATCCAACAGCTTTCCACTATGAAACAACTATCAAAGCATTAAAAGCAAAAAAGCATGTTTTGTGTGAAAAACCATTTGCATCAAATGAGGAGCAAGTGCTTGAAATGATAAATACAGCACAAGAAAACGGTGTTGTAGTTATGGAAGCTATGAGAAGTGTACACAATGAAACAATAGAAGTGATAAGAAATAACTTGAGCAAATTGGGTGCAGTAAGAAATGTTAAATTCTCATTTTGTCAATACTCATCAAGATATGATAAATTCAAAAACGGCATAGTAGAAAACGCATTTAAAAGAGAATTATCAAATGGTGCATTAATGGATATTGGAAGTTATGTTGTGCATACAGCAATAAATCTATTTGGCAAACCAAAAGATGTTGCAACAATGGGATATAGCTTAGAAAACAGCATTGACGGAGTTGGAGTAGTTTTATTAGGATATGAGGACAAGATATGTCAGTTATCATATTCAAAGATTACAGACGGAATGCTTGAAAACGAAATTCAAGGTGAAAAGGGCAGTATGTTGATAGATAAAATTGCTTGTCCTGAAAAAATAAGAATAATATACAGAGATGGCACAGAAGAAGTGTTGTATGATAAAAAGATACAAGATGATATGTCATTTGAGATAGAACATTTTGCAAAATGGGTTAATAAAGAAGTAGATTTAAAACACACTTTAGAAAATAGTTTGTATACAATACAAGTTTTAGACAAAGCAAGAAAGATGCAAGGAATAAAATTCCCTTGTGACCGTTCATAAGCACGAAAAAAGGCAAAATAAACAAAAAAATCATCGTTCACAAGCACGAAAAACAAAGTCATAAAAAGTTTACAAATACAAAATATGACATATTAGGTATTATTTTAGATATTTCTAAAATAATACCTTTTTTATTGTCGATAAAAGTAATAAAAGATTAAAAAATTAAATAAAAAGGTATAAATTTGTAATAAGTATTTTAAGTAAAAGTATAATATAATCACGATTTTGAATGTTTGACATAGCTTAAAATGGTTATTATAATAAAGTGCGTAATAAATAAAATTTACTAAAATTTTACTATGTTAAATGTTTTGGAAAAGTGAGGAGAATTATGAGAGCAAATCTTTTAGTAGCTCAATCAGGTGGACCATCTGCTGCAATAAATGCAACAGTTTCTGGTGTAGCTGAATTTGGCTTAGTAAGCAATAATGTTGACAAAATTTTAGGTGCAGTAAATGGTATACAAGGTGTGTTAAATGAAAATTTCATCGAGCTTTGTGATGTTTTATCTTCACCACGCAATATGCAATTATTATGCCAAACACCAGCAGCAGCTTTAGGTTCATGCAGACTAAAACTAGCTGATGTAGATAAAGATGAAACAATATATGAAAAAATAGTAAGTATATTTAGAAAACACAATATAGGCTATTTTGTATATATTGGTGGAAATGATTCTATGGATACAGTAAGAAAATTATCCTTATATATAGAGAAAAAAGGCATAGAAGATATAAAAGTAATGGGTGCACCAAAAACAATAGACAATGACTTAAGCTTAACAGACCATTGTCCAGGATTTGGTTCTGCTGCAAAATATATAGCAACAACTTTTACAGAATTAGAAAGAGATAGAGCAGTATATAACGACCAATCTATCACAGTAGTAGAAGTAATGGGAAGAAATGCAGGTTGGTTGACAGCAGCATCAATATTAGCAAAAGAAAATGGTGGTCATGGCCCACAATTAATATACTTGTGTGAAAAACCATTATCAAAAGAAAAATTCATCGAAGATGTAAAACGTGAAATGAAAAAATCTTTACATGTAATAATCGCAGTTAGCGAAGGTGTAAAAGATGAAGACGGCAGATATTTATCTGAAAGCGTACAAAGTGGTGACGAAGATGTATTTGGACACAAATATATTTCAGGTGTTGCTAATGTATTAGGCGATATAATCAGAGAAAATATCAGTGGAGCAAAAGTAAGAGCGATTGAATTAAACTTAATGCAAAGATGTTCTGCAAGAAATGCAAGTTTAACAGATATATACGAATCAAGAATGTTAGGACAAAAAGCAGCATCATGTGCTATTGAAGGTAAAACTGGTAGAATGGCAGCTGTTGAAAGAATATCTAACAATCCATATAAAGTAAGATATATAGATGTAGATGTTGCAAAAGTTGCAAACCTAGAAAAAACAGTTCCATTAGAATGGATTACTGAAGATGGTTGCCAAGTGACAGAAGAAATGTTAGAATACTTACGCCCATTAATTCAAGGTGAAGTAAATATGACATTTATTAACGGTACACCAGAACACATTAGATTATATTAAATTAAAATAAACGATAAAAACCATAATCGTAGCGTAAAAACTATGATTATGGTTTTTATTTTTATGCATTTTCTTCTTTAGCTTTTGACGGAGATATACCCTTGATTTTTTTGTAAGCTCTGAAAAATGAAGAATAGTCTTTAAATCCAACATGTTCAGAGATTTGAGTTGCAGAATAACCTTGCACAATAAGCTCGTAAGCTAAATCAATTCTCTTTTTAATGATATAGTCTATAACAGTTGTGCCAGTAGCTTTTTTAAATTGAGAGTTTAATGTTTGTTTTGTTATAAAGAATTTGTCACATATTAAATCCAAACTTAAATTTGAAGATAAGTTTTCATTAATATAGCTTATAATATCTTTTATTGTTTTAGACTCAACATCTGTAGGAAGTCCTTTTACTTGTTTACTCATTATAACAATTTGTGACAACAGATTTTGAAGTCTTATTTTTACAATAGAGTTTCTTATTTTATAATCTAAATTATCACACTCTAAAATATCTTCTAAAAAACGGCGAATATTAAAGTGGTCGGAGTTTAGAAAAAAGCCGTTTAAAGTTTCTTTAGAAATATCAAAAGGAGCTAAAAGCAAAGGTTTGTGTTCTGCTGGAATAGCGTTTTCAGAAAATTCTAATAAATATCGTTCATAAGTTGAGTGTGAGTTTATTTTGCTTCCGTGAGGAGTATGTGGAGGAATAAGAATAAGAGTGTGAGGTTTGATTGTAAAGTATGAGTTGTTTAAGAAAAATTCCACATCACCATATAGGAAGTAGTGTATCTGATAGTTATCGTGAGTATGTATAGCAAAAGAGTCTGTAGAATAACAAGTAGTTTTGTGATGCAGACAAATATTTTGCTCATACAACGAACGGTATAAATCCATTTTAAAAAGTCCCTTCATTATATAATATATATCTATTACAATTATCTATTATTTTTGTTAATTTTTAGTATATCAAAAAATATAATTTTTGCAATATATTTATATATTTTTACAATGGAGTTTTTTTCTAATGGTGCTATACTTATTTTGCATTATAAATGTAAATATCACAGAAAGGGGACAAAAAAATGAATCAGATAAGATGGATAATCAACAAAATGGATAAAAAAGTAAGAGTCATGTATGTAATAGCAGTAATAACAACTGTGTTTACATCAGCAATGCAACTTATAAATCCTATTGTGACACAATTAGTAGTTGATGAAGTGGTAAAAAAACTACCTTATGTTGAGCAAAGCCAAATGCAAGGATTAATAAGCACATTGATAACATTACTTACAATAATGATTGTCTTTACATTTATTAAGAGTACAACAATATATTTTTCTGTAATAACATATGAAAAATGCGCACAAGACTTTTTATACGGAATAAGGGACAGAGTATACAAAAACTTACAACAACAAGATTCAAGTTTCTTTACATACAATACAACGGGGGACTTGATGACAAGGTTAACTGGTGATATGGATATGATAAGACATACTATATGCTGGGTAATAAGAATGTTTGTAGAATGTTTTTGTTTATTCACAGCAACTACAATATATATGTTATCACAAGATGTGCTATTTACATTATCATTATTAGTTGTAACACCATTTATTTTTATTGTTACAAAAATTTTCTCAAAGCAAGTAAGACCACTTTACATAAATCTTAGAGAAAAGCTATCAATATTAAACTCAAATGCACAAGAAAACATATCAGGTAATAGAGTTGTAAAAGCGTTTGCAAGAGAAGAATATGAAATTAATAAGTTTGCAGAAAAAAACGAAGATTATAGACAAGCAAACTTACAAGCTACAATGAAATGGTTGCAATTCTTTCCAATTATAGAAGGTTTATCACAAGCATTACAAATATCAGTATTGCTAGTTGGTGGTTTATTTATAATCAATGGAAGAATAACATCAGGTACATTTTTAGCATTCAGTTCATTGTGCTGGACATTATCAAACCCAATGAGAATGTTGGGTACATTATTAAACGACTTACAAAGATTTTTTGCAAGTTGTGACAAAGTAATAGAACTTTACTACAATAGACCAAGAATAAGAAATAAACAAGGTGCTGTTGTTACAAAAGAAAGAGCAAAAGGCGACATTGAATTTAAAGATGTATGTGTAAAAATCAATGGCAACGAAGTGCTTAAAAATATAAACTTACATATTAAGCCTGGCGAAACTTTGGCAATAATGGGAAGTACTGGAAGTGGTAAGAGTACATTATTAAATACAATAGTAAGACTTGTAGATATATCCAGTGGTTCATTGACATTGGACGGAATAGAAGTAAGTAAATACAACTTACACTCATTGAGAAAAAATATAGGTATGGCAAATCAAGATGTGTTCTTGTTCTCTGATACAATAGACAGCAATATCGCATATGGTGACTTGTCATTGACATTAGATGAAGTTAAACATTTTGCAAAACTTGCAGATGCAAACTTTATCGAAAAAACAGCTGACGGATATGATACATTAATCGGTGAAAGAGGTACAGGTTTATCAGGTGGACAAAAACAAAGACTAGCACTTGCAAGAGCATTAGCTATAAAACCACCAATTTTGATACTAGACGATACAACTTCAGCTGTTGACTTAGAAACAGAAAAGAAAATACAAAATTCTTTGAGAAACTTAGAGTTTGACTGTACAAAGATTATAGTAGCACAAAGAATATCAACAACAAAAACAGCAGACCATATTGCAGTTTTAGACAAAGGCGAAATTATAGAATATGGTACACACGAAGAACTACTTAAAAACAATGGATACTATAAAGAAGTATTTGATTTACAAAATGGGGTTTCAAATGAAGAAGGGGGAGATAAATAATGGCTCGTAACAAGTTTGATGTTGATGAAGAATTAGAATCTCCTTTTAATCTGGAGCATTTAAAAAGGTCATTTAAGTATATAGGCAAACACAAATTTAAAATGATACTAGCACTTTCTATGTCATTAATCAGTGTTATTTTAAGTTTGCTTGTAGTTAAAGTAACAGAATACGCAATAGATAATTCAATTGAAAATAAAGATATAAAAGAACTAGTGTTTTTATCAATAGTGTGTGCATTATTGATTATCTTGAGCGTAGTACTTGCAACAATTCGTAGTAAAATAATGGTAAGAGTAGGTCAAGATATAGTTTATGATATTAGAACTGATTTATTTGAACATTTACAAAGATTGCCATTTCAATATTATGACGACAGACCACATGGTAAAATTTTAGTAAGGGTAGTACACTATGTAAACAGTGTATCCGATACACTATCAAATGGTATAATCAACTTTGTATTAGAAATATTCAATATAATATTTATTGCAATATTCATGTTTACAACAGATGTTAAATTGACATTTGTAGTTTTAGCAGGTATACCACTTATTTTGTTAGTTATATTCATATTAAAACCAATGCAAAGAAAAGCATGGCAAAACTTCAACAATAAAAGTGCGAATATAAATGCGTATGCGCAAGAAAGTATAGATGGTACAAAAATTACACAAAGCTTTGTAAGAGAAGAAGAAAATGCAAAAATCTATGATAGATTGAGTCAAGATTATAGAAAAGCATATATGCACTCAATAAAAATATCAAACTTAATATGGTATAGCGTAGATATAACATCAGTATTAGTTGTAGCGCTTATGTATTTAGTTGGTATTGCATGGACAACACCTGCAGTAAGTTTTGGTGTGTTATTTGCAATGGGTTCATACGCTTGGAGATTTTGGCAACCTATCTTAAACCTTGCAAACTTATACAATTCACTTATAAACACAATTTCATACCTAGAAAGAATTTTTGAAACAATGGACGAACCTGTAACAGTAGATAATATAGAAGGTGCGACAGAACTTGAAAATGTAAAAGGTGAAGTTGAGTTTGAAAATGTGACATTTGCTTATGAAGAAGGCATTAACATATTAGAAAATGTAAACTTAAAAGTAAAAGCAGGGGAAAGTATTGCGTTAGTAGGACCAACTGGAGCAGGAAAGAGTACAGTAGTAAACTTGATATCAAGATTTTATAATGTAAACGAAGGTAGAGTTTTAATAGATGGTCAAGATATATCAAAAGTTACACTACACTCATTGCGTTCACAAATGGGAATAATGTTGCAAGACAGCTTTATATTCTCAGGAACAATCTTGGATAATATTAAATATGGTAAACTAGATGCAACACAAGAAGAAATAGAAAAAGCTTGTAAAACAGTAAGAGCGTCAGAATTTATAGAAAATATGAAAAAAGGATATAAGACGGTTGTTACAGAGAGAGGTAGTGGATTGTCAGCAGGACAAAAACAACTTATCTCCTTTGCAAGGACACTTTTGTCAGACCCTAAAATTTTGATATTGGACGAAGCAACATCTTCAATAGACGCAAAAACAGAAAAACTTTTACAAGAAGGATTAAATGAGCTATTAAAAGGTAGAACATCATTTATCATTGCGCACAGATTGTCAACAATAAAAAACTGTGATAGAATACTATATATTTCTGACAAAGGCATTAGCGAATGTGGCTCACACGAGGAGTTAATGGCTATGAAAGGAAAATACTATAAACTATATACATCACAACTAGAAAAACAATAAATTAAACAGACAACAAGAGAAAACTTTATAAGTTGTACAAGTTGTCACTTGAGATAAAAAACAGCTAAAAATCAATAGTTTTTATAAAGATTTGCAAGAATATGCAAGTCTTTATTTTTTATTCATAAAAATGTGTATTTATTAAAATACACTTGTTTCCCAGTTGTGAAAAATTGTGAAATATGTATATCTAAGATATGTATAATTAATGAGTGATAGTATAAAATGACATAAAAATATCTGAATACTTATGAATAATGAAAATTATTTATAAATTGTACACAAATAATACACAGTATGTTTGTATTATTTTATTTATTAAGCCGAAAGCGATTTAGCGTGCTAAATTTGCAAAATTTAATTAATTGTATTATTATATACCTACACTAAATCTTAGGAGGGTATTACAAATGAAAAGAATTTTAGCAGTATTACTAGCTGGAATCATGACTCTATCTGTTGCATCTTGTGGTAGCAAACAATTAGGTAAAGGTACACCAGGAGATGACTCAGCAGTATTAGACTTAAGAGGTGAACCAGCTGAAATAAACAGCATGAAAACAGCTGACGCACCAGGTGGTAACGTATTAAGAATGTGTATGTCAGGTTTAACAAAACTTGATGCAAACGACACACCTGTTGGCGACATGGCAGAAAGCTGGGATGTAAGTGAAGACAAAAAAACTTACACATTCCACTTAAAAGAAGGTGCTAAATGGACTAACGGGGAACCAGTTACAGCACATGACTTCGTATATGCATGGCAAACAGTTTTAAATAAAGATACTGGTGCTCCATATGCTTATATGATTTATACAATGATTGAAAACGGTGAAGCTGTATACAATGGCGAAAAGAAACCTGAAGAATTAGGTGTTAAAGCTATTGACGATTATACATTAGAAGTTAAATTAATCAACCCAGTACCATATTTCTTACACTTAGCTTCTTTCTCAGTATTCCTACCAGTTAACCAAAAAGCATACGAAGAAATCGGTGCTGAAAACTACGGTAAAGATGCTGATAAAATTGTAACAAATGGTGCTTACAATATTAAAGAATGGAAACATGACGACCATATCCAATTCGTTAAAAACAAAGATTACATTGATGCAGATCAAATCAAAATCGACAATGTAAAATATGTAATGATGACAGACCAAAATACAAAATACAATGCTTGGAAAGCTAACGAAGTTGACGTTATCAATGTTAACGGTGAACAAAGAGAAGCTTTAGAAAAAGAAGGCATTGAAGTTAAAACATATGTAGACAATGGTTCTTGGTACTTACAATTCAATACAGAAAAACCAGGTCTAAACAATGTAAAAGTTAGAACAGCTATCATGAATGCTATTGATACAAAAGCATTATGTGAAAACGTAAGAAAAGACGGTTCTGTTCCAGCTACAGGTATTACTCCATCTGGTATCAAAGTAAACGGCGAATCTTTTGCTGAATCAGTTGGTAACTTAGTAAACTACGATCCAGAAGCATCTAAAAAATTATTAGATGAAGGATTAGCAGAAGAAGGCTTAAAAGCTGAAGACTTCACAATTACAATTCTTTCAGAAGACGGTGCTTCAGCACAAAAAGAAGCTCAATTCTATCAAGAACAATTACAAAAGAACTTAGGTATCAAAGTAGAAGTTGCTCCAATGCCATTCAAATCAAAAATTGCTAAAATGCAATCTAAAGATTTTGACATCGTAATGGCTGGTTGGGCTCCAGACTACAACGACCCAATGACATACTTAGAAATGTTCATGACAGGTAACGGTAACAACTACGGTGGTTACTCAAACCCAGAATATGATAAATTACTACAAGATGCAACAAAAGAAACAGACACAGAAAAACGTAAAGAGCTTTTAGTTCAAGCTGAACAAATGTTGATTAAAGATGCTCCACTTGCACCAACATACTTCAGTACTGGTGTATATGTTGTATCTAACAAACTTAAAGGCTTAACAAGAACAGGTTTCCAAGAATTCGACTTCACAGATGGTGCTGAAATCGTAACAGAAAAATAGTTTTTTAGATTAGCAATAATATAGACATTTGCGGATAGAGCCTTGTGCAAAAGCAGGCTCTATCTGCTTATTTAAGTCGCAAAGTAGTCGAATTTTGCGACTTAAATAAGCAGTGTGGTATTCACCTCAGTGCAAAACAGATTTACTAATCTGAAAATTTATATTATGCTAATTTAAAAAAGGAGTTGGTCTTTTTGTCCAAACAACAGGTGTATTTTATCTTAAAAAGATTATTGTACTCTGCAATCACAGTGTTGGTTTTGGTTACAGTAACTTTTTTTGCAATGAAATTATTACCAGGTGACCCTTTTGCAACAGCTAAAGCGTTACCACCAGAAACAATTGCAGCATTACACGCTAAATATGGTTTAGACAAACCAGAAATAGTACAATATTTTATGTATTTAGGTAATGCATTAAAAGGTGATTTAGGCGTATCATTAATCAATGGTCGTCAAGTAACAGACATTATTGCTCAAGCTTTCCCAGTATCATTTGAACTAGGTATCAGAGCATTAATATTTGCATTTATCATAGGTATTTTATTGGGTGTTGTAGCATCAGTAAAAAGAGGAACAGCTTGGGATACAGGTGCAATGTTTGTAGCATTAATCGGTGTATCTGTTCCATCATTTATTATTGGTTCTTTAATCCAATATTTCATTGCTCTACAATTAGGTTTATTCCCAATCACAGGTTGGAGTAGCGAAATGAGCAAAGTATTACCATCATTTGCGTTAGCATTTGCATGTATGGCAACAATCAGCCGTTTGATGAGAACAAGTATGCTTGATGTATTAAATCAAGATTACATTAAAACAGCTAAAGCTAAAGGTTTAAGCCAAAAAGCAATCGTATGGAAACACGCTGTTAGAAACGCAATTATGCCAGTAGTAACAGTAATGGGTCCATTAGTTGCAGGTGTATTAATGGGTGCATTTGTTGTAGAAACAATTTTTGCAATTCCAGGTCTTGGAAAATATTTCGTACAATCAGTACAAACAAATGACTATACAGTAATTACTGGTACAACTATTTTCTATGGTACATTCTTAGTATTAGCAAACTTAGTAGTAGATATTATATATGGTTTAATTGACCCTAGGGTTAAATTAACAGGTGGAAAGGAGTAGTAAGTAGTGTTTAATAAAAAGAAAGAAAACAAAGTAGTAATGGAAACACTACCAGCATACGATGTTAGTGGAACAATCACTCCTGAAGCTTTTGAACATGTTGGTGTAGACTATGATAATATGGAAGTAATCGCAAGACCTTCTACAAGTTTCTGGAAAGATGCGTTTTCTCGTATTAGAAGAAACAAAGTAGCAGTAGTTTGCATTACAATTTTAGTTATATTAATTTTAGGGGCAATAATCGTTCCTTTTATCAGCCCATTCACAATTTCTGAACAAAATACAGCATACGCAAACCAAGCGCCATTCTTTGTAGACCCAGAAAGTGGAAATGTTCACATTTTTGGTACAGACGCATTAGGTAGAGACGTATTTGTTCGTTTATGGTACGGTGCAAGAATTTCATTAACAGTTGCATTTGCCGTTGCAGCTATCGACTGTATCGTAGGTGTAATCTACGGTGGTATCTCTGGATACTTCGGTGGAGCAGTAGATAACGTAATGATGAGAATATTAGAAGTTATCAGTGGTATTCCATACTTAATCATCGTTATTTTGTTAATGACAGTTATCGACAGAGGTTTAGGTACAATTATCTTAGCTTACTCATTAACAGGTTGGACAGGTATGGCAAGACTTGTTCGTGGTCAAGTTGTAGCACTTAAAAACCAAGAGTTTGTTATTGCAGCTAAGAGTATGGGTGCAAAACCAAGCAGAATTATTTCAAGACACTTAGTTCCAAACATTTTAAGTATTATAATCATTAATATCACATTAGATATTCCAGCAATCATCTTTACAGAAGCATTCTTATCAATGTTAGGTTTAGGTATTAAGCCACCAGAATCTTCATGGGGTATCATGGCATATGACGGAATTACAGTATTCCAAACATATCCAACACAATTAATCTTCCCAGCAGTAGCTATTTGTTTAACAATGTTATCATTTAACTTATTGGGTGACCAACTTCGTGATGTATTTGATCCAAAATTAAGGAGGTAATGTAAGATGAGTGAAGTATTAAATATTGAAAATCTACAAGTTTCCTTCGATACTTATGCAGGTGAAATACATGCAGTTAGAGGCGTTTCAATGAAGTTAAACGAAGGTGAAATCTTAGCAGTAGTTGGTGAATCTGGTTGTGGTAAGAGTGTTACAGCACAAACAATAATGAAACTAAACCCAATGCCACCAGCAAGAATTAAAGATGGCACATTAACACTATGTGGTAAAGATATAGTAAAAGCAAGTGAAAAAGAAATGCAAAACATTCGTGGTCAATTGGTAAGTATGATTTTCCAAGACCCAATGACTTGTTTAAACCCAACAATGAAAGTTGGCGTTCAATTAACAGAAACATTGAAAAAACATAAAAAATTAAGCAATGCTGAATGTAAAAAAGAAGCAATTAGATTATTAAAAATGGTACAAATACCAAACGCTGAAAGCCGTGCAGAACAATATCCACACGAATTTTCAGGTGGTATGCGTCAAAGAGCTATGATAGCAATGGCTTTAGCTTGTAACCCAAAATTATTAATTGCTGACGAACCAACAACAGCATTGGACGTTACAATTCAAGCACAAATCATGCAACTTATGGGTGATATCAGAAAAGAGCTTGGTACAGCAATAATTCTTATTACTCATGACTTAGGTGTAGTTGCAAACTTAGCAGATAAAGTATGCGTAATGTATGCAGGTAAAGTTGTAGAAGAAGGTTCTGTACAAGACATTTTCTATCGTCCTGCACATCCATATACAAAAGCATTATTAAAGAGTTTACCTACAGTTGATACTCATAAAGATGAGAAATTAACATCAATTCCAGGTACACCACCAGACTTATATGCACCACCACAAGGTTGTGGATTTGCAAGCAGATGTCAAGATTGTATGAAGATTTGTAAAACAAATCAACCACCTGTTTTTGAAGCTGGTGAAAATCATAAATCTGCATGTTGGAAATTACATCCAGATTTTATAAAAGCAAGGGAGGAAAACTAGACTATGGAAAAAGAAAAGTTAATAACTCTTGCAAATGTTTCTAAACACTTTAATGTTGGAAATAAAAAGAAATTAGTTGCAGTAAATAATGTTACTATGGATATTTATAAAGGAGAAACACTAGGTATAGTTGGTGAATCTGGTTGTGGTAAATCAACACTAGGTAGGGTTGTTATGGGTATCTATAACAAAACATCTGGTTCTTTAAAATATCGTGGTAAAGAAGTAAATACAAAAAGAACAAAAGATAGATTTGAATATGCTAAAAAAGCACAAATCATATTCCAAGACCCATATGCTTCATTGAACCCAAGAATGACAGTAGGTACAATTATTGAAGAGGGTATGGAAATACACAATATGTACACACCAGAAGAAAGAAAACAAAAAGTGTACGAATTGTTAGAAACAGTTGGTTTAAACAGAGAACATGCTAACCGTTTCCCACATGAATTTTCTGGTGGTCAAAGACAAAGAATTGGTATTGCTAGAGCATTAGCAATCGAACCAGAATTTATCGTATGTGATGAACCTATTTCAGCACTTGACGTATCTATTCAAAGCCAAGTAATTAACTTGCTTAAAGATTTACAAGATAAATTTGGTTTCACATATATGTTTATTGCTCATGACTTAAATATTGTAAAATATATTTCTGACAGAATAGCAGTAATGTATTTAGGTAATGTAGTAGAACTTGCAGACAGTGACGAGATTTACGATCATACATTACACCCATACAGCCAAGCTTTATTAGCAGCTGTACCAATTCCAGACCCTGATAAAGAAGCACAAAAACAATTAAAAGTATTATCAGGAGATGTACCAAGTCCTATTAATCCAAAACCAGGTTGTCCATTTGCAAATCGTTGTCCAAAAGCGCAAGACAAATGTAGACAAGAATCACCTGAATTGAGAGAAGTAAGACCAAATCACTATGTAGCTTGTCACTTTGTTGAAAGCGAAATGTAATAAATATACGGTGTAATCTAAGGTGTACCCTTAAAGGTTACACCGTTTTTTTACAGAAAGGTGAAAAAAATATGTATGTTGATTTAACGCAAGGGAATATAACAAAATCGTTAATAAAATTTACCATACCATTAATACTAGGTAACCTGTTGCAACAACTTTACAATATAACCGATACAATAATAGTTGGAAAGTTTATAGGCTCTAATGCACTTGCAAGTGTAGGGAGTGCATATACATTAATGACATTTTTAACATCTATTATACTGGGACTGTGTATGGGTTGTGGAGTAGTCTTTTCGATAAAGTTTGGTGAAAAGAATGAAGCAGATTTAAAGCAGTCAATGTATGTGTCATTTATATTAATAAGTGTAGTAACTGTAATAATAACATTGGTGTCATATTTGTTTACAGATGAGATAATGGTGTTATTGAAAGTACCTAGTGATATAGTAGATTTATTAAAAGAATATTTATTAGTAATATTTAGTGGAATAGTATTTATATTTATATATAATTATTTTGCATGTTTATTAAGAGCAGTGGGTAATTCTGTTGTACCATTGATATTTTTAGGAATATCAACAGTTGTGAATATAGTACTGGATATAGTATTCATAGTAGAGTTTAATATGGGAGTATTTGGTGCAGGGTTTGCAACAGTAATAGCACAGGTTATAGCTGGTATAGGTATATCACTTTACACAATGATTAAGTTTTCAGAATTAAAGATAAACAGACAAAATATGTTTTTCAGCAAAAGAATGATAAGAGAAATATCAAAATATTCTGTGTTGACTTGTATACAACAATCAGTTATGAACTTTGGTATACTTATGGTGCAAGGATTAGTAAACAGTTTTGGAACAGCAGTAATGGCAGGATTCGCAAGCGGAGTAAAGATTGACGCATTTGCATATATGCCACTACAAGATTTTGGAAATGCTTTTTCTACTTTCATAGCACAAAACTTTGGAGCAAATAAAAAAGATAGGATAAGAAAAAGTATATTTGTGGTGTTAAAGATAGTGTTTGTATTTTCTATGGTGATATCATTGTTGGTGTTTATATTTGCAGAACAGCTTATAATGATATTTGTAAATGCAAATGAAACAGAGATAATAAAAATAGGTGCAACATATTTGAGAATAGAAGGTGTATTTTATTTAGGAATAGGAATTCTATTCTGTTTATATGGATTTTACAGAGCAATATCAAAACCATTTATGTCTTTGGTGCTTACAATAATATCTTTAGGATTGAGAGTAGTGCTTGCATATATATTATCAGGTTATGAAAGTATAGAAATAATAGGAATATGGGTAGCTGTTCCAATAGGGTGGTTGATAGCAGATATATATGGAATACTATTTTATATATTTTCAATAAAAAAATCATAAAAACTAATGTTTTTATGTATAAATCTAAGAAAATGTACTTGATTTATTATTAAAAGTTTGTTAATATATAATTGTTGTTAAACCCCTTTTACAACCATCTTAAATTTCCTAAGATGTAAAGATCCTATAAATAATTTCTTACAGGCAAAAAGCTCCCTTTTAAATCAAGGGGGCTTTTTGTTGTATATAAATATATGATAATTGACAATTTTTTTATATGGGGATATAATATATAAGAAGCAGTTTCTAGCAGAAACTGTTTTGTTTTGTATGTTAGTTAGTGTAATTTAACTTAAAAAGAGAGTAGGAAAATGAAATGACATTGGATAAACTTGTGCCAGGACAAAGTGGCATTATTGAAAAAATAGATGGACAAGGTGCATTGAGAAGGAGACTTCTTGATATGGGATTAACACCCAATACATTAGTAAGAGTTAGAAAAGTAGCACCTATGGGCGACCCAATAGAGTTGTATTTAAGAAGCTATGTCTTAACAATAAGAAAGGACGAAGCTAGTAAAATAACAATCAAAGGGGTTGAAAAATAATGGGTAAGCTTTTAGCATTAGCAGGAAATCAAAACTGTGGTAAAACAACTTTGTTTAATAAATTGACTGGTAGCAATCAACATGTAGGGAATTTCCCTGGAGTAACAGTTGAGAAAAAAGAGGGAAAGATTAAAAGACACCCAGATATATCTATTGTAGACTTACCAGGAATATATTCTTTATCACCATATACAAGTGAAGAAGTAGTTACACGAGATTTTATAGTAAATGAAAAACCAGAAGCAATAATAAATATAGTTGATGCAACAAATATTGAAAGAAACTTGTATTTATCTTTACAATTAATGGAATTGCAAAGACCAATGATTATAGCATTAAATATGATGGACGAAGTAAAGTCTAGTGGTAACTCAATAGATGTAGATATGTTATCAAAAGAATTAGGAATACCAGTAGTACCTATTTCTGCATCAAAAAATGAAGGTATAGAAGAGCTTATAGAAGAAACGGTAAAACTAGTAAAAAATAAAGCTGTGTTGCCAAAAATAGACTTTTGTGAAGGTTCTGTACATAAAGCAATACACTCAATGGCACATATTATAGAAGACCAAGCAAAAGAAAAAGACATACCATTAAGATTTGCAACAACAAAACTAATTGAAGGCGATGAGCCTATGATGGAGTTGTTAGAGGTTACAGAAAATCAAAAGCATATCTTAGAGCATATTGTTGAAGATATGGAAAGTGAGCTTAAAACAGATAGAGAAGCAGCACTTGCAGATATGAGATATAATTATATAGAAAAAATATGTGCAAAAGCAGTTGTAAGAAGACAAGAAACAAACGAACAAATTCGTTCAGAAAAGATAGATAAGATATTAACACATAAATATTTTGGTATACCTATATTTTTAGGAATAATGCTTTTGATTTTCTATTGTACTTTTACACTTATAGGAGAGCCATTAAAAGGTTTGTTAGAAAACTTAATTGATTTAGGAACAAATAGTTTAAGAAATTTACTTGAAAGTTTAAATGTAGCAGATTGGCTTGTAATGTTGCTAATTGATGGTGTATGTGCAGGTGTTGGAAGCGTTTTATCATTCTTACCATTAATAGTCATATTATTTTTCTTCTTATCAATATTAGAAGATAGTGGATATATGGCAAGAGTAGCATTTGTAATGGATAAATTACTAAGAAAAATTGGTTTATCAGGAAAGTCTTTTGTCCCTATGTTAATAGGATTTGGTTGTTCAGTACCAGCTATAATGGCTACAAGAACATTATCAAGCGATAGAGATAGAAAGATGACAATAATATTGACACCGTTTATGTCATGTAGTGCTAAGCTACCAATATATGGTATGATTACATTGGCATTTTTCCCTAAAAATGCAGGACTTGTAATGTTTTCAATTTATGTGTTGGGAATAATAGTTGCAATATTAGCTGGTTTACTTTTAAAGAATACATTGTTTAAAGGAAATTCCGTTCCATTTGTTATGGAATTGCCAGCGTATAGAATACCATCTGGTAAAAGTGTATTATTACATATGTGGGATAAAGCAAAAGACTTTTTAAGAAAAGCATTTACAGTAATATTTATAGCATCAATGGTAATTTGGTTCTTGCAAAGTTTTGATTGGGGCTTGAATATGGTTAGTGATAGTTCTCAAAGTATATTGGCTTCAATAGGTTCACTAATTGCACCAATATTTGCTCCATTAGGATTTGCAGATTGGAGAACATCAACAGCATTAATTACTGGTTTAACAGCCAAAGAAGCTGTAGTTAGTACATTGACAGTATTGACAAAAGCAGGAACAGATGCTGAATTATCATCAATATTAAATACAATTTTAACACCTGTTAGTGCGTATGCGTATTTAGCATTTACAGTACTATATATGCCTTGTGTAGCAGCTTTTGCAGCAACAAAAAGAGAAATGGGTAGTATGAAATCTGCATTGTTGACAGCATTATTCCAAACTTTTTGTGCATATGTAGTTGGCTTAATAATTTTCCAAGTTGGCAGATTAATAGTAGGGTAGTGTTAAAATGAGTTTAGCAGATATAATAATTATTTTGTTATTAGTTATAGCAGTTGTAGCTGTATTAATTAATATGAAAAAATCTAAAAATAATAGTGGTTGCAGTGGATGTAGTAGTTGTTCTAAAAAATGCAACTTAAGACAAGATTTAGAAAATGACATTGACAATCCAAATTAAATCTGATATAATATTTAAGTTGATTGGAGTATGTGATTACATACTCCAAATATATATGCGGCAGTGCTGGAATCGGCAGACAGGCACGTTTGAGGGGCGTGTGTCTTTGACGTACGGGTTCAAGTCCCGTTTGCCGCACCAATATTGATAAACACCGATAAACACTAGGTTTGTTGGTGTTTTTATTTTTGTAGAATTTGTATTTTTTTATGAC
>JAGHIE010000019.1 GCA_017887325.1 Oscillospiraceae bacterium | reverse complement strand
TTAGAAAATGTTAGCAAAAACTACGGAGAAAAGAAAGCTCTAAAAAATGTGACTTATGAGTTTGAGCCAGGTATATATGGCTTGCTTGGTCCAAATGGTGCAGGGAAGTCTACACTTATGAACTTAATTTCTCAAAATTTACAACCAACTCATGGCAAAATTTATGCAACACCAAAACAAAATATTTTATCAGTTTTAGGATATATGCCACAACAACAAGCACTATATGATGACTTTAGTGCAAGAGCATTTTTATACTATATGGCAAGTTTAAAAAAGATAAAAAATCCTAAAAGAGAGATTGAACGCTTGCTTAAAGTTGTAAATTTAAGAAAAGTTGCACATAAAAAGATAGGTTCTTTTTCAGGTGGTATGAAACAAAGAATACTATTGGCACAAGCAATGCTTGGTAATCCTAAAATATTATTACTAGACGAACCAACAGCAGGATTAGACCCAATCGAAAGAATAAGGATAAGAAACTTTATAAGTGAATTTTCAAAAGATAAAATAGTAATTTTAGCAACTCATGTTGTAAGCGATATAGAATTTATTGCAGGTAAAGTTATAATTTTATCAGCAGGAGAAATAATAGGTGCACATAGTACAACCGAGTGGCTTAAAAAAATTGATGGAAAAGTGTTTGAATGTGATATTGACGAAGAAGATATTGATTATTATAGAGAAAGATATATGATAGGAAATATCTTTAGATTAGAAGATGCAGTAAGAGTAAGAATAGTTGGCAATTACGCTCCAGAAAACGCAGTAAAAGTAAAACCTACATTGGAGGATGTGTATTTATATACACAAAGTGGATATGAGATATGAGATAAAAAAAGTCTTAAATAAGTCTTTTTGGATATTTTTAGCAGTAGGGTTAATAGTCAACATTTACTTTTACTATCAAACACAAGAGTCAAGATACGGTTATCTTTTTCAAGATAAAGAATATGTACAATGGATAGAAAAACTTGAAAAAAATCCTAAACTAGATTTAACAGAAGTAACTAAAACAGATGAAAATGGTTTGCCGTTAAATACTTATGGTTACAATTTAAAACAACAGCAAGATTATATTGATTTGTATAAAAAGTATATCGAAGAAATGCCAGAGAGAGCAGAAAGTGCTTTGATAATTTCAAAAACTGATTTTGCAAAAAGAAATGTAGAAAAAACATTAGCAGATTTTGAAAAGATGAAAGGCAGGAAAATCACAATAGGTATTGATGCAGGAGTGCAAAGTGTTTACAGTTTTACTTTGTCAGATATTATAGCAGTTGTGCTTGTTTTATTTGTAGGTATAAAACTTTTTAGTAAAGAGTATAATATGAAGATATTCCCATTATTACTGGCAACCAGAGGCAGAACAAAGTTAGCTGTAAGTAAAATTTTAACTTTAACATTAGCCACATTTATAATATGTACAAGTATATACATAACTAATGTATTAGTTAGTGAATTTTCATTCGGACTTGGCAAAATATCAAGAAGTATTCAGTCAATAGAAGCGTTTAGGTCATCTAGTTTTTTAATTAGTTGTGGCGAATATTTGATTTTTGCTTATTTGATAAAATTGTTTACGCTATTATCAATAGCAATGGTTGTATTTTTGTTATTTACATTAGTAAAAAAAGAAACATTTGTATTTTTGATTTTAGTATTAATTGCAGGGCTTGAATTTTTACTATATAGTACAATTCCAGTTACTTCAAGTTTAAATGCTTTTCATTTTATAAATATATTTCATATGCTAGACAGTATGAAGATTATAGGAGATTATCAAAATATTAATTTATTAAGTTTCCCTGTAAGCATGACTACAGTATTACCAATATTATGGACAGTGATTATTGTAGCATCAAGTGCTGTTATCGTTATGAAGTTTAAAACAAGTGCAGTAGCTTATGGCGTAAAACCACCAAAATGGTTACAAGTTGTACTCAATAAACTAAAGAGAAATATTGATAAATTAAACAGTCATACAAGTTTAACTTTACATGAACTAAGAAAAGTATTTATACTCAAAAAAGGATTGATATTCTTAATTGTTATGGTTGTATTTTTAGTAAACGGTTATAACAGTGCTTTTAGAATGAAATCAAGTGAAAGTTTATCATATGACACATATGTAGAAAAATTTGGTGGAGTTGTAACAGAACAAACAATAAAAGATATAGAAGCTGAAGAACAAAGAATTGTAGAGTTACAAAAAAATAGCGAAATATCATTTGATGCTAATGGTCAGTTGAAAGCATTGTCAGAAATTAGAATGCAAGCAGAAAATGGATTAAGATTACAACAAGAAAAAGGGATAAAACCATATATAGTAAATACTCAAAGTTTTGAAAAGCTATTGAACGATAAAGACAGTACAAATAAAGATGTATTGGTAATAGTTATTTTCTCTATTCTTTGTGTAAGTTCTTGTATATCATCAGAAAGCAAGATAAAAAATCTACTTAGAATTTGCCCTAATGGCAAGAAGTTACTCAGAACAAAATATATAATAGGAATAATAACTACATTATTAATAACAATTACAGTTGATATAGTTAGAATTTTAACAGTGATGAAAGATTATAAATTTGACTTTTTTGAAGCACCAATACAAAATTTGATGTTCTTATCACAAAATGAGTTAAAAATAACATTAATGCAATATATGATAATAAAAGCCATAGTACAAATAGTAGGAGCAATAATATTAGGAAGTATTATTTGTATGATATCATCTAAATGCAAAGAAGATGCATTATCAATCACATTCTCAACAGCATTAATATTAGCACCAATACTTGCATATACATCAAAAATATATATTGT
>JAGHIE010000018.1 GCA_017887325.1 Oscillospiraceae bacterium | reverse complement strand
TTTACATTAGATTCAGCACAATGTGCAGCGTGTGGATATATGATGAATGCGGCAAACCAAGCAGTAGAAACATTTGGGGACGCAATAGATATGGTAGAATATAAATTTATATATAAAGAAAACATAGAAAGATGTGTGAAAATGGGAGTGCCAAATTTACCATCAATGTATATAAATGGAGAATTAAAATATCGTTCAATAATACCAAATAAGGTAGAATTAGAAGAAGCAATAAAAGAAGCTATTGAAAAATGTAATAAATAGTGGTAAATAATATAATAGTATTATTATCAAAAAGGTTGTGTAGCACTATGACATTGATTAAAGAAAATAAACTAGTAAAAATATTAGAAAAGACATTAAGCAATGAATCTATAAGTAAAGAAGATTGCAAATATTTATTATCATTTGAAGAAACAAGTTTAGAAGCCTCTTTGATTCGTTCAGTTGCCAACGAAGTTATGCGTAAAAAAAGTGACAATTCTGCAATTATATTAGGACAAATAGGAATTGATGTAAAAGCATGTTCTGGTGGTTGTAAATTTTGTACATTTGGAGAAGGACATACAGAATTTATACCAAAGTGCTTAGATGATAATGAACTTAGTCTTAAAATTCATGAGTTTTGTGATGCAGGAGATTTATATGGATTGTTTTTAATGACAATGCATGATTATGATTTGACACATTTATTACATAGCATTGAACTTACAAAATCCATTGCACCAAAATCTACACAAATTTGGGTAAATATAGGGGATTCTGATATTGATACATTAAAAGAGATTAAAAAAGCTGGAGTTAGTGGAATATATCATGTTTGTAGATTGGGTGAAGGAGTAAATACTTTGCTTAATCCAAAAGATAGAGTAAAAACTATGCAAAATGCAGTAGATGCAGGACTTAATTTGTATACTTGTTGTGAGCCAATAGGACCTGAACATACAATAGATGAATTGGTTGATAATATATTTATTGGTATTGAATTAGGCTGTTTTCAACATGCAGCAATGCGCAGAGTAGCAGTTGCTAATACGCCATTAGCAGTTTATGGTCAAATATCAGAACTTCGTTTAGCACAAATAGTAGCAGTTATTGCACTAGCTACATTTACAATGCCATCTATGACATATTGTGGTGTTCACGAGCCTAATAAGATAGGCTATATTTCTGGTGCTAATATTATTACAGCAGAATCAGGAGTAAATCCTAGAGATAATAAAGAAGAAACATCTAAAAGTAGAGGTTTGGATATGAATGCTTGCAGAACTATGCTTTTAGAAAGTGGTTTTAAATACATTCGTCGTGGAGATGAAAGTAAGATACCTTTAAATTTAGATTATATCAATAAAATTAATAAATAGATATAAAAAAACCACTCATATATTTATATGAGTGGGTTTTTTATTTGATTAAATACTATCTAATGCTTTTTCTAACTCTATTAAATCATTTTCAGTTGTAGCCCAACTTGTTGCAAATCTAACTACTGTATGATTTTCATCATATTTTTCCCAAAAACTAAATGATACAAATTGTTTTAATTTTTCCATGCAAGAATTTTCTAAAACAATAAATTGTTGATTTGTAGGTGAGTCAATAAAGAAAGTATAGCCTTTTTTAATAAAAATATTTTTCATTTTTTCAGCCATATCTATTGCATTTTTACTAATTTTAAAATATAAATCATCAGTAAAAAGAGTATCAAACTGAATACCTAAAAGTCTACCTTTAGCAAGTAATGCTCCTCTTTTTTTAACAGATGTTATAAAATTCTTTGGTTTGTTAGATTTAGTAAATACAACAGCTTCACCACATAGTGCACCAACTTTTGTACCACCTATATAAAATACATCACAAATTCTTGCAATATCTTTTATAGTTAAATCAGTATCATTACTCATAAGACCATACCCTAAACGAGCACCATCTAAAAATAATGGAATATCGTATTCACTACAAACAGATTTTATGTCTTCTAATTCTTTTTTAGTATATAAAGTACCGTATTCTGTTGGGTGAGATAAATATACCATTCCTGGAAATACCATATGTGTATAACTTCCATCATCATAAAAGTCTTTGATATATTTTTTTAATACATCAGCAGAAATTTTACCATTATTTTGTGGTATTTCTAAAACTTTATGGCCTGTATATTCTATTGCACCTGCTTCATGTACACTTACATGACCTGTTTTGGCAGAAACAACGCCTTCATAATCTTTAAGCATTGTAGATATTACTAAAGCATTTGTTTGAGTTCCACCAACTACAAATTCTACATCAGCATTTTCACAATCACATATAGCTTTAATTTTTTCTTTTGCACTGTCACAATATTTGTCAGCGCCATATCCTGCAAGACTTTCAAAATTTGTTTCTGATAATCTTTTTAATATTTCTGGGTGTGCACCCAATAGGTAATCACATTCAAAAGAAATCATTTAGACACTTCCTTTCTTTAAGTATAATATCACTTATAATAGATATATGTCAATTGTGTTAATAAATATTGTAAAAGTAGTTGACATATTTTGAATAATATGGTAATTTAGTATTATGGTAATACCTTTATGGAGGTGGAGAATGGAAATACACCCAATGATAAAAACTAATTTAAGTGGTATGGTTAAACAATATCTCTATGATTATATTAAAAATATAGACGAAAATTCTAATATGAAATTGCCTCCAGAAACAGAAATATCTGGAAATCTTGGAGTTAGTAGGATAACTGTACGAAGAGCTTTAGATGAATTAGAAAAAGAAGGAATTGTATTAAGAATTCATGGAAGAGGAACTTTTGTTAATCCTGAAGCTATTAATATACAAGTAAACTTAATGCCAGGAGAAGAATTTTCAAATTTAATTCGTTCTTGTGGATATACACCTTCCTTTGAAATTCATGAAATACGAAAAGTTAAAGCGGATCTCAAAATAGCAAGAATTTTGCAATTAGAGCAAGATGAAGAAATTTTTGAGATAGAAAAAATCTTTAAAGCAGACGGTCATCCAGCAATTATTAGTATTGATCGTTTTGCAACTAAATTAGTCGATGAAAATTTGAGTTTAGAGGATATTAAATCACAATCAAACTTTGATTTTTTAAGACAAAAATCTGGTTGCATAATTGCTAGAGATAAAATACAAATAGAAACAAAAAGCAAAAATGAAGTTGTACAAATAGTAAAAAGTGGAAAACTAATGGAATGTGAGAGTATGTTAGTATTTCATGGCGTCAATTACAATCAAGAAAATCAACCTATTGTATATGATACAGAACTATATGATACAAATTTTATTAAATTTAATTTGTTAAGAATAAAAAATTTATATAAAGATTAATTATAAATTTAAGGTGTATAATTATTCTAACAATAAAGAGTACCCAACTTGGGTATTCTTTGTTTGTTCAACAAATTAAGGTAATACCATAATACCATATTATTAATCTATAATAAGAAGAGGACGAGAATATGAGAGAGAAACTAGATCGATTTTTTCATTTATCTGAACGAGGAACAAATGTTAAAACAGAAATTTTGGCAGGTATAACAATATTTTTAACATGCGTTTATATTGTAGCTGTTAATCCTGGAATACTTGCTGCAGCAGGAATGGACACAAAAGCTGTATTTTGGGCAACAGCAGTTGCTTCTGGAGTAGCTTGTATTTGGATTGGTCTTTGGGCAAATTTACCTTTTGCATTAGCTCCTGCTATGGGATTAAATGCTTACTTTGCTTTTTATGTTTGTAATACTCTTGGTTTATCTTGGCAAAATGCTTTAGCTTGTGTAGCTATATCAGGTGTTACATTTATGTTGTTAAGTATTTTTAAAATTCAACAAAAAATCGTTAACGCTATGCCAGATTGTATAAAACATTCAGTTGGTGCAGGAATTGGTTTCTTTATAGCATTTACTGGATTAATGCAAGCTGGAATTATTACTTCATCTGAAGATACATTACTTACTTTAGGAGATCTTTCAAGTCCAGGTGCATTATTAGCATTATTTGGTATATTTTTAACTGTAGTTTTAGTTATTCGTCGAGTTAGAGGAGCAATTTTAATAGGAATATTAACTGTAACAGTTTTAGGTTTATTTGTAACTAACCCACAAACAGGTACTACATATACACAAATTCCAGATAGTTTATTTTCTTTTGACAATCCTATTAAAGCAATACAACCAACTCTTGGACAATTATCTATAAAAGGAATGTTTACTGGAGAACCTGCTAAAATCCTTGGAGTAATATTTGCAATCATTAGCTTTTTATTTGTTGACCTTTTTGATAGTATAGGAGTTTTATTAGGTGTTGCAACAAAAGCAGGTCTTGCTGATGAAGAAGGAAATATTCCTTGTGCTGGTAAAGCTTTATTTGTATCTGCAGGTGGTGCTGCTGTTGGTGCTTTATTAGGTACAAACACAGTTACAATTTACGGTGCTGAAAGTGCTACTGGTATTTCAGAAGGAGGTCGAACAGGACTTACAGCATGTGTTACTGGAGTATTCTTCTTCCTAACATTATTCTTTTCACCTTTATTTTTAATGATACCATCTATCGCAACAGCTCCAGCACTTGTTATGGTAGGTATTTTCATGATTGAACCATTAAGACACTTACCATTAAATGATGTTTCAATTGCTTTTCCAGTTTTCCTTACAGTTGTATTTATGCCATTTACTTACAATATAGCGTATGGTATTCTTTTTGGATTAATTGGTTATACTGTAGGTCAAATTGCAATTGGTAATATTAAAAAAATGACAAAAACAGTTTGGATATTAACTGCCGTGTTTGTCTTATATTTGATTTTGGATATTATATTGTAGAGGTAATAGGTAATGAGAACATTTGAAGAAATAAAAAATACTGTAGAAACAGGACTTGGCTTACATAAATGTGATTTAAAATTACAAAATGTTAAATTAGTCAATGTTTTTTCAGAAGAAATATATCAAACAAATATTTATATCAAAAATAAAAGAATAGTATCTATTGATCCTAATGTTTGTTTAGAAGCAGAAGAAGTAATAGATTGTAATGGTCAATACGCAGTACCTGGTTTAATTGATGCACATATGCACTTTGAATCAACAATGTTATCACCAGAAGCACTTGCTAGTGTTGTAGTGCCACAAGGAACAACTACTTTATGTGCAGATTTAATGGAAATTGCAAATGTTGCTGGAGAAAAAGGTTTAAAAGCAATGTTAGAGTCAATTAATAGACTACCATATAGAATATTAATTGAGGTATCTTCCAGAGTACCTACTGCTCCAGGACTTGAAACAACAGGAGCTATTTTAGGCTCAAAAGAAGTAGCTGAAATAATGGATTGGAACGAAAGTGTTAGTTTAGGTGAATTAGATCCATCAAAAATACTTTTTGTTAAAGACGAATATTTACAAAAAATAGCAGATACTCTTAACAGAAGAAAAATAGTAAATGGACATGCTATAGGAAGATTAGGACAAGAGTTAAATATTTATGCTTCTTCAGGAATATCTGATGACCACGAATGTGTAAATACAACAGAAATGATAGAACGATTAAAGGTTGGTATGAAAGTATTTATTCGTGAGGGAAGTAGTGAAAGAAATGTAGATGAACTAGTAACTGGTATTGTAAATAATAATTTAAGTACAGATAATCTCATGTTCTGTACAGATGATAAACATGCTAGAGAAATTCAAACAGAAGGTCACATTAATTACAATATATCAAGGTCAATAGAATTAGGATTACAACCTATGAAAGCTATACAAATGGCAACAGTTAATACTGCAAAACATTTCCGTATAGAAGATGAAATAGGTAGTATAACTCCTGGACGCTTGGCAGATATTTTATTAACAGATGACTTAAATACTTTAAAACCAAATGTTGTTATTTTTGAAGGAAAAGTAGTTTCAGAAAATGGAAAACTAGTTAATGAATGTAAAGTTGGAGAATATCCTGAATGGATAAAACATACAGTTACATTAAAAAATGAAATTTCTAAAGACTCTTTTAAAGTAAAAACTTCTTGTAAAAAAGATTGTGTAAAAGTTCATGTAATAGATATGATTCCAGACCAAATTATCAACACACATGTGATTAAAAGTTTAAATGTTAGAAATGACGAAATAGAGTTAGATATAAACAACGATATTCTAAAATTAGCTGTTGTTGAACGATATGGAAAAAACGGAAATGTTGCTACAGGATTTGTTCATGGATTTGGCTTAAAAGAAGGTGCTATGGCTTATTCTATGTCACATGATCATCACAATATTGTTGTGGTTGGAACAAATGAAGAAGATATGGCTGTAGCTGTTAACGAGATAGCTAAGTTAAATGGTGGTTTATGTGTTGTTTGCAATGGCTTAGTAAAAGATAGTATGTCATTACCTATTGGTGGACTTATGAGTGAAAAGAGTGCAGACGAAGTTATGGATAATATGGATAGATTAAATGAAGAAGCCAAAAAATTAGGTTGTGAAATGAAAGCTCCATTTATGTCATTAAGTTTTGTATCTTTACCTACTGTTCCAGATTTAGGACTTACAGATAAAGGTTTAGTAGATGTTTTACAACATAAACTTATTGAACTAGAAGTAGAAGATCAGTAAATCTCTTTATTAAAATATATTAGATTAAAAATTCCTAAACACTTTAATTAGTGTTTAGGAATTTTTTTTAGCAATTATAGATTAAGTTATAATAAGTAAAACTTAAGAAAATAAATATCTTTATACATATAATTATGGTATAATGTAAATATAATAAAAAAGAAAAAGGAAATGAGAAAATTATGAACAAAATTACTAAAACAATACTAAAGATATTATCAGAAAAAAGTTCTGATATAGATTTAGAAACACAAAGAAAAATCACAGATTTGAAAAAATTAGACCCACTTAGAATTATTTCTAAAAAAGTGGATACAGAGATTTATAATGACGGATATAAAGTGCCGATAAGAATATTTTTCTCATCAAGCGAAATGGAAAAACAAGGAGAAAATTATTCAGGAAAAGTTTTATTATTTTTTCATGGTGGTGGTTGGTCTGATGAAAGTATCAATACATATGAAAGAGTATGTGTAAAACTAGCTTTATATACAAAACAAATGGTAATTGCAGTTGAATATAGAAAAGCTCCAGAGTTTAAATTTCCAATACCTTTGATGGATTGCTATTGTGTTTATAAAGCTTTATATGAAGGAAAGCTTTTAAAAAATATTAATCCTGATAACATTACATTAATAGGTGATAGTGCTGGAGGAAATTTAGTATCTGCATTGACATTGATGTTAAAACAAAAACAAGAATTTATACCAAAAAGACAAATTTTGATATACCCTGCTGTTTGGAATGATTATACAGAAAGCTCACCATTTTTATCTGTTAAAGAAAATGGAAAAGATTATCTATTAACTGCTGAAAAAATAGAAGAATATATGAGCATGTATCAATCAAAACCAGAAGATAGACTTAATCCTTTATTTGCACCATTATTATCAGAAGATTTAAAAAATTTACCTAGAACACTAATAATAACAGCTGAATTTGACCCTTTGAGAGATGAGGGAGAAAAGTATGGTTTAGAATTACAAAAAGCTGGTAATGATGTAGAAATTAAAAGAATTAAAGATGTAATTCATGGATATTTTTCTTTAGGAATTAATTTTACTCAAGTAAAAGAAACTCTTGATATCATTAATGAATTTTTAAAGGAGGATTAAAATGAAACAGACAAGAAAATTAGATAATGCAGCACTAGGGTTCCCAGTAGATACTACTAATCCAGATACTAGCGTGTTTCAAATATCTTGTGTTTTAAAAGATAGAGTAGATAAAAATGTTTTACAAGAAGCTGTAGAAAAATCTATTAATAATTATCCTATATATCAATGCACACTGAAAAGAGGAAATTTTTGGTATTATTTTGAAAAGAGCGATATACAACCAATTGTAAAAGAGTATGACGGAATACCTTGTAAAAGATTATATAGAAATAATGAAAATGTATTGTTGTTTCAAGTAACATATAAAGAAAACACTATTTATTTAGAAATGTTTCATGCACTTACTGATGGGACAGGAGCTATACAGTTTCTATCTGAAATAGTAAAAAATTATTTGAAAATAAAGTACTCTTTGTGTTTAAAAGAGGACGTTAATTCTACACAGATACAACAAGAAGATAGCTTTTCAAAATACTATTCAAAAGAAAAACAAGCAAAACAAATAAAACAGAGTGAAAAAGCTTTTCAAGTAAAAGGAGAAAGGTTTATAAATGAAGAATTTAAATTGTATGAGTGTACTACTTCTACAAAGAAATTACTTGATAAAGCAAGAGAATATGATACATCAATAACAATTTATTTAACAGCAGTTTTTTTGTGTGCTATTGCAGATTCTATTGATATACAAAAAAACAGAAAACCGATAACATTGCTTATACCTATTAATCTTAGAAAATTTTACTCATCACAAACAATGTCTAATTTTTTTGGTTGGATGGAAATAGAATATTTATTTAGTGATGGATATAATTTTAAAGATGTTTTAGAGCATGTTAAAAAAAGGTTTTCACAAGATTTGGTTAAAGAACAAGTTGCTACAAGAATGAATAAGCTTATAAAATTAGAAAAAAATCCATTAACTAAATTCGTACCTTTATTTATAAAAGATTTCTTTATAAAATTAGGGGTGAGAAGTGGGAATAAGAATATAACAGGAGTTTTGTCAAATATGGGTAGTGTAAATATGCCAGATGTATGTAAACCATATATTGATAGATTTGGAGTATTAGCTAGCACAAATCGTGTACATATTTGCTCTTGTTCATATGACGATAAATTTTATTTTAGTATAACATCTAAATTGATAAAAGAAGATATACAAACAGCTTTATTAGAATTTCTAAAAAAAGAAGGTTTAGATGTATCATATAAATAAATTAAAAAATTATATATTTAATGCGTAACAGATATTTTCTGTTACGCATTTTTTATAGTTTATCTTTGTTAGGTGAATTATTAAAATGTTTGATATATGCTCGATAAAAAGAAGAATAATCCTTAAATCCGCATTCAATACAAGCAGTAGTAACAGATGTGCCAGATTTTATTTTAGATTTTGCAGATAATAATCTTTTTATTAATATATATTCCCATATAGATGTTCCTGTTGATTTTTTAAATAGTCTACTTAATTGAGAAGAACTTAAAAAAAAGTGTGCGCTTAAACTTTCAAGAGATAAATCAGAAAATAAGTGAGAGTTTATATATTCTATTAAGTCATCAACTATATTTCTTTTATTTGTAATGATTTGTTTTTCTTTATTATTAAAGGCAGTATTTATACAACTTAATAAGGGGTATAGAAAAGTTAATATATTTAGTTTTGTTTCTTTGTGTGTGTTAAATTTTTTACACATACATTCAAATAATTCAATGGGTTGAATATTTTTAAATTCAGAAACTTTAAATAAATTGTTTTGCCCTAAATTTCTATTTATAAATGGTGATAATAGTAAATTATCAGGATCAATACAATCTAATACATTAGGACTAAAATGCAAAGAAAATCTTTCATAAGGTTTATCAGATAAAATTTTTACTTTATGAGATTCAGCGTTTCTCATTATAAGCAAAGAACCTGCTGTCAATTTGTATTCGTTTCCTTCTACTAAATAAACAGCGTCACCTGATATGAAGTAATATATTTCAAATTGTTCATGGATATGTATAGGGAAGTTGTTGTCATTTGGTGTGTTGTCAATAGAATGATGAAAGTAAAGAGAGTCATCTCTATATTCAAAAATACTACTCATAATAATCTCCTAAATTTTAATAAAAATACTAAAATTATTATAATATTTTTTGCGTGTATTTACAATATAAATTAATAAAATATACAATTGAATTGCATATTTTTCTAGAGTATAATTCAACTTGTTAAAGGAATTATTTTAAAGGGGGAACAGAGATGAAAAAAGATTTTATGTTAAATTCAGATTTATCTAAAGATATTTATAAAAAGATAAGTGACAGTCCTATATATGATTATCATTGTCATTTATCACCTAAAGAGATATATGAAGATAAACAATTTGATAACATAGGTCAAATTTGGTTAGAAGCAGACCATTATAAATGGAGATTAATGAGAGCATATGGTATAGAAGAAGAATATATTACTGGAAAAGCAAGTTGGTATGACAAGTTTATATCATATGTAAAATCTATTGAAACAGCAGGAGGAAATCCACTATATATTTGGTCTCATATGGAACTAGAATTATTTTTTAATGAAAAAAGTGTATTATCATTAAAAAATGCAGATAAAATATGGGAAAATGCTAATAACTACATAAAAGAAAAACAACTTTCTCCTAGAAAATTAATAAAACAATCTAAAGTAAAATTTATCGCTACAACAGATGATGTAATAGACAATTTAGAATATCACAAAAAATTAAAAGAGGATAAATCGTTTGATGTAAAAGTTACACCATCTTTTAGAGTAGATAATGTTTTACTTTTAAATAAAGAAAATTATAAACAGTATATTAAATCATTGTCAGAAGTTTCAAATGTTAGTATTAATGATATAGCAACATTACAATTGGCATTGATTAAAAGATTGGATTATTTTAAAAGTTTAGATTGTAAATTTTCTGATGTTGGTATACCATTCTTCCCAAAAGAAAAAGGAAATATTCAAAAAGCAGAAAATGCTTTTAAAAAAGCATTAAATGGACAAAAAGTTAGTGAAGAAGAAATCAACTCATTTGTATGGTATATGTATATTTTCTTAGCAAAAGAGTATAAAAAGAGAGATATAGTAATGCAAATGCATTTGGCTGTACAAAGAAATGTTAATACATACCTTTTTGAAAATGTAGGTGTTGATTGTGGTGGAGATTGTATAGGCGATATTATTAATGGAAAAAACATAAATTCTTTATTAGATGAAATGAGCAAAAATGATGGTTTGCCAAAAACTATATTATATACATTAAATCCTACAATGAATGAACAATTATGTTCTATAGCTGGTAGTTTTTCAGATGTTAGAGTGGGTACAGCTTGGTGGTTTAACGATAACAAAACAGGAATAACTCAGATGATAGAAACTATAGCTCAAATAGGACATATAGGAACATTTTTAGGAATGCTTACTGACAGCAGAAGTTTTTTATCTTATGCTAGACATGATTATTTTAGAAGAATATTGTGTAATATTATAGCAAAATGGATAGAAAATGGAGAATATATGGGAAATGCAAAAGATTTAGCGAAAGATATATGTTATAAAAATATAAAAAATTTGATAGAAAGATAGGAGATGAATTTTGTGAAAATGACTTTTCGTTGGTATGGTGAAAATGATCCAGTAACTTTGGATAAAATTCGTCAAATACCCAAAATGACAGGAATAGTATCAGCAGTTTATGATGTAAAAGCTGGTGAAGTGCGGAGCGAAGAAAGTATTGATAAAATAAAAAAACAAGCCTATGAAAATGGATTAGAATTTGAAGTTGTAGAAAGTGTTCCAGTGCATGAAGAAATAAAACTCGGTGGAGAAAAAGCTGATATATTAATAGATAATTATTGTGAAAATATAAAAAGATTATCTAAAGCAGGAGTCAAATGTATTTGTTATAACTTTATGCCAGTATTTGATTGGTTGAGAAGTGAACTAGAACATATGCAACCAGACGGAGCAAATGCTTTAGCTTATGATGATAAAACTGTGTTATCATTAAATCCACTAGAAAGTGAGTTATCTTTACCAGGTTGGGACGAAAGTTATACAAAAGAAGAATTAAAAGATTTATTGTTAAGGTACAAAGAATTAGGCTCAGAAAGGCTATGGAAAAATTTAGAAAAATTTTTGAAAAAAGTTATTCCAGTAGCAGAAGAATGTGGAGTTAATATGGCTATACATCCAGATGATCCACCTTGGGGTATTTTTGGTTTGCCACGAATTATAACTTGTGAAGAAAACTTAGAAAGATTTTTAAATATTGTAGATAGCAAAGCAAATGGTTTGACATTTTGTACAGGTTCATTGGGTGCATCAAAAGACAATGATTTGCCTAGAATGGCTAAAAAGTTTGCTAAAAGAATACATTTTGCACATTTAAGAAATATACTTATAACATCAGATAGATGTTTTGAAGAAGTAGCACACCCAACAGAATGTGGCTCTTTAGATATGTTTAATATAGTAAAATCTTTGGTAGATAATGGTTTTGACGGATATGTTAGACCAGACCATGGGCGAATGATTTGGGGAGAAAAAGGAAAATACGGTTATGGCTTATATGATAGAGCATTAGGTGCAACTTATCTATTAGGTTTGTTTGAAGCTGTAGAAAAAAATAAGTAATAGAGGTATATTATAATGGAAAAGACAGTAGTAATAACAGGAGCAGGTGGAGTGTTGTGCTCATGTTTTGCAAAATTTCTTGCAAAACAAGGATATAAGATAGCTTTATTAGATTTAAATAAAGAAGCATTAGATGTAGTAGAAAATGAAATTTGTGATAACGGTGGAATTGCAAAAAGTTATCAAACAAATGTATTAGATAAAGAATGTTTAGAAAAAGTACATTCTCAAATTCTAAAAGATTTTGGAAAATGTAGTATTTTAATAAATGGAGCTGGTGGAAATAATCCAAAAGCAACAACACAAAAGGAAACTTTTGAGCAAGGTGATGAAGATAGAGATGACATCAAAACATTTTTTAATTTAGAAAAAGAAGGTTTTGATTTTGTGTTTAGCTTAAATTTAATGGGTACATTACTACCTACACAAGTATTTGCAAAAGATATGATAGGTAAAAATGGTTGTAGTATTATAAATATTTCTTCAATGAATGCTTTCACACCACTTACAAAAATACCTGCATATAGTAGTGCAAAAGCAGGGGTATCAAACTTTACTCAATGGTTGGCAGTTCATTTTGCAGGTGAAAATATAAGAGTAAATGCAATAGCTCCTGGATTTTTTGTTACAAACCAAAATAGAAATTTATTATTTGATGAAAACGGAAATCCAACTGAAAGAAGTAACAAGATTTTAAAAGCAACACCAATGAACAGATTTGGAAAACCTGAAGAATTATGTGGCACATTAGAGTGGTTAATAGATGAAAATAAATCAAGTTTTGTAACAGGAGTTATAGTTCCAATAGATGGTGGCTTTTCTGCTTATTCAGGTGTGTAGAGGTGAGTAAAATGTCATTTAAATTATCAGCATTTGCAGATGAAGCTAGTCAAAACATTGACGAGCAAATTATTGCAATGAAAGAAAATGGAATAGAGTATTTAGAAATAAGAGGAGTTGACGGACAAAATATTTCTGATATTTCTATTGAAAAAGCAAAAGAGGTTAAACAAAAATTAGATAATGCAAAAATAAAGGTATGGTCTATTGGTTCTCCTTGTGGCAAAATGAATATAGAAGATGATTTTAAAAGCCACTTTGAAAAATTTTGTCACACTCTAGAAATTGCTAAAATTTTAGATACAAAATATATGCGTATGTTTAGTTTTTTTATTCCAAATGATAAAGACGCCGAAATGTATAAAGATGAAGTTTTTAAAAGATTATCTTTGTTTTTAGAAGAAGCTAAAGAAAAAGATATTGTTTTGTGTCATGAAAATGAAAAAGGAATATACGGAGATACAGCTAAAAGATGTTTAGAAATACATAAAATTTTTCCAGATATTAAAGCTGTTTTTGACCCTGCAAACTTTGTACAATGTAAGGAAGATACAATAAAAGCATGGGATTTATTAAAAGATTATGTTGAGTATATGCATATAAAAGATGTAAGAGAAGACGGTATAATAGTTCCAGCTGGAGAAGGTATTGGAAATATACCATATTTGATAAAAAATTATAAGGGTGAAGTTTTAACAATTGAGCCACATTTAGCAGTTTTTGAAGGTTTAAGTTCTTTAGAAAAAGAGGGAGAAAAAACTCAAATAGATGAGTACAAATATAGTAGTAATAAAGAAGCATTCAATGTTGCAACAAATGCTTTGAAAAAACTATTGTAGGAGGGTTAGTATGGAAATAGGTGCACAATTTTTCACACTTAGAGATTACTGTAAAACCAAAGAAGATTTTGCAGAAAGTTTAAAAAAAGTTGCAGATATAGGTTATAAAAATGTTCAAATATCAGGTGTTTGTGATTATGAAGCAGAGTGGTTAGATGAACAACTTAAACAAAATGGTTTGAAATGTGTTATCACTCACTACAATATTGAGCGAATAAAAACACAAACTCAAAAAGTTATTGATGAACATAATATTTTTGGTTGTGATTATATAGGAATAGGTTGTATGCCAGGAGATTTTAACAATTTATCAGATTATGATAAATTTGTAAAAGACTATTTACCAGCATCACAAACAATTGCACAACAAGGAAAAATGCTAATGTATCATAATCATCATATGGAGTTTATGAAAATGCCTAATGGTGAGTTGTTTATTGAAAACTTAGCTAAAGTTTTTGAAAAAAATAATTTAGGATTTACATTAGATACTTTTTGGGTACAATATGGTGGTGCAGACCCAGCATTGTGGATTAAAAAATTAAGTGGTAGAGTGCCTTGTATACATTTAAAAGATATGGCAATTGTTGATAAAAAGCAACAAATGGCACCAGTTGGATATGGAAACATAAATTTTGATGCTGTATTTAAAGAAGCAGAAAAAGCTGGAACAAAATATATGTTAGTAGAGCAAGATGATTGTTATGGAGAAAACCCATTTGATTGTTTGAAAAAAAGTTATGAATATTTAACTGCACAAGGCTTTAAATAAAGGGGGTAGGTTAAAATGAAAAAGGTTAGATTAGGTATAATAGGTATTGGTGGAATGGGTTCTGGCCATGCTATGAATATAAAAGAAGGTAAATGTCCAGAAATAGAAGTTACAGCAGTTGCAGATATTAATCCAGATAGATTAAAATGGGCTGAAGAAAATTTGGATAGTAGTGTAGTAAAATTTTCTTCAGCAGAAGAATTGCTTGATAGTGGTTTAATAGACGCAGTTTTAATAGCTACACCTCACTATTTTCACACAGTATATGCAATAGAAGCATTTAAAAGAAATTTACATGTAATGAGTGAAAAACCTGCTGGTGTTTATACAAAACAAGTAAAAGAAATGAACGAAGAAGCTATGAAAGCAAATGTAAAATTTGGTCTTATGTTTAACCAAAGAACAGATTGTATTTATAGGAAAATGAAAGAACTTGTACAAAGTGGAAAATATGGTAAAATAAAAAGAACAAACTGGATTATTACAGATTGGTATCGACCACAAGCATACTATAATTCTGGAGAATGGAGAGCTACTTGGAGTGGTGAAGGAGGAGGCGTTTTATTAAATCAATGTCCTCATAATCTTGATTTATGGCAATGGATTTGTGGAATGCCTAAAAAAGTTTTAACTAAAATGCATTTTGGAAAATGGCATGATATAGAAGTAGAAGATGATGTTACAACATATGTAGAATACGATAATGGTGCTACAGGTACTTTTGTTACAACAACAGGAGATGTTCCAGGAACAAATCGTTTTGAAATTACAATGGAAAAAGCAAAACTTGTTGCAGAAAATGGAAAATTAACTTTGTGGGAATTAAGTGTTAGTGAACCTGAATTTAGCAAAACAAATAAAATTCCATTCTGTGCTCCAGAAATTACAAAAATAGATGTTGAAACTGATGGAAAATCAGAACAACATTGTGGTGTTTTAAATGCTTTTGCAGGTGCAATTTTAAGAGATGAACCACTTGTTGCACAAGGTGTTGAAGGAATTAATGGTTTAACAATCTCAAATGCAATGCATTTGTCAGCTTGGCTTGATAAAGAAGTGGAAATTCCATTCGATGATGAGTTATTTTATGAAGAATTAATGAAACGAGTTAAAACATCAAAAAGAAAAGAAAATGTAAATACCATTTTTTCAGATACAAAAGGAACATATGGCACACAAACTAAATAAAATTATAAAAAGAGAGTGTTAAATATGGAAAAAGTTAGAGTAGGAGTTATAGGTATAGGAAATATAGGGTCAGCCCATGTTAATTTTATTGCAAGTGGTGCTGTAGAAAATATGCAGTTAACAGCGTTATGCGATATAAACGATGAAAAAATAAATTTGTTAAAAGAAAAATATCCTAATATACCTGTTTTTAAAAAGTATGAAGATTTATTAAAAAGTGGTTTAACTGATGCCATAATAGTATCAACTCCTCATTACTTGCACCCAATAATTGCCATAGAGGGTTTTAAACATTCACAAAATGTTTTAATAGAAAAACCTGCTGGAGTTTATACAAGTATAGTTGAAAAAATGAATAAAGAAGCAAAAAAGAGTGGTAAAGTTTTTGCAATTATGTTTAATCAACGAACAGACCCTTTATTTATAAAGGCTAGAGAAATTGTAAAAAGCGGAAAATTGGGAATTCCTAAAAGATTAGTTTGGATAATAACAAATTGGTATAGAACACAAGCTTATTATAATTCTGGCGAATGGAGAGCTACTTGGAATGGTGAAGGTGGGGGTGTTTTGTTAAATCAAGCACCTCATAACCTAGATTTGTTACAATGGATATTTGGAGTGCCTAAAAGAGTTAGAGGTTTTTGTACAAGCGGAAAATATCATAATATATCAGTAGAAGATGATGCGACAATATATGCAGAGTATGAAAATGGTGCAACAGCAACATTTATAACATCAACTGGAGAATGTCCTGGAACAAATAGATTAGAAATTTGTGGAGATCTAGGAAAGATTGTTTTAGAAGAAGGAAAGTTAAAATGGTATAAACTTCCTAAAGCTGAGAGAGAAATTTGTTTCACAGAAGAAAATGGTTTTTACGAACCAAAAGTAGAAATAGAAGAATATTCATATAAGTCTATGGATGGACATCAAGTTATAATTAGAAATTTTGCCAATGCAATTTTAAATAATGAACCACTAATAGCAAATGGTTTTGAAGGAATTAATAGTTTGATGATTTCAAATGCTACATATTTATCTTCTTGGACTGACAGTTGGGTAGATATTCCATTAAATCAAAAAGAGTTTGAAAACCATTTAAAAGAGTTGTGTGAAAAAGAAAAACTAGATAATAAACTTAAATCAGAAGAAAAAATATCTGATAATTATAATCAAAGATGGCAAGTTAGATGGTAAATTGACAAAAAAAAATCACTATAAGAAATTATCTTATAGTGATTTTTATTTAAATTTATCTTTCAATTCTACCATTCATTTGACCAAACGCCAAGTCTTCTATTTCTTCTTTTCTTATATCACAAATATCTCCATTCACAGAGTGTTTTAATACACAAGCAGATGATGCAAATTCTAAAATATCTTTTATGTCATACTTAGAAATTATACTATATATTACACCTGCTGAAAAACTGTCACCACTACCAACTCTGTCTAAAATATCAGTAATATCATACCACCTAGAAAAATAATGATTATTTTCTGTATAACACATGGAGCTAAATTTATTATGATTAGAAGATACAGTTCTTCGCATTGTTATAAATATTTTTTCAAATTTGTGTATAGCATCTATTTGTTTGCATAATTGCAAATATCCACAATGAGTTAGTTCATTATGTTTATCTCTATCTAAATCATGTGTATCAAAAATCATTTGTAGATGTTCTTCATTTCCAATACAAATATCAACATATTTGATAATTTTTAATATTGTTTCTTTGGCTTTTTCTTTACTCCATAAAGATTTTCTGTAATTAATATCAAAACTTACTTTTATATTTTTGGATTTAGCAATTTTCAAAGCTTCTAAACAAATATTAAATAAATTATCATTTAGAGCTAGTGTAATTCCTGAAATATGAAACCAGGATACATCTTTAAATATTTTTTCCCAATCATAATCAGAAAAAGATGACATTGAAAATGAAGAATATTGTCTGTCATAAATTACTTTTGAAGGTCTGTATCCAATTCCTTGTTCTAAAAAATATAAACCTAATCTGTCACCACCAAAAACTATTTCAGATGTATCTACATTGTGTTGCCTTAAAAATTCTATGGCACTTTTTGATATATCGTTATTTGGTAATTTTGTTATGAATTTTGATGGAATATTTAAAGATGATAGTAAGACAGCAACATTGGCTTCAGCACCACCAAAATTAGTTTTAAGTAAGTTGCTTTGAGTAAATCTATTAAAATCACATGGAGTTAATCTCATTAATAATTCTCCAAAAGTTAAAACCTTGCACATTTTTTTCACGCTTTCTAAAATTAAATTTCACTTATTATTTTTTGGGTATCGTTTATTATCTTTTTAGATTTTTCTAAATCATCATCAATCATAAAACTTCCACCACAAGCTAATACTTTTTTAATAGATAGATAATCTTTTAAATTAGATAAATTTATACCACCTGTTGGAATAAATGAAATATTATTATATGGAGCTGATAGCGCTTTTATCATATTAACTCCACCTGATAATTCTGCTGGAAAGAATTTTATAACAGAAATATTGCAATTTAAAGCCATTTCTATTTCAGTTGGAGTTACACAACCTGGAATAATTATAATATTGTGTTTGATACAGTATTTAACTAACTTTTTATTAAAACCAGGACTAACAAGAAATTTAGCACCGTATTTTATTGCTTGTTTTGCTTGCTCAATAGTTAAAATAGTTCCAGCTCCAATTAATATATCAGGATATTTTTTAGAAATTTCTTTTAGAGCATTCATAGAAATATCTGTTCTCATGGTGATTTCCATTATAGGTAAACCATTTTCGGATAATATTTTAGCTTGTTGTAAAGTTTTATCAATATCTTTTACCGTTACAACTGGAATTACTTTATATTCATTTATTTTATTTATGATTTCGCACATTTAAAACACACCTTTAAAAACATATTATAAAGTTTATTAACTTTAATAAGATGATACAATATATAACAATAAAATTGTATTTATTAATTGTTTTAAAATATGCAAAATTTGTTTTGTTAAAGGAGATATTATGCAAAATTTTATTATATCAGAAACAGCATATCTTTCTGGTACGGATAATAAAGAAAGACATTTTCATCTAGGTTATGAATTAATATATGCAAAAAATGCAGATATAGATTTATCAATAAATGATAAAATATACAATGTTAAAAATAATACATTAATTTTAATTAACTGTTTTGAAGAACATTCTTTTAAGATTATTAGTGGTTCATATGACAGATACTATGTTAATTTTAATAGGAATAAAGTAAATGAGTTAATAGATAATCCGTTATTAATATCATTGCTTTGTAGTAGACCTGAAAACTTTATACATTGTTTTGGTAATATAACTAATTGTGAGGAGATTTTTAAAGTATTTATCAAAGAGTTTGAAAATCAAGATAATTTTAGCGAAGATATAATTTTAAGCTATCTTAAAACTTTATTGGCACAAATATTTAGAAATAATGATATAAAAATTGAGCAAGATACAAAAGAAAAATCTATTATTTATGATATAAAGGAATACATAGATAAAAATTTTATAAGTGATATAAAAATATCACAGTTATCTGAAAAATTTTTTATTGACAAATTTTATTTATCACATTTATTTAAAGATACTTTTGGGTTTAGCCCAAAGCAATATTTAATATTAAATAGACTATCTTATTCAAAGCAACTTTTGACAAAGTCAGATTTATCTATTAATCAAATAGCGATAAAATCAGGTTTTGCTGATTCAAATAGCTATATAAGAGCTTTTAAAAAACAATTTAATATAACACCAAATAAATATAAAATGAGATGTTGTTGAAAATATTTAAATAGTTAAATAAATGAAGTTGTTTTAATATAAAATATGTGTTTTATTGAATAATTATATATTTTTTATTATAATAAGTGTACAACATAATAGATTTTAACAGTGATAAGAAATTTTATTCAGTAGGGGATTAATTATGGTTTTTTATTTTTCAGGAACAGGAAATTCAAAATGGGTTGCTAAATATTTAGCTCAGCTTATAAACGATGAAGCTTTTGATATTATAGATTTAAAACAATTACCAAATATATACAATGAAAAACAGATAGGATTTGTTTTTCCTATTTATGCATGGGGAATACCTGAACCTATGGCTTTGTTTGCAAAAAAATTGATGAAAAATAAAGCATTTGTTTTTGGAGTTTGTACTTGTGGAGAAGATGCTGGTTTAGCTATGAAACATTTTTCTAAAATTTATCCATTAGATAGTAGTTATAGTATAGTTATGCCAAATAATTATGTTATTGGTTATGATATTGAAGATGAGCAGACAATAAAAAATAAACTTACAAATGCTAAAATAAAATTACAATCAATTTCTAATGAAATTAAAGAACAAAGAAAAACTTATAATGTTCAAGAAGGTTCTCATGCTAGAATAAAGTCATCATTAGTAAATTTTGGTTTTAATAAGGTCGCTAGAAATACTAAATCGTTTTATACTACAGATGCTTGTAGTGGGTGTAGTGTATGTGTAAACAATTGTCCAAAATCTTCAATTTCATTGAAAAATGGTAAACCAGTATGGGAAGGTCAATGTTATATGTGTATGCGTTGTATAAATGAATGTCCACAACAAGCTATTCAATATGGAAAAGATACTGAAAATAGAAAGCGATATTCTATTAAAAAATATCTTGAAGAAGACAAATAACAAAATTAATGCAAATAAAATAAGTCCCACATTATTATGTGGGACTTATTTTATTTATTTACTATTCGTGTATTAATTTCATATATTTTATCTGCATTTACTTTAAAGTTACGATCCATGTCCATTAATCCATTTATTTCTTGTTGAACATCTGTGACTTGAGTATAACAATAACCACATACATAAGGTAATTGCTTAATAGCTGTAGTTATATTGTCAAAACGAGTTAAAAAGTCTGTTTCATCTTCAACTTTATCACCATATCCCCAGCCTTGTTGTTCATTATTAAATGCAATACCACCAAATTCACTTATGATTACAGGTTGACCATTATATGTAAAGTTGTTAGCAAAAGCAGATTTAAATCCATTATGATAAACTTTTGATGAAAGAATTTCTTCTTTATGGTTAAAGTATCTGTCAAAAAATACTTTTCCGTCAGCTTCATAATCGTGCAATGTAATTATGTCTGATATAGTATGTTCCCATCCATCATTAACAATAACAGGTCTCATACTATCAAAACACTTAGTTAGATAATAAATTGCTTGAGTAAATTGTTGTTGAGTTGTATCATTTTTAATAGCTTGAACACCCCAAGATTCATTAAAAGGAGTCCATGTTATTATTGAAGGGTGATTATAGTTTTGCTTAACAATTTCCATCCATTGTTTAGTAAATGATTCAACTGCAAAATCATTAAAGTGATATGCAGCAGCCATTTCACTCCATACAAGAACACCTTTGACATCACACCAATATAAAAATCTTTCGTCTTCAATTTTTTGATGTTTTCTCAATCCGTTATATCCTAATTTCAATATTTTTTCGATATCTTCAATAATAGCTTCTTCACTAGGAGGAGTTAGGTGAGAATCTTTCCAATATCCTTGATCTAATATTAATCTTTGATAAATTGGTCCACCGTTAAGTAAAATATTACAACCATCAATTTTTATTTCTCGCAATCCAAAATACGAATTGACACTATCAATTGTTTGGTTGTTATATATCAATTTAAAAGAAATATCATAAAGATTTGGATTAGAAGGAGTCCATTGAAAAACGCCCCATTCTACACAATTAGTGTTATATAAATCAATTTTTGTATAAATATTTTTATTTAGTACAGGAATAATCGATTTATTAACTAATTTATCTTCAAAGGAAACAGTAGTTTCTATATATAAATCTTGGTTATTATTATTTTCTATATTAAAATCAATTAAAATAGAGCTATCTTGCAAATTAGGTGTGATTTTTACAGAGTCTATATAATTTTTTGGAACAACTTCTAGCCATACTGTTTTCCAAATACCGGTAGTTTGGACATACCAACAACCATAACTATAATCGGTCCATCTTTGTTTACCTCTTGGTTGTGATTCATTTAATGAATCTTCAACTTTAATTATTAAGGTGTTATCATCTTCTTTTAAAGCGTTGCATAAATTAAATGAAAAACGAGAGTATCCACCTTCATGGCAACCTAAATATATACCATTAAGCCAAACTTTTGTTATATAGTCTGAACCTTCTATATGTAAGAATAAATTATTGTCTTTAATATCATTTTTGGAAATATCTAATTTTTTTTGATACCAAACATAGTTATGAATAGATTCATCACATATACCACTTAATTTTGTTTCATATGTAAAGGGAACATTTATTTTTTTATCTGCTGGTAAATTATTATACCATAATTGAGCTTCGCCAATATTATTATCATCAAAGCAAAAATCCCACTCACCATTTAAATTTATCCAATTATCGCGGACAAATTGTGGGCGAGGGTAATCTTTTTTATAACATTTAACCATAAAAAGACCTCTTTTCATTTATATATTTTTTAATATTTTTATATTATAAATTCGTTTTTGGTTTTATCAAACCAAATGGTGATTAATATTAAACCGATTAAGCAAAATACACAACCACATATAAATGATAATGAAATATTTTTTTGAGCCATAGCACCGAAAATTATGTTTGTAGTTGCTCCAATACAACTCATAGTCATTGAAAAAATACTAAGTGTTGTAGCTCTATTACTTGATTTAACTTGGATATTTTGTAAATTTATTTGTAGAGGTTGCAACAGAGCATAGAAAAGTTTGATAATTAGTATTCCTAAAACAGATATAATTGCATTAGAAGTTAGAGCTAATATAATACAAACAACCGTAACAGATATATAACAAATTTTAATTAAATTTTTTGCACCAATTAATTTGGTGGTTTTAGCAGAGAAAATAGAAAGCATATTTATTATGTTTGCTAAAATAAAAATAACACCAATTGTTTGATTGTTAATACCACTTTTAGTGTATTGTATTTGATTTAAAAAAACAGTTATAGTCTGATGAGTTTCGTTAAATAAAGCTATACCAATTATAAACATGAGTGTGTATTTATTTTTAATGATATAAAAAAGTATATTATAAAACTCTTTAAATGTGTTTGTTTGGTTTGTTTTTTTATTATCTTTAACCTCTATAATAAATAAAGATAACACAAATGCTATTCCATAAGATATAACAGTTAAAAATGCCGATAGTTTATAGTTGTTTCCGATAAATAATACAAATATAAATGATGAGAAAAAAAGTCCACTTTGTCCTAAACTATCATAAATTGCAAATGTATCATGACTCTTTTCTTTTGTACAGGATAAGTATAAAATACTGGTATCAACTCCGGATAATCCAGAAATAACTACACTTAGAAGAATTCGTTCAATCAAAAAATCAGTAAAATTGGTAGCTTTCCAAAATATTATTTTAGAAATAAAGTAGAGTGTTGAACAAATTACTAAAGTCTTTTTATAACCTATCTTATCAGCAATTATTCCCCATGGTATCTCTAATATTAAACATAAAATTAGAGAAATGCTTTCTATTATTGTAATTTGTAAAATAGAAACGCCATTTGCCTGTCTATATAACGTTGCAATTGAACCATAAAAAACCATTCCTTGTAAAAATGAAATAGCATACATTAAGTAAATATTTCTTTTATTCATAAAATCATCCTAAATTTATTTTTATAGTATAAAATATTTGATTGTAATTAGTTATTTTTAAATTGGACTATTCATGTCAATGCTCCTTTGCAAAAATTTAAAATGATTTTATGATTGTTTTTATCTAAAGTATATTGAAGTAAGTTTAAATTGTCAATTGTATTACCTAAATTGTTTTTTATATTCATTAGGAGAGAGTTTAGTAATTTCTTTGAAGATTTTAGAAAAATGTGAATAATTATTATATCCAACTTGTATAGCTACTTCACCTATATTTACATTTGGGTTTTGTAAAAGTTTTTTTGCTTTTTCGATTCTAGATATAGTTATAAAGTTTCCTAAAGAAATTTTTTCTTGTTTTGCAAATATTCTTGCTAAATAATCAGGGTTTAAAAAGAAATGTTCAGCTAGATTATTTCTTGATAAGTTTTCATGTAAATTATTTAAAATATATTCTTTAACATCGTCAACGGTATTGTGACTTTTAGAAGTTGAATCATTTGATATTATAATATTTGCGTACTTTAAACAGAATAAATTTATATCATCTAAAGACTTAATGGAAGAAGTATATAAAATATCGTTATTAATATTTTTTAATATGTTATTGAAATTGATTTCCTTTTCTTTACAAACAACACTATATAGATTTAATATTTCTTCTTTAAGTTCGTGTAAAAATTCATATTTTACAATAGAATAATTTTTAAGCACATTTATGTAATTATTAACATATTCAGAAAAAGAGCAAATATCATTTTTTAACAGATAATTTTTTAACAAGTTGATATTCAATAAAGGATATGTGTTGCAATCTGACTGTATATTTTCTGTAAATATAATATTTTTATTACTCATAAATTTTAGATTAAAATTAAATAAAAATGAAATTCCTTCATAAGATGAATATAGATTAAAATGTTTAGAAATAAAACAATTAGTTTTGCTTGAATAATAATTTTTACAATTATCAATTATATTAACACATAAATTTTTAATAATATTATCATTTGTTTGATTATCTTTATATTTAAAAATGATTATCCAGCTATATTCATTTGGGATTTTATAACAAATTTCATGTTTAAAATTATTATTTTGTAATATTTCGTCTAGTATACTTTGCATTCCATATGAGTATATACTGTCATTGTCAGATGAAATTATTTCAAAAACAGGTTTAAAGCATATTAATATACTTTTAAAAATTGTATCTTCAGAATAGCTTATTTCTAAATCTAAAAGCATTTTTTTAATTTCATTATTGCTAGGAAAAATATTTCTTGTAATAATTTTTTCCCAAAATATATGCTTTAACATATTTATTTTAATAGGACTTTGAAGATTAATTTTTTTGTTTTCTATTTTAGATAATGCTTTTTTTATTATTAGTGTTAGTTTATCAAATTCTATTGGTTTTAAAAAATAATCAAAACTTTGTAATTCAATGGCTTTTTGGGCATAATTAAAATCAGCATAATTAGTTAAAAATATAGTTTCGGTATTATACTTATTCATTCTAATCCAAGATAATAATTCTAATCCACTACCTTGAGGCATTTCTATATCACATATTAATAAGTCGATGTTGTTTTGTAAAAATATTTCTTGAGCTTGTTGCATATTAGAAGCAGTTAACACTTTAGTTACGCTTAGACTTTTCCAGTCTATGTTTATAGATAAAGATTGTAATACAAATCTATTGTCATCAACTAACAATACTGTCATAGTTTAAACTTCCTCCTTATTATCATATAAAATATATGGTATAGTAAGTTTTATATTAGCTCCACCACTAGATGTATTGCTAAATTTTATATCAAAGTTATTTTGATATAAATATTTTAATCTTTCTATAGTGTTGTGTATTCCTACACCTGTTCCATCTACATTTGTTTCAAAATCTAAACTATTGAGCTTTTCTAAAATGTCAGTAGAAAATCCTTTTCCATTATCAGAAATAATTATTTGTAATTGCTTATCATCGTTATTATAAATGCTAGAAATATCTATATTTATAATACTATTATTATTAAGATTAATACCATGTTTAATAGAGTTTTCTACAAATGTTTGTAATAATAGAGGTGGTATTTTTGCATCATTAATATCTGATTGAATATTTATTTCATAATTAAAACAATCACCTAAAGTGGTTTTATGGATAGAAAGATAATCACAAATATGATTTACCTCATTTTCTAATTTAACGAAATCTGTTTTTGTTGAGAAGATATATCTAAAATATCTTGATGTAGATAAACACATTTTTTGAATATCTTCATTCATGTTAAGTTGTGACATACTATAAATGTTAGTAAGACAGTTTAGGAAAAAATGAGGTCTTATTTGTAAATTCATATAGTTCATTTTTATTTTTTGTTTTTCTAATTCTCGTTCGTAAAGACTGATTTTTAAAGATTTTATTTGATTTATTAATTTGTTGAATTCTTCGTTTGCTTGTTGTAACTCCAATATATCATTATCGTATAGATTTATATTTGTGTTTATATTATCTAATTGTACAGAAAAATATTTTATAGGTTTTAAAATTCGATTTTTCATTATATATAATGATAAACTTATTAATACACAAGATGTAATAGCTAAAATGAATATGATTGCTTGTATAAAAATTATCTTTTTAAGAATGTCTAGATTATTAAATACAATATCTACTCCAAAATTTGATTTGTCAAAAAAGCTTGTTACATGAACTTTATAAAGTAAAAAGTTATGTTTATTTTTTTCTATTGAATTTTTGTTGTCTTTTATTTCAACATAACCTCTTTCACCAAGATTTATTGATGTTAAAGGTTTTAAAAATTGTTGTTTTTCAGCAAAACAACATACAAGTACATTATTATATGGTAGTATATTAAAAACAAATTCGTTGTTATCTAAATTTGTGTAATTCCAATATGTTCCAAATTCTTTATACGCAATATCTTTATTTTTTTTTATCATATCTTTTATCAAATTATATTGTTTTAAATCTATGTTCATAGCTCCACAATTAAAAAAATAATCTTGATCTTTTAAATATATAAAGAAATTGTAGTTATCTCCACAAGCTGTTTGAAACTCTAAAAATCTTTGATAAAGTTGGTTTTGTACTTCTGGGTACTTATATATTTCTTTTTTATCCATTTCTGATAATAATTTTAAATTTTCATCTGAAACAGCTGTATATCCCATAAATTTTCTAATAGAATTAAAATTTTCATTTATTTGTTTTATGTAAATAGAAGCAGTGTTTTCTAAATAAGTCAGAGATTCTTTTTTTGTAATATCAATTACTATAAAACTTATTAATATGTTTAATATTATTATTGGAATTAAAAAAATTGAAAATATTTTTAATAATTTTTGTAGAGAATATTTCTTATTTATTTCCTTCATATTACACCTCAAATAATTGTTATGTTAGAATATGTATATATTATACCAAAAAATAACATAAAATAAATATTTATTTGACATCATAATTACTAAAAGTCCGGATATTACATAAAATAGTCTGAAAAAAACAATAAAAAATATCAAAAGTCTGATTTAGAATAGTTTAAGTCTATTTTTTGTATAGAATATTAACAAAATAGCATATATAATCCAATTAAAGACAAATCAAATAAATGATTAAGGAGGATTTTATATGTTAAAAAGACATAAAAGTAAAATATCATTTAAAATGATACAACGAAATTGGGGATTATATTTACTATTAATTCCTGCTGTAATTTTGCTAATATGTTTTACTTATATACCAATGTATGGTGTTTTAATTGCTTTTCAAGATTTTTCACCAACTAAAGGTGTATTTGGTAGTGAATGGGTTGGATTTGAATATTTTAAAAAGTTTTTTAATTCATACCAATTTTGGCCAACTATAAAAAATACTTTATTTATTAGTCTTTATAGTTTAGTTGCTTCATTCCCAATACCAATAATTATGGCATTATTTTTAAATCAGTTACAAGGTAAAAAATTTAGAAAAATATTTCAAACAGTATCATATTTACCTCACTTTATTTCAACAGTAGTAATGGTTGGAATGCTTATTGTTTTATTATCACCTAGTACAGGATTAATAGGAAGTATATATAGTTTATTTGGTTTAGAAGCACCTAATTTAATGGGTAATCCAGGAGCTTTCAGCAGTTTATATGTATGGTCTGATATTTGGCAACATTGTGGTTGGGATAGTATAATTTATATAGCTGCTTTATCAGCAGTTGACCCTAGTTTGTATGAAGCTGCTACAGTTGATGGAGCATCAAGATTTCAAAAGTTAATATATATAGATTTACCTATGTTAATTCCTACAGCTGTAATTCTTTTAATTATGAGAATGGGTAGTTTGATGAGTTTAGGTTTTGAAAAAATTTATTTAATGCAAAACGATTTAAACTTATCACATAGTGAAATAATTTCAACATATGTTTACAAGATAGGTATTTTGAGTAGTCAATATAGTTATTCTTCTGCAATAAATTTATTTAATACAGTAATAAACTTAATCTTGTTGATTATTGTAAATACAGTATCTAAACGAGTAAGTGAAAATAGTTTATGGTAGAGGAGAATTAATATGGTAAAATCAAAAATAAAATCATCTTCTAAAGATAAGATGTTTACAATTTTATTGTATGCTATATTTAGTTTAGGATTTATTATTATATTATATCCACTTTGGTTTATAATTATCGCATCTTTTAGTGACCCAGCTGCTGTGTCTACTGGTAAAGTGTTACTATTGCCAAAAGGATTTACTTTAGATGGTTATAAAGCTTTATTAAAAGAAAGCGATATATGGATAGGTTATAGAAATACAATTTTATATACATTAGTAGGAACACTTATAGGATTGTTTGTAAATATATGTGCAGCTTATTCTTTATCAAGAAAAGATTTAGTTGGAAGAAAAGCTTTTATGACATTCTTTATAATAACAATGTTTTTTAATGGTGGTTTGATTCCAACATTCTTAACAATTAAAAGTTTTAATTTATATGATACATTTTGGGTTATGGTTTTACCTTTCTCTGTATCTGTTTATAATATAATAGTTGCTAGAACTTTCTTTGAAAGTAGCTTACCAACTGATTTGTGGAACGCAGCACAAATAGATGGTTGTGGAAATTTAAGATTCTTTTTCCAAATAGTTTTGCCTTTGTCAAAAGCTATAATAGCTGTTATAGGTTTATGGATAGCAGTAGGACAATGGAATTCTTACTTTAATGCTTTGATATACATTAAAAATCCAGATTTATATCCACTACAATTAGTTATAAGAAACATATTAATTACTAACCAAATGCAAGGCAGTATAGGTACAGGAGAAGCTGCATTAATAGCGTTAAGAACAGCAAACTTGATGAGATATGCTGTTATCATAGTATCAACAGTTCCTATTATGTGTGTATATCCTTTTATTCAAAAATATTTTAATAAAGGTGTTATGATTGGTGCTGTTAAAGGCTAATATTGAAAGGAGATTTATTATGAAAAAATTATCTAAAAAAAGTTTAGGAGTTATTTTAGTTTCTTGTATTTTAGCAAGTAGTTTTGCAAGTTGTTCTAGTTCAGAAAAAGATACAAAAAAAGATTTAGGAGATTCTTTTAACAAAGAAGGATACCCTATTGTTAAAGAAGAAGTTACACTTGATGTTTTAACTACTCGTTGGGGTAGTATGGGTGATACATTTACTAATAATCAGTTCTTAAAAGATTTAGAAGAAAAAACAAATGTTAAAATTGAATGGCAAGTACAATCTACTAACGACTGGGGCGAACAAAAATCTATCATGTTAGCTAGTGGAACACTACCTAGTGTAATATTTGGTTCAGAAACATTTAAAGATGCTGATATTGTAAACAACTTAGAGTCTTTTGTAGCATTTGATGATTATTTAGAATATATGCCTAATTTAAGTGCAATATTAGAAAAAGACTCTAAAATTAAACAGTTAAGTACATTCCCAGATGGAAAACTATACTCAATGGCTGCTAGATATCCATCTAGACCATGGACAACTCAACAACCTGTAATCAACCAAGTTTGGCTTGATAATTTAGGATTAGAACAACCTAAAACTATGGATGATTTATATAATGTATTAAAAGCGTTTAAAGAAAAAGATGCAAATGGTAATGGTGATAGTAATGATGAAATACCATATACAGCAAAAGGATTTGTAGGAGATTGGTTGACTTTATTTGGATTAAATGACCATTCAGGTGACAATATGGGTATGCTAGACGGAGAACCTGTTTTTATTCCTTCTACTGAAAACTACAAAGAATGTATGAAATTTATGCAAAAACTTTATAAAGAAGGTTTAATAGACCAAGAATTATTTACACAAGATGATACAATGACAAATGCTAAATATGAAAATCCAGATATTCCAATAGTAGGTTTTACATTCCAATGGACTCCAGATGCAACATTTAATAAATGGAAAGATCAATATACAACAATAGGAACATTAGAAGGATATAACGGAGTTAAAACTGCTAAAGGTGAAAAAGGTGGATATAGTTATGCTAAAAACCAAGTAGAAATAACTAAGTTTTGTGAATATCCGGAAGTCGCAGCAAGATGGATAGATGAGTTTTATACAGATGAAGCAGGTATTCAAAACTTCTGGGGTGCAATTGGAACAGTAATTCAAAAAAATGAAGACGATACATATGAATTAATGGATCCACCAGAAGGAACTTCAGCAGATGCATGGTATTGGGAACAAAGTTTAAGAGATTTTGGGCCAAAATATGTTTCGGAAGAATTTGAAAGTAAGATTAAACTATCAAGCGAATCTGGTGATGGTTTGAAACTTGAACTTGATAAACTTGGAAAAGATTATGTAGGCGATTCTTTCCCTAAAGTTGTTTATACTGAAGAAGAATACAAACAACTGCCTACTTTAACTACTGATATTGATAAATATGTAGAAACTACAAGAGCAAAATGGATTACAGATAGCAATATTGATATTGATAAAGAATGGGACGGATATATTAAAAAATTAAATGATATGGGCTTAGAAGACTTAATGAAGATTAGACTAGAAGCTTATGAAAGATATATGGAAATAGAATAATAGTAAGAAAAGAGAGTTTTATTATGAGAAAATTAAAAATAGGAGTTATAGGTTTAGGTTGTATTGCCAATGCTGTGCATCTACCTCAAATTTTATCAAGTAAAGATTTAGAATTAGTAGCTATTTGTGACATCGATAAAGATGTATTAGCTCAAATGAAAGAAAAGTATGATATAAACGAAGAATATTGTTTTACTGATTATCACGATTTAATCAATTGTAATGATGTAGATGTAGTGGACATATGTACTCCTAATGATTGTCATTATGAAATAGCATTAGAATGTGTAAACAGTAAAAAGCCATATTCTTTAGAAAAACCAATAACACTTACATATAATCAAGCAAAAGATTTAGAAGAAAAATCATTAAAAAATAATGTACCAAATATGATTTGTTTTTCATATAGATTTAAATCAGCTGCAAGATACGCAAGAGATTTGATACAAAGTGGAAAACTAGGTGAAATATATCATGTTAATATGCAATATTTTCAAGCATGGGGGTTAGAGCATTACAAAACGCCATTAGTGTGGCGTTTTGTAAAAGAGAGAACTGGTTCTGGTGCATTGGGAGATTTAGGAAGCCATGCTTTAGATTTAGTTCGCTTTTTAACAGGAAAAGAATATACTAAAATTATAGGTCAAGCAGATACGTTTATAAAAAATAGGAAAATGATAGATGATGATAAATTAGGGGTAGTTGATGTAGATGATTACTGCAACTATATGGCAAATATGGGAAACATTTCTACTACTTTTCAAATAACAAGATTTGCGTATGGCAGAGGTAATTATCAACGATTAGAAGTGTACGGAAGCAAGGGTAGCTTAGTTTATAAATTAGATGAACAACCAGATAAAGATGAACTAGAAATATGTATTGGTGATGTGTATGATAACACTAATAATTTTTGTAATGTAAATATTCCTGATAAATATAAATGCACACAAATGCAATCTTTTGCTGACATCGTTAATGGAAAATCAGATGGATATAGTGCAAATATATCAGATGGTGCAATAAATCAATACTTATTAGATGCTATTTTAAAATCAATAGAAAACAATAATTGGATAGATTTATAAAGGAGAATGTATATGAAGATTACTGTTTGGAATGAGTATATACATGAAGTTAGATTTAAAGAAATTGCTGATATTTATCCTAAAGGGATACATGGTTGTATAAAGGATTTTTTAAATGAAGCAGGTTTTGATGATGTTAAAACAGCTACTTTAGATATGGAAAATCATGGTTTATCAGATGAAGTTTTAGAAAATACAGATGTATTGCTTTGGTGGGGACATATGGCCCATGATAAAGTAGATGATAAAATCGTAGAAAAAGTATATAAAAGAGTTTTAGATGGAATGGGATTAATAGTATTACATTCTGGTCACGCTTCTAAGATTTTTAGAAAAATTTGTGGAACTGAAAGTGGTAATTTAAAATGGCGTGAAGCTGGAGAAAAAGAAATAATTTGGGTTATAGATCATGCTCACCCTATTGTAGACGGATTAGATGAGAAAATTATTATTCCTAAAGAAGAAATGTATGGAGAACATTTTGATATTCCAACACCAGATGAATTAGTATTTATAAGCTGGTTTGAAGGTGGAGAAGTGTTCAGAAGTGGTTGTTGTTATCATCGTGGAAAAGGTAAAGTTTTCTATTTTAGACCAGGTCATGAAGCTTTTCCAGTATATCATATGAAAGAAATTCAAAAGGTAATTATAAATGCAGTTAAATGGGCTTGTCCAATAAATTCACCTAAAATTTCAACAGGAAATATAACAGAGCCTATTATGGATTTATCTCATTTAGATGATTTTAGCAGTATCCAAGGATTACATACAGCTAAGTAGATATGTCGAACAAATAATAAAAAGCACTCGCATATTTTAATATATGAGGGTGTTTTTTTATTTAAAAACTAATCTAAAAGTTATAATATTTAATTTGTTTTATGATAAGTCAATATGATACAAAAAGGATACAAATTTTGATATAATAAAAACGAGGTGTTGAAGGTGAATAAGATACTCGTTATAGAAGATGAAACAGCTATTTTAAATATGGTTAAATTATGTTTAACTAAAAATGGATATATGTGTGATATTGCTGAAAATGGAATAGAAGGGCTAAAAAAAGTAGAAGAAAAAAGATTTGATTTAATATTACTTGATATAATGTTACCAGATATGGACGGATATGAAATATTGAGTTATATAAAAGAATATAATATTCCTACAATATTTGTAACAGCAAAAACGGCTATTAAAGATAGAGTTAAAGGTCTTAAATTAGGTGCAGAGGATTATATAATAAAACCATTTGATTTAGAAGAATTATTAGCTAGAATTGAAACAGTGTTAAGAAGATATAATAAAATAGAAAGATATATAACCATAAATGATATTAAAATTGATACTTTATCAAGAACCGTTTATAAAGGTGAAAATATAGTCTTATTATCAGCTAAAGAATATGAATTGTTATTGTATTTAGTGAGAAATAAAGGAATAGCGTTATATCGAGAAAAAATTTTTGAGCAAGTATGGCAAGAACCATATTATGCAAATACAAGAACAATTGATTTACACATACAACGACTTAAGAAAAAATTACAACTTTATAATAATATAGAGGCAGTATATAAAATTGGATATAAATTTGTAATGGAGAATGATTAATGAAATTATCTTTTAAAATTTTTTTTATCTCATATATAATTGTACTTTTATCAAGTGGTATAGGTGGAATAGTATTAATTGAATATATAACAAATATACTTTGGGATACGCAAGTAGAAAGAGTAAATGCATCAGTTAACTATGCAGTAGAAAGTATTTTGTCATTGACAGAAACTACATATGGTGAAATCACAGAAGATAATAAAAATAATATAATAGATCAAATAAAAGGTATTTTAGATAGTAGTGTAAAAAGTATTAACATATATGATGCGAGTAATATGGAAGACGAATATAAAGATTTAGATAATTACCAAAATAGAATGAGTTATACAGTAAAAGATAATTCTATTATAATGAACAGTTTAGCAAAAATAAAAACTGCAAACAGAGAATACTTAGTTGAATTAAAATCTGATTTTTCTGGAATACAAAAGCAGAATAATATAATTTGGAATGTATATACAGTTGTTATTCTAACTATATCAGTAGTAAGTGGAATTATACTTTTTATTATTTCAACAAAAATAGCAAAACCTATAAATTATTTAAGCAAAGTTGCAGATGATATTGCTTTAGGAAATTATGGGAAAACTGTTGATATAATCGGAAATGACTATGAAATTATAAATTTAACTAATAGCTTTAATTCTATGTCAAAAATAATAGAGCAAAAAATAAAAGATGTAGAAGAAGAAGTAAATAAAAGAGATTTATTCGTAGCTGATTTTACACACGAATTAAAAACTCCAATGACAGCAATTATAGGTTATTCTCAAATGTTAAATTCATATGATTTGGAATTTGAAGAAAGGAAAGAAGCATCTAAAGCAATATATAACGAAGCTAAAAGATTAGAAAAATTATCATTACAATTATTGGATTTATATATTTATAAAAATGATAATATAAATTTTGAAGATATAAACTTATTAGATATTCAAAATAACTTAAAAGGAACGCTTATATTTTTAGCTAAAAAATATAATATAGAATATAATATAAATTTTTCAAATGAAATAATACGAGGAAATAGAGAATTATTAATTTCATTAATGTATAACTTGATAGATAATGCTTTTAAAGCATCTGTAAACAATACAGAGGTAAAAGTATATTGTAAAACAGATTCTAATAGTGTTGAAATTTTCGTTGAAGATAGTGGAATTGGAATAAATAATGAGAATATTAGATTAATAACAGAACCATTTTATAGAGAAGATAAAGCTCGTTCAAGAAAATTAGGTGGAGCAGGTTTAGGATTATCATTATGTAATGAAATAGCAAAACTACATAATACAAAATTAATATTTAAAAGTGAAAAAGGTAAAGGCACAACAGTATCTTTTAAATTAAAAAAGAGTGGTGGAAATAATGAATAAAACAAAAAAATCTGTAATAATAATTTTAATGATTGTAATAACTCTTATAGTAGTGTTATTTCCACAAGTTATGAATTATATAAATAGACAAGATTTAAAAAATAAAGTTATGACGACACAATTAGAACAAGGGCAAGAATATATATTAACAGGTAAAGATATATTAGAAATTTATAAAGATATAAATAGCAATGGAAGTAACTATACTGTACAAAATATATTACCCAATAATAATACAATTAACGGCAAAGATTTATTAAACAAAGTATTTGTTAATAGTCAAACAATGAACTCTATTATAAATAAAATAAACGAGCAAGAAATAGGGTATAGTAAACAAAGAATATTATATTTATTAAATGATACTCCTGTTATAGCTAATTTTGTTAGCGGATCAATTAAAGTTAATTTAACTGATTCTTATGAAGATTATTGTATTATAGATTTTTCTTATGAAGAAAAAACAGGTATATTATTGAGATTTTCAATGTATTTAAATACTGATTTATTTGATATTAATAAAGATGTTGAAAACATACATAAAGATGTAAGAAATTATTATATTAATAATTTTAAAATTTCACAAAAAGATTTTTATTTAGCTTTTGTTGAGCAAAACAGTTTTGAATTTGGTATTGATAGACAATATTAATATAAAATGATACAACTATGATACATAAATGTATAAATTAAGATACAACCCTTCTTTATGATTAATAGTAAAGGAGGGTTATTTTATGAAAAAATTTATATTATATATAGTTATATTGGCGTTAATATCAACTGTACTAATATCTGCAAAATATGTAGATGTACAAGATAACTATAACAAAGATTATGTTAAGAGCTATTATAATTTAACACATAAAATTATTAGTGTACCAATAATTTGTCAATACCCTGATTTACCAACAGGTTGTGAAGTAGTATCTGCAACTATGGTGTTACAGTATTATGGAGTTGATATTACATCGACAGAGTTTGCAACTAATTGGCTTGAGTGTAGCGATGAATTTTATTTTAATGATAGCATTTTATATGGTCCAAATCCAAATGAAGTTTTTGCTGGAAATCCTTTTTCAGAAAATTCATATGATTGTTATGCTTCACCAATAGTATCAGCAATTAATGAAAATAGTACACAATGTGAAGCTAAACAAATAAAAGATGAAACATTAGAATCATTGTGTAAGAAATATATTGATAATGATAAACCAATGTTAATTTGGGCTACAATGGGTATGAAAAAATCAAAAAAAGGACAAGTTTGGAGATTGCCAAATGGGAATAAGTTCACATGGATATCAGGTGAACATTGTTTGGTACTTGTAGGATATAATGATGATTACTATATTTTTAATGATCCTCAATATGAACATATTTTTTATTACAAAAAAGAAATTGCACAAAAAAGATTTGAAGAATTAGGAAAACAAGCTGTTTTAATATCAAAAAAAGATTGAATTTAATATTCTTTTTGTATTAAAAGTTATAGAAATAATTTATTCAAAAAAATAGAAGTTTTTTGTTGATAAGAGCGTAATTTATTAAAATTACGCCCTTGTTTTTGTGTAAAAAGAACTTATAATAATATTATAGTATTAGTTAATGTTATTGTAGGTATTGGAAGAAGAATTTTCAGATTTAAATTATATAAATATTAAATAGAGAGTGAAATTATATAATTATCATAAAGGAGAATTATTATGTTATACAAAGAAAATAATCAATATGAATTGAAAGAAGAACTTTTTAAAAATCCTACTTCAGAATATAGAGGAGTACCATTTTGGAGTTGGAATACTAAATTAGATAAAGATAGAATATTAAAGCAAATAGATATATTTAAAGAAATGGGTATGGGAGGATTTCATTTACATTGTCGTACAGGTTTAGATACTGAGTACTTAGGCGATGAATTTATGGGATATGTTAATGAATCTGTGAATAAAGCTAAAAATAATAAAATGTTAGCATGTCTTTATGATGAAGATAGATGACCATCTGGATTTGGTGGAGGAATAGTGACTAAAGAAGAAAAATATCGCAGTAGATATTTAGTTTTCACTCCATTTAAACAAGAAGATATGGTTAAAAGAGAAAAAATATTAATATCTTCTATGAGAAGTTCATCTCAAGGAACAGGAAAATTACTTGCAAAATATGGAATTACTTTAGAAAACGGGTTTTTAACAGATTATAGAATACTTTCAGATTTAGACAAAGTAAAAGACAATGAAGAAGTATGGTATGCTTATTTAGAAATATCTCCAGAAAGTCCATGGTATAATAATCAAACATATGTTGATACATTAAATAAAGAAGCTATTGAAAAATTTATTGAGGTTACTCATGAAAAATACTATAAAACAGTAGGAGAAGAATTTGATAAAACTATTCCTTCTATATTTACAGACGAACCACAATTTGCACATAAAACTACATTAAATTTTGCAGATGAAAAAGCTGAAGTAATTATTCCATATACAGATAAATTTAATGAATTTTATAGAGAGTGTTATGGAGAGGATTTTTTAAATCATCTACCAGAAGTATTTTGGGAATTGCCTAATGAAAAAGTATCAGTACATCGTTATAGATATCACGATTGTATATCAGAGCTTTTTTCAAGTTCTTTTGCAGATACTTTGGGTGATTGGTGTAAAAAGCACAATATTATGCTTACAGGACATATGATGGAAGAACCTACATTAAAAAGTCAAACAGTTGCTTTAGGAGAAACTATGCGTTCATACAGAGGTTTTGATTTGCCAGGCATAGATATGCTTTGTAATTGTTACGAATATTCTACTGCAAAACAGGCACAAAGTGCATCACATCAATTTGGTTGTCCTGGAGTAATGAGTGAACTATATGGTGTTACAGGTTGGGATTTTGATTTTAGAGGTCATAAATTACAAGGAGATTGGCAAGCAGTTTTGGGAGTTACAATGAGAGTGCCACATTTAGCTTGGATGAGTATGAAAGGAGAAGCAAAAAGAGATTATCCTGCGTCTATTTTTTATCAATCACCATGGTATTTAAAATATCCAATAATCGAAGATCATTTTGCAAGAGTAAATACTGCAATGACACGAGGAAAAGCAAAAGTACAAATAGGAGTAATTCATCCTATAGAAAGTTATTGGCTACACTTTGGAAGTAAAGAACAAACTGAAAGTATTAGAGAAGAAATGGATAAAAACTTTGAAAATATTATTGAGTGGTTGTTGTTTTCTAAGTTAGATTTTGACTTTATAGCAGAATCACTTTTACCTATACAAAGTGACATTCAACAAAAAGATACGTTATCAGTAGGTCAAATGAACTATAAAGTTGTATTAGTTCCATTTTGTGAAACAATGAGAAAAAGTACATTTGAAAGATTAAAAGCATTTAGAAAAGGTGGAGGAAAAGTTATCTTTGCAGGAGAAGTTCCATATTTAATAGACGCAATACCAAGTAATGAAATTAAAGAATTTGCAAAACAATGCGTAGTAGTTCCTTTTAATAAAAATAGTATTGTGTCAGAACTTTCATCATATCGTGATTTAATGATTAAAAATTCAGATGGTACGGACAATCAAAACTTAATTTATCAAATGAGGAAAGATAACGATTGTGAATGGATATTCATTGCAAATGGTAAACCAGTTACAAATAAAGATATTCCACATAGACAAGATTTAAAAATACAAATTAAAAATGAATATGATTTAACTTTGTATGATACCATGACAGGAGATATAAAACCTCTAGCAGTAGAATGGAAAAATAATAATACATACTTAAATATTTCTATGTATGAAGAAGATAGTCTTTTATTAAAACTTACACCTAAAACAAAAGTTGTAGAAAAGGTTAAACTAGAAAAACATAGTTATAAAGACCATGTTTTGCCATTTAAAGTACCAGTTACATTGACAGAGCCTAATGTATTATTACTAGATATTGCAGAATATAGTTTTGATAATGAAGATTGGCAAGGACAAGAAGAAGTTTTAATAATTGATAATATGTTTAGAGATAATCTAGGTTATCCATTAAGAATGGCAGAATTAGCTCAACCTTGGACAGAAACCAGTGAAAACAAATTTGAACATACATTAAAATTAAGATATACAATAAATTCTGAAATTGACTTAAAAGATATTTCTCTTGCATTAGAAGATATTGATAATACAAGAGTTTATGTAGATAGTAAAGAAATAGATAAAAAAATAACTGGTTTTTATGTTGATGAAGATATTAAAACTATTAAATTACCAGATTTGCCAAAAGGAGAGCATAAAATTACATTAGAAATAGCATATAATAAAAAATCAGGTGCAGAGTGGTGTTATTTGATTGGTGATTTTGGTGTAAGAGTAGAAGGAGTTAGTAAAACTATTATTTCACAAGTAAAAGAATTAAACTTTGGAGATATTACAACACAAGGATTGCCATTCTATACAGGAAATATAATTTATCATATAGAAACACAGTTAAATGGAACTTATGAACTAGAAGTAAGTAAATATAGAGGAGCTTTATTATCAGTAAAAGTAGATGATGAAGAAATTGGAGATATAGTTTTTTCACCATACAGATTAAATATCGGTTCAAAATATGGATTATGTAAAATAGATATAACTATGTATGGCAACAGATACAACGCTTTTGGTGCATTACATAACTGTAATGATGAATTTATATGGCATGGACCATATACGTGGAGAACAGAAGATACAAGTTATAGTTATGAATATCAGTTGAAAAAAGCAGGAATTTTGAAAACTCCTGTATTAAAAAAGATTCAAAAGTAAAGCAACTTAAAGTACAAATAAATCTATTATAAACCCTATAAGTTCTGTTAATATAATGAAAGATATTGAAGTTATTGCTAAGTATAGTAATTATAAACTTCAATATTACAGTAAAGAAATGGCCCTTTGTCAAAAAATGAGTATAAGTAAAATAATTAATTTAAGTATTTAATAGAAAATTTTTAATAAATTTCTGCTTGATATTGTAGATAAAAATGTATATAATCATATATATTTTAAAGGGACTAAAGGATTGTGATAAAATATGAAAAAAATAGTATTTGTATGTAATTCACCTAGAATAGCAGGAATATCTTCAGAATTTATATTCTATAAAAATCGTATCAAAAAATATTGTGATAGTTTAAGACAATGTTTTATAGATGAGAATTTAGATTATATGGTTGAAGTGGATACATCACAAGGGGAAATAGATAAACTAATAAAAGAAAATTATGATGTGTTTATATTTATAGAAGGAATGAAAAAAAGATTTTGGCTTTATAGTGAAGAAATAAAGAAAATGGATAGTTCAATTTATTATATTAATGATACTGAATTATACGAAAATGACATATCTAAATTTATTAAGTGGTTAAATTTAAGTGATAAATAAAAATAAAAGCTAGGTAAATTAAAAATGTTACCTAGCTTCTGTTTTTAGAGTATTATTTGATTTTGAAATTATGTTTTATTTGTTTTTAAATGTTTTACTCTTTGCCATATTATTACAGCAATAGCACTACCTATAAGAGCAGTAATTAGTTGAAGTAAAGAAAAGCTTGTTTTTATAGCTAGTTGCATTTTTTCAGGTATATTAAATGCGAAAAACGGAATTACTAAATACCACACTACAAGCCATAAAAATAGTGATTTTACAATACTTGCTAATATTAAAGCAAAGTATAAATTCTTTTTAAGAATATGTGTTATAAGCACTAAACATAAATTACCTATCATTATAACAAAAATCATAAGAGGAACTATTTTAAGTATGGGTGTTTGACCTAATAAAAAGGCAAAAACTGGAGTAAATATTGCTATTATACTGCCTGAATATACACCACAATATAAAGTAGTTATAATTAAAACTGCATTAACTGCTGAACCTGTTATGTAAGGAGATAAAAATTTTAGTGATTGAAATACAATACACAATGCAAGCATTATTGCGGTTACAGTTAATTGTTTAGTTGTTATATGTTTTTCAGTTTTCACTCTGAAAATCCTCCTTTTTATTTTCCACTTAAAATATCACTTCTGTCAATATACATAGTGTGTAGCATTTTTTCAGCTAACGGACTAAGAGGTTTACCATAAAATTCAGCGTAAACTTGTTTAATATCAGGATTTTCATGACTTTTTCTTATAGTCATTGAATCGTCTTTGGTATATAAACCATTAATTCTCGCTTTTCTTACATTATCTTTATTTTTTAAGATGTTTTTTGGTTGACCACCACCACCAATGCAACCACCAGGGCATGTCATAACTTCAATAAAGTGATATTCTTTTTCTCCGTTTTTAATTAATTCAATTAGTTTTCTTGCATTAGCTGTTCCATACACAACAGCTACATTTAAATTGATGTCACCCATATTAACAGTAGCCTCTCTAATACCGTCATATCCTCTAACATCGCTATATTTTATCATATCAATAGGAGAAGATTCATTAGTTACATATTCATATGCTGTTCTTAATGCAGCTTCCATAACTCCACCAGTATTTCCAAAAATTACACCAGCACCAGAAGCTCTACCCATATAATCATCATATGGACTGTCTTGTAAAGAAAGAAAATCAATATTTTCTTCTTTTGCCCATTTAGCAAGCTCTCTAGTAGTTATAACATAATCCATATCTCTTAAATTTACATCGTTATGATAATCAGCACTAGCATTCATTTCTTCTCTTCTAATTTCATACTTTTTGGCAGTACATGGTGTTAAAGCTACATTTACAATTTTTTTAGGGTCAATTCCCATTTTTTTTGCAAAATATGTTTTAATAGTAGGACCTTGCATACCTATAGGACTTTTAGCAGTTGAAATATTATCCAGCATTTCAGGATAATATATTTCAGCAAATTTAACCCAAGCAGGACAACAGCTTGTGAATTGTGGTAATGGTAAATTTTTTTCAGTTAATCTTTTAACAAGTTCACTAGCTTCTTCAACTATTGTAAGATCTGCTGCAAAATTAGTATCTAAAACATAATCTACACCAAGAGTTCTTAATAAAGATACCATTTTACCTTCTACAAATTCACCATCATTCATTCCAAATTCTTCTCCTAAAGATACTCTTACAGATGGAGAAGTACTCACAATTACAATCTTATCCTTATCATTAATAGAATTTTTTACATCAGTATATTCATATTTTTCAATAATGCTATCAACTGGACAGACAATTGCACATTGTCCACAATTAATACAAATTGCTTTGTTGTTAGTTTGTTCTAATGTATATGTTCCATGAACACCTATATCATTAATACAAACTTTTTTGCACATTCCACAGTTAATACATTTTTCTTCAATTCTACAAATACTAACATTATCTTTTTCGATAGGTACTCTGATATCCATTGATAAATGTTCCATACAAATCCTCCTTATTTGTGGTGAATTAATAAATAGCATATAATATTGTACTTTATATTATACAATATTCATATTTTAAAATCAATAATGATAATAATTATTATTATTAAATAATTGTTTATTTGTTTAATTTGTGCAAAAATTAAAATTTAACTATTGTAAGTACTTTATTGTTTTCATAATAGGTTTGTAATAACTAAAATAGTAGAAAAATTAATTCAAATGTGATATTATGAATAAAAATGAAAGTTGAAATTAAGAATTTTAGAGGAGAATTATAGTGTATAAATATAAATGTTTAAAAGATACATCATATGCTGAAATTACAGATTGTTTAAACCTAGCTTTTTCTGATTACGCATTGCCAATTCAGTTAACTCAAGAACAACTTCAAACTCGTTTTACTTTAAGTGGAGTGGATAAAGAATTATCATATGGAGCATTTTTAGAAGATAAATTGATTGGTTTTATTATAAATGCTTGTTGTGTTTATAACGGTGAAAAAGTAGTTTTTGATGTAGGAACAGGCATTGTACCTGAGCATAGAGGTAAAAAAGTTTTTACAAAACTTTTTTCTTTTGCAGAACAAGAGTTATTAAAACAAGGGGTTAAAAAGTACTATTTAGAAGTTTTGCAAGAAAACGATAATGCAATACAGGGTTATAAAAAACAAGGCTTTGTAATCAAACGAGAATTATATGTTTTAAAAAGTTCAAAGACTAATTTCGATGTGAATGAGTCTATAGTAAAATATATTGATTTGGACAAATTTGATTTTACTAAATTAGATCATTGTGTTTGTGTAAAACCATCATTTGAACATTCTACAAATATTTTAAAAATAAATATTAAATCTTATGATATTGCCTATACATGTAAAAATCAAAAAATAACTGCTTTTTGCATTTTTTCAAAAGAAACAGGACATGTGATGCAGATAGGGTATGTAGATATATGTGAATTAAAGGTAATTATACAATGGTTGATGACAAAATTTAATAACATTATAATAAAGAATATTGATAAAGATTATGCCGAAGTATTGGAAATGTTTTATTCTGTTGGAGCGATTGATATTGCTAAACAGTTTGAAATGGTAAAAGACTTAGAATTAGTTTTATAGAGGTAATACTATGGAAAGAATTAAATGTTTAAATAGGTATCAAAAAGCGATTATAATTATTACAGTTACGATGGTATTAATTTTTACAATCATTTATCCTATAAGAATTTCACAAGTAGGATTTGATTACAAAGACACAATTCTGATTCCAAGTCAAGAAGATGGTAGTGTAGTATACTCTGGTAAAATTAAGGGACAGTGTACTTCTTTTACTGTATTTGAGGATAAGAGTGTAGTGTTTAAGTACGGAGAAAAAACATATGGTCCATATGTTGCTATAGAGGACGAAACAGCAATTCCAAAAAACAAAGAAATCTCTGAGAGTATGACAGGTGTGGAAGTTCGTAAAGGGGAAGATGTACTGTTTCGAGGAGGTGTCGTTAGTGTTGGAGAATCACTTTGGTTGTACAATGAGGATGGTTCTTTAGCAAATATTGGTGTTTCTATAGAGTATGGCAATGGAAGTGTAATAAATTCAATAGAGCCATCTGCATTTGTAATTCTGGATTTAATGAACGGACCAGAATTGACTCATAAGGGTAAATGGTCTTTATGGTTTATTTCTGTAATTGTTTGTGTTTGTAATGTTATTTCTATTTTGTTTGCTGATGAATTATTTCGTTTTAATCTAGCTTTCAAAATACAAGAGGTGGATTATGTAGAACCATCAGATTGGGAGATTGCAGGTAGATATATTAGTTGGACTATTTTAACTATTATGGCTTTAGTAGTTTTTATAATGGGTATTAAATAATATAAATAAGTATTAACTTATATTAAAATGTATTTCATTTGTTAGAATAAGAAACCTCCTTAGTAACAAATTTGTTACTAAGGAGGTTTTTTGTAAGTTAATATTATAACAGTAATTTATTTTAAACATACTTGAAGTTTTTATGAAAAATGTTATAATTATCCGTGTATAAAATTGTAATAAAATTTGACTATTTAGGAAGGAATTAATATTTATGAATATTATAAAAGACATAAATGGTACGATTTTAACATTGTCAATAGAGGGAAGAATTGATACTTTAACTTCTCCATTATTAGAGGCAGAATTAAAAAGATCTATAAATGGAATAACAGAACTTATAATGGATTTCGATAAAGTTGAATATATATCTTCTGCAGGACTTCGTGTGTTGCTTTTAACACAGAAAGTTATGAATAGACAAGGAAAAATGATAATAAAGAATGTTAATGCTGTAGTAATGGATGTGTTTGAAATTACAGGATTTTCAGATATTTTAACAATAGAATAAAGGATAATTAAATGTTGAATTTTAAAAAAATAGAATTAAAGCATAGATTAGTGTTAGAAAAATATCTATACAAGTATGGCGAAGGTTCTTGTCAACATTCATTTGCAAATATGTACTGTATGTCAAATAAATATGGTGATGAATACTGTCAATTTAATGATTGTTTATACATACATCGCGCAAATAGAGATACAGAAGAATATAGAGTATACCTTGCACCTATTGGCAAAGGAGATTTTAAAGAGCAAATAGAGATTATTTTAAAAGATGCACATAGTTATGGTAAAAAAGTGAAATTTGAAAGTGTGACAGAAACAATAATGGAAAAATTGGAAAAAGTTTTTAAAAAGTTTTTCATATATAAAGATTGTCGAGATTTATACGAATACATATACACCAATGAAAAACTTACTATTTTACCAGGCCATTCTTTAGCATCTAAACGAACAGATATAAACAGATTTTGGCGTGTATATGGTGAAAGAGTACATATAGAACCTATAACAGAAGGAAATGTACCTTATATCTTGGATTTTCAGAAAAAATGGCTGTCTTCTCGTGAAGATTCAAGTAATACAAAATACCTAAATCATGAAAATATTATGATAGAACAAGCATTAAATAATTTTAAAGATTTATGTTTAAGTGGTATTGTTATATTTATTGACGGAAAAATTTGTGGTTATGCTTTTGGATATCGCATTTCTGATACACATTATGATGTAATTGTTGAAAAAGGAGATAGACAAGTAAAGGATATTTATCGAATTTTAAATATGGAATTAGTTAATCGTTGTTGTAGTAATATAGATTTTATAAATAGAGAAGAAGATTTGGGAGTATTGGGATTGCGTAAATCAAAAATGTCTTATTATCCTGATGTATTATTAAAAAAATTTATTGTTTGTGAGGCTTAATATGAATAAATTAGAAGCTAATATATCCTTATTTGCAATTACTTTTTTTGCTGCAATACAGTATGCTTTTTTAACAGATGTGTCTACTGATGTTTCACAATTTTTATTTTTAGGATTAACTAATTTGGTCGGATTTGTAATATCTTTTTTGATATTTTTTGGAGAATTATTTAGACTTGACAAAAAACAAATTTTTCAAAGTATGATACTTGCAGTTGAGTTGGTAGGCTTTAATTTTTTCTTGTTGTTTGGATCTTCTGGTGTTGATTCAACAGTAACAGTTTGTGTATTATCCTCTTATTTTATATTTATTCCACTTATCATGCTGTTAGTATTTCGTAAAAAAATTAGAATTAATAGTTGGATAGGTGTTGTATTAGTTTTAATAGGTTTATTTTTGGTATTAGATGCTAAATTAAAAAATTTTATTAATATAAATATTATATTTTTGGTATTAGCAGATTTATTTTTTGCAGTATATGTTATGACTGTAGAAAAATTTGCAATAAAGTCTAATCCTTCTATATTAGCAATGGGACAAATGTTTTTTGCTTTTGTTTTTTCTTCTATATTATTTGTTTTTGAGTATATTATTAAATCACCAAATATAGTTATTACAACACAATCTTCTTTTTGGGGAAGTGTAATATTTATTGGTATATTTATTAGAGGTTTATATGGAATAGTACAAATATATGCTCAAAGATATGTTAGTGCATTAAACACATCATTAATTTTTTCTACAGAGATAATCATTACACTTTTAACAGCACCTCTTATATATTTAGTATTTGGAATTGAATATCAACCAATAACAGTTGTTAAAATTTTGGGGTCTATAGTAATGATAATTGGAATACTTGTAGCAGATAGTGGAGTAATAGATAGATTAAAGAGGAGTATTAATAGTGCAAAATAAAGGATTTAAAAGAGGAATCATGATTGTTTGTGCTTGTTGTGTTGTATATATGATTTTAGATATTCCGTTGAGATTAACAGAGTTTTTAAAATTTTCCTCATTTGTTGGAATAAAATGTGTATTGCCTGCTGTAATAGGATTATTTTTTGGAATTTATGGTGTTTTAGGAAATATTTTAGCTACTATAATTGACTATATCATTTTGGGACAGGTTTCATCAGATTGTATTTATGAATGTATTTGTAATTTGGTAATAGGTTGTGGAATATGGTTTATTTGGCATGGATTGCAAAAAAATGGTGATATACATTTAAAAACGATAAAACAAGTTATCCAATTTATTGTTATAGTATTTTTATTATCTATATTATCAGGTATAATTGGTTTTATTTTTAATGGATTTGATTATTTTTTACAATCTTTTATTGTTTACTCATTTATGACTATTTTTGCAGGAATACCTATTATTATTTTATCTACAAGTATTATAAATTTTATTCCTGTACTTCCATTTTACAGACGATTAGAGTTTGATATTGATTGTGAAATTAATTCATTAGAAGATTTAGGTGTATTTAATAATTTTCTTGAAAGTTTGTCTATAGATAAAAATATTTCATTTGTTAAAGTTTTTGAAATAGAAAACTGCATAGAAGAAACAATAATTAGAATATTATCACAACTAAAAACACAGATAAAAATATATGCAACATTATCAGATAGTGTATCTATTTATATTATTTACAATGGAGAAAAATACAATCCGGTGTCTATAAAAAAAGATGAGGACGAACATTCTATTATGGGAGTAGTTTTAATAAGAGCAAGAGCCTTGAGAGCAAATTATTCTTATTCACGAGGTATAAATAAGTTACATATAGTTATATAAAGAGGTTTGAATATGAAAAAATTTTTTTCCATACGAAAGAAAGTGCAGTTGATAACAGTCTTAATAGTATTGGTTGCTATGATAATAACATCTTGTGTAGGTTTATTTGGCATGATTAATATTCAAAATGAAACTTCAAAAGGTGGACATGAGTTAGAATCATCAATAACACAAAAGAGTGAACAAGCTCTTTTGGATCAAATGCAAAAAAATATGAAAGATATTGTTGAAGGTAAAGCTCAAATGGCACAATCTGAGCTTCAAAAATTTGAAGGATTTACTCAAACTTTTGCTTCATATGCAAAAAACTTATATACAAACCCTGAAAAATACTCTAAAAGAGAAGTATTGTCACCTCTACTAGAAAATAAAGATATTTTATCCATGCAAAGATATCTTGCTAATGAAAATATAAATCTTTCAGATGTGTGGGATGAATTATGTCTTTTAGGTAATTTAGAAGATGTTTTTTCATCTTTTATGGAAATTTACGGTGAATCGATAGCTACAGTATATGTAGGTACAGAAAGTGGTTTTTTAGTAAGTTATGATAATGCTGCTCATAGAGCTTTTGATAATGAACATCATAGTGGAGAGTTTTATTTTTCTTATTATGAATCAGAATGGTATAAACAAGCAAAAACAAGTGGGAAAACTTTTTTTACTGATACATATTTAGACAGTTATGGTCGAGGATTAACTATGACTTGTGTTTCACCTATTTTTGATGACAAAAACAATTTTGTTGGTGCAGTAGGAATAGATATATTAATCGATGACTTAAATAAAACTATTGTCAATATGGATATAACTCCAAATTCATATGCTTTTATTGTAAATGAAAACGGAGATATAATAGTATCTCAGAAAATTAACTCTAATAATGCAGTTTTAGGAAATATAATAAAAGATGAAGAATTATCAGCTTTTAGAGTTTGTGATGAGATACTTTCTGGTAAAAGTGGTGTAGTATTAAGTCCTGATGGAATATATTTTGCTTACTCACCTATACCAGCATCTTCATGGACATTAGTAATTAATACTCCAGGAAGAGATATTGTTTCTCCATTATATACTATGAAAGATGATATAAGTAACATAGTAGATAATGTGTCTATAAAAATAGATAACTGGATAAAATTTTTAATATTAATTTTTGTTGTTTCATCTATTATTGTTATTTTGGTGTTAATTTTAATATCTAGTAAATTATCTAAGAAAATAACATCTCCAATAATAAGATTAAGTAAAGACGTAGAAGTTGTAAGTAATGGAGATTTATCACATATAACATCGGTTGAAAGTAATGACGAGATAGGTGTTTTGGCAATGTCATTTAACAAAATGACACAATCTTTACAACAACATATTGATAAACTTGCTGTTGTAAAAGCAGAAAAAGAGAGAATAGCTGTTGAACTGAATGTTGCACAAAATATACAATCATCAATGTTGCCTTGTATTTTTCCAGCATTTCCAGAAAGAGATGAGTTTGACATTTATGCAAACATGTGTCCTGCAAAAGAAGTTGGTGGAGATTTTTATGATTTCTTCTTAATAGATGATAATCATCTTGCATTAGTTATTGCAGATGTGTCTGGAAAAGGTGTTCCAGCAGCATTGTTTATGGTTATTACAAAAACATTAATTAAAAACTCAGCACAATCAGGGTTATCTCCTAAGGAGATATTACAAGTGGTTAATAATCAATTGTGCGAAAATAATGATGCAGGAATGTTTGTTACAGCATGGTTAGGAATTTTAGAGGTTTCTTCTGGTAAAATGGTGTGCTCAAATGCTGGACATGAATATCCAGTAATTAAACGAAAAAATGGAGAGTTTGAGTTATTTAAAGAAAAACATGGTTTTGTATTAGCAGGAATGGAAAATGTAAAATATACAGAATACGAGTTTACACTTGAGGAAGAAGATATGTTGTTTGTTTATACAGATGGTGTGAGCGAAGCGACTAATTCTGCAAATGAACTTTTTGGAATAGATAGAATGCTAAAATCTTTAAATTCTAATAAAAAACCATCATGTAAAGATATTATTGTTAATATGAAATCCGATATTGATGCTTTTGTAGAAGAAGAGCCTCAGTTTGATGATATAACTATGTTGGCTATTCAATTTAATAGTACAAATAAGATTGAATTAGATGTAAAGGCAGAATCTATAGAAAAAGCTATAGATTTTATAGAAAAAGGATTAACTGATAAAAAAATTGATAAAAGAATTATAAGTAGTATTAATATCGTAATAGATGAAATATATAGTAATATCGTACTTTATAGTAAAGCCACATATTCTCAAATTCGATATAAATTTATTAATGATGGAATTGAAATAACTTTCATTGATGATGGTGATGAGTATAATCCACTTGATACCTCTGATCCAGATACTACACTTAGTGCAGAGGATAGAAATATAGGTGGTTTGGGAATTTATATTGTCAAGAAAAGTATGGATAGTATGTCATATGAAAGAAATAATGAAAAAAATATATTAAAAGTGATTAAATATATAGATAAGGGAAGTATAACTTAATGAATTATAATTTATTCCGAAAAAAAAGTATCGAGAGTATTAATTCTACAAAACAACTAAATGAGTATATACATATAAATTCTCCTAGCATTTGGGTGATTATTTTATCAATAGTTATTTTGCTTGTAGGGATAATTGTATGGAGTATATTTGGAACTATTACATCAACTATTAATACTGTGATAGTGAAAGAAAATGAAAATACAATATGTTATATCGATGATAGAAATCTAGACAGTATAAAAAACGGAATGACTGTTTATGTACAAGGGCAAGAAGGGACTATACAAAATATTTCAAATACTCCTATACAATTTGATAAAAAAACAGATGCATACATTTTATATGTAGGTGATTTTTCTTCGGATAGCTTTTATTTTATTGCAGATGTAGAAATTGATGATATTAAAGAAGGAGTATATCCAGCGAAAATAGAAATAGAAAACACTAACCCTATAACATTTATTATAAAATAAGGAGTGGTTTATGAAAAAATATAAGATAAAAAAACCATTAAAAAAAGGTGTGGCAAAAGTTCCGGTAATACTTCAAATGGAGGCTGTAGAATGTGGAGCTGCATCGCTTACAATGATTTTAGCTTATTACAAAAAATGGATTCCTATTGATAAAGTTCGTACAGATTGTGGAGTTTCTCAGAGAGGAACAAATGCTAAAAATATATTAAAAACAGCACAAAGCTATGGGTTAAAAGCAAATGGTTATAGTTTTGAGGTAGAGGATTTAAAAAAAGAAGGAACATTTCCATGTATAATTCATTGGAAACTTAATCATTTTGTAGTGCTTTGTGGATTTAAAAAAAATAAGGCTATTATTGCTGACCCTGAAAGTGGATTAATCTGCGTTGGAGAAGAAGAATTTGACAAATCTTTTACAGGTATTTGTTTGATGTTTGAACCTGATGATGATTTTATACCATCGGGAAAGCCAAATAGTATTTTTAATTTTTCTTTAAACAAAATTTTAGATAATAAATCAATATTTGCAATAATTTCTGTATGTACAATTATTACATCTTTAATCAGTCTATTAGTTCCTGGATTTTCTAGATTTTTCACAGATATTTTGCTTGTTGAAACGAATACAGATTTATTTTATCCTTTTATATATTTGCTTAGTATTATTGTAATTTGTCAAATAGTTATTTCATGGATTAAAGTTGTCAGTAGCTATAAGGCAAGAGCTAAGTTAGACATTATAGGAAGTTCAGAGTTTGTTTGGCATATTTTGCATTTGCCTATACAGTTTTTTTCTCAAAGAATGGCAGGAGATATAGTAAACAGAAAAAGAAAAAATGCAGAAATAGTTGATAGATTAGTATCAACTTTTGCTCCTATAATGGTAGAGAGTTTAATGGCTATATTTTATTTAGTGGTAATGATGAGATATAACATTACTTTGGGATTAATTGGATTGTTTTCTGTACTAATAAATTATTTTGTTTCAATGTATATTTCAAAGAAAAGAATAGAAGCAGCAAGAATTATATCCAGAAATAATGGTAATTTTATAGGAACAACTGTTTCAGGTATTGATATGATTGAAACAATAAAAGCATCAAGTTCAGAAAATGGTTTTTTTGAAAAATGGGCTAACTATCTTGCACAGGAAAATTATGAGCAAGTAAAATTAAGTAATTTAAATACTTACCTTTCAATAATTCCTACGATTATAGATGTGTTATCAAATACAGTGGTATTTATGGGAAGTATTTATTTGTGTATGAAAGGTCAATGGAGCATTGGTATGATCGGTGCATTTTTAGGCTTGTTTTCATCATTTTTATCTCCAGCTACTAAAGTTGTTTTAGCATCACAAATTTATCAAGAAACTCGTACAGATATAGAGCGTATAGAAGATGTTATGAAATATCCTGCCAATGTTAACCATGAAGATGTAGTGATTACAGATGATATGGAATTTGATAAATTATCAGGACAAATAGAAGTAAAAAATTTAACATTTGGATATGAAAAATTAGAAAAACCACTTATAAAAGATTTTAATATGTCTGTTAAACCAGGGCAAAAGATTGCTATTGTAGGAGAATCTGGCAGTGGTAAATCAACTATAGGTAAACTTTTAGGAGGATTGTATCAGCCTTGGTCTGGTGAAATTCTTTTTGATGGCAAAGCTATGGCAGATATTAATAGAAATATATTTACAGGCTCTATTGCTGTTGTCAATCAAGATATAATTTTGTTTGAAGATACAATATCTAATAATATAAAAATGTGGGATAAATCTATTGAAGATTTTGAAGTTATTTTAGCAGCAAGAGATGCACAAATACATGATAGTATTATGCAACGAAGTGAAGGATATCAATATGTGCTTTGTGAAAATGGAGCAGATTTATCAGGTGGAGAAAAACAGCGTATTGAAATAGCTCGTGTTCTAGCTCAAGACCCTACAATTGTAATTATGGACGAAGCAACAAGTGCTCTTGATGCAAATACTGAATACAATGTTGTTAAATCAATTAGTGATAGAGGAATTACTTGTATTGTTATTGCCCATAGACTTTCTACCATTAAAAGTTGCGATGAAATAATAGTTATGGAAAAAGGGTGTGTAGTTGAAAGAGGCACACACGAAGAACTAATAAAAAAAGATGGTATATACAAAGAACTTATAAGCAACGAATAGGAGGTGGAATAGATGGGTTGGTTCGATGAACAAATAAAACAACGAATACAAAATGATGACGAAGCTTTTTATGATGCGTTTTCTGAATTAGCACAAGTTGTTATGGGCGAAAAACTTGCGAAAAAGTTAAAAGATAGAAAAACACAAACTAAAACAGCTATTGATGAAATATTAAAATATTATCATATAAAATCGCGTGTAGTTCCAGATAATATAAGTGATATTAATGAACAGTTAGAGTATTTAATGAGACCTAGTGGATATATGAGAAGATATGTTTCTTTAAAAGGTGAATGGTATAAGGATGCATCTGGTGTAATGCTAGGGACAAAAAAAGACGGAACTCCGATTGCTTTATTTCCAAAAAAGTTTTTAGGATATCACTATTTTGATCCTGATACAAGAAGATATATAGATATAAACAAAAAGAATGTAAATTATATAAGTACTGAAGCCATATGTATATATGAACCATTACCTAATAAATTTACATCTAAAGACTTATGGAAATATATTATTTCTTTTATATCAAAATATGATATAATGGCTATTTTGGCTTTATCTTTGATAGTGTCTTTAATAGGGCTTATTATTCCGAAAATTAATGAAATCATATATTCAGATGTTGTTTTTACAAATAATATAGCACTTTTATTATCAATATTTACTTTATATGCTAGTGCATATGTTTCAAAGATTATTCTTAGTGCTGTAAGTGAGTTATTTGTGGAAAGAATTGGAACAAGAATATCAAATTATTTACAAACATCGGTAATGATGCGTATGTTGTCTCTACCAATAAGTTTTTTTAGAAAACATAGCGTAGGGGAACTTACTAACAGTTTGATTTATATTGGACAAAGTTCAAAATTGCTGATAAGAATTGTTTTAATAACCATAATTTCAATAATATCATGTGTTGTATATATAGCACAAATGTCAAGTTATAGTATTTCTTTGGTAAAATATGCGATTCTAATACTTTTAATAAGCATAATTATATATTTTTTAGGAATGAGAAAAGAAAAAAATATTTTTAAAAAGATTTTGCAAGCAGAAGGAAAAGAAGAAAGTTTTGTATATTCATTAATAAGAGGTATTCAAAAAATTAGGCTATCTGGTGCTGAAAAACGAGTATTTTTTAATTGGGCTACTAAATATAAGGAAGTTTTAGAAAATAAATACAAGATTCCTTTTATTGTAAAGATATATAAAATAATTCCTATGTGTATTACATTGGTTAGCATGTTGGTTTTATACTTTTTTGCAATTAAAGAAAATATCTCAGTTTCTAATTATTTTGCATTTAATTCAGGTTTTGGAATAGTTTTAGGGACACTAATGATTTTTATTCAAAATGGTAGTTTGTTCTCTAAGATTTTACCTATACTAGAAAATGTAAATTTTATATTGGAAGAAGAAACTGAGATGTCAGAAAATAGAGGAGTAATTACACGTATTTCTGGTGGAATAGAACTTAATAACGTTTATTTCCGTTATAATGAAAATATGCCACCAATATTAGATAAATTATCATTAAAAATTAGACCTGGACAATATGTTGCGATTGTAGGTTCTTCTGGTTGTGGGAAAACAACTTTGATGCGTATAATGTTAGGATTTGAAAAACCACAAAAAGGGGCTGTTTACTATGATGGACGAGATATATCAAATATAGATGTAAAATCGTTGCGTAAACATATTGGAGTTGTAACACAGAATGAAAAATTATTTCCAGGAGATATTTTTTCAAATATTGCTATATCAAATACAAATTTAACAATGGAAGATGCATGGACTGCTGTTAAAATGGCAGGAGCAGAAGATGATATTAAACAAATGCCTATGGGAATGTACTCACTAATTTCTGAAAATAATGAAGGAATGTCAGGTGGGCAAAGACAAAGAATTATCATTGCAAGGGCTATTGCATCAAAACCTAAAATATTAATGTTTGATGAAGCTACAAGTGCATTAGATAATATTACGCAAAAAATTGTTTCAGATTCACTTGCTAGTTTAAAGTGCACCAGAATTATTATTGCACATAGACTTTCAACAATTAAGCAATGTGATAGAATATTAGTACTAAATGAAGGCAAAATTATTGCTGATGGAACTTATGATGAGTTGCTTGAAAAAAGTGAGTTTTTTTCACAATTAGTTGATAGGCAGAAGATTTAGTATATTACAATAGTATTATTATAGCTTAAATTCTAAAATTTCTTTTTTAAGCTATTGTATAATAAATGTAAATAGAGTTTTATTTGAAAAACTATGGAAAGGATGTGAAAATGAAAAAATATGATTCATAAAATAGCATTTTGTAATTAAAAGAAAGGAAGTTAAAATGAAGGCAAAAAGTAAAAGAATTGTAAGTTTATTCTTAATGTGTATTATGTTTATCACTATTTTTCCAATGCAAGTATTTGCAAAAGAGTTTAAATATCTTCCAGTGCAAGATATTAGTCAAGAAGTGAAAGATAGTGGAATGTTTTACATAGCTTCTCCTGCTTCATCAGTTGAAGAAAATTCGCTAGATGTTCATTTGTTTAAAGTTGAGCGTGGAGGAGAAAACTTACCAAAAACATCGGTCGTGTTAAATATTATGGACATCACTTCTAAATATGGTGATGACTATAAGATTAAAATTCACGATAACGAGCTTTTTGGAGAAAAGGTTCAAGGAGAGGACGATAGCAAATCTGTTTTAGAAGAAATTACAGAAAATAAAGAAGATATTGAAGAAGTAAATGATTCAGATGCTATTGTTTCAGAAGATGGTGTAACAAAAGAAGAAGCTGAAAATCTTTATCAACAAGACTTAAATGATTTAGAAACAGCTTTAAATACAAACAAACAAGAAGAAGCTAATGAAAATAATGCTTCACAAGAAATATCAGAAAAAGAAAAGCAAGAAAACACACAAGAAAATGTACAAGAGAACAAAGAAAATAAAATAGAAGAACAAGAAGGAACTGAAAAACAACAAAATCAAGATGAAGAAGCAGTAATAGACGGTACTCCTCTTACTCCTGAAGCTGCAAAGGAAATGGCAACAGGGTTAGAATCTGATAAAACTCCAATGGATGGTGGAGATAATGTAAGTGAAGAACTAGAAAAAATGTTATCTTCATTATCAATTGATTTAAATAGTGCTTATTTAAAACTTGATTTTGAAGAAGGGGAAACAGAAAAGATTATTGAGATTATCCCTAAAGATAATATTGTTGGTGACGGAGATAGAATGTTTCAAATGTTTCTTGTTGCAGGAGATAAAAATGCAACAATAAGTGATCACTCTGGTCTTACAGTAACTATTGTTGATAATGAAGAACAACAACCAGCAGTAGTGTCTTTTGATTCAGCTGAATTTTATCCACAAGATGGATATATTAAAGCAAAAGTTGTAAGAAAAGGTGCTATAAATCAAGTAGTAACAGTAAAAGTATCAACTCAAGAAGTTACAGCAGTATCTCAACAGGATTTTTCACCAGTAGATACAACTTTAACATTTCCATATGGAATTACTGAAAGAACAATAAATATTCCTATTAGAAGTGATTTTATAAAAGACACAGCAAGTTTTAAAATTTCATTATCAGAAGCAGTTGGTTGTGAAATAGGTGAAATTTCACAAGCTAGTGGAATTATTTCATCAAATGACGTAAGTATGCTTATGGAAGAAAGTAAAGTAGAAACTGCTAGTGCAAGAGCTGAAGCTACTGTTAATAGTATATTTTTTGGACCCGAAATAGATTTGAGTAAAGCGTATGGAGTAGGAGCAGAGAATGATGGCTATTCCAAAATGGAGGGAAAAGATTATGTACTATATTCTGAAGATGCTTGGGATGATGGTGTTGAATCTTGGGCAAACTGGGAATTTGGTTCACATTATGACTATAGTGGCTTTCAAATTGATTGGACACAAACATCAGGAAAACCTTGCTACAGTGAAACTTTAGTAAAATACTATAATTATGATGAGAAAAATTTTAAACCAGTATGGATTACTGATGATGAGCGTTGGAACAGAAAACAAACAAATATTTTTATTCCAACCGATAAGTTAAGAGAAATCTTTATAGATTTGATAAGAGACGGTGGTTGGTTAGGTAGAAGCCCAAAACTTAATATACATGCAATAAAACCTATTTTAAGACCTTTTGAGGTGTCTTTGGCTGGTGCTGATCCTCTTTATTTCTTAAATGAAAAAGGACAATATGTTAAAAATACACAAATAGGTGAATTGGAAAATGCTAACCAAACAATACTTCAAGGTGCGACAAATACAGGAACAGGAACAACAGTAAAATTCAGTGGTGAAGAAATTACTGTAACTTCAAATAGTCCGTATTCATATATTAAAGGGTTAAAAATTGTACATCCTACTACAGGAAGATCAAAAATTATACAAAATAATTTGGATGTAGGTAAAAATTCAACTTCTTTTTATCTTACAAATGAATTTATACAAGATAATTTATCATATATTGCATTTGTAAACAATGGAAGTAATGGTAAAAAAGGACAGTTTAAAGTTCAAGCTATTATGGGTTATTATGATACCAGCATTAGTATAAATGAAGATAACAGAGCTAATGTTTAAATGATAAATAAACCTAAAAACCCACCACCTAGTTTTGAAACAGAATATAATGGTGTATATAAAATAAAAGCAGTACATAGCAATAAATATCTTTTAAATGCTTCAGATAAGTCAAAAGGTAATGTAACACAAGGAAAAGATACTAACACTAATAAATCTAAATGGGAAATAAAATCAATACCAGGAACTGATTATGTTACAATAAAAAATATGAGCGGATATTATTTAGATGTATCAGGTGCTAGCAGTTCAAATGGTGCTAATATCCAAACATATAATGGTAATAATACAGATGCACAAAAGTTTAAATTAGAAAAACAATCAGACGGTAGCTATGCAATTTTGACAAAAGTATCTGGTGAAATGAGAGGCTTAGATGTTGATGGACGCAGCACTGCCGATGGAGCCAATGTTTCTCAATATCAATATTTAGGACAAAATAATCAAAAATGGAAATTGGAATTACAAAAACAAAATGAAAGTATACCTAAAAAAGTGCAAATACATAAAGGCGATACAATTGTATTAAAGCAAAATGTATATGACGAATATAATGAGTATTATACAAGTTCAAGTATTACAATGTCTACATATAAACATAGTAATGCAAACAAAATTACAGTTGACAGATTTTATGATGATATAAATAATAATACTTGTACATTTTTAAATGAATTTTCCGAAATAGCTATTACTCCTAACGTTATAAAAAGAGATAATCATACAGTGATTAGAATTCCTACAGATAGCATATCAAAATTTGATACTACAAAAGGATTTTTTGCATTAAATCCAAGCAAGAGTATTGTTGGAGAATATACACAATATGTTGTAGTAACAAGAGAAGATTGGAAAAAACAATATTATGAGTTTACAGCTATTACAAAAAACAAAACATATGTTCCAATTTGGAAGACTATATATTCAGATACAAAATACTCTCAAAATACTTTCTATTATGAAATGAGAGATGAAAAAGATGACAATGTAATTTATCTTGATGCTGAAAAAGCTGATGATAAAAAATATTCTCTTTCTGCTTCATCATTCTATGCAGATGTTGGATTAGACCATATTTCACAAGGAAAGGCTTGGATACCTGCAAGTGGTGTTTATACATTGATGGGAAATACTGTGTATGGTATTTCTAATGAATTAGGAAAAATTGATACAATTCCTGCAAATGGTATTTCTGGATATAGTGTTATTTATAAAACAGTAGGTTCTGGAAGAACAACATATAAAACAACTAAATTAAATCAAAATAAAACAAAAGAATATACAATTTATGATAATGATGGAAATGTTTCAGGAACACAAACAGTTTATGATGTAGATCTTGGAAATATTACAGTAAGTTCTATTGATACAACTGTTCCATATCCTAGTGGAGTTTATGCTACAAATAACGACGATGTTAATAGTGGAGTTATTTTTATTAATGATGATATTACAAAATTAAAAACAGCAATTAAAAATAATAACTCAGAATACATTGACAGCGATGGTGAAAAACATTCAGAAAAGGTTATTGCAGTAGATTATATTGTTTATGACAGTTTAACTAATAAACAAAAATCTGTAATAAAAGGTTCAGTTGAATCAGTTGATGATAATGGTGATAGTATTTGGACAATATCACCTACATTTAAAAAAGGTGAGGCAGCACAATACTCTGCAAGTGATAGGTTATATGTACAAATTACAACGGATAGATATATAGGAAATGGTAAGTCCGAAGATGAAAATGGAAATTTACAACCAAATCCTGCCTTACAACAAACAACATATGCACCTATATACACAGGTTATACTTTTGTAGAAAGTAATAGAGTGGACCCTGTTACACAAGAAATCACAATACCATCAGATATGGATTTTATAAAATTACCATTAATTGGTACAATGAATGCAACATTTAATATTAAGATGATTAGTTTAAGTGTTTCAGAATTACCTAATGGAGGACAAAGATTGTCCGTTGGATATATACCTAAAACAAAACCTAAACCTGCTGATAATGGTGTGAATTATGGTGTAAAAGATATTAAAGAAGCATGGCAAGGAATTAAAGATTTTGGGGAAGAAATTGATAAAAAACTTAAAGAATCTAATGACCTTGCAACTATAGGCATGGATTCATGGGGAATAAGACCTATGTTTGGTTTGTATTTAGATTTTGCGATTCAAAATGTCGATTACACAGAACATGTTTCTAAACAACTTGCATTTATAGGTGGTGGTTTATACATCGGTTTAACAGGTAACTTTAGGATTGTACAATACTTTGTTATTGGATATGTTCCATGTTATTTTGGTACAAATGGTGAATTAAATGTATTCACTAATGTAGGAATTAAATCTGAAATTGAAGGACATGTATCACCTGATACCATTAAAAATGAAGAAAATTCATTTGACGATACATTTGAACCTGAGTTTTGTTTACAAGCTAACGGTTTGATTGCAGCATATGCAGGTGTAGGATTATGCGGAACATTAGGAGTGCGTGGTGGAATACAATTTGGCGCAAATTATATTTATAATCCAACTATAAAAAATCTTTATCCAGATTATCGTGAAAATGGTTTAATTTTAAATGTTTCCATAAAAGTTTGGGTTGATGCATTGATATTCTCTATACCTGTTCCAGTTGTAGGTGTAGAGGACAGATATGGATATTATGAAGATGTTAAAGTTGACCAAGATGAAGAAACAACAAAATCAGTAAGCAATATTCAAAATAAAGCCGAAACAAATATATTTGAAAAACCTAGAAATTCATCAAATTCAAAATGGATAGGTTCAGAAAATAGCATGATTAAGCCTTATAGTTCATTTGAGCAAGACGGTGAATCATACACACTTGTTGAAAATAGTTATGACCGTGCAGATGCTCAACTTTTAGATATGGGTAACGGTAAAACATTAATGGTATTTGTATCAGATATAGGTGATAGTCGTAGCAGTGAAAATCGTACTGCAATACAATATAGTGTTTATGAAAATGGTAAATGGAGTAAACCTGTAACAATACAAAAAGATGACACAGCAGACTTTGACCCAAATATTGTTGATGCTGGAGATAAAGTTTTAGTTACATGGACTTCTAAAAATACAAGTAAATCATCAAAAACAAATTCTGACTATTTACGCAGTATGGAAGTTTATGCAACAACAATTGATAAAAACACTTTAAAAGTGGGAACAATTGAACAATTAAGCAATGATAATTTCTATGATTCAGCTCCTGTTGGTTTGTATGATGATGAAACAGGTGATATGCTAGTTTATTATCTAAAATCTGAAGTGACAGAAGATTTTGAAAATTCAGTTACACCTCAAAAGAACGAAAGTGTTATTGTATACATGCTATATGATGCAAGTAAAGGTAAATGGGCAAGAGATTATTATTACGATAACGAAATTGCAGATCCAGCAGATGAACCAATACTTGTTGAAAAATGGGGAGGTCAAAGATTTTTATCATCACCACTTAAAGGATTTGGTCAAAATGGTGAAGATGTAAATGACCCTATAATTGTAGATTTTAATGCGATAAGTTATAATGGAATTGGTATGTATGCGTATACAGTTGACCAAGATAATAATATGGATACAAATTCTGATAGAGAGTTATTTATTCAATGTTATGACTTTAAACAACATAAAACATATGTACCAGTAAGAGTTACAAATGATAATTTAAGTGATTCTAATCCACAACTAGTTAGAAAAGGTGATAATACATACTTATTCTGGTTACAGAATGAAAAAGATATTCGTTATATAGATGTAACTAATTTGATTAAGAATGGTGTTGATTCAAATGGTGCGATTAAACCTGATTATGAATTAAACCCTAGTGTAGTGTTCTTTACTAACGAATTAGGTCAAGATATTAATCCGACATTTGGTAGTTATAAAGCATATGTTGATAGTGATAATAACTTATATATTGTATGGTTACAACCAGTAAAAGATGAGGAAGGAAATTCTTATCAAGAAGTATTTGCTTCTGCATTAGTTCGTACAGATGAAAGTCAAGCTTCAAGTTGGTCTAGTGGGGTACAATTAACAAACAGTGGTAAATTTAATGATGAAGTTGCACTTGTAACTGATAGTGCGGGTAACTTGATGATTGTAAACAACCAATATGATATGGATTTAACATCTCAAGAGATTGGTGTACAAAATTCAAAACTTGTAGCAACTAAATTTAAAACTGTTGGTTCTGTTGAAACAGCTGAGGTGAAATATTCAAATGACACACCACAGGCAGGATCAGAAACAGAAGTATCTATAAAAATTAAAAATGATGGATTAAAACCTGCTTCAGGACACACAATTAAAGTCTATGAAGTATTAAATGGTAAAAAAGGTAAAACTCCTATTTATGAAAATACTTCAAATGATATAATTACACCATCATCTTCTAAATTTGAAACATTCAATTGGAAAATGCCGGATAACTATGATAAAGTTGAATCACTTTCTTTATATATTACAGTTCAAGAAGAAGGTATGAAAGAGATTTCTGAATTTACAAGTGAGTCTATAAACATTAAACCTGTTTATAAACTTGATAATTGTAATATAGAAGAAAGATTGGACGGATTCTATGCAAGTTATACAGTAACTAATATTGGTAATGTTGATCATAAATTAGATGATGAAAATATTGATTATGTTGTTACAGAGTTTAATGATATATACCATACAGGTAAACAATATGATCCATTTATGAAAACTCCTATTGGAGATTTAAAAATAGGTGAATCTGAAACATTTGTATTACCATTAAATATTCCTGAGGAATTATTTAAATATGGTTACACAAGTGCTTACATGGAAGTTCAAGATAATAAGGGTGAAAGAATAGCAGGTTCACAATCATTTGATATTGAGCTAAAACACCCATATAACATTGTAATAAATAATGATTCAAGCTTAGAAGTTATAAACTTAAAACAAGGCGAAAATATTAATTTATCAGCAACTTATTCTCCTAATGAATTTTATTCCAATGGTACTATTAGTTTTGATACAATAGATAATCAAGTAGCCAGAATTGATGAAAACGGAAATTTAGTAGCAGTTGCTGATGGCACAACAGAATTAGTAGCTTCTGTAATACCTTATGGTGGTGAAAAAACTGTAAAAGTAATTGTAGGTTCAGGGGAATCAAATAAACCTACAGATCCAGACAATCCAGATAACCCAAATAATCCTAATAATCCAGATAATACAGATAATTCACAAGAAAAACCAGACGGAGGAAAATCTCCAAGCACTGGTGATATGAGTAATTTATTATTATGGTTTATGATATTAATATTAAGTGCAGGTACAGTTATTATTGTATATGTACTTAAGAAAAAGCAAAAAAGGTAAATTTAATATGTGGGGTGAGTACTATGTTTAAATTTGGTAAGAAAAATAAAGAAGTTGATTCTAAAGAAAATGAAAAAAGTTTAAAAAATGAAAAAAAATTAAGCACGGAAGAACTAGAATCAATATCTGCAGGTGGAGCTTTTTCAGATATACCAAGAGTTCCAACTAAACCTATTGATGATAATCTAAAAGATAAAGTATAATAATTATAATACTCCAAAAGGATATTGCCTTTTGGAGTATTATTTTATATATTAATGTGAATTTGCTTTTTTATGATAAAATCTCCGTTTTAATCTATATATTTATAGTCAATATTATAAAGTTTAAATGTATCATAATTTAATTCAAAGTTTATAGTTTTAGTTTCATTATGTTGATAATCGACACCTTATAAAAAATAATATCATAAAAAGCAATAATAATCTTGTTACTTATATATTATTTTATGATAATTATAGAAAAAGAAAATTGTTAATTTTAAAAAGTTAATCAAAAGTTCACAACACAATATATGGACAAAGTATATAAACTATAGTATATTTAAATAAAATATTAGTATTTGTCATATTTAGTCTTAATATATAAGAAAGGGGAGATAATATGGAGTATATTTTACAGACAGATAACCTATCTAAAGTGTATGGAGCAAAAACTGTCTTAAATGATGTAAGTATTCATGTTCCGAAAAAATCAATTTATGGTTTAGTAGGGAAAAATGGTGCAGGAAAAACTACACTAATGCGTATTATCTGTGGTTTAACTAATCAAAGTTCTGGTAGTTATACATTATTAGGAAAGTCTAATGATAACACAGTACGAAATAATATGGGAATGTTAATTGAAAAACCAGGTGTTTATGAACATATGACAGCTTTGGAAAATTTGCGTTATTTTTCTTTATTGTTTGGTATTACATCTCAGGATCATAACAAAATCTTGGAGATGGTTGGATTGCATAATGTAGAAAAAAAGAAAGTGCACCAATTTTCTTTGGGAATGAAGCAACGATTGGGAATTGCAATTTCGTTGTTAGGCAATCCGGATTTTCTCATTCTTGATGAGCCAATCAATGGTCTTGATCCAGAAGGTGTATATGAAATGAGAAAAATGTTAGAAAATTTAAATAAACAATATGGTACAACTATTATGATTGCTAGCCATATCTTAAGTGAATTATATAAACTTGCAACAGATTATGCTATTATTGATAATGGATGTTTAATTGATGAGTTTAGCAAGGAAACACTTGAAGATGCATGTAGCAGTAGTGTACAAGTTACAGTTGAGCCAGAATACTTACAAAATGCAAGAACTCTTATAGCAACTCGTTATCCTAATATTAGATGTGAAGTTATTTCTAATCAAATTTTGCGTTTACACGAAAAAATTAATTTAGCAGACCTTAATCAATTTTTGGTAGAAAATAAAGTTCGTGTATGTGGCTTAGGAGCAAATGATGAAGATATAGAAAAATTTTTTGTACAAAAACTATCAGGGAGGTAAGCAATATGAAAAATCTAATTCGTGGACATGTTTACCAACTAAAAAAAGATATTTTCTTTTTAGGGTGTCTTGCTATTAGTGTTATTTTTTTAATTATATCGATTCGATCTTCACTTTCAAGTGCTGAATTAGACCCTATTATGGGTATAAACAGTTTTGTTGATACATTTTTAGACGGAGATATTATTCTTTATGCGTTTATGTTGCTAACTGCGAATATAGTGGCGGAGTCATATCGTTCGGGTGCAATAAAGAATATTATAGGGCGTGGAATTGAAAAGAAAAAATACTATATGTCAATTGTTTTTACAATATCAGCTGTGTATTTATTAATAATGCTTATTAGTGGTATCGTTGTAGGTGTTATCTCCTTTAGTAAATTTGGAATGGGATCATTTTCTTATACAAGTTACTATGTTCTTTCTATGATAACACGTATTTTGTTTGTGATTGCACATATTAGCTTTGTGGTTACAATGACAATTATTACTAAGAATACAATTATAGGATTTATTTTAGGATTTGTTATCCCAAATATTCCAAAAATTGTAGAAATGGTTTTAGGCTTTTTGAAAATTAGAATAAATCTTGATTTTTTAAAAATCTCCACACATATGCCAAATATTTATGAAGCATCTAATAACTTATCATCATTTTTGCCATGCTTTGTTGTATTAATTGGTTATCTTGTTTTATCTATTGTTGTTGGTTTTAAATTTTTTGAATATCAGGATATAAAGTAAATTAATATTGAGATGAATTTATAAGTGTATTTAAAATATAATTAAAAAATTATAATTGAAGAATAAAGTGCCCCAAAAGTTTGTATAATCAAACTTTTGGGGTTCACTTTTTATATGGGAAACTAAGAATAAAACAAAAAGAAATATATCATAAAAAATTGATGATAACTCTTTTTAAAATTATAAAAAATATAAAACAGTGTTATAGTTATATGTAATTATTAGTAGGAAAATAGTAATATAAATATATTGATAGGTACCGACCAAGATGATAAAGAAACATTTGAAAGAGTGTATAACAATATTAATACACAGTTGGTAGATGATTTATTACAAAGGTCAGCATTGATCGAGTTATTCATGAGTACAAGTTAGGATTTAATCTTATATACATAAACATTGCTTTTTATATTTTGATATGATAGAATACTGGTAGTTATTTTATAAGGAGAATTTTATGAAAAAGAGAAAAAGTTTATTAGCTATTTTATCAATAGTTTTATTTTGTTTAATTTTATTTTTATTACCAAGATATCATTCCATTAAAGCTGAAAAAAACTTAAAACAATATGAGTTTTTGACAACTTTTAATCAACTTTTAATACCTGAAAGTTACTCATTTTATCTAGAGCATTATGCATTTTGTAGAGATCCAAAATATTCATTAGATCTTATAAAAGGATTTGATAGTGTAGATGAGTTTGGTAATAATAAAATGGAAGAAATAGAACATAAGCTTATTGATGATAAGTTTGTAATACCTGGATACACTTTAGAAGAATTAGATATATATCCACAAAGTTTTTATAAATCAGATGAAAATAATACAAAAAAATCACTTTCAAAAGGTAAGTATGTTTATTATCTGTCTTTTAAAGAAATAACAGATCTGAAAACAACATTTGAGATAATAAAGCCATATATGGAAGATGAGAAATATAATTGTGATTTATTATGGATTCCTATAGAAACCTCGAATAACGATGAAGATATTTGTATTGGACTAAGAGGAAACTTTAAAGCAGATTTTACACCAACAGGAGACAATAATTATCTACAAAAATTTTTAAACAATGGTGATTTTTATCAATCAGAAGAAGAAAAATTTGAAAAACAATTGAATACTTTAGATGAAAATAAAGATTTAATAGATGATATATTGATATCATATCAAAGAATTAAAATAGATTCAGATGATGAAGAAATTTATAATGGTAATATAAATTTAAATATAGATGAAAGAAAAAAATATATTTCTGGAAATGGAATTAAAGCTTTAGGGTTAGTGCTTTATGCTAATGAAAATCTAATGGATCAAAATTTACAATCATATTTTAATTTGATAAAAGTAAATAGTAATAAAAGATAGGTAAGCAGAAAAGTTTACCTATCTTTTTTTGAAAAATCTATTATAACATTTGATTCTAATATGTCATAAATGGATATAATACTATAATTTTAAAATACATAAAGAAATCAAAGTTAATATTTTTATCAATAATTATTATCTTTTTCATTTAATAGAATTATTTTCTTGCCTAAATTTTACATTTTTTACAAAAAAAATTATGATTTTACAATAACTTGTATTTTGTTTTTAAATATGATGATAGTTAAAAATATAGTTGAATTTATAATATTAGTTGTATGAAATTTATCTGATATTTATTTAGATAAATTTTAAATGTAGATAGTGTAAAGTTTGGTATGAAAAAATAGCCTATGGCTAATTTTTGATAATAATAGAAAAATAACTTTGCAATATCAATTAAAATTTGAAAATTAAATATGACAAAAAGACCTTCGGTATCGGAG
>JAGHIE010000017.1 GCA_017887325.1 Oscillospiraceae bacterium | reverse complement strand
TTTACATTAGATTCAGCACAATGTGCAGCGTGTGGATATATGATGAATGCGGCAAACCAAGCAGTAGAAACATTTGGGGACGCAATAGATATGGTAGAATATAAATTTATATATAAAGAAAACATAGCAAGATGTGTGAAAATGGGAGTACCAAACTTACCATCAATGTATATAAATGGAGAATTAAAATATCGTTCAATAATACCAAATAAAGTAGAATTAGAAGAAGCAATAAAAGAAGCTATTGAAAAATGTAATAAATAGTGGTGTTAAAATGAGCAAATTATATTTAATAACAGGGTTTCTTGGAGCAGGGAAAACAACTTTTTTAAAAAACTTTATAAGATTATTTGAAGGAAAGAAAATACAACTTATTGTAAATGAGTTTGGTAAAGAGGGCGTTGATGGTATTTTACTTTCTGATTTAGGAGCTTTTTTAAATGAAATATCTGGAGGGTCTGTATTTTGTTCGTGTAGATTAGACCAATTTGAAAAAGTTTTACAAGAGTCAAAGAATATAAATCCAGATATAATAATTGTGGAAGCTTCTGGATTATCTGACCCTACTGGAGTAAAAAAAATATTTTCTCAAACAGATAGATTTCCTAATATCGAGTATCAAGGTGCAGTATGTTTAGTAGATGCAGTAAGATTTCCAAAAGTGTATGCAACTGCAAGAACTTGTGTTAAACAAATAGCTTCTAGTGATGTAGCTGTAATAAATAAAACAGATTTGGCGACAAATGAACAGTTAGAAAATACTATTAATTTGATTACAACTCAAAGACCAAATATATCATTGATAAAAACATCATTTGGAAAAATTGACCAGTCAATTTTAAATATGATTTGTTGTGATAAATCTAATCTAGAAGAAAATATTATGTTTACTGCTGATTTGACTTTGCGCAATATACTAATAAAAATATCTCCAACTATTACAAAGTATGAATTGGAAAAATTTATAGAAATGTTTTTAGAAACGACATTTAGAGTGAAAGGTTTTATAGAAACAGTAGAAGGAGAATATTTAGTAGACTGTGTTGGAAATGTTATAAATATAGAGAAATGTATTTATGATATTCCAAATGATAAAAAAGGAAATTTAGTTGTTTTATCAGGCTCTGGTATGCCTATTCAAAAGTATATAAAAGAAGCTGTCAAATGGTATGAAAAGTATATTATTGATGTAAAGTATAATTAAAATAAAGATTTCTCTGAACATTTTAGTGTTTGGAGAAATTTTTTATGAATAAAGATTTTTATTATTATTTTAAAAGTAAGTAACTTATAAAAGGAAAATAATTAATATGAATAATGAAATGATTAATGAGAAAGATGTGTTTACTGCTACAAATAAAAGTATTCTTTTTAAAGATGTTCCTATAAAAAATATTTATAAATTAGGAAAAACAGATTACTTTAAAGCAGAAAAACCTTTAGAAGAGCATATTCATAAAGATTGTTTTGAAGTTTGTTATCATTATAAAGGCAAACAAACATATATGGTGGGAGATAAAGCTTATAATGTAAAAAGTGGTGATATATTTTTAACATTTCCAAATGAATTACATGGTAGTGGGACAGAACCAGAAGAAAAATCGGGACTATTTTATTTAATTTTTAATTGTATGAAAGATACAGAAAATTTTATGGGTTTACCTAAAAAGGATTCTGATTTTATTAAAAATACTCTATATTCTTGTAAAAAAAGAGTTATTCGAGGCTGTCCACAAATTAAGACAATATTGTCAGAAGTTATGGATTTATATTTTTCTGATAATCCTCTAAAACATTCTAAAATATATGCTTTACTAATAGAGTTTTTTTACATTTTATGTTTAAAAATAAATTCTGTGGAAAAAACTGAAGAAAAAAATTTAGCAGATATTGAAATAGTATTGAAATATATTGAAAATAATATATATGAAAAAATAAATATTTCAACTTTGTCTGATATGGTGAAATTATCTAATGTGCAATTTGAAAGGAAATTTAAACTTTGTACAGGATTTACTCCTTATGACTATATAATTCGCAAAAAAATAGATTTGTCCAAAAAAATATTAAAAACCACAAACTTGTCTATAACCAAGATATCTTTAGAGCTTAATTTTTCATCAAGTCAACATTTTTCATATGTTTTCAAAAAATATACAGGAATGTCACCAAAAGAATTTAGAAACACATAATTGTACATATTTTCAGCATGATATAAATGTGAAAGTCATCAATATTTTTTTGATATATAATATAAAACATATTATATACCAAAGGAGTTATAATGATGAAGATTACAAATGATGATAAGGAAAGAAATTTATTAAAAGCAATAAGATTTGAAACACCAGATTATATACCTATGTTTTTTGCTATTAACGATGCTTGTTGGCATCATTATAATCAAGAAGAATTACTTGATTTAATGGAAGAACATAAAATTTTATTTCCTGAATTTGTAAGACCTAAAGAAAAGATTAGTCCCAAATATAGTGTGGTTGCAAATAAAGACAAAATATATACAGATGATTTTGGATGTGTTTGGGAAACAAAAGATAATGGGATAACAGGAACTGTTGTAAAACATCCATTAGATAATTGGGATAAATTTAAATCATGGAAATGTCCAAATCCTTTACATAGTAATGGCTTAGAAAGTATTGATTGGAATAAGATAGAAAAAGAAATAAATGATAAAAAAAGTAGAGGTGGAGTAATAGATTGTGGGCTAAGACATGGACACACATTTTTACAATTATGCGATATAATAGGTTATGAAAATTTAATGTTCGATATGGCAGATGAAGAACCTTTATTAGATGAATTAATTTCGCTTATAGAAAACTTTAATTTAGAAATTGTGAAAAAATATATGTCTATCGGAGTTGATATCTTCCGTTACCCTGAAGATTTAGGTATGCAAGTAGGACCTATGATTTCCCCAGAACTATTTAAAAAATATATAAAACCTAGTTATCAAAAAATAATAAAACCAGCAAGAGATGCTGGTGTAGCTGTTCATATGCATTCAGATGGAGATATAAGAACATTGGTAGATGACATTATTGATGGTGGAGTTGATTGTATAAATTTACAAGATTTAGTTAATGGAATTGATTGGATAGCTGATCATTTTTCTGGAAAAACTTGTGTAGATTTAGATATAGATAGACAAGTTATAACTCCATATGGTACGCCAAAACAAGTAGATGATTTAATTAAAGAAGAAGTTAAAAAAATAGGCAGAAAAAATGGTGGATTAAGTATGATTTATGGCCTTTATCCTGGTGTTCCTATTGAAAATGTAAAAGCACTTATGGATGCAATGGAAAAATACGCATTTTATTATAATTAATAAAAATAAAAAAGTAGATATATGAGTTAATCCATATATCTACTTTTTAAATGTTTATAAAAGTTGTTCCATAACTATTTTTTGCTCTGTTAATCCACATTTTTTATAAAATCTCATAGCAGGTTCGTTCAGACACCATACATTAAGAGTTACACTATGACAATTGATTTTCTTTGCATAATCTAGTACAAATTCATATAATTTTTTACCGATTTCTTTTCCTCTACATTTTTCATCAACACATAAATCGTCTATGTATAATGTTTTTATATCAGTCATAATGTTGTTATCAATAAATTGTTTCAAAATACAAAAAGCGTATCCTAAAACAATGTCATTATCATCTGTATATACAAATACTGGTGTTTTATCATTGTTAAAAATATCTATTAGTTCGTTTTGTGTATATTTTTTGCCACCACATTTAAATAAATCAGGTCTACCTTTATGGTGTACCATATTAACTTGTTCAAGTAAATCTTCGATTTTTTTGATATCTTTTTCTTCTGCTTTTCTTATATTGCTCATCAATATTCACTCCTTTTGTTTAATTGTATCATATTAAATTTATAATTTAAAGAGTGTGAAACAGATATTTAATATTGTATAAAATACAATATTAATTGTAATGTACACATAAAAAAGTATAATAAATATGATACATAATTATAATTAGGATGTTTTTATAGTTTTGCATTTAGATTGTAAATTTATACAATTTTTAATTGATTTTACACATTAATTACATTGACTTTTACTATTTTAAAATATATAATGAAATGTAATTGCGATAATTAATAATGTTATTTTATTTGCATATTTATTAACAATTAAAAAATAAATATGTTATAGCAAATAAGAAAATTATAAGGAGAATTAAAAATGGAAAAAGGGTGTGTGCAAGTATATACAGGTAATGGAAAAGGAAAAACAACAGCAGCTTTTGGTATTGCTTTAAGAGCTATAGGTGCAGGATACAGAGTATATATTGGTCAATTTATGAAAAAAGGTGAGTATAGCGAAATTAAAGCTTTTAAATATTTTGACTCAGATAAAATTACACTAGAGCAATTTGGTCATGGTGAAGAATTAACTCATAAAGATGAGCAAGCTTATAGTGAAGCTGCTAACAATGGACTCAAAAGAGCACTAGAAGTATTAAGAAGCAATGATTATGATATGGTAATTTTAGATGAGCTAAATGTAGCAGTTTATTTTGGATATGTAAAGTTAGACGATGCATTAAACCTATTAAATGAAAAGTCTGATAATACTGAATTAATCATAACAGGAAGATATGCAAAAGATGAAATAATACAAAAAGCTGATCTAGTCACAGAAATGAAAGAAATAAAGCATTATTATACAAAAGGAATTAATGCAAGAATTGGTATTGAAAAATAAAGGAGAGATTAAAATGAAAAAAAGAATTATTCCAATATTTTTAGTAATTGTTATGTTGTTATCAATAAGTTTTGTAGGTTGTGGTAAAAAAGAAGAAAATAATGATACATCATCTAGTAGCACAACTTCAACTATAACAAAGGATTTAGCAGGTAATGACATTGTCATTCCAAAATCAAAAGATAAAATTATGTCACTTGCGTCATCATGTACAGATATAATTGTATCATTAGGTTTATCAGATAACATAGTTGCGATAGATAAGTATTCTTCTGAAATATTAGGTGATAAAGAAGATGTTATGCAATTTGATTTAATGAAGCCAGATACAGAAAAAATTATAGCTCAAGATCCTGACATTGTTTTTGTATCAAGTATGAGTAATGCTGGTGGTGATGATATTTTCAAACCAGTTAGAGATGCTGGTATATGTGTTGTCGCTATTCCTTCTGCAAATAGTATAGACGGAATTAAAGAAAGCGTACAATTTATAGGTGATATTTTAGATAAAAGTAAAGAAGCAGAAGAATTAGTTAAAAATATGGAAAACGAAATTTCAAAAATATCAGAAATTGCATCAACAATTACAGAAAAGAAAAAAGTTTATTTTGAAATAGGTTCACAACCTAAATTATATACTTTTGGAAAAGATACTTTTATTAATGAAATGATTGAAATTATTGGTGCAGAAAATATTTTTGCAGACCAAAATGAATGGATAACAGTTTCAGAAGAATCAGTAATAGCTGCAAATCCAGATGTTATCTTGACAAATATTACATATACAGAAGATCCTGTTAATGATATTTTACAAAGAAATGGTTGGAATAGTATTAAAGCAGTAAAAGATAATAATGTGTATTTTATAGATAAAAATGCAAGTTCATTATCTACACATAATATAGTTGTTGCTTTAAAGGAAATGGCAAAAGCAGTTTATCCAGAATATTACGGTGATATATAATATGGGAAAAACAAAGACTAAATTTGCAATATTAATTTTAATATCTTTAGTTGTATTAATTTTATCTGTTGGTATTGGGAGTGTAATGATTTCTCCTGTGGAGATATTTAAAATTATTTTATATAAGATTTTCAATATTGATGCTTTGGGAATACCATTAGAGTCTAATGTAGTTATTCTTTTAAAAGTTCGTTTGCCAAGAGTTCTTTTAGCATTTATTGTAGGGAGTATGTTGTCTGTGAGTGGGGTAATTTCTCAGTCTGTACTAAGAAACCCACTAGCATCTTCTTATACATTAGGTATTTCATCTGGTGCAGCAGTTGGTGCAAGTATTGCAATTTTATTTGGTTTTAATTTTTTAGGATTAATGACTTTACCTTTCTTTGGATTGAGTTTTGGTATGTTAACAGTATTTTGTGCTGTTATGCTTGCATCTAAACTTGATAAGAACATGGGTAATATTACAATAATACTTACTGGTATGGCTTTTTCTATGTTTGCAAATGCAATCATTGCTTTTATTATGGCGTTTGCAAGTGAAACAGCACAACAAATTACATTTTGGCAATTAGGTAGTTTTTCTCTTAAAGACTGGAGTCATCCATTAATATTATTGCCAATTGCATTATTGGGGATAATATTTGTATCCTTTTTATCCACAGAAATGGACATTATGACATTTGGTGAAGAACATTCTAAAGCATCAGGTGTAAATGTTTTAAAAATAAAATGGTTATTGTTAGCAGTAGGAGCTATTTTAACAGGAAGTGCTGTTTCAATGGCAGGCGTTATAGGTTTTATTGATTTGTTTACTCCTCATATAGCTCGCAGAGTTTTTGGTTCAAAACATAAGTTAGTTATTCCAGCTTCTGCAATAATGGGTGGAGTTTTCATGACATTGTGCGATTTAATTGCAAGAACTTTAACAGCGCCTATAGAATTGCCAGTTGGTGCAGTAACATCAGTAATTGGGGCACCATTTTTTATTTATCTATACTTTAAAGGAAGGAATGGATACAAAAAATAATATTTATAAAGATAATAAATCAATTGCTATGTTGTTTATGAAAGAGGTGAAAATGTGCTAGAATTAAAATCTATTTCGGCAGGTTATGACGATCATATAGTTTTAAAAGACATATCTTTTAAAGTGAATGATTGTGAAAATCTTTCTATTATAGGTCCTAATGGTTGCGGAAAAACTACTTTATTAAGAGTGATTGCAAACACTATTGAATATACTGGAGATATTTTTATAGACGGAGTTGAAGCAAAAAAAATAAATAGAAAAGAACTTGCAAAAAAAATTGCACTTTTCAGTCAGATTTCAAATATATATTTTGATTACTCTATCTTCGACACAGTTTTATTAGGTAGATATTCAGTAAAGAAAAAGAGCATTCTTTCGGGGTTTGATAAAGATGATAAAATAGCAGTTGAAGAAATACTGAAAAAAGTAGGATTGTGGGAAGTTAGACATCAAAGTATAACAACTCTTTCGGGAGGTCAATTGCAACGAGTATTTTTAGCAAAAACTTTGGTACAAGACCCAGAAATAATTTTACTTGATGAGCCTACTAATCATTTAGATTTATATTTTCAAGTAGAATTGATTGATTTTATTAAAGATTGGGCAAAAAATAATAAAAAGACAGTTATTGGAGTTTTACATGATTTTAACCTTGCAATGAGACTTTCAGATAAAATTTTATTAATAAATGATGGTAAGATTGAATCAATAGGAGAACCAAAAGACGTTTTAAAAACAGAGATTATGAAATCTGTATATAAAATGGATGTAGGTGGATATATGAGGGAGGCTTTAAAAAAATGGGAAAATCTTTGATGATACAAGGCACATCTTCAGGTGCAGGAAAATCAACTTTTGTAATAGGACTTTGTAGAGCTTTAAAAAGAGCAGGATATTCTGTTGCACCATTTAAAGCACAAAATATGTCATCAAACGCACATGTATTTGATAATGGAATGCAAATGGCAAGATCACAAGCTATTGCTGCATATGCTTGTGGAATAGAGCCAGAAGTTACAATGAATCCTGTACTTTTAAAACCAACTGATATTTATGGTTCAGAAGTTATATTAAAAGGAGAATCTATTGGAAATCTAAAAACTTTTGAATATAGCGAATTAAAAAAGCGTTTATCAGAAGAAGTAATTAATTCTTATAATGAGCTATTAGATAAATATGATATTGTAATTGTAGAAGGTGCAGGAAGTCCTGTAGAATTAAATTTAAAAGAAAATGATATTGTTAATATGGGATTTGCAAAGAAAACAAACTGTCCAGTAATATTGATAGCTGATATTAGTCGTGGAGGAGTTTTCGCTTCTATTTATGGTACTATAATGTTGTTAGAAGATGCTGAAAAAGAATTAGTTAAAGGTGTTGTAATTAATAAGTTTTGTGGTTGCACAGAATATTTTTCTTCTGGGGTGGATATTCTTGAAAATATTACAAATAAACAAGTTTTAGGAATTATACCTTATACAGAAGTTAACTTAGAAGATGAAGATAGTTTAACAGATAATGGTTTGATGAAAACGAAAGAGTCTATTGAAAAATCAATAGGTGATAACAATATTAAATATGATGAATATATGAATATTCAGTTTGATAAATTGGCAGATGTTATAGAAGAAAATATTGATATAAAAGAAATTATCAAAATTTTAGGAGTTTAATTATGAATTTAAAAGATAAAAAGTTTGTTGCCTCATATAGTGGTGGTAAAGATAGTGTACTAGCTCTTTATAGAGCGATTAAACAAGGAATGAAACCTATATGTTTAATTATTACATATAATATTGACCAAAATCGTTCATGGTTTCATGGTATACCACAAGAAATTCTTGATGAAGTATCAAAGTCTTTAAATATACCTATAAAACTTATAAAAACCACAGGTAAAGAATATGCTGAAAATTTCAAAAAAGAATTGCGTATTCAAAAAGAAATGGGAGCAGAAGTTTGTGTATTTGGAGATATAGATATAGAAGGTCATTTAGAATGGGGAACTAATATTTGTAAAGAATCTGGACTTGAGCCTTATTTCCCATTATGGCAAGAATCAAGAAAAGATTTGGTTAATGAATTTATTTCATCAGGCTTTACTGCTAATATTACTTGTGTAGATACAGATAGATTAAGTGATAAACATTTGGGAATGACTTTATCAAAAGATACTATTTTATCTATAGAAAAAGATGGTGCTGATGTTTGTGGAGAAAATGGCGAATACCACAGTTTTGTTTCAGATGGTCCTATATTTTCAAAACCAATAGAATTTCATTATGGTGAAAAGATTGTCAGAGATCACTATGCTATCTTACCTATTTGTAAAGACTAAAAAACACAAAAAAGGTACTCTTTTTAGAGTACCTTTTTTGTGTTTTTAGCAATAAATGGTTATTGTTTAGTAATATGGTCTAAAAATAATAAAATATATTAAATTATTTAACTATATATGATAATATAATAAAAAAAATATGATATATATAAATTATTTGTATAAATTATATATTGCCAAAAGATTAGATATGTTGTGTTTTTTACTTAGGAGGATTTATGAACAGAAAAGAATTTAATAAAAAGGCGATGACTACAATAAGTATTTTTGCAATGCTGTTATCAACAGCAACACCTGTACTTGCTAATGTAGAAGTTTCTAATGTTGTTAATTTTATTGAAGATACTGTTGATGCTAAAGCAGACGAAAAAGTAATAACATTTGATACAGAAAATGATAGAGGTGGATTTAAAAAGCTATCTGGTGATGGCGAGGTTTCTTTTGTAGAAGGTCAAATGAAATTACAAGCTAAAGGTGTTACAATAGTTGGCACTGATGAGCAAGAAAAATTAGACAATGGTTTTATGGAGTTTGATATAAATAATTTATCACAAGGAAGAATAGGTTTTCTTTTTAGACAAAATAGTGCTACAGAGTTTGAAGGAATAGCTTATGATGTTAGTGGTAGTTGGGTATGGATTAAAGATGGACAAACAAGCCCTATAAAAAATGTATCAAAAGAATTAAAACAAAATCAAAAACATCATGTAAGAGTAGAATATGTAGGAAATGAAGTTAGTTTATACATAGATAATGAGTTGATATTTACACAAGCAAATTCTAATTTTGAAGAAAAAACAGGTTCTGTTGGTTTTAGAGTTTGGGGATATGATAGTGGTGCGACACAAGGAACATGTACAATAGACAATTTAAAATTAGGTGAATTACAAGCACCAACTTATGATGAGGACGGAAATTTTGTAGCAAGCTTTGACGATAGTAAAAATCGTGGTGGCTTTGAAATGGTAAACCAAAATGGTACACTTGAATTTGCAGATGGTCAAGGTGATGCAGGATATATGGTATTATCAAAAAATGATAATAGTGTAGAAAAAGCAAATGCTGTATCAAAATTATCACCAAATATTCAAGACGGATTTGTTGAAGCTGATATTACTAATCAATCTGACGGAAGATTTGCTTTATTGTTTAGATATCAAAATGAATCATCTTTTGTTGGTGTAGGATATGATGTTGGTGGTAGTTGGAAAATATTTAACGCACAAAATGAAAAGAATGGTATAGCAAGTAATATCCCTTGGAATAATGGAGAAAAGAAACATTTAAGAGCTGAATTTGTAGGTGGTAGAGTTACTGTTTATTTAGATGGTGAACTTGCATTTTCTGTTCAAGCTAACGACATTTTAGGAGCTCAAGTATCAGGTAAAACAGGTTTTAGAACTTGGGGTTATGATGTTGGTGCAAATCAAGGAAAAATAAAAATAGATAACCTTAAAGTAGGTAAATTTAATTCTGTTTTATTAAATCCAGGAAGTGCATTTGTACAATATAATGAAGCAGGTTTATATGACATAGATATTAGTTTGTCACAAACAGAAAACAGCTTACAAAAGATTTCTAACAAAGAAGAAGAATTACAAAAAGATGTTGATTATATATTAGAAGGCGACAAAGTAACACTTAAAAAAGAATATATTGCAAAAGTTAAAGATAATGGAACAAGCAGTTTAGTATTTACTTTTAAAGATGGATTTGAAGCAAAATTTGATTTACAAATACAAGCTAAACCTCAAGAAGAATATTCTTACGAAAGAGATTTTAAAAATGGAATAGAAGGTTTTGATATTGTAAAAGGTAGTGCTGATTTATCATTCAATCAAGAAAAAGGTACAGCAAGTGTAAAAAATGGACAAGATGTACTTATCATAGACAATAATGTAAAAGATTTATATAACTGTGATGTTGAATTTATGTTTGATCCTAATAATGACAACTCAAATTTTGCGTTAGTAACTAGATATACATCTCCTGATGATTGGACAGCTATTGGAATAAATGGTCCTGCTGGAAATAAATCTTCATGGAAAATATGGAATTCAAAAGGTCAATCTAAAGACTTAATCCAAGACGGAGATAGAGTTTACGCTAAAAGAACAGTACCATATAAAGTAAGAGTAAGAGTTTTAGAAAATACTGTTACAGTATGGTTTGACAATGGTGAAGTTTTCTCAGGTGAAGTAGATACTTTAACTAAAGGAACTGGTAAAGTAGGAGTTAGATACTGGGGAGGAACAGGAGCTAATATCTATAATTTAAAAGTAAATTCAGTGAATTTACCTCAAGCTGAAACAGCTAAGGTAGAAGAAAAAGTATTATCAACAAATGAAATGAGCGTTAAAGTTGACAATCTTTTCCCAAGAGTTATTGACTATACTTTGAAAACTGGTGAAAAAGCAACAGGTCAAGAAAAACCATATTATGTAGTTGAACTTGATAATACACAATATCGTCCAAAAGTGACAGCAGACTTTACAAAAGATACAGCAACATATCATATGTCTGTAGAAAAAGAAAAAGGGAAAACAGTAACTTTTGATGTTATATTAAAAGCACAAGACAATGTTTTGTCATTTAATATAGATAATATAGATGATTCAGCTTCTCCTATACATTCATTTAATTTCCCTACACATAGTTTAGTATCACTAGATAATACAAATGGAGCAGAATTAAGAGAAAATAAATATAATCAAGGAACAGTTGTAGATTTAACTAATGCAAAAGCATCTAATACATACAGTGCTTCATCTTTAGTAGTTATGAACAACAATCAAATTGCTGTAGGATTTAATTGTGGTTCTATAAACAATTTAAGAGGTGTTGCATATCAAACAATGCAAAATGGAAATAAAACAACTACTGGTATTTGGGCTAATGGATACCAATATCGTGGTCTTGATGGAGAAATAATTGAAAAACCATGGTCAAAAGTTGCACTGGGAACTGATTTAAACAAAGATGGAAAAGTTGATTTCCAAGACGCTGCGATTGTAAGGCGTGATTATTGTGATAAAGACGGCGAAACAGCTGATATGAAGTATTCAGAATCTGTTATGAGAAGTATGAATACAATTGCTATGAATGTTGGAAGTGGGGCTCAATATCCATTTTTAAGAATATTAGATAATATTAAGAAAATATCTTTAGGTACAGATAACTTCCCACAAAATATTATAATTAAAGGTTATAATGGTCAAGGTCATGACTCTAATAATGGTGATTTTGCAAACTTCAATGAAGCAGCTGGTGGATTAAAAGATTTTAATGTACTTTTAGATGAAGCTGATAAATACAATACAAATATAGGGGTACACATTAACCATTCAGAAACATACCCAGAATCTATAACTTATAAAGATTATGCTAGTACAGTTAATGGTTGGGCTTGGTATGATGTTGCAAAACAAATAATCCGTGAAAATGATATTTTAGCAGAAGAAAACGGAATGGAATCAAGACTTGATGATTTAAACAACGCAACAAATGGCAAATTATCTTTAATTTATGTTGATGTTTATTTTGGAAATCGTTGGCCAATGTATAAAATGATTAACAAAGTAAATGAAATGGGAATGGGTATTGCTACAGAATATGTTAATGAAATGGATACACATAGTGTATTAGCTCACCATATTGGTGATACTATGAATAATGCTGGTAACTTAGCAAGATTTATTAATCACCAAACACAAGATGTATTCGGAAATAGCAAATTATTTAGAGGAGCTAGTGATAGAAACTTTATTGGTATAAATGGTTGGCAAGGTTCTTATGATTATGATAAAACCCTAAACGAATTTTATACTAAAGTGTTGCCAAATAGATTTTTAGCACAATATCCTATTATGCAATATGAAAATGAAAATCAAGCAGTATTAGGAAAAGACTTAAATGTTGTAACTAAAATAGAAAATGGTAAAAATATAATTACTTTAGACGGAAAAGAAGTTGCAAATGGTGATAAAGTGTTTATTCCTTGGACAGAAGATGGAAAAGAAAAAATATATCACTGGAACCCAGATGGTGGACAAACTACATGGAAACTTCCAAATTCTTTTGCAAATTTAGATACAGTAAAAGTATTTGAACTATCTGATAAGGGTAGAGGAGATATGAAAGAAATTTCTGTAAAAGATAATGCTGTAACTATTGACGCAAAAGCTAAAACTGGTTATGTAATTTATGCAGGAAAAGAAAGTGTTGAAAAAACTGACATCACATCTATGAATTGGGGTGAAGGTGGTTTTGTTAAAGACGCTGGATTTGATAGTTATACACCAGGATACGCTTGGAATGTTACAGATAATGTTGAGTTTACAAGAAATAATTTAGGTAATACTGAAATTACTATTTCTGGAACTAAAGAAGGTTCTTTAACACAAGAAATTACAGGATTAACTCCTAATAAGACATACTCTGCGTCTGTATGGGCAAAAGTTTCTGATGGAAGAACTGCTACTATAAAAGTAACTTTACCAAATGGTGAAGAAGTTTCAAATTATATGGACAGAAGTAATATAATTTATGGTATGCACCATACAAGTAAATATAAATCAAATTACCAACGACTAAAAGTTAACTTTACAGCTTCAGCAGAAGGAAAAGCTACTATATCATTGTTAGCAGGTGAAGGAAAAGACGATAAAGCATTTGTTAACTTTGATGATGTTAGAGTTGTAGAAAATAATGTTTCTGATAAACAAGGACATACATATTTTGAAGACTTTGAAAATACTGACGAAGGTTATGGTGTATTTTTAGTTACAGAAGCAGATAACTCACATTTATCTGAAACAAATGAAGGTATAACAAATGACACAGTAAGTGGTAAATATTCATTAAAAACTATGTATGCTGGTGATTATTTCAGAACAGCACCATATACTGTAAGATTAAAACCAAATACAACATATACAATAGGTTTAGATTATATAGCTGGTGTAGAAGGCGCTTTTACAGTTGCAGTAAAATCTGATAAAGCAAGAGAACAAGGCGATAATGAAAATGCAGTTGTAGGTTCTTTTGAATGTGGTAAAAGTAGTTGGTCAAAAGGTAATGGTCAAGTAACAATCACTACAGGAAATTATGATGATTATTATGTTGATATAACTAAGAAAAACGGTGTTGAATATGTAATTGATAATTTCTTTGTTGATGAGCATGTAGTTATAAATAAAGATGAATTACAAAAATTATACGATGAGGCAATAAAACTAGAAGCTTCAAATTATACACCAGAAAGCTTTGAAAAACTAAAATCAGAATTAGAAAAAGCTAAAACTGTTTTAGACAATGACAAATCAACTGAAGAAGAAGTTATTAATGCATACAATAATTTAAAAGAAGCTGTTAATAGCTTAGAAGCTTATGCAACAGAAAAAGACAAAGAATATTTACAATCAACAATTAATTCTATGAAAGAATTATCTTTAGATTTCTTTAAAGATGATGAAAACTGGAAAGCATTGCAAGACAAAATAAAACAAGCTGAAGAATTGTTGACTAAAGATACTTTAACAACAAAAGAAGTAAATACAATGGTAGATGAACTTCATAAAGCTAAAGATAATTTAGTATCATTAATTAATAAAGATGAACTAAAATCTCTTTATGATTTAGCATCAAAAGTTGTAACAGCTGATATAGTTGATGGTGAAAATGCTACTAAGTTTACTTCAGCAATAGCAACTGCTAAAGATGTATTGGATAATGATAAAGCAACTCAAGATATGGTTGATCAAGCATTGAAAGATTTAGATGATGCTTATAGCAAGATAGAACCAAAAGAAGAGGCTCAAATTAGACAAACATTGAAAGAAGTAGTGCAAAAAGCAAAAGAAATAAATAGAGATGATTATACAAAAGAACAATTAGATGAAATTGATAGATTAGTAGAATTATCAAATAGTGTTAAAACATGGAAAGAATTTGACACAGTTATAAATGGATTAAATGTTATTTTACAAACTAATGTACAACATACAATAAAAGTAGATGAAAACATTGAAAATGGTACAGTTACATTAAGTAAAGAACAAGCAAAACAAGGAGAAGTTATAGAAATTACAGCAAAAGCAGATGAAGGATATGATTTAAAATCTATTAAAGTTTCAACAGAAAGTGGAGCAGAAATAGATGTAACTATAAAAGATAATAGCGTATCTTTTGTAATGCCTAATGAAAATGTAAATGTTTTTGCTGAGTTTGAAAAACAAGATACAAATCCAACTCCAAACCCAGATCCAGACCCAGAAAATCCAGATGAAAATAAACCAAAACCAGAGGATAAACCTAATCAAAATGGACAAGGTTCAAATCAACAAGGTAACTCATCAAATTCAAATAATAGTTCATCTAATATTTCAAAAACATCAGATGATATTAATATGAATTCTTTATTAGCAGTTGTTGCTTCAGCATTAGCAGGAATGGGATTGACAATAAGTCATTTATTCAAAAAGAAAAAGAATAGATAATAAAACAACCCCTAACAACATTTAATTTATGTTGTTAGGGGATTTGTGTTTGACATAATAAAATTATAGTAATATAATTAAAAAATCAAAAATAAAGAGGAAATAGTATATATGAATAAGAAAATTACAAAAAAAGTGTTAATAGTACTGTTATTATTTGTTATTTTGAGTTTATCTGCGCTTTTTATTGTAAAAACGATATCAAATAAAGATGTTATTTTTTATGTAAATGATTATCCAATTTATAAACAAGAAGTGCAGATTATTGCAAAAGATTTAAAAATGTCGCAAAGACAATCTTTTGCAGAAAAGAGTAATCAAGATTTAGAAAATTTAGATTTTTCTAAAAATGTTGAAGGAAAAACAGGATATGAATACTATGCACAAGCAGTTATTGATAAATTGGTACGAATAAAAGTTATACAAATAGATGCTAAAGAAAATGGATTATATAAAAATATTGATTTTAAAGATATTCAAAAAGAATTAAAACAAAATAATCAAAACAGAGCGGAAGATAAGTCAGAAAATAAAGTTGTGTATGGATTAGTACAATACGATGAAGAAGAATATTATGACTACGTTAATACTAATTTATATATACAAAATCAAAGATATTTAGAAAAAACTGGTGTTTTGACTACAACAGAAGAAGAAAAAAAAGCTAAATATAATGAAGATCCTACAAAATTTGATTCTAATCCATATGAGGAAGTACATACTTTTGTTGCAAATGTTGTTTTAACTGAAAAATATGAGAATTACATAAATAGTTTAATAGACAAAGCTAAATTGAAAGATGATGAAAATGTTTTAAAATTTATAAAAGAATTGGTTTAAAAATGGTGTTGAGATAATTTCTCAACACCATTTTTTATCATAATACTACATATATCTATTCAATATGGGAAAATAATAAGATTTTATTTTTAGAAAAATTGTTTTTAAATTATAATATTTTGGGTATTTTTATATTAAATATATAAAAAATATTTTACATATGATACAATTTTTGTGGAAATAGAAACAAATAGGAAGGTGAAGATATGAAAAAACAAGATTTGGTTAAACGAATATTGGGAGTTACATTATCAGCAATGGTTTTAACTGCAAATCAACCTTATCAAATTTTTGCTCAAGGTGATAATACAGCATTAGAACAAGTTCCTGGTAGTGTTCCTAATGTGGAAACACAAAAACCTCCTAAAGCAACAGGTACGGTGTATTATGTTGATAGTAATGCTGAAAAAGGCGGAGATGGAACAAAAGAAAAACCTTTTAAGACATTAGATGAGGTAAATAAAATTACACTACAACCAGGGGACGGAATTAGTTTAAAATGTGGAAGTATCTTTGATAATCAAAGATTATATCCAAAAGGTAAAGGCACAGAAGAAAATCCTATTATAATTGATACATATGGTGAAGGTGATAGACCTGTAATAAATGCTGGTGGTTTTAAACAAACTGGTGGCAAAAATGAGGACGGAACTCCAGAATATTCAGGATATAAAGAAGCAGTATTAATTGAAAATATGGAATATGTATGGGTAACTGGATTAGAAGTTACAAATGATGATGCTTTTAATGAAACAAGTGCTGCTAAAGATCCTAATAATGCAAAAGACGGAAGTGACGATGTTTTCCCAAGAAGATTAGGTATTCATGTTACAATAGATGAAAGGTCTAAAGATACATATAAAACAAAAGAAGCAGGAGATTCTTATAGAGAATACAAAGGAATAGTTGTTGATAATTGTTATGTACATGATGTAGACGGAAATGAAAATCGTGGAGTTAATAAAGTTGACGGTGGTATTGGGGTAGAAGTTATTTTTAGTTCAAAAAATGGTGTTTATCCATATTTCAATGGAGTTACAATACAAAATAACCGCATAGACCAATGTGACCGTACAGGTATTAAAGCTATTCGTATTTCAGACTTAGATAACTTTAGACATAATAATCCTGATTCTCCAGATTATGACCCTAATAATGATGCTGATAATAATGGAGCTAATGATAACTCAAGATATACCAATATAAGACAGCATGACCAAGCACAAAGAGGATTGAGAATAGTTAACAACTATGTATCAGACATAGGTGGTGACGGTATTCTAGTTTGTGAATCTAAAGGTGCTATTGTAGAACATAATATTGTTAATGGACAAGCTTTAAGAGCAAGAGGTGCTAATGCTGGTATATGGTCTTGGAACTCATTTGATACAATTTTTAGATATAATGAAAGTTTTAGAGGTCCTGATTATAACCAAGATGGTTGTTCTTATGACAGTGACTATTTCTCAGCAGGTACAATATTTGAATATAATTACAGCCATGATACAAAAATGGGCTTTATGCTTTTAATGGGTGGTAATGATACAGATGTTATTCGTTACAATTTAAGCCAAAACGACGGTGTTGCTTGGCGTCATGGAGCAGGTGGTTCTAACTCACAAAGTTACATATATAACAATGTATTCTATTATGACGGTGCAAATTGGGTATTCAACCATAGCAATGGTGGTGGTAGAGCTTTAAATAATAATAAAAACTGGGCTATGTATAATAATATTTTTTATAACTATAATACAGAAGTTCCAAGTAGATGGGGAACAGCAGAAACTTTACCAGAACATTGGAGTAATACTAAAGTTGGTGGAAACCTAGTTTATGAAGCAAGTGGAAAACATGATAAAGGTGAAATTCCAAATGCTATACAAGCTGACCCTAAATTTATAAATCCAGGTGGGGCAGAACAAGCTACTATATCTGATACTAAGTGGAATTCAAACTGGGAAAGCTTAAAATCATATGGTTTACAAGATGATTCACCAGCTAAAGACGCAGGTGTATATGTAGATGTAGTTCCACAAGCTACTGGTGGTAATATTGGTCGTTGGGATTCTGAAAGTGATAGAAATATACACAAAGACTTCTTTGGAAACCCTTTATATAATGGTATTCCAGATATTGGTATTATAGAAAATCAAAATGAGTCACAAAACTCTTATCCAGTAGAATCTAATGCATCTTATCAACTAAGAAGTGTTGATAGTAGAAAATATTTAACAATTGAAGAAAATCAAGTTGAAATGACTTCTAGTGGAACTAATTTTGTATTTGAAAATTCAAAAGATGGATATAAAATAAGAATTTGGGATACTCAAACAAATAGATATTTATACTTAGATGAACAAGAAGGAAATATTGTTTTAAGTGAAAGTTCAAAATCTATTTGGAAAGCAACTGACTTAAAAAATGGTTTACATAAACTTGAGCTTAACGGCAAATTCTTAAAATGTGACAAAGACGGTACTTTGTCAATGGATAAAACAGGTTCTGATTGGTATTTAGAAAAGAAAGAACAATCAAAATCTTATAATGTTGGAGGAGAAGAAATAGATGGTTTCTCTGCTGACAAAAATTTGATGAAGCTTCAAAAACTTCTGGTTATGTAACAGAAGGTTTAGAAAAATTGACAGCTAATAATGTTGATGATGTTTATAAAACAGGTGTTACTGGAAGTGAGATAGAATATAAATTATATGCTGACAACTCTGCACATAATTTGAAATTATATGTTTCTGAAATGCAAGATATTTCCAACAGAACTTTTGATATTTTAGTTAATGGTGAAGTTTTAGAAGAAAGATATACTTTGTCAAAAGGTCAAGAAGTGATTGAATTATCTGGAATATATCCTTCTAATGGTGTTATAACAGTTAAATTACAACATGCTTATAGCCAAGAAAATAATACAATGACAAATCCTATATTAAATGGTATTGTTGCTGATAAAACTCCTATGGCACCAGTAAATATGAGAATAGATGCTGGTAATACAGATACTGTAAATATGGCAAACCACGACGGATTATTTGCTGATGCTAAATATAATGATAAATCAGGTAGTGGTTATTATGAAGTTGACGGAAAGGCTTCTGAACAAGTAAATAGTCAATTAGGAGGAGGTAAACCAAATCCTGATGCAGGTATGGGTACAGCATTAAAGAGTGGTCGTGCTGGAGAAAACTTTGGCTATAAATTTAAAGTATCTCCTGGAAACTATAGAGTTAAATTGTATTTCAATGATACAAGCTCAGATACATTTAGCCCAGCTAATTTTGATATCTTAATAAATGGCGAAGTAGTAAAAGAAAACTTTAATATTGAAGAACAAGCAGGTGGAAAAGATAAAGCCACAGACTTAACCTTTAATTCAAAAGCCAAAAATGGTTTAATAGACATAGAGTTTAAAGCAAAAAATGGTCAAAAAGCTTTAGTTAATGCTGTTGTAGTAGAACCATTTACAAGTACAGAACAAGAAAATTTAGCTACAAATAAAACAGTTACAGCAAGTGCTAAAGAAAATGATAATACAAAAGAATCATATGCAGTAGACGGAAACAATTCTACTCGTTGGTGCAGTGGTAATAGCAATGGTGAACATTGGATTTCAGTTGATTTAGGCAAAAATTATATGATTGACAAGACAATGATAGACTGGACACCAGGAGCTTATGCAACAACTTACAGAATTGAAACTTCAACAGATGCAAATAGTTGGAATGTAGTAAAACGAATGACAGATGTTTATCCAGGTTTAAATGTAGTTGATTTTGATACAACTGAAGCTAGATATGTTAGAATAGTTGCTGAAAAATACAATGACCAATGGGGTATGTCTATGACAGAACTTGGTGTTTATGGTGAAGAAATTACAGGAAGACCAGCATCTACTGTAGATGTTTTGGAAAGTGAAGAAAATAAATATGATGTAAAAGTTGGATTAGAACATATTTATAATAAATATAGAAATGTCACAGTTTCTATGAACTATAATCCAAATAGCGTTACTTTTGTGAAAGAACAAACTACAATAAATGAAAAAGATTTATTATCTACATCAGAACCAACTATTGTAGATAATGAAGATGGTACAAAAACAGTATCTTATGCTTTAGGTATTAAAAACCAAGGTGCTTTTAAAGAAGCAAACAATGTATTAAATGCAAGATTTGATGCTAATGAAGGTGCAACTAGAAGTGAAGTTAAAGTAGATATTTCTTTCTCAAGTGCAGAAGGTCATATTACAAACTTAGAAGAAAAGATAGCATATGTTCCAAATAACTTTACTTATAAAGATTTACAATCTTTAATAAGAGATGCACAAGAATTATTTAGTGAAGCTGAAGTTGGAACTAAACCAGGTTCATATCCACAAGATGCTATGGATAAATTTAGTGCTGTAATAACAGAAGTGAGTCAAATAGAAAATGGTCAAGAAGAAAGTGTTTATGAACAAGCTTATCTAAAACTTGAAAAAGCTATTAAAGAATTTAAAGACTCTGTTAATGTAAATCAATATAAAGGATATCATGCAGATTATAGTGTTGATACTACTGCAGACTACACTTATAAAAATGCAAGTGGTGCAGTAAAAGACGGTGCATTAGTTTTAGATTTAAAAGAAAATGCAACAGCATCTGATAATAATGCTATTCCATTAAAAGAAGGAAGATTGCATGTAAAATTTAGCACAAATAGTATAGAAGACCAAACTTTATTTAGAATGGGAAATATTAGAGTAGGTTATGACAAAGGTGGAAATAACTGGTTTTATGATTCAGCTAAAAATGGTTATGGAAACTTTACTACAGGCAAAGCACCAACTGTAAATGATATTCATGATATGATTATTGACTTTACTGCAAATGAAAATAATACATATAATGTATCAATTACATTTGATGATCAACCTATTGGTTCTTTAAGCAATTTACAGTATGATGTTGCAGAAGGCGTATTCCAATTTGAAACAAGAAGAGCACCTCATCAAGTAAAATTATACGAAGTTTATTATACTAATGCTCCAAGACACGATATTACAGTAAATGTTTCGGGAAATGGTACTGTAAATCATAGTGGAAATGTTGTTTATTATGAAGAAACAGAAAAAACTTTTGTATTTACTCCAAATGAAGGATATGAAGTAGATAAAGTATTATTAAATGGAGAAAAAGTTCCAGTTGTTGATAATAAATTTACAATTGATTCAGCTGGTGATAATGATACTTTAGATGTGTCATTTAGACAAATACAATCTGCTGTTAATAAAGATGAATTACAAAATGAAGTAAATGAATTTGAAACAAAAGTTCCTGAAGAATATACATTTGCAACTTGGAATGAATATAAAAAAGCATATAATAATGCTAAAGTTGTTTTAAGTGATTCAACAGCAACACAAGAAGAAGTTGATAGTGCTTTAGAACAATTAAAAACTGCAAAAGACAACTTAGAAAAGATTGAAGAAGAAGCAGATAAAACAGCATTGAAAGCGTTAATGGACAAAGTTAATGGTTTGAGTGAAGAAAACTATACAGAAGAAAGTTTTGCTAATCTAATGACAGCAAAAGCAGAAGCACAAGCTATATTAGATAAAGCAGAAGCAACACAAAAAGAAGTTGATAATGCTTTAGTAAAACTACAAAAAGCATTTGACTTACTTGAAGAAGTAACAGTTCCACCAGTTGTAGATAAAACAGC